>WVYX01000092.1:80904-115490 GCA_011772755.1 Gemmatimonadales bacterium
CACCAGCAACTCCGAGCGATACCACCGGATGGCCGCACTGGTGTCACGCCGGGCGAGTGCCAAAGACGCGAGTCGAAGGCGGGCACGGCCGGCATACCGATCGCCGGGCCAGCGCTGCGTCACCTCCCGATACAAACTGTCAGCCTCGCCTAGGCGTCGCGTGCTGCGGCACCTCTCTGCCACTAGGTACAGGGCGACCGGCGCGAGGCGATGTTGTGGATGCCGACGGGCAAACTCGGCAAGGCTGCTGTAGCCCTCAGCCGAGCGGCGGAGGCGCAGCAGCGACTGGGCACGCTTGTACTCGGCCAACGCGCCGTACGTGCCTCCCAACAGCGCCGCCTCCTCGTATGCCGCGATCGCGCCCATATGGCTTCCTGCCTGGGCCTCCAGGTCGCCCAGCAGCAGGAACACCTCAGCCGAGGCTCCACCCATCTCCACGGCCTGGCGCAACCGATCAACACTCTGTTGATGCTCCCCGGCCCGTCGGTGCGCTCGGGCCGCCGCCACCAATTCCTCCCTGGACCGAGGGACTAGCGCCGTGGTCGCCAGCACCAAGCCCACCCGGAATGCAGCGGTGTCAGCGGATCGGAGGGCGTCGTACGCAGCGCGCCGGGCTTCACTGCTATCGCCCATCGCGAGGGCTAGGCGCGCCGCCCATGCAGGTGCACCGCCCCTGATCAGTGCGCGGACGGCCCGGCCGGTGTCGCCAGCAGCCAGCAGGATCTCCGCACGGGCAAGGGAAACCAGCCGTGCTGCCTCCGGCGGCGCCTGCCTAAGCAGCTCCAGCGCCGGCACCGACAGGGGAGTGACCCGAGCCTGGCGCACCGCAAGCCACCCGGCGATCGCCCGCAACTCCGAGCCAGCTAGCCGGTATTGCGCCGCCGCCGAATCGGTCAGCCCGGCCAGCTCGAACGCCACACCCGCTCGTGCGGCGAGGATTCCCTTCCGGGTTCCCGAAGCGAACCGGCCTGCCTCCACGAACATGCTGCCGGCGGCGGCGAAGTTACCGGACGCATACTCGACTGCGCCGAGCAGGGGAAGAAGTGCAGGGTTGATGGGTGTTGCAGAGCGGAATTCAGCGAGAATGGTGCGCGCCCTGTGCGCGCGCCCGACAGCGAGTTCGGCCCGGGCCATGTCAAGGAGGTCGCCGGGTGCCGCCGAGCCATTCCCCACCGCGGTCCGGAGACGCTCCACCGTGTGCCAGGCTCCAGGGGTGCCCTCCGGAGAGCTGCCCTGCGGTCCCGCGCTGACCGAGACGGCCAGCGCCAGCGGCAGAAGCTGGGCGACGAACGAGATTCTCAGGATCTAACTGCTCCGGCGTATGCGGTTCAGCACCTGCAAATAGTCGCTGCGCGACGCCGAGGTCAGGCGAAAGCGACCGAACCCGGTCTCGTCCACGAAGTCGAGCGTCAGGCGCTCGCCAATGTACGTCCATCGAATGAAACGCACGCCGCGGCCCTGGAGATCCGAACTCGAGTCGAAGATCTCGTCTGGCTCGCCCAACGTGATGAACACCTCACCTCGGTCGGTGAGCCACCCCGCCTCGGACGCTTCCCGGAACCGCTCGTTTGCCTCCTGCAGCCGACGGAAGTACTGGTCCAGGGCCTCGTGCTCCGGCGTGTGGGGATTGGGATCGGTGGCTTGCCAGAAGGCCCTCCACAGCTCGGGACGCTGCTCAACTGGGGCATCCTGCATTCGCTGGAGGGCCGCTTCCTGCCCGAAATAGCGGAGCAGGAACAAGGTCTCGTCGAAGTTTGCCACCACCCACTGATCCGAGAAGCTGACCAGGGCCGCCGTCCTTGCCGTGTCTGCGCCGCCGGGGAAGAATGCTTCAAACCGAAGCTCCCCGACCGGAACCTGCTCCGGCTCCACTCTCACCACGACCGCTCCCAACGTGGCAGTGGCAGCAAGCGTCACCGTATCACGCCAGACCTCCTGATCCGCCTCCTCCCGAGCCAGCGCGCGCAGGGTGACCAGCTGGCCATCCGTGATTCCGTAACCCTCTAAGTAGAACGTCAGGGTATCGGAGCCGTACGCCGCAGTGGCCCGGGGGTTAACCACGATATCGGGGACCTCAGCGCGAGCCGCCCTTGCTCCCCCGTAGAACACGGGCACCAAGCCCGACAGCGCCGGCCCCAGGCCGAAGCGCGGCACGACCACGGTACCGTCGGCGCGGCTGAAGCCGGTACCGAAGCGGTCCCTTAGTGAGATGACGGCGAGCACTGGTCCTGGCGGTAGGGCCACCAACTGCTGGAAAATGACGCTCTCATCGGACCGCTGGGTTTCCATGAAGCTTGCCACCCGGACCGTTTCGTCGGCGGAAGCCTGCCGTATCACCCGCCCCTCCCGGCGGAACGAGAGCTCGACGCGGTAGCGAGCTTCGAATACCGGTCCGGCTCGCCGGAACGACAGCGACTTGTTCGCCAACGACAGACCGAATACCGCCAGTGTCGAGTCGGGATCGGCACCGGCGAGGAACCGCATCCCGGCGACGAACGGCAACGGATCCCGTGCTGCAAACAGCCCCATCCCTTCATAGATGCCAGGAGCGTCGAACAGGCGCGGCACAAAGACATTTGGATCCGCAACGGGTTCGGTGCCAACCCGCTGCCACGGCCCGCAGGCCAGGAGTCCGCTGCTCATGGCTGCTGCCGCCAGCGGCCAGTAGCGGATCCGAAGACGACGCATGGTATCCCAATCTTCCTTTCTCACTTGCCCGGCTTCAATGACCAAGATTACATTCGCCCCACACCGATGCCCCGAGAAAATCTCGCCGGTCGCGCCATCGCCGGCTACCGACTCCTGGAACGCGTTGGCGAGGGTGGCACCGCAACGGTCTACCGGGCTGAACATCCCGAGCGCGGTCGCTGTGCCCTGAAAGTCCTACGGGAACGCATGCGCACGGATGCGACGGCCGTCAAGCGGTTCCTGCGAGAGGCAGGCTACCACTCCCGCGTGCAGCATCCTGCCGTTGTGCGCACCTACGACTACGGCGAGGAAGACGGGCTTCACTACCTCGCCCTGGAGTGGGCCGACGGTGAGGCCCTCTCCGCATTCGTACACCGCTCCGGGCGCCTGGCTCCCGAACTCACCGCGCACATAGTTACGCAGCTGGCGGCGGGCATCCAAGCGGCCCACAGCGTCGGAATCATCCACCGCGATCTCAAGCCCGAGAACATTGCCTACAACCCAGCCAGCCGAAGCGCGAAGCTGCTGGACTTCGGTATCGCACGTGACTCACAGCTCGATGCCGCAGAGCGGCTCACCAGGACCGGGTTCTTCGTGGGCACCTTGAATTACGTCGCCCCGGAAGCGCTGTCGGGCGAGTTGGTGAATGAAGCTGCCGATACCTACAGCATGGCCACCATCACCTACTACCTGTTGACGGGGCGCCATCCCTACACCGGCAAGTCCCCGCGGGAGCTGTTCCAGCAGCTGCTCACTCAGCCACCCACGCCGTTGAACCAGGCAGTCAAGGGGCTGGCCTTCCCGGTTGCTGTCGAACACGTGGTGATGCGGGCGTTGTCACGGAACCCGGGCGACCGCCAGGGCAGCGTGGTGCAGTTCGCCGAGCAGCTGCAACAGGCGGTCACCGGCGGGGGCAGCGTACCCAGAAGTGCCGACGAGGGTGGCGGCTTGGTCAACAAACTGAAATCCATCCTCGGTGGTCGACGTGGATCCGGAAATTAGTAGTTGTAGCAACTACTACTCCGATAAGGCCTAGAGCTTGGCTCCATGAGCACCAGTCGCGAGGGCCCTTCCGCCGAACTCGCTGAACTCATCAAGACTCGATCCGTACAAATCGGCTCGTTCAAGCTCGCCTCCGGTCGCCGCTCCTCGTACTACATCGACGCGAGGCGGGCGACTATGTCCGCTCAGGGCCTGGAGTTGATAGGCGACTTGGGGCTCCGTGCCATTCGGGCGGCCGGGTGGTGGCCAGCCTACGTCGGGGGGCTGACCCTGGGCGCCGACCCCGTTGCTCATGCCATCGCGCTGGCAAGCCGGCGCGCCCCGCCGGAACTGGACGCGTTCACAGTGCGCAAAGAGCCGAAAGGGCACGGAACCGGTCAGCCGATCGAGGGCTGCTTGCGAGAGGGAGCGTCGGTCGTGGTGGTTGAAGACGTCGTGACAACGGGTGCATCGGCATTGAAGGCCATCAAGGCTGTGACCCGCGCCAAGAGCCACGTGTTGGGCGTCCTGGCGATTGTCGACCGCGAGGAGGGGGGGCGCGAGGCCATCGAAGCCGCAGGGTACTCCCTGCAGGCACTCCTATCGCTCCGGGATCTCGGGCTCCCCCCGCAGCTCCCCGATGCCACTCGGTGAGGCAGGCGGCGGCAGCGCGGCCAGCGGCCGCGTGGAGAAGCACCCGGCCTCCCTGGGGGAGCAGACGCGCGGGAGGAGCGAGGACGAAGGCATTGTAGAGCAGCACCTCGAGAATCTCGAAAGTCTGCGGCACAGCCTCGGTCGCCGGTGGGGGATCATCGCTGCCGGCGGGGCGCTGCTGGCCTTCGGTCGAGTGTCGGGACACGTCCCGGCCTCGGTTCCCACCATCGTGGCGGTGCTGGCGGGGGCCCTAGCCATCAACCTGGCCCTCGGGACGCTGTTGAGCCGGGGGTGGTACCGCCGCTGGTACATCTACGGGATGGCGCTGTTCGACATGGCGCTGGTGGCCTCACTGGTCGCACTCTACGGTCCGGGCGGCCTCATCGCCGGCTTTTACCTCGCTGTCCTGCCGTACAGCCTCGACCAGAGCCAACGAGTCGCGGCCCTCCTGATACTCCTTGGGGCACTCACGTATCTGGCCGCAGCGGGCATCCATGGATGGGTGTTCGCTGACGGGCAGCGAGGCATTCTCGACCTTCCCTCCGGGGTGTACGTCGAGGCTGCGGTCTTCGCCGCCGTCGCCGTTGCCGTGAGACACGTACCCGCGACCCTGGCGCGACGCCTTCGGGCGACCCGAGCTGTTGTGGGGCAGGCAGAGCAGGGTGACCTGTGGGTCCGGGCGCACGCCGACCACGCCGATGAACTCGGATACCTGGAGAAGTCCCTCAACCGGCTGCTGGAGCAGACGGCGGTAGCCATTTCCGAGGTCCGGCGTGAGGCCGACGAGGTAGCGGCTTGCGCGAGGGTCCTAGCGGACTGTGCTGGCGAGGGGCTCACGTCGAGCCAGGGGGTGGCGGCAACAGCCGCAGAGCTTGCCCGCGGGCTCAGCGAGCAACGCGACATTGCTGACACCGGCCGTGAGGAGGGAGTGACCGCCGCCCAGGAAGCGGACGGCCTGCGGGCCCGGGCGGAGATCCAGGAGACCGATGTGCGGCGACTGGTTGAGGCGGCAGATCGGGGGCGGGCTCGGGTCGTGCACGCCAGTGAGACGCTCACGGCGATCGGCGATGATGTGCGGACCACTGCGGCCATCATCGAGGAGTTGAGCGGGCTCTCGGAACGGGTTGCGGTATTTGCACAGACCGTCGCGAAGATCGCTCGGCGGACCCGCCTCCTGGCGCTCAACGCTGCCGTCGAGGCAGCCCGAGCCGAAGAGCACGGCGAAGGATTCGCCGCCGTGTCTGAGGAGGTGCGTGCCCTGGCGGGTGAAGGGGCGCGTGCTGCCCGCGACATGGCCGACGTGATCACCGAAGTCCGAAGCCGGATTGATGCCGTCGGCAGTGCGATGGCGGCTGGGTCAGAGCGGGTGCGCGATGTGGGGGCAGTAGCTGCGGAAGCGCGAAGCGCCCTCGAGGACATTCACGCGGGGGCGGTCCAGGCGGCGGAACTCGTCACGACCACTAGCGAGGTCTCCCGGGCCCAGGCTGAGCGCATGGGCGTGCTCGCCGAGCAGATGTCTCGGTTGGCGGAGCTAAGTGTTACATCTAGCGCCGGAGCTGACGGCGCCGCTCGCAGCGTGGCGGCCCAGATCTCGGCAATGGACAACCTCAATCAACTCGGCCGGCAGCTCACGGAACTCGCCGGGCGCCTGCGGGCCAGCGTGGCCCGATTCTCCAGCACCGGTTCCGCGCCGGCAGTGAACCAGCCCTGCGGGGACGAGGGACCTCGCGCCTGAAGGTCCCATCCGGCGTCATCCGTCACCACGACTGTCCGAGTGCGCCCACCCCTTGCTCAAGGGGACGAAAGGTGCGGAATCTGGGCTGGAAAGGAACGATCAGGCGCGAAATGAACTCATCCAGCGCTACGCTGAAGGGATAGCGCCGTCGGAACTCGCCGGCGGTCATCCCGAGCACGGTCCGGAGGTGCCTGCCAAAGCTTTGGGGGGACGAGTATTCCAGGCGGTAGGCGACGTCTGCGATAGACAGACCGCGGGCATCGAGCAGGCCTGCGGCGTGCACCAGGCGGGTGGCCACGAGGTAGCGCTTGGGTGATGGGACCCTGGCGCGGAAAAATCGAGACATGAACGTGCTGGCGCCCGCACCCACGGTGCGCGCCAGGGTGCGCACCGTGCTGACGCTAGGAGCAAGCCGCACCAGCAATCCGAAGAAGCGTCGGCAATCGTGCGTGCACTCACCCAGGGCGGGAAGGATCGCTGCAAGCATCCTTGCCGTGGTGGGGGTAGCGGGGTGAGCCACGATGGCCCGGAGTGCTTGCCACCCTCCCCGATCACTGAGGTCTACCATCTTTCTCACACCGTAGGCGCCCAGCTGCAGCAGCCGCCGGCTCGACGTGGCGTCGTGGCGCGACACTACTGCCACGGTGGGGACCGTTGGGAATCCGCTCACCAGGGTGGCAACACCGGCCAGTTGATCCGATGCGATGCATCGGGGGGACAGGAGCACGGCGTTCACCGGCCGTTCCCTCACCACTCGGATGGCGTCCCCCAGTGTGCTGGCGTGGTACGCGGCGAACCGGCCGCCCGCTGCCGTGTCAAACCGGGGTCGCTCTTTCGGCTCAATGACCGTCGCAACCAGTGCGCGGCCCGGCATCGCTTCCATCCATCCCTCCGCTAGCGGTCACCAGAGGATCGCGCGCCGTGCTCAACTCGTTCTCAACGGCGCTGCGCCCAGTCACAACCGCCGGTGACCTATGGTGCAGCGAATTGGAGCGCTATCTTTGTGTGGGGTGGTGGAGTGCGACGGTCGCGGCCCGCCGTTTGGCGGGTCGAGGAAAGTCCGAGCTCCATAGGGCAGACTGCCAGGTAACGCCTGGGCGCCGGAAGGCGACGGAAAGGGCCACAGAGAACAGACCGCCTGCCGCAGGGCAGGTAAGGGTGAAACGGTGGGGTAAGAGCCCACCGCGCGACTGGTGACAGTCGCGGCACGGCAACCCCCAGTCGGAGCAAGGCCAAATAGGCGGCGAGGCCCGGCCCGGGCCGCCTAAGCCGCGGGTAGGCCGCACGAGATGGCGGGTGACCGTCATCCCAGATTGATGACCGTCCGGCGCCGCGCGCCGAACAGAACTCGGCTTACGGCTCCACCACCCCTGGCCCCCATCACCAGCCTGGCATATCATTCCGCAGCCTGACAACTAACCCCTATTACCTGTGGCCAAAGCAGACTCGGGAGATCTAGCAGAGCGCCCCTACCCCCTCGACTGGGAGGAGGTTGCTGAGCTCCGGGTCTTTCGCACCACCGCCGAACGGTGGCAGCGGCTGATCGGTTGGCGGGCTGATATGCGTCGGAAGGGCTGGAAACTGCTGCAGGTTGCGGCACACGCTGGCGAGATGGTCGCCGTGTTTGGACGCACAAAAGAAGAACTCTTGACAAGACAAGAGGCAAAGGAATGAGCGCTTTCACACCCGGACACGGAGGTGCTCGCCGCCCCAGCGTCCCTCTGGTGGCGGCTGCTGCCGCGCTGCTCGCTGCATGTGGGACAGCGGGTACAGGTGGTGGGGCTACACCACCGCCCACCGCGGAACCTGAGCGTTTCTCCTACAGCCAGTTTGCAGTCACCTATCAGGGTAGTTCCCACGGCCGGTCGGAACAGGAGATCAGCGGCCAGCGGACCGCTTCCGAGTTCAGCCTGCGCTACTACCTGACTACGACGGCCGTCCAGAGCGGAGAGGCCGCACGACTGACCATGACTCTGGACTCGGTGCCCTACGCCTACGTGTCCGGAGCCGGCGCCGGGTTCTCGGCGACCGACGCGCAAGAGGCGGCTGGCACGACGTTCACTGGCTTCCTCTCGCCCGAGGGTGAAATCATGGCCTTCGAGGGAGGCGACACCACCATTTCACTGGTGCAGCAGCTCGCCACCGGATTCCGGTATTTCTTCCCGCGGATTCCGCCAGAGGGCGTTGCCGCAGGACAGAGCTGGACCGATTCGCTGGAGTCCACGACCCGCGCTGGCCTGCTCGAGATCCAGGTCAAAACCGTCAATCGGCACGAAGCAGTCGGCTGGATCGAGCATACCGAAGGGCGAGCCCTCCACGTGGCGTCGGTGGCCGACTACACGCTGTCAGGCGGTGGAACCCAGGGGGGCATGGACATCACCATCGAGGGCACGGGGATCAGGCATGAACACCGGTATCTCGCCGAAGATGGCCGGTACCTCGGCGGGACTGCGGCCGACACCTCCAACTCCACGGCTCTAGTGGCGGCTATGGGCATGTCGATCCCCATCACACGGATCAAGTTCGATACGCTCACCGTCGTTCGCTAGTTTGACCCGTACCCTGGCCGTCGCGCTTACGGCGGCAGCACTGTACGCTCACCCGGTCGCCGGACAGGCGGTTCGTCCGCGGTCCGGCGACTATCTCTTCATCGCCCTCGTGAGCGGCACCCGGGCGACATGGCTCAATCCGGCGGGACTGGGCGTCGTGAGGGAGGCCTCGGTCATGGCTGAGTTCGCCCTGGACCGACCGGTTGACGGGGACCTTCGCCTCGGGCAATGGACGCTGGCACTCAACTCCCGCGGCATCTCCCTGGGCTATCAGCGGGATCGTCTACCCGAGGGCGCAGCGGAGGCGTTTCGCCTCGGGGCCAGCCTACCGTTCCGCGGGGGGGCCATTGGCGGGGCCTTCACCCTATACCGCGGCGGCGTGACGGACCAGGGCGGAGACTTAGGGGTCACCTACCGCTTGGCACGGTCGCTGAGCGTTGCCGCAACCCTGCGCAACATCGGTCGCCCCACGCTGAGGGACTCCGTGGCACCACTGGTGGGCGCGGTCGGGCTCGGGTGGCTCCCAGTGGCGAACCGGGTGGAACTCGCGGCCGAGGCCCACTTCGCTGAGCGTCTCACCGCATCAGGATACGACGCGACCTACCGTGCCGGCGCGCAAGTCTCCACCGGCAGCCGCGTGCCCCTCGCCCTGGTCACCGCGCTGGACTTCGGTAGCAATCTCAAGATCGACGGCTGGACAGTGGGTATCAGCGTGGGCAGGAGCGACCGCGGCATCCTACTCGTTACGGGGATACCGACGACGACATCCTCAGCGCACTTGAGTCGCTTCAGTCTGACTGGCGTCGCCTCCCGCCGCCCGACTGGTGTGCTCCGCTAGGCACGCTGGTCAATCGACCAAGCGCAACGGCATCACCAAACAGAGGTACGAAGCGGGATCATCCCACCCGACGGGCTCCACCGTGGCGGCCCGTTCGGGCGCCTTGAAGGTGAGCCGCACCTCATCGGTGGGCATGTACTTGAGGATCTCCAGCAGGTAGTTCGCGTTGAACCCGATCGCGAGGGTTTCGCCCTCGTAGGCTACAGCGACCTCATCCTGGGCCTCTCCGAGGTCTGGCGTACTGACACTGAGTCTCAGGGTGCCGCCACTGAACTCGAGACGGACGCGGTGCGTCTGGTCGCTGGCCACTACCCCGACGCGACGCAGCGCCGCCGCCACCGCGTCTTTCTCTACGGTGCAGGCTCTATCGTTATCCCGGGGAATCACCTGGTCGTAGTTGGGGTACGGCCCTTCGATCAACCGCGTAAAGACGAGGGTGGAGCCAGTGCGGAATCCCAGGTGGTTGTCACTCTTCGCCACCTCGAGCTCGTCGGAAGGGCCGAACAGGCGACGCACCTGATCGAGCGCTTTCGGCGGCACGATGAGGTCCGCAGTGGCGTCGCCCCCAGAGACCGGCACGTCCATCCTCGCCAGGCGGTGGCCGTTCGTGGCCACCATGCGCATGCGATCCTCCCGCAGTTCCCACAGTACGCCGTTGAGAATCGGGCGGCTCTCTTCAGTCGAGGCTGCGAAGCTAACGTGGTTGATCAGCTTCTGAAGGTCACTGGACGTGAGGGTCCAGCTGTCCGCGAAGCTCACCGGCGGGAAGCTGGGGAACTCCTCTCGCGGAATGCCGAGCAGCTTGAACCGGGACCGCCCGCACTCAAGATGCACCCGCTGCTCACCTGCGCTAGTCACCCGGATCGCGGCGCTCGG
This sequence comes from Gemmatimonadales bacterium, assembly GCA_011772755.1. Taxonomy (GTDB): domain Bacteria; phylum Gemmatimonadota; class Gemmatimonadetes; order Gemmatimonadales; family GWC2-71-9; genus WVYX01. Next base: position 91,226 of record WVYX01000092.1, read on the forward strand.
CAGCTCCCGAACGATCTCCACCAGTTTCTTGGCCGGTACCGTGACGGCCCCCTCGCTGTCCACCTCTGCCGGCACCACAGTGCTCACGGCGATGTCCAGGTCCGTGCCCGAGAGACGCACTCCCTCGGCAGTCGCTTCCAGCAGGATATTGGATAGCACGGGAAGGGTGGTCTTGGTCGGCACACACGCCGCGACCGCCACAAGACCTTCCTGTAGACGCTCCCGCGTGATTGTGAACTTCATTACTGTTCCCTGTCCGGGTGGAAACTAAGACTACTGGTACATTACTGATTACTAACTAGTAGTGCTAGTAGGGTACCTGGAAACCTTGAAGGATCTCGCAAAGCTTTCCTGCGGGTCCGTTTCCGACCCAGGCACGATGTGGGTTGCTGTGGTCAGGTGTGGATCGCACGTGAATGGCCGTTTGCCTTTCCCCGCCAACTCCCTGCCATCCACAGGTCCCTCCACAGCGTATCTACGTGACCACCGCTAGTTCGCGGCGCGCGTGCTCCACGCGGTCGCGGAACTTGCGGTCGGCCGCCATGTCCCGCTGCACTTTGTCGAGGCTGTGGATGACGGTGGAGTGGTCGCGACCGCCAAAGGCCTGGCCAATCTCCACGAGCTGCATGCCGAGGAGTTCCCGCGCCAGGAACATCGCCACTTGCCGGGGTACGGTGAGCGTCTTGGTCCGGGCCTTCGAGCGCAGCCCCTCAGGTGTGACGCCCCAGCGGCGCGCCACCACCTCTTGAACCCGGTCCACGCTCGGGAGCGGCGCCAGCATCCCTGCGGTCGCGCCCAGGTCCTGCCTGATCTTATCAGCCAGGGCCTCCCGCGCGAGGTCGATGGTGACTTCCCGGTGCTTGAGGGACGCGTACAGCAGGAGCTTGATGATGCATCCCTCGAGTTCCCGCACCGAGCTGCGCACATGCTCGGCAATGAACCGCAGCACATCGTCCGGGATGGTGAGCTCCAGGTGATCCTGCTCGGCTTTCTTGCGCAGGATGGCGATGCGGTGCTCGAGATCCGGCTGGCCGATGTCTGCCACCATGCCCCACTCGAAGCGGCTCACCAGGCGTGACTCGAGCCCCGGTATGTCTTTGGGGGGGCGGTCCGAGGTGAGGACGATCTGCTTCCCTGCCTCATGCAGTGCGTTGAAGGTGTGGAAGAACTCTTCCTGGGTCATCTCCTTCCCTTCCAGGAAGTGCACGTCGTCGACCAGGAAGATGTCCACCGCGGTGCGGTATTGTTTCCGGAACTCCACCATCGTGCGGCTGTGGATGCTCTCGATGACGTCGTTGATGAACTGCTCGGCACCCATGTAGACGGCGCGGATTTCGGGAATGCGCTCCAGCACCGCGTGGGCGATTGCCTGCATGAGGTGCGTCTTCCCGAGACCCGTCGCACCGTAGATAAACAGCGGGTTGTAGGTCTTGCCGGGAGCTTCCGCCACGGCATGGGCCGCGGCGCTGGCGAGCTCGTTGGATTTTCCGACAACGAAAGTCTTGAATGAGTAGCGTTCGTTCAGCGGCCGCGTGGCCCGCCTTCGGGGGAGGCTCTCGCCCACCGTAGGCGCCACGAAGAAGTCCATCTGTGGCCGCTTCGTCCTCTCTTCCTGTACCTGGAAGACAACCTCCAGTGGCGAGCCGAGCTGCTCATCGGCGAGCCGCGTGAGCAAGGACGCGTGTTTGGATTCATTCCATTCCACGGCGAACTGGTCCGGCGCACCCAGGATGAGGCGGCTTCCCTCCAAGGCGATCGGCTCTACCGGATCAAGCCAGGTCCGTACGGTCGGGTCTGGAAGCTTGCTGCGCGCCGCGTCCAATAGACGGGTCCACGCTTGCTGAGCTGACAGCTCCATCTACGGTTGCGGACGATGGTGGGGGGTTCGATAGGGCACACGATGGTATTACTCGGTTGTGGAAAAGTCAACCTTGACCCCGTCCGCGTTGCACCGCTAGCTTTCGGGCCGCCATTGTAGGGGCTTTTAGCGGCAATGAAACGCACGTATCAACCGCGCAACCGACGACGGAAGAACAAGCATGGCTTTCGAGCACGGATGCGTACCCGTTGGGGTCGCGCGGTGCTGAGCCGGAGGCGTAAGAAGGGACGGAAGCGTCTCGCTGCTGCGGTGCCTTCGAAGCACGGAGGGCGTTGAAGCCCGAGGGCCTGCCTCGGAGGTGGCGCCTGACGCGCAGATCAGATATGACGGCGGTGTTGCGTACGGGACGTCACCGCCGCACCCCCAGGCTGGACATCTCCTGGCGTGCCAACGAGGTGGGTCACCCGCGGCTCGGTCTTGTCGTGCCGCGGTACGGCCGTTCCGTGGTGCACCGCAATCGTTTGCGCCGCCAGCTCCGGGAGATTGCCCGGCGCAGCGTCTTGCCGACCCTCCCGCCCCTTGATCTGGTGATTCGCCCGCGCGCCGCCGCCTATCAATCAGACCGTCGGGGGCTCGCCTCGGACATCGAGCAATGGGTGCGTTCGCTTTCAACGTGATGCGCTGGCCGCGGTATGCGGTCACGACCCTTATCCGCGTCTACCAGGTGGCGGCCTCACCGCTGCCCTCTCCCTGTCGCTTCGCTCCCACGTGCTCGACGTACGCGCTGGAAGCCGTGCGGCGCTATGGGGTGCTGCGGGGCTGCTGGCTTGGGGCGAGGCGCATCCTACGCTGCCACCCGTTTCACCCGGGTGGCTTTGATCCCGTCCCGTGACACGTAGCTGATGGACCGTCGNNTTTGCCGGCGATCCTGTCACCGCCTAGGCGTCCGCAACAGCCATCAGGTGTCCCAGCCGAGTCGCTGGTGACTCGGGAGCCCCAGCCGGCGGAGACGGCAAGGGTCTCACCGCCAGTCCCCACGGTGGTGCCTCCCCTCCCCACGGCCGTCACACCAGCCGACACTACGGTCCACCGTGAGATCACGGTCGACACCCGCCTGTATCGACTCGCGTTCTCAACCCGAGGTGCCCGCCTGGTGCGTGGCGTGCTGAAGGAGTACCGCACCTTTGCCCCGGGGGACACCGGCTGGGCGCACATCATCCCCAACGAGTCCCAGTTCCTGGCGTACCACCTAGTCGTCGGCAACGACACGGTGCCGCTGGCGGACTGGTCCTTCGAGCCGTCCGATACGGAGCTCACGGTGACCCCGGATGGTGCCGTCCTGGAGTGGGTGGCGCAGCGAGGCCCCATCACTGTGCGGCTGGTCTATACGTTCCGTCCGGACAGCTACGTGTTCGATGTGGTGGGGCGCATCGAGGGTCTCGAGACGAGTGGGCTCATGTTGGTGAGCCTCGGGCCGCGACTGGCCCTGGTGGAAGCGGACAGCGCGTTGGATTTCCGGTCGTACTCGGTGGTCACCAAGGCTGGCAAGACCGAAAGCGTGACGTTTCGCTCGCTCGATCCGGGAGAACGGCGGGACCTGGCTGGGCCGTTCGAGTGGGTGGCCGTCAAGTCGAAATACTTCGTCGCAGCGGTGCTGGCGATTGGCGAGAATCAGGCTCGGTTCGGCGGTGCCGTGGCCACGGGCAGAGAGCGTGTCGGCCGGCACGCCGTGCGTGCAGACGTAGTGGCCTCGTTGCCGGTGCCCGGCGGTGAGTTCAGCTTCTCGACCTACCTCGGCCCCCAGGAGTTCCAGCGCCTGAAGCGCATCGGGCACGACCTCGAGGACATCAACCCCTACGGCTGGATCTTCCGGCCCATCATCCGCCCGTTCGCCAATCTCATCGTCATCGTCTTGCTGTGGATGCACCAGACGCTGAGTCTGGAATACGGATGGGTGCTGATTCTCTTCGGTCTCGCCGTGCGCGTGCTGCTGTGGCCCCTCAACCAGAAAGCCATGCGTTCCAGCGTGGCGATGCAGGCGATCCAGCCGGAACTCAAGGCCGTTCAGGAGCGCTACAAGCAGGACCCGCAGCGGATGCAGCAGGAGGTCATGAAGCTGTACCGGCAACATGGCGTGAACCCTCTGGGCGGGTGCGTGCCGATGCTGATTCCGATGCCGGTGCTGTTTGCGTTGTTCTTTGTGTTCCGGGAGACGATCGAGTTCCGCGGTGTGCCGTTCCTGTGGTTGCCTGACCTGTCCCGGGCGGACCCCTACTTCATCATCCCGATCCTCATGGGTCTCTCGATGTTTGCGGTCACGAAGCTTGGGCAGCGCGGTGTGCCGCCGAACCCACAGGCGAAGATGATGTTGTACGTCATGCCCGCGTTTCTGACTTTCATCTTTCTCAGGCTATCGGCAGGCCTCAACCTCTACTACGCCGTGAGCAACATCGCGAGCATCCCGCAGCAGTGGCTGATCGCCAAAGAGCGCATGAAGCGGGTCGGGAAGTAGGGACTAGGCCCGGTGCCATGCTCTCCGACGTCATTGCCGCCCTCGCCACCCCACCGGGCCGTTCCGGTATTGCGCTGATCAGGGTCTCCGGCCGAGCCGCACATGACGTGGCGGCGGCCGTGTTGCCGGCGTTTCGCCGGGAGCCGTGGCGCACGGCCCGTCTCTCCAAGGCCATCCATGCCGCCCGGGGCGAGCTGCTGGACGAAGTACTGTACGTGGCCTACCGGGCGCCGTCGTCCTACACCGGCGAAGACATGGTGGAGATATCGACGCACGGCGGGCTGCTGGTGCCGGCAGAGGTCCTGGGTGCGCTGCTGGCCGCAGGTGCACGGGTGGCTGAGCCGGGAGAGTTCACTCGTCGCGCCCTTGCCAACGGCAAGCTGGACTTGCTTCAGGCAGAAGCGGTGGGTGATCTCATCGACGCCACGGCACCGGCGCAACGCCAGGCGGCGCTTGGTCAACTCGACCGTGGACTCTCGGGCCGGATTGGGCAGCTCCGGGATCAGATCCTGGAGCTGGAGGCTTTGGTCTGTTACGAGATCGACTTCCCGGAGGAGGACAGCGGGCCGGTGCCGCCGGCGCGCATCGAAGGGGCGATCGCCGCGCTGCGTGCTTCACTGGAGGACTTGCGCGGGACTGCCGCTGAAGGCGAGCGGCTCCGGGAAGGGGCCCTTGCGGTCATCGCTGGAAGGCCGAACGCCGGCAAATCCTCGCTGTTCAACGCCCTGCTCGGTAACGAGCGGGCGATCGTGACTCACATCCCCGGCACCACCCGTGATGCCATTGAGGCGCCCGTCACCTGCAAGGGGTTTCCATTCCGGCTCATCGACACGGCAGGTCTGCGCCGCAGTGAGGACGTCGTGGAACGGATCGGCGTCGAAGTGAGCCGCAGGTATCTCGACGCCGCGGATGTCGTGGTCTTCTGCGCCGAAGCGGAGCGCGCACTGACGGGTGAGGAGCAGGTGTTTCTCGCCGAAGTCTCGGCACCGGTGCTGATGGTGAGGACGAAGGCGGACCTGTTGAAAGGGGTTTCGGGGGGAGCCAGGTCGGCTGAGGGTGATGTCCTGGTGTCGGTGGAGACGGGGGAAGGGCTAGTCGCGTTGCGGGAGCGGCTCGCTGAGCACGGGTTCACCAAGCTGGCGGGGCGAGGCGATGTGGGGCCGCTGCTGACACGGGAGCGGCACCGGCTGGCACTAGAGCGTGCGTTTCAAGAGGTGACGGAGTTCGAGAGAGTGCGGGGGTCGGGGGTTGAAGTTGTCATAGCGGCCACTCACCTGCGGGCCGCCGTGACAGCGTTGGAAGACCTCATCGGGGTGGTGACCACGGACGATCTGTTGGATCGGGTGTTCGCCACCTTCTGCGTGGGGAAGTAGTCGCCGATAATCAGGTGCCGGGGATGCCGGACCGGCTGTCTCTCCCGCCGCTGCCTCTCGCTATCCCGCCGTTCAAGTCACCTCCGCCCTCGAGCACGAGCCGCCACACCTCGTCTGCCAACCACTCCAAGCGCTCCTGCGCGTACTCCATTTCGGACGGTCTCATGTTCGGTACGGTGCGCGACAGTTCGCGCACGTACTCTACGAGTTCGTCGAGCACCTCCCGCAGCGCGCGTCTCTTGCGGCGCTCTGGCACGGGCGTCGTCTGCGCTTTTCCGGCGGCTTTTGCGGATCGCTTTGACGGGGTCTTCTTCACGCGGTCTGCACCCCCCTCGACTGGCGGTCAATTCTGAGGCACTCATCGGTGTTGATTCGCAGGGCCTGAGCGATCCCCCGCTCAGCCACAGCGGCTTCCACCATCCTGTAACCAAGATAATAGCCGGAACGCTCGGGTATCACGCGGCCCTCCACGAGCCGCTGGGCGGCCGGCACGCCCCCCGACAGGTATCGCAGCCGATAGCCTAGGCCGCGCTTGCCAAGGTCGTCCTCAAGAGCGCGCACGAGGAACGCCTCGAGCTGTCGCAACCGGCGATACTGTTGCCGCGCGTACCCGAGGTAGTCCCACAACTCGAAGCCGAGTGCCACCTTGCGCGACGCCGCCACGGCCAGACCCTCGTTGACCATCAGTTCCCCGAGCGTCGCCCGACTACCGGCTTCCCAATAGTCGTACGATCCGTTCATCTCCTCCACGATCCGGGCGAGCTCGCTCTCGCTGCGGGGGGAGGTATATCGAACGGTGTGGGCCACTTCATGCGCGATCCACAGCGGGATCAACTCCGGTTGGAGACCCAAGCCCAGTGACTCGTGGTTGGGCCGTCCGGTGAAGTGCTCGAGGCAGATGAATGCGATGCCGCGCCCGCCCACCACGAGCTCGCCGGCATTTGCGCCGCCCACACCGACCATGAGGTAAACGTCGAACTGCCGGTCGATTTCGAACGTATCCTCGCACCGCCGGATAGTGTCTTCGGCCATCGTCGCAAGGTCGTGAGCTTGTAGCAAAGCATGCAGGTCGCGGCGGTCCGCAGCGAGGGCGCGCTCCATTACCGGCTCCGCGTGCGGACCGTCCAGGTCGAGGATGTAGTTGTGCCAGTATGCGGAGAGGGCGGGTCGATGGTCTTCGAGGTAGCGGCGATACGCCTCCAATGGGTCCGGTGCCTTGAGCGCGGCGAGAAATTCCGGAACGAGGTTGATGAGCATGGAGGCGTGCCCAATCTGGGAGGCCTCCCGCATGCTGACAAGTCCCTCGCTCAACGCAGTTCGAAATTGAGCAGCGTGGACTGCACCTCCCGCCCTATGATGCGGTCGCGGACCGTCACGACGATTCGATAGCGTCCGGGCGGCACGTCACCGGGCTGAACAACGATCCGCTCCGCAACGCTCGGTGCCGCTCGGACCTGGCGCACGAACGACAACGCCACGGCACGACCGCGGCCAACGGGCTCGAATGCGTAGCGGACCTCGTACGTCGCCATGCCGTCCGCGTTCGCCGGGAGGTCGTAGATCTCGGCGTAGAGAGCCAACGGGGATCCTGCTGGCAGGCGAAGGTCTCCCGGCATTGCGGCCGCGATGTCATCCCGGCCGAATGCCGTGTCGGCAGTCACACCGGCGAGAATGCTGGAAACCGCCAGTTGGCTGGTCCACAGCGACGGCACCGAGTACTCACCCCGCAAGCGGCCGAGGCGGTCGCCGGAGCGGACGTCCAGGCCAAGGTGATACTCGCCTGCTGCGAGGCGGAAGATATGAGGGCCCGTACCCCGATCACGTGCCAGCTCGGTCCAGCTCGCGTCCCAGGCTGCTGCAACGCCGCTATCGGGGGTGGCGCGCATGTAAACTAGGTGTTCACCTGGGCGCTCACCCCGAAAGGCTGCGACCCATGCCCGCACCTCGAGCTCGGCCTCGATCGACGTCTCGTCACGCTCGAGCATGACGGCGCTGTTGTGCAGCTCAACCTTGCTGGTGGGGAAGATGACGACGTCGCCGCCGGAGAGAGCTCCCGTCTCCCCGAACCGCGCGGCGATGGACGCCCGTGCGAGCGTGATGGCCACGGGCTGGCCATGCACGACGTACTCCCACACTTCGACGTTGCCGATATCGACGAGTCGGTGTCTGGGCTCGCCGAATCTCAGGTACAGCAGCCCGCGACCGTCGAAGCCGAGGCGGCGGTACCGCGTGAGCGAGTCAGGTTCGGGGACATCCCGTACGTCCACTCCCAGCCCGGCTGCCTGGATCTCGTCCTCGAACCTAGAGCGGCCGGGCACCGGACCCGCCAGCGGATGGCTGAATTCCCTCACCGCCTTCAGGACTCTCGGCGCCATCACTGCAACGAGTGTGCGCCGCTCCGGCGATCGATGGAAAATCGACTGGGGGTGGAGCAACCGGTACAAGTGCCGCGCGCGCCGCAGCCGCGTGAAATGCTCCACAATCCGCTCGTTGGGCGCGGTGGTCAGGTCGGGCTCGCGGCGCGCCCAGAATGCCTGGAAGAAACCCTCGCGCTCTGACGACGGGGTTGCGGCGTAGACGCTGTCCTCTTCCGGCGAGGCGATGGGTTCGACTTGTTTCCAAAGCAAGCGCAACGGGTCGTCGCCGGACCGCGCCAGCGCACGCTCGTAGTGGGCTAGCCCGACTGCCGTGTCGCCGGCCTCGAGCGCTCCCTGCGCCCGGAGGGCCCACACCGACGCATCGTCGCGCCCGGCGGCGATGAGGTCCGCGAGAATCGCTTCTGCCGCATCGTTCTCCCCTAGTTCAATGAGGAGGTGCGCTCGGCGAAGATCGGCTTTGGCGTTGCCGGCATGCCGCGACAGTATCGAGACAGCTCGACGAATGTGGCCCTTGTTGCGGTAGATCTGCTGCCAGATATCCCAGGTGTCGCGGTAGGCGGGATCCAGCTCCCAGCTGTGATACAGCGCGTCCCGAATCATGCGCTCGCCGTCGGCGCCGCCCAGATGCAAGCCCACCTGGGCCTGCCAGTAGCGTGGCTCGGGGGTGCTCGGGTCGAGCCTGGCCGCCTGCTCGAAGAGCCGCCATGCCTTGAGCCGGCCGATGACGGGCCACGCCAGGTGCACGCGCCCTAGCAGGGTGAGTGCGCGGGGGTCGTCGCGCTGGGCCCGCAATGCCGATTCCAGCAGCGCGCGCGCTTCCTTGAGGCGACCCGCGCTCAGCAGCGACTCCGCGCGGGCGTAGACGGGCATCGTGTCTTGGGGCGCGCCGGCAGTGAGCGCCAGCAGGAGGAGGGGAGTTGCTATCCCATCAGCCGTTCCAACGTAGCTGCATGCTCGGGCAGAAATCCAAAGAAAACGATCTCTTCCATCTGTTCCGCATCGGGTGACTCACGGATCGCATCACGCATCAGCGTGGCGGCCCTCTCGAAACCGAAGCCGCCGACGCCGCTGCCCAGCACCGGAAAGGCGATGCGCTTCACGCCGTTCTCGGCCGCCAACTGGAGGCTCGCGAGCGTGCTCTCGCGGATCGACCGCTCCGAGACCGGCTCGTCACCCATCGCGGCGGCGTGAATCACCCAGCGAACCGCCATGTTGCCTGCGCTGGTGATCGCGGCCTCCCCGACGCGGATCGGGCCGTGCCGGTCACACTCCTCCTGAATGGTTGGCCCGCCGGCGCGTCGTATCGCCCCCGCCACCCCGGCTCCAAGCTGCAAATAGTTGTTGGCGGCATTGGTGATGGCGTCGCCTTCGTAGGTCGTGATATCTCCCTGGCGCACTGAGATGCGGATCGCCATGGGCAGCGTCTGGCTAGTGTTCGCGCAGCTGTCGACTGACGTCGTCCAGCAGCCGTCGCTCGTCGGGCGTGAGGCTGTCGAGCCCCGTCGCCGAGATCTTGTCGAGCACGCGGTCTACTTCGTCGTAGATCGAGGGCTCCTGCGGCGGGGTCGCCACCGGGGGTTCCGCGTTCTGCGCCTCGCGTCGCCGCGCCTTGGGGATCGCGGACTCTGGCCGTGGACGTCTGAGGGCCTCCCCCGCCCGGCGTGCAACCGCCCCCTCGCTCACCAGGTAGATGAAGCCGAAGAGGAAACCACCCAGATGTGCCAGGTGTGCCACCCCGTCGTCGGAGCCCAGGATGGCCGAGGCCAAGTTGATGGTGGCGAGGAACACCACCAGCCACTTCGCCTTGATCGGTACCGGTAGCGGAAAGACGTAGATCGGCGCGTCGGGCCAGTGCATGGCGAAGGCGAGGGACACGCCGAATACGGCCGCAGATGCCCCGACGAACGGCATGACGGGAGTGAACAGTCCCACGGCAAAGGAGAATGCCGCACCACCCAACCCGCAGATGAAGTAGTAGAGCCCGAAGGCAGTCGCACCCATCCGGTCTTCGACCGCAGGGCCGAAGAAGAACAGCATGAGCATGTTGAACGCGAGGTGGAGAAACCCCCCATGCACGAACATGTAGCTCACGAACCCCCACAACTGGGTTCCCGCTCGCGCAGGATTGAACGCGAACAGCTCGTAGAACCACGGACCCGTGAACACCGTGATCGTGAGGAGGTAGACCACGGCGTTCGCGACGATCAGCCCGCGGACCCACGGGGTGAGCGAGAACGGTGAGTGCGTGCGCATATCCTAAATCTACATCCCCGATGTGCGGACTTTGTTCCGCGCGCGCGGTCGCTGGAGGACTAGCCGGCAAATTTGGTCGCACAGCTCGTCAAAGGGAATCCCGACAGCGGCCGCCGACTGTGGCAGCAGGCTCGTCGCCGTAAGCCCGGGCAGGGTGTTGACTTCCAGGCAGTGGGGAGTCCCCTCGGCGTCCTGCCGAAAGTCGGCTCGGGAGAAGTCTCGCAGTTTGAGGGCGCGGTGCGCCCTGAGGGCGAGATTCTGGAGCTCGGCCTCCAGCGTCGCCGGTATGTCCGCGGGAAAGATTTCTTGCGTCATGCCAGGGGTGTACTTGCACTCGTAGTCGAACACCTCGTGGCTCGGGATGATCTCGCCGACGGCGAGGGCCTTGTCGCCGAGCACTCCGACCGTGAACTCGCGGCCCGTGGCGTACATCTCGAGGATCACCTCGTCGTCGAATGCTAGCGCCTCCTGCACTGCCGCCCCTAGCTGGTCCGGCTGTCGGACGATCGTCAGTCCCACGGTAGAGCCGACCTTGGAGGGCTTGACCACGAGCGGGAATCCCACAGCGCTGATGTCGTCGGGCGCAGCGGGCCAGACGCACCAGGGCGGTGTGGGGATCTTGGCGTCGCGGAAGAGTCGCTTCGCCACGTCCTTGTCCATGGCGAGTGCGCTCCCCAGCGGCCCGCTTCCGGCATACGGCAGCCCAGCACTCTCTAGCAGCGTCTGGATCTCGCCACCTTCTCCCTGCCGTCCGTGCAGCACCGGGAAGATCACGTCGGTGTCGCGCAATGCTGGCACGCTCCGCAGATCGAGGCTCCGTTCCCGCTCGGCTAACAGGGCGAGCTCCTCGTGCTTGGGGGGCGCCTTGCCGACTGCGGAGACCAGCCGCTCCGTTTCCTGCTGCGGCGAGAGCGTGCCATCCACCGTGTCCACTACGGTCACGTCGTGCTCTCGGGCGCGCAGCGCGGCCACGACCTGAGCCGCGCCCGCGAGGGCGACGTCCCGCTCGGGAGTGGATCCGCCGGTGAGAACCGTGACTCGCATCATCCTGGCCTATACACCACGCGGTAGTGGGGCACCTCCCACACCTCCACCTGTTCCACTCTCACACGCGGGGCCGCTTCGGCGAGCCGGTCAGCGGCACGGACACTGACCACCTGTGCGATGCGCTCCGCCGTGGGCGGCTGTTCTCGAAACGGCTCGAGCTCGTTGAGGTAGCCGTGGTCGAAGTCTGCCACGGCTGTCCTCGTCACATCCTCGATTACACGAAAATCGACACCCATGCCACCCTCGGTGAGCCGTGCCTCCTCTACCCTGACGGTGAGCCGCACGCGCCAGTTGTGGCCGTGCAGCCGATCACACCGCTCCACGCCGGGCAGGACATGCGCGGCGGAGAACGTAGTCTCGGCGGAAAGGAGGTAGTAGGGCATCTCAAATAAGCTGGAGTCTGCAAGGAGCGGTTAGCAGTCTGCAATTCGCAATTCGTGCAAGACACTGGGCCCAACGAACTGCTAGTGGCAGACTGCTAATTGCTAGTTGCTCATCGAATTCCCGCCATGTAGTGCAGCACGTCGTAGCGCGTAACGATCCCGGCGAGTTCACCGTTATGACGCACCAGCACGGCCGGTGTCTCGCGGGACAGCAGCTCTGAGAAGCGTTCCAGGGCCAGCTCCCCATCCACCACCGGATACGGTGCTTCCATGATCTCCCGCACGGGCTGGTCCAGCACGGCGGGATGGGCGATTGCCTGCGCCATGAGGGTTCCCTCGTTCAGCGAACCCACGCATTGTCCGCCTTCCACGATGGGCAACTGGGAGATGTCGTAGGTTTCCATCAGGTTGAGGGCCTGCCGCACGGTCTGGGACGGAGCCACCGTGACCAGCTCGGGTGCAGTGTCCGTCTTGCAGGCGAGGAGGCCGGAGGCCGTCACCCGCTCCGCCTCGATCATCTGGTTTTCCCGCATCCATTCGTCGTTGAACAGCTTCGAGAGGTACCGCTCACCGGTGTCGCACAGAATGGCGACGACACAGGCTTTGGGGTCGTCTATTTCCCGCGCTACTTGGAGGGCGGCGGCCACGATCAGACCCGTCGAGCCGCCGACGAAGAGCCCTTCCTCACGGGTAATGCGCCGCGCCATCTGGAAAGCGTCCTTGTCGCTGATGGTGCGGAATTCGTCGATGTATTCGTAATGCAGGGCCGAAGGGATCTTGTCTCCGCCGATGCCTTCGACCTTGTAGGGGTGTCCCTCGGCGAGTGTCTTCGTCCGAGCATACTCGGCATAGACGGAGCCTTGGGGTTCGCCCACGATGACGCGGACGTTGGGGTTCTGTTCCTTGAGAAACCGTCCCGCGCCGCTCACGGTGCCCCCGGTCCCGGCGCCTCCGACCAGGTGCGTGATCTTCCCCTCAGTCTGGGTCCACAGCTCGGGGCCCGTGGTGTTGTAGTGTGCCTCGGGATTCACCTGGTTGTAGAACTGGTTGGCCAGAACCGCGTGCGGCGTATCCCGCACGATGGCCTTGGCCTTCATCACGTAGTTGTCCGGATGGTCGGGTGGCACAGCGGTGGGCGTGATGATCACCTCCGCGCCGAAAGCCTTCAGGAGCCGCACCTTCTCCTGCGACATCTTGTCGGGCATGGTGAAGATGCACCGGTAGCCCTTGAGCGCGGCTGCCAGCGCCAACGCCACACCCGTGTTGCCGGACGTGCCTTCCACGATGACGCCGCCCGGCTTGAGCTCGCCGCGGCGCTCGGCGTCCTCGATGATGGCGATGCCGATGCGGTCCTTGACCGAACCGCCGGGATTGAAGAACTCGGCCTTGCCGTAGACTGGCGTCCGGATCCCGGCCGTAACCCGGTTGAGACGGATGAGGGGTGTCCAGCCAATCGTCTCAAGAACGTCGTTATAGGGACGTCGATTGCGCTCGGTCACGATCAGCCTCCCGACGGCAGGCTGTCCGGATGGCGGAAATGCACCGGCTGGAGGAACAAGGTGGCGACGGGTGCCCCGTCCCGCCACGCCGGCGCGAAGTGCATCGCTGCTACTCCCGCGAGAGCGGCAGAGTCCAACTCCAGATACCCACTGCCTTCAGCGATGCGGGTGGATTCAGGCACGACCGCTCCTGTCTCATCAACGAACAGGCGAAGGACGACTGTTCCCTCCACCCCTTCCTCGTACAACTCGGGTGGGTACGCGATGGGCGATTCCGCGTTGACGGCCACCGGCGGCTCAAAGCCCTGGGTGGGCTGCCTCGACGCATCGGGTGTGGACCCGGATTGCTCGGTGCCGCACGCCAGCGCCAGCAACATGATGCCGCTCCAGGGACCTCGCCTCACTGATCCTCGGCGCGGCGCTTCAGCTCGGCAAGCCGAGAGAGCGCCTCGAGCGGTGTCATCGCGTCGGGGTCCAGGGCCAGGAGCTCCTTGAGAATCGGGTGCTCGCCCGGCGCAAACAGGGTGAGCTGCTGCGCGTCTGGCAGCGGCGGCGGCACCGCGCCCGCCACATGGTGGCCCGACTCCAAGAGCGCCAGAATCTCCCACGCGCGTTGCACTACGGTCCGGGGTAACCCCGCGAGACGCCCAACGTGGATACCGTAGGACCGATCCGAACCGCCGGGCTCCAGCCGGTGCAGGAACACGACGTCGTCACCGGATTCACGGACGGCCACGTTGTAGTTCCGAGCGTGCGCGAGCTCCTCGGTGAGCTGCGTGAGCTCGTGGTAGTGGGTGGCGAAGATCGTCTTGCAGCCAACCCGTTCGTGGAGATGTTCGGTCACCGCCCACGCAATCGCCACGCCATCGTAGGTCGCGGTCCCGCGCCCGATCTCATCGAGCAGGATGAGACTGCGGGCGGTCGCACCGTGGAGAATGGCGCTCGTCTCGCTCATCTCGACCATGAATGTCGACTGCCCGCGTCCCAAGCTGTCGCTCGCACCTACCCGGGTAAACACTCGATCGACCACGCCGATGGACGCGGAGTCCGCCGGCACGAACGACCCCATCTGCGCCAGGATGACGGCTAGGCCCGTCTGCCGCAGCACGGTGGACTTGCCTGCCATGTTGGGCCCCGTGAGCAGCATCACTCTGGCGGCCTCATCGAGGCGGATGTCGTTGGGGATGAACTTGCCCGGCGGGAGCATTCGCTCGACGATGGGATGCCGCGACCCCCGGAGGCTCAGCTCGTACTCCTCGCCCATTGTCGGCCGCACGTAGCGCTCGCGCACCGCCGTTTCGGCCAGCGCGGCGAACACGTCGAGCCGTGCCACGGTGCGGGCCGCCGCCTGCAGCCGGGGCAGCCTTTGGTTGGCAGCGTCGCATAGGTCGGACACCAGCTCCCGTTCACGCTGGAGTGTGCGCTCCTCCGCGCCGAGGACCCGCGCCTCGTAGTCTTTCAGTTCCGGGGTGGCGTACCGTTCGGCGTTGGTCAGGGTCTGCCGGCGTTCGTAATCGCTCGGTGCGGCGTGCTTGTGCGTCTTCGTGATCTCGATGTAGTAGCCGAAGACTTTGTTGTACCCCACCTTGAGCGAGGGAATGCCGGTGCGATCCCGCTCCCGCGCCTGGAGCGCGGCGATGTAGCGCTTCCCGCCGTCCCGCAGGTCGCGGGCCTCGTCGAGGTTGGGATCGGCTCCAGGGCGGATCGTATCCGCGTCTCCCAGGGTGGCCGGCGGGCGATCCACCAGCATGCGAGATAGCTGCTCGGTGAGATCCGTGAGGAGGTCGAAGCAGTCGGCGAACCGCTCGAGTTCGCCGCTGGCCTCCCGGGCGGCCAACCCATCCAGGGCGCTCTTGAGATCGGGTAGACGTCCGAGGGAGTCCCGTAGCGCGCCCAGGTCCCGGGGTGTCGCTCGATGCGCCGCCGCTCGGCCCGCCAGCCGCTCGATGTCACGAACGCCATCCAACGCGTCACGCAGCCGCTCACGGCCGCGCCCGTCCTGGACCAGAACCTCGACTGCGTCGTGTCGGGCGCGGATCGGCTCTGCGGTGCGGAGGGGAGCCAGCAACCACTGTCGGAGGAGCCGGCCTCCCATCGGGGTCACCGTGCGATCGAGGACTTCGAGCAGGGTCACACTGCGGTCGCCCGCTCGCAGCGGCTCCACCAGCTCGAGATTGCGACGAGTCATTTCGTCCAGGGGCATGGTGGCGCCCGCCCGCCGCACGGTAGGATGGGCGAGCTGCGGCATCCCGCCGGGCTGGAGGTCGCTGGCGTAGCGAAGCAGCGCGCCTGCCGCACCCAGTGCCGGTCGGTCGGCCCGGGTGATCCCGAGACCGTCGAGCTGGTGCAGTCCGAAACGGTGAGCAAGGTCCTCGGCGGCCCCCTCCGGGTCGAACTCCCATGGCTCGCGGCTGGTAGCCATGATGTCCGACGTCGCAAGCGGCACGTCTTCGTCCTGCGGCACCACTATCTCCCGGGGATCGTACCGCGCCAGCGCGGCAGGGAGGTCCATGGCGTCGACGGTTTCGAGAACGAACTCCCCGGTGGAGAGATCCAGCGCGGCCAACCCCGTGGGGTCCCCCGGAAGGATGGCGACCATGAAGTTGTTGCGGGCCCCGTCGAGCCATTCCTGAGCGACGATGGCCCCGGGGCTCACGGTCTCGACGACCTCGCGGCGCACCACGCCCTTGGCCTGCTTGGGATCCTCCACCTGCTCGCAGATGGCCACCCGATATCCCCGCTCCACCAGTCGCCGCAGGTATTCGCCGGCAGCCTTGACCGGAACGCCTGCCAGCGGGACGTTCGCTGCGCCCCCGCTGTTGCGGCTCGTGAGGGTGAGCCCGAGTTCCCGCGCCGCCAGCTTCGCGTCCTCGTTGAACATCTCGTAGAAGTCGCCCATGCGGAAAAACAGGATCGCGTCGGTGTGGCGTGCTTTGATTTGACGGTACTGTTGCATCAGGGGAGTTTCAGCCGCGGCCTGCGATCCCCGACGCCGGCTCACCGCTCCTCCACCACGAAGGGGCTGCCCCCGAATCTCCGTCTCAGTTCCGCAACGAGTCGCTGGGCAGTTGGCCGATCCGCGAAGCGGCCAACCCGGATCTTCAGGTACCCATCTTCCCGCACGACGTGGGGCTGGTAGCCCGCCGCATGGAGCGCGCGCATGAGTTCGTCGGCGGCTGCGGCGCTCTGCACCGCCGCCAGCTGCGCCGCGAACACGGTTGGTGTTTCCGGTTGCGTGTCCCGTTCCGCCGCCGCGACGGTGTCGCCGGGCACCGAGTCCCTCAGGGCGAACACGCCTGCGCAGCGTTGCAGGTGGTACTGCGCCCGGTTGGCAAGCTCCACGTCCGTCCCGGCCGCTGCCTCGGCCTGGGTGAGCAGGCGACACCCGTCTTGTGCCTGCCCCAGCTCCAGCTGTGCGCGGCCGGCCCAGAAGCTGGCTTCGGCCAGGACCTCGGTGAGGGGGTAGTCCGTCAGAATGCGATTTGCGGAGCGATGCGCCGAAGCGTAGTCGCCAGATGCAAATGCCAGCTGAGCAAGTCGCAGTAGTGCGTGATCAGCCCATGCCGAACGGGCGTGCTCGATGCCGACACGGCGGAAGTAGGTTATCGCGCTGTCCACATCCGCCGCCACGACCCCCGCGGCGTAGAGGATTTCAGGATAGAGTGAGTCAGTGGGAGACAGCGACGCCAGCCGCTGGCGTACCAGCGCTCGGGCGGAGTCTCCCTGCCCTTCGGTGGCCAACCGGACCGCCACGCTCAGCGTCGTGTCCTGCTGCGCAGCCGCCGGCGCGGCCAGGCAAGCCAGGATGGCAAGGAGCGACAGTGGCCTCATGCGGCCGCCCTTCGTGCGCCCATCTTGAACACCAGGTCTGTAAGGATCCCTGCCTCATCACTAATGGTCGTGGACTTGAGTGCCAAGTCGGCCTCAAACGTGGCCCGTATGGCCGCGTCGAGCTCCGCCGCAGTCCAGTTCCGCGCGGCTGCCGTCCACCCCTCTGCCTCCGTCCGCCAGCTGCGGAGCCCCGGAGGTCGGGCTCGCCGGATGTGCTCGAAGGTCCTGCGCACGGTGCGGCCAGGTGGGAGGTCCTCGTCGAGCAGGGCCCGGGCGAGCCGGACGCCCACTAGAGCAGTACCCAGCATGCCCACCAGCCGCACGCCCGTAATGCCGGAGCCGTCGAGGACGTGCCCGAGCATCTCAGCCGCCCGGGATGAGTCCTGGGCGAGCACCGCGGCAATCCAGTCGTGGGGTGTCTCTCCACGGCGGATGCCGACCAACTGCGCAACGTCTTGCAGTCCCAAGGGACCGTCGTCGGGGGCCGCAGCTGCCAGCTTCTCGATCTCCCTGGCCAGGTGCGACAGGTCCCCAGCCGATGCCTCCACAAGATGGTCGATGGCCTCGGGCGTGACGGCAAGGCCGGCCCGCTCGGCGCGCAGCTTCACCCACCGGCCAATTCGCTGGGGATTCAGTCGATCCACGGTGACGTGCAGCGTGTCGCGGGTCAGTTTCGGGTCGGGCTTCTCGCCGGCACCACGGATGAGGACCAGCACCGTGGTGGGCGATGGGTTGCTGACGTAGCGCTCGAGCACCTGCCAGACTTTGGCATTCTTGCGCCACTGCTCGAGGCTCTTGATGACCACGAGCCGTCGGTCAACGAGCAGCGGCGGGGTTTCGATTAGCGCGTGGAGGCTCTCCCCGTCGAGATCGCTCGCCGAGCGGACGTCGAAGTTGAAGTCTCGGCTGGTGGGCTCGACCACACGGTCGGCGAGCAACGCGACGAGTTCGTCTTTGAGCACATCCTCGTCGCCGGTCAAGTAGTAGACAGGGGCGAGGTCCCCGCGTCGGATCTGCTTATACGCGGAGTCGAACGAGAGAGACGCCGCCATACATGGCCCAAGTTATCGAGGCGGAGGTGGCTTAGAAAGGCTGTCCGGTGGTTAGGGCGCGGCGATCGTGTAGGTACCGAACGGCTCCTCCTCAGCGCCCGGCGTATGCAACTGCCCGCCGAATGCCGGGACGGTGAGATCGGCAAAGCTCACGAAAGGCACGCTGGGATTCGCTACGGCAACGGGGAGAGGGCGGCTGGGTGTGGCAGACGCATCGGCTTGGTCGGTGGACAGACGAGTGAAGGCTTCCCATATGAAAAGTGCCGCCGCCGCCAGCAGCATCAGCGTGACCATGATACTCGCCGACGCCGGCACCACCGGCTCATCGACCACCAGAGTGGGTGTCGCTAGCCGCCGTGCCAACTCGCGGCGGAACACCGGCGACGGCTCCAGGTCGCTCAGCGACTTGAAGGCGGTGACGCCACGGGACACTCGCGCGTGGTAGCGCATGCAGCGGGAGCAGCCCGACAGGTGCTGGCTCAACCTCCGCCGCAGGTGAGGATCGCTAATCAACCGATCGCGGTAGTCCGAGTAGCGTTCGAGGAATTCGGAGCAACGCATGGGAGTCTTGGAGCAACCATGCGATGTTACCGCCGGCAGCGTGAGATGTTCCCCTGAGGAGCGGGGAGCGAGGAGCGGGAAGGGGGGTCGCTCTCCCCTTCCCGCTTCCCGAGGTGGTGTGGATGCTGAGGGGTTAGTCCAGCAGCGGCCCGATGATCTGGGCGAACCGGTTCCGTGCCCGGTTCAGGCGGCTCTTGACCGTGCCCAGGTTGCAGTCGGTGATCTCCGCGATCTCCTCGTAGGTCTTCCCTTCCAGCTCCCGCAGCACGAACACGACTCGATGATGCTCTGGCAGCTGTGCTACTGCCCACTCCACCAGATCGCGCAGATGACGCTTGCGGTACAGGTCTTCCGGTCGATGGTGCCGGTCCTCGAACTGGAGTGGCCGGTGGTCTGCCTCCCAGTTCTTCTTGATCGTCTGGAACAGGACCAGCGGGCTGCGACTGCGGTTGCGCAGCTCGTTCTTCGCCAGGTTCGACGCGATGGTATAGATCCAGGTCGAGAACTTCTTACTCTGGTCGAACCTGTGGAGGTGGCGGTGCACGCGGATGAAGACCTCTTGCACGAGATCCTCCGCACGCTCCCGATCGCCGATCGTCCGGTAGATGAAGTTGAGCAACCGCTTCTGGTATCGGTCGACCAGCTCGTCGAAGGCCCGCCTCATGCCGGCCAGATACGCCTGCACCACGCGGGAGTCGCCGAGCTCCTGTAGCTCGGGGCGCTCCGGCGCCGGGACAGACGCGACCCGCACCCGGGGGTGGGTTTTGGTGGTGGCGCTCATTTTGATAGCTCCCGGGCGGCACGCCAAAGCGACGCACTCGCCCTCATTCGGACGAAAACGGTTCGCTAGCGCATCCTCCTTCCGCTTTCCATTATTGCACAAATCGTACCCCTCCGCAGCTCTCCGCTCCGCTTACTGCCGTAACTGGTTGTACGGCAATACCTTATGATGCATTCACGGCCGGTCCCCAGATCTTGGACTCGCTGGCCGTCTGTCCTCAGCGGGAGACACTGTCCCACACTCATGGAGTCCCCTACAGGTTGAGCCGATACCCGGCGACATACAGCAGCGCCACGATCGACTTCGCATCGACGATCTCGCCGTCCCGAATCATCTCCAGGACACTTCTCAGAGGACGCGCTTCTACTTTGATGAACTCGTCACCCTCATGCGCGGGTTCCCCGACGGTGATCCCGGTAGCCAGGAAGAGATGGATCCGCTCGTCGGTAAACCCCGGGGTCGTGAAGACCGTGGTGAGGTGCTCGATGTTGGCGGCCTCCGCTCCTGTTTCTTCGAACAGTTCTCGCCGGGCGCACGCCTCGGGCAGCTCCCCGGGCTCGAGCACCCCCGCCGGAACTTCCCAGATCGTCCCCCCTGTAGCGTAGCGGTACTGCCTCAAGAGCAGGATCACGGGATCGTCGCTGTCTGGCTCCGAAAGGAACGGCACCACTGCTGCCGCCCCGGGGTGCCGCACGATTTCCAGGTCGAACTCCCCTTTCGAGGTACGGATGGTGTCGACATCGACCTTCACCAGCCGCCCGTCGTACGCGCGTCGGGATCTGAGGCGGGCCGTGGAAACGTCGGGCATCGAGTCGTCCCTCCAGTGATAGATCGGTGGAAAGCGCCGAAGGTCGCGCCCCCCCAAAGGTTGCGAGGCGGTAGGTGTGGCGCTCGGGCGTCAGAGTGCTGGCGCCCGAGGTCGAAAGGTAGGGTTGGGCGGTCGTCAGGCCTGCCGGCAGAACACCATCAGCACCTTGCCGCTGCCGAGCTGCTGCGAGGAGTGGTAGTCCCAGCCCATCCGGGAACGCTCGTTCAGCAGGTCCGTGAGGGTCTCTTCGTCCTCCCGAGACCTCTCCTGCAATCGGACTATCACTGCCTGGTATTCTTTCATTCCCGCCTCGTCATCCGGTGCAGCAGCAGTACCCAACGCCACGACGCACCAATGTTCGCACCGGTACGGTGCCCACGGAAGGGGGATTCACGGTGATGCGAGGAGCCGCTGGGCCGCTGTGCGCCCCGAGTTGAGAGCCAGGCTGCACCCACTCCTTTGGGTACCCCGCCTCCGAACTTGGAAGAGTCAAAGCCGCGCGTCCTGAGTCCCCCCTCCTCTCGGAGCCTGCCGGTCACCGCGAGGCCGCTGGCATACAGGGGTGTGCCATCTTGGAACGCAGGTACGCAAGGGTGTTTGTGACACTGGACATTGCTTCGACCGAGCTGGGTGTCCGGCCGAACTCACCAGCCACGGGAGGGAGTAGCGCAGCACCGGCAGCCTGGCGGCACGGCGAGCACAACCGTGCCAACTGCGTTGCGCTTGCGATCTTGCGTTTCCAGGTGCCGGCCAACTCGCTGTCGAGCCAGCCCGGTGACTGGTGACGAGAGACGTGCCTGGACGCAGTTGGCCAGAGCCGTCGCTCGAATAGGGCGTCACCTTGTGTTCCGGATCTCTCGGTACTCTGGCAGATAGCGGCCCGCCTGGAGCATGAACCAGACGGGCGTGCTGCTGCCGGATTCTCGGCGGGAGGCCCGGCGCGGGATGTTACCCGACAAGAATGCGCTGTCCTTCCACCTTGATCCGGAAGGTTCGGATCGGGACCACCGGTGGGCCCCCGGCGGGAATGCCGGTGGCGAGATCGAACCAACCGCCATGCCATGGGCACTCGAGGATGCACCGCTTCCGGTCCACCTTGCCCTCGCTCAGGGATCCCCGCCCGTGGGTGCAGCGGTCGCTCACGGCGAAGTACTTGCCGTCGATATTGAACACGGCGACCGCCTCGGTTCCGAGGTACACCCGCCTACTGGTGCCCGACGGCAGCTCATCGAGTTCGGCGACCGGGACGAACCCGTCGGCGTCGGGTTCCACCGCCTCGGCGCGCTCGGCAAGCGACGCGCCACCCAACGTGTCGAGCATCTCCCAGATGGACATCTGGATGCAGGTGAACACCGGTACGTCCCGCTCGGTGTACGCCGACGCTTCACTCTCCCTCAGCTCCATTACCAAGTCCACGAAGTCACCCGGGTCGTCGGCCTCGAACGCCACCATGAACTCCTGGTCATCCAACCCGAATGAGTGGACGGTGTTGATGCGGACCGACGGGTATCTGCGACCGATGCGGACGTGGTCGTTCATCGCCGCCTGGCGCTGCTCTAAGGGCAGCGCGTACCAGTCACGCTTCTTCACGAACGGGTACACGAACAGGTAGCGGGAGTCCGACGGTGCGATGGTGGTCTGGCCCTCCTGGCCGCGAACCTTAGGGAACTCGTACGCGGACTGCTTCATCATGCCGATGTAGCTGTAAGGAGTCTCCAGGTACCCGCCGAGGCTGGTCGAGAACACCACCGTTTCCACCGCCTGGAGCGTCTCCAGGTCCTCGGCCACCTGCCACAGCATCATGTCGCAGTCGCCCCGGGTGCCGGCCAGGCTGTACGTGCGGAGCAGCAACTTGCCGTGGAACGACTTGAGGGTGAGGCCGAATTCTTCCTTGTGCGCCTCCTGCTCCGCCAGGTCCAGCTGCCGCCATTCCGGCCGGAGCTTGAGAAACAGGTATCTGACGAGCTGATGTCCCGGTTTCGAGGCCATCGCGTCTCCCAGGAGCCGCTAAAGGTAACCGCCTGCTACGCGTCCCCGTTGGGGGCGCGTGATGACGCCCTGGTGCCATCGAGCACCGTTTCAGTCATCACTAGAATCTTACTCGTGTTCACGAACGGAACGCGAGTGCTGCAGGCGTGGCGTGCGTACTTGCGGGGTGGCAGCGGCACCCATAACCATTGCTCGGTCGTCGTAATCCACCTGTGTCGCAGTCAGTGGGGTCCATGTGAGGCCGGTACCACCGCCCGTCAGCGTCGGACGTGTCGTCCGACTCGTTTTCGGCACGGCGACGATCGCCTTCCTGGTTGCCGCGGTCGCCGTGCGGGACGCACCCGGCTTGTACGTGGCGGCCGCCGTGTTCGGGACAGTCTGGTTCGTGTGGGATCTCCTGCTGGAGCACGTGTTTCTCCCCATCGGAGATTGGATCACCCAGAGCCTCATGGGTGGCGGGATCGGTGCTCCCCGGACGCAGAGGCGACTCAGTCTCGACGACACGATTCGGCTGCTGGAGAGTCACCTAAGGCGCGGCGGGTCCCAGCACGTGGATATCATCTCGGCGATCCGGCTTGAGGAGATCTACCGCACGGTCAAGAAGGATCCGGCGAAAGCCCGGGCGGTGATCGAGTTGGTGCGGCAGCGGTATCCGGACGCGCCAGAGTTGGAGCGGTATGGGTCGGGGGAGGGAGGAGGAGGGGCAGGGGAGGGTGGCATAGGGCTTTAGGGAGCGGCAGGAGCGGCAGGCACGGCAGAGACCTGGAGGATTACCTGCTGCCACAGCTGCCGCTGGGGTTGGGTGGCGGCTGGGCGGCAAGGGGCTGTCGCTCACCCGGTAGCAGTATATTTTTCCCGCTGCTGGGCCAGGTAGCTCAGTTGGTAGAGCAGCGGACTGAAAATCCGCGTGTCGGCGGTTCAATTCCGTCCCTGGCCACTCGCGCAAGACTCATGCGGCGCTCGGCAGATCGTAGCTCCAGAGGCCATCTGGTGCGTATAGCAGCGCTGAGCGCGGCTTGCCCGCCAGCAGGGCGCCTTCTCTCCTGTCAAATGGTGTTGCTGGACATTCGTCAGAGTCCTAGACGGATCCCCATCCCGCAGAGGAAGATCGTCGCCCCGGCCAGTGAGTGACCGAACCGCCCAAGACGCTCTGGCGAGATGAAGCCCAGACCAAGAGACGACAGGAACACGACACCAGTCATTGTTGCAATGGTCACCAGTCCAAATACTGCAACCACCACGACGACCACCCAGGGGCTCAGCGCCACGGCGGGGTACATCAGAAGCGGTATCAGCGGCTCACACGGGCCAAAAACGAAGATCGTGAACAGCACCCACGGCGTGACGCTTCGGCCATTGACATCATGCGGATGCACATGGTCAGTGTGGTGCGCATGGACATGGACGTGCACGATGCCGTTCGAGTGGACATGGGCATGCGCATGGCGCTTTGCCCGCGACGCCTTGATGACCCCCCAGGTACCATAGGCGGTGCCGAAAGCCATCAGCAGCCACGCCGCGATCACTCCGCGCTGAGATTCAATTAGCTCTAGATGCCTTAGCGTGATCCCCGCGGCAATGCCCACCAGTCCCAGGGCGACCGAGCTCCCTACATGACCCAGTCCGCAGAGAGCTGTGATCCAGAGGGTCCTGCGGAGCGACCAGTGCCGCGCCTTGGATAGCGCCACAAACGGCAGGTAGTGGTCCGGTCCAAGGAGCGTGTGTGCAGCGGCAACAGCAGCTGCAGTACCTAGAAGGACGAGCACGTCTTGCGACACAGGGCACCCTGCATGCCGAGTCTATCAGCAGAGTACGCGCAACGTGCTGCCAAGCGCAACGGCCTCAGGCTGACCTGACGACTCCGGTCTCGTGTCAGAGCCGCTGCACTCTCCAGAGAGCGACCGCTGCACTGGGACGGTTTCTTGGGGCGGGAACCCCCGGCCTCTACGGGCACTCTGAGTTACTGCCGGAGACTGCCG
>WVYX01000217.1 GCA_011772755.1 Gemmatimonadales bacterium
AGGTCCCGTGCCAGGTACACGGTGGCCATACCACCAGCACCCAGCTCACGCTCAATGGCGTAGCTGTCGGCGAGGGCGGTCTTGAGTTGGTCCGGCTGATCCGTCAGGGGACGTGGCTCCAGCTTGCCTCAGAGGCTACAAGAATACGCCCTATCGAGGACTTCGGCTAGGGCCTGAGTAGAGCCCGTGACAAACACGATCCAAGCCATCAGCGTTCGGCCCTCAGCCGTCCCCTGTCGCTCCCCCAGGAATCAGCGAACCCTGACCACAAACCACAGACCACAGTCCACTCACTTCGACGTCAGCACCTCTACCTGGATCAGCGACGCATGCTCCCGTGAGCGGTACACCCGCTGTGTCGCCTTGATGAATTCGTGTTCGGTGGCGTCCCGGTAGATGTTCTCCACGTAGCGGTGTGGGTTTCGGTCTACCAGGGGGAACCAGGTGCTCTGGATCTGAACCATGATCTGGTGGCCCTGCTGGAACGTGTGGAGCACGTCCTGGAGTGGGAGAATCACCTTCGTCGGTTGATTCGGCACGAAGGGCTCCGGGCGCTCATGGCTGTTGCGGAACCGGCCGCGGATGACCTCGCTGCGCACCATCATCTGATAGCCACCCATCTGCGTCCCCCGACGCAGGCCATCGTGGTTCCTGGCGTCGGGCGGGAACACGTCGATGAGCTTCACAATCCAATCCGACGCGCTGCCGGACGTCGACACCCAGAGGTCGGCGATGACCGGTCCCGCGAGGGTGACGTCCTGCTCCAGAACGTCCGTCCGATACACCAGGACGTCGGGCCGCCGTGCGGCGAACCGCTGATCGTCCACCATGTACTCCCGGGTCATGCCGATGGCGATGTCCGCCGTGTACGGAACGGGCCTGGCTGGATCGCTGACGTACTCGTCCCAGGTCTCCTGGCCCGTGGCCGGGGCAGCAGTCGACAGGCGGCCGCCATCCTGGAAGTAGAGGCTCCGGGGCTCGAGGCCCGCGGGAGGCCACTGGTCGAAGGTGCGCCAGCGATTGGCGCCGGTCTCGAACACGTACGCCTCGGGCAGCTCCAGCTCACCCTTGTCCTTGAGGAAGTAGTCAAAGAACGGCAGTTGGATGCTGTCGCGGTAGAACACCGACGTCTCAGAGCCGAAGCGGGCGTCACCGATGCTTTCGCCGTTGCCTCGGTTCCAGCCGCCGTGCACCCAGGGGCCCATCACGATGATGTTGAAGACCCCGGGATTCTTCTCCTCGATGCTCCGGTAGATGTTGAGTGGCCCGTACAGGTCCTCAGCGTCGAACCAGCCACCCACCGTCATGACGGCAGGTGCAACGTTTCGGAGATGCGGCACGATGTTCCGTGACTGCCAGAACTCGTCGTAGTTGGGGTGTGCGACGATGGAGTCCCAGAACGCGACCTGTCCTTTATAGTGGCGCTCGTTGATGTTCCGCAGCGGCCCGAGGTCGAGGAAGAAGCGGTAACCGTCAGGTGTACCATGCGGGTACCGGCGACCCCAATCGGCACCCTGTCCCCACTGCGTCGTGAGGCCCGGCCGCTCCTGGCCGAAGATCGCGAGGAAGTTGAACGCGTGGGGCAGGAAGAAGGCGCCGTGGTGGTGGAAGTCGTCGTACCACCAGTCGGCGATGGGTGCCTGGGGGGAGACTGCCTTGAGTGCCGGGTGAGCGTCGATCATGCTGGCCGCGGCGTAGAAGCCCGGGTATGAGATCCCCCACATGCCCACTCGCCCGTTGTGGTTCGGGATGTTCTCGAGCAGCCATTCGATGGTGTCGTACGCGTCCGAGCTCTCGTCGACGTCCCGGTCGCTCCGCTTGTTCGCAACGTGCGGCGTCATGTTCCTGAACTGCCCCTCCGACATGAAGGTCCCGCGCACGTCCTGGTAGACGAAGATGTATCCCTCGGGAGCGTACGCTCCAGCGGGTCCCAGTCCACTAGGGTACCGCTCCTCGCCATATGGACTCACGGTGTACGGCGTTCGCCGGATCAGGATCGGATAGGTCCGGGATGTGTCCTTCGGCGTGTACACGGCCGTGAACAGCCGCGCGCCGTCGCGCATGGGAATCCGGTACTCCCGCTTGGTGTAGTGCTCTCGGGCGTACTGCTGGCGCTGTCGGGAATCCTGACCCAGCAGGATCGGTGCTGTGGCCATCGGGATCGCGGCACTCAGCAGGAGCGCCCTGCGAAGGGACTTGGCTGTAGCGATCATCTCCCCCCCTCTTCGAGACGTGCCGTTGGACGGCGTGGTCTACGCTTGCGGTACGAATTCTAGCCGTCGGGCGGTACGAGCGCAGCAGGCCGTGCGGTACGGCTTCGCGGCAGGTCGCTGAGCCAAGAGGAGCGATAGAACGCGATTGGCGACCGACGGCCTCTCACGGCCGCGGATCAGTCTCTAAACGCGGATCACACTGCCGCCGAGGAACATCTGATCGCGGATCGGTGTGTGGTTGAGTTGTAGGGGCTTGGCATGCTACGCCCCTACGGTTTCACCAAGGCTGATCCGCGTTCGCTCGTCGGTCAATACGCTACGGGCTGCAATCAAACACCGTTCATTCGCGCTCATCCATGGCTCCACGCTCCCGCACCCATTCGACCGCCCGTGCCGGGAGTTCGTCGCGGTTGGACCGTGTGACCTCCCAGGTGACGACATCAGGTCGCCGCTTCACTTCGGCAATGAACCCGCCACCCCGGCTCGCCACGGCTGCCACGACCGGGACATGTGCATCGAGCAGACGGCGTACGGCCGTCACGAATTGTTGCGAGAAACATTCCATCTTCCCGATCTCATCGATGAGATAGACCGTCGCCGCGGGATCGGGCCGCAGGAGCGACCCCGCGAACTGTTCCAGCATGGCCACGTCCACCCGGTACTTGCCCACCCGGAACTCGGAAGCGTGGTTCACATGGGCCAACGTGCGGATCTCGCCGTCGAACGGGATGAGTTGGAATCCTCGGCGGACGCCGCCTTGGCGGATTTCCTGGGTGTAGAAGCCGCGGACGGTCGCCGCCGGCATCAGGCGAGCCACCTCCTGGATGACGGTGGTCTTCCCGACTCCTGGGAGGCCGGTCAGCAGCAGGGCGCTGGCGGCCTCGGTTGGGGCTGGAGAATCGCGCATCGTCAAACGGACTCCAGCATTTCAGCCGAACCCAGGTCCAACCCTTCCTCCGCCGTCCGCTTGGCGTGAAACGTCGCCTCGGTAAATCGATCCAAGTGCTTCAGCACGCGCCCGCCGACAGGCGGCCGAGCTGGCGTTTCAACACCGGATACCTCGGGTACTGCCCCAACATATCGACGTCAGTTCGGCTACGCTCCCACCGGTGGTCGACTCGTGGCTCGGGTTGCCTAAACATTCTTTAATACGGCCTTCAAGCGAGAAAGTCGACCATGGAGCTACTGATTAACAATCAGTCGAATTAGGTTTTTCGTGGACGCACTGGCCTGATTGATACCTTGGCACGCATTCGCGTTTCGGCGCCGAGCACCGCCCATGGCGGTCTCACCGACGCTCCCCCTGCGAGCTCCAGCAAGGGAGTGCGTGAGACCGCTGTCCTCGTGGGCAACCCCAATGTGGGCAAGAGCGTGCTGTTCAAGAACCTGACGAAACGCTACGTCACGGTGTCGAACTACCCCGGCACCACCGTCGAGATTGTCCGGGCGCAGGCCAGCTTCGACGGGCGGCAGATGGAGCTCATTGATACCCCTGGCATCAACGATCTGACTCCCCGGAGTGATGATGCCCGGGTCACCCGCAAGCTGCTCGATGAGCACGGTGATGCCACCGTCGTGCAGGTGGCCGACGCCAAGAATCTGCGGCGGGCATTGCTGCTGACGATGCAATTGGCCGAACTGCGGCGACCCACGGTGCTGGTGCTCAACATGTTCGATGAGTTACAGGAGCGCGGCGGCAAGATCGATACAGATGGGCTGAGTGAGATCCTGGGCGTGCCAGTGGTGACAACCATCGCACCCCGCAACGTCGGTACCCAGGCGCTGATTGACGCCCTACCCGGTGCGCGTCCTCCGAAAGTTGCCCCGGCGCTCGAGACGGCCGTCGGCGACGACTACGAGCTGAACCGGCTGCGGCTGGAGTGGGTGAACGCCATTCTCGCGGACACCTATTCCGTGGTTCAGCCGGCTCATCCGCCCGCCGGTGTTCGCTTCGGATTCTGGGCGATGCACCCGGTGAAGGGCCCGTTCGTTCTGGCAGGCGTCCTATTCGTCGTGTTTTGGTTCGTCGGTCTGTTGGGCGCGGGGACGATGGTGGACCTCCTGGAGGTGGGTGTCTTTCAGCAGCGGCTCAACCCCCTCGCCATCCGCACAGTGGACGCCGTCTTGCCGTTTTCTCACGTGCACCAGACCGAGTCGCTGTCGGTTTCCCTTGGCGTTCCCGTCACTCCTGTTCATGAAGTGACTGTGGGCACGCTGGAAACCGAGGCGATCTCGCCGTCCTATGCGCTCGAACCCGGTGCGGATCTCGGTGCCCTGCGGCGTGTCCTGAGGTTTGGCCACGACTTCCTGGTAGGCGAATACGGCGCCATCACCATGGCTCTGAGCTACGCCTTCGCCATCGTGCTGCCTATCGTGACGTTCTTCTTCCTGGTGTTCAGTGTGCTGGAGGATTCCGGCTACTTTGCCCGGATGGCCATCATGGTGCATCGGGTCTTCCGCTTCATAGGACTCAACGGCAAGGCCGTGCTGCCCATGATCCTGGGTCTGGGCTGCGACACGATGGCGACGATGACCACCCGCATCCTCGAGACGCGCAAGGAACGGCTAATCGCAACGATGTTGCTGGCGCTGGCGGTACCGTGCTCGGCGCAGCTGGGAGTGCTGCTGGCCCTGATGGCCAGCCTGTCGGCGCCAGGGGCTCTAGTGTGGTCTGGGGTCGTTATCGGGGTCATCCTGCTGGTGGGTTGGCTGACCGCCCGGGTCATAGGCGGGGAGAGCAGTGATTTCCTGCTGGAGATCCCGCCGATGCGGCGTCCACAGCTCTCCAACGTGCTGGTGAAGACGGCCGGCCGGTTGAACTGGTACCTCAAGGAGGTAATCCCGCTCTTCGTGCTGGGCACCGCGATCCTCTTCTTGCTGGACCAGCTTCAGGTTCTGGACACCATCGGCCGCGCCGCCGAGCCCCTGGTGACCGGGTGGCTGGGCCTGCCGCGGGAAATGACCAACGCCTTTCTCATCGGCTTCATGCGACGGGACTACGGCGCCGTGTATATCTTGGATGCTGCAACGGGCCCGGATGCAGTGCTGTCGGCACACCAGATCCTGGTGGCGATGGTGACCATCACCTTGTTCATGCCGTGCATCGCCAATTTCTTGATGATCGCTCGCGAGCACGGGATGAAGACGGCGTGGAGCATGGCCGCGTTCATCTTTCCGTTCGCGTTCTTCGTGGGCGGGATGATTCACCGCCTAGGCCAATGGCTGATTATCTGACCTGCCCGTTCTGTGGATTTGAGTTCGAGAAAACGGACACCCTCTGCTCCCACGGATGTCCCATGGGACCGTGGTGCAATCTGATCCGCTGTCCCAGCTGTCAATACGAGTTTCCCGAGCAGCCTCAAAGCGTCACGTGGCTGCGTGGGCTCCTGGGCAGGCGTCCGTTGCTCCGCCCAGAGGCACCGGGGGACATTCGCTCGATCAGAGAACTCAAGAGCGGTGAGCGGGCAACCATTCTCTGTTTGGGCGGCGGAAGCACTCGTCGACGGAATTCCCTGGCGGTCTTTGGACTGGTTCCGGGCGCCGAGCTCGCCGTGTTGCAGCACCATCCTGCCTGCGTCATTCAGGTCGGTGAGACTGAACTGGCTCTGGATGACGACATTGCCCGGGGGATACTGGTTCAGCCCAACGAGTCGGCGAAAGCCGATACCTAGGCTGTCGCTCCGTCCGATCCATCCGGCTCAACGCAACGCCGTGCTCGTGATTCCTGCGCTGGAGCACGGGCTCGGCGTAGGTGCTAGGGCCATGACACGTGCTTGCGGCGGCGACACGGCAACAGCAGTTTGCGATTCCCTGACCGAGGATCAATCCAACTTAGGCGCCATCGAGACGCGTAGCGGAGGTTGTCCCATGACATCACGCCGTCGTACCGGCATTTGCCTTTTGTGGGCCCTGGCCCCCGCTGTGCTCCCGTGCGGCACCGTCGCCGCTCAGGAGCTCTCGCCGGAGAAGCAAGCCACGCTGGAGACCGTCGAGGCATTATCGTGGGACATCCGTCGCATGTCGGAGACGCTCTGGGAGTATTCGGAGACGGCGTTGTTGGAGGATCGGTCGGCGGAGTTCCTCGCCCAGCTAGTGGAGCGCGAAGGCTTCACGGTGGAGCGGGGCGTTGCAGGTATGCCGACGGCGTTCATTGCCTCGTACGGAACGGGCCGGCCCATCATCGGGATCCTGGCCGAGTACGACGCACTCCCGGGCGTCGGCAACGCTGCGGTGCCGCGCCGCTCACCGCGGGACGATGGCGTGACCAGTGGGCAGGGATGCGGCCACAACCTGTTCGGCGCGGGGTCTGTCGCGGCCGCCGTCGCCCTGCGGCGCGTGATGCAAGCACGCGGCCTCGAAGGCACGATCCGACTGTACGGCACGCCCGCTGAGGAGACCGTGGTCGGCAAGGTCTACATGGCGAAGGCGGGCGTGTTTGATGATCTCGATGCCGCGCTGGAGTGGCATCCCAGCCTTGAGACGGGGACACGTAACCAGCCCGGGCGTGCCATGAACAACTTCACCGTGGAGTTCTTCGGGCAGGCGGCGCACGCCTCGTCCGACCCCTGGAACGGACGTAGCGCGCTGGACGCGGTAGAGCTGCTGAACCACGGCGTCAACATGATGCGGGAGCACATCAAGCCCACTGCACGCATTCACTATGTCATGCCGTCAGCCGGTGAGGCGCCCAACGTGGTACCGGCGTATGCCAAAGTGTGGTACTACGCTCGCGACGTTGATCGGGAGTCGGTGGCGCAGCATTACAACTGGATCCTGGAGATCGCCGAGGGTGCCGCACTCGCCACGCGGACCACGCACAAAGTGACGTTGGTGACAGGCGTGCATGAGACCCTGCTCAATCGTCCGCTGCAGGAGGCCGTCCAGCGCAACCTGGAGCTGGTCGGCGCGCCCGACTTCGCGGAGGAAGACCAGGATTTCGCCCGTGAGCTGCAGCGCTTCCTCGAGATCGAGGAGCGCGGTCTGGACCTCGAGATCAAGCCGCTGGCCGACGGGCCGGAGCCACCCTCTGGCGGCTCAACCGACGTGGCGGAGGTCAGCTACATCACGCCTACGGTCGGGTTCACCGTAACCACGGCGGCTGCGGGTGTCCCCTGGCACAGCTGGGCGACCAGCGCGTCTCACGGTACCACCGGTGCCGTTCGCGGTGCCTTCGTGGCGGCCAAGGTGCTAGCCCTCACCGGGATGGACCTGCTGACTGATGCCACACTGCTGGAGCGAGCACGGACGTTCTTCGAGCAGCAACGGGGTGGGCAGCCCTACGAGTCGCCGATCCCAGTCGACCAGCCACCACCCCTGCCAAAGCGGGACCTGGGCCGGTAATCACCGTAGCTGATCCGCTAGCGTTCATGGGATCTTCATGCTTTCTTGGGTGGGGTTGGCTTACACCCTTCTGTAGTAACCACCGGGGGAGACGAACGTGATGCAATCTGTGCGCCATGCCCTGGCGACGTCGCTTGGGCTCCCGCTCGTGTTCGTGTGGCTGACCGGTTGTGCCGAGTCTCCACCCTCGCAGGAAGGGGCGGGCCGGACCGAGCAGGTCGGTGTCGCCGACGATCTCCTGCTAGCCTCCGCGAAGGTGGCACTTCCTCCGCCGGGCATCGGGCCGGCGGACCTGCCGGACCCGGACTCCGACGGGGCGCAGCATGTGCGGCAGTACTGCACGGCATGCCACGCCCTGGCGAGCCCGCAGTCGCACTCCGCGACCGACTGGCCGACGGTGCTTCGCAGGATGTGGCTGCGCATCGACCGGGTGCCAGCCCGGTTCAGCGTGCCGGTACCCACCGCGGCGGAGCGGGTGGTCATGCTGCGCTACTTGCTGGACAACGCGTTGAGCGTGAGTCGGGCCGAGCTGCCGAGCGGCCCCGGGCGCAACGTGTACACGGCAATGTGCGGCCGCTGCCACGAGCTGCCCGATCCGCGGCAACACTCGCGAGATGATTGGCCGGCGGTGGTGATCCGCATGCGTGAGCACTCGGTACAGATGCTCGGTGAGTCGCCGCCCCAGAGTGAGATACAGGCGGTAATCCTCTACCTGGAACGGGCGTCCCGGCTCGGGGCGACCTAGCGAGCGTGACCCTTGAGGACCAGTCGCCGATCCTCGGGGTCGTAGGTCACGAGGACGACCTCCTTCGATCGCAGCTCCAGCCCCGCGGACAGTTCGAGTCTCTCCGGCGTGACGGGCTCGGCGGCGCGCGCCGGGAGCTCCCCCTCCCGGGTGAAGCTGATGGCAAGGGAGTGGGTACCGGGGGATACTGAGAGCTCCCGAAATACGTAGAGCGGTCGATCCGCCCGCGCTGCGGCGCCGCGTACCAGCTCGGCCACCCTCGACTCCCCATCAATTGCCACGGCCAGCCGGTACGGCAGGACTCGTCCTTCGTACACCTGTTCCCGCCGCATGTGGGGAGCGAGCTGCTCCAGCTCCTCGGGCGTGAGTCGGCGGCACTCCTCGACCCGCCCCCCCACATGCCAAGTCAATCGGACGATGGCATGGTCTGCTGCGTCGGCCTCATACGGGATCTGCGACAGAGCGCCGACCGCAGCGGTGGTGGCCGTGCCAGCAGCGGTCTGGCACTGCGCGCCAGCCGCTCACTCACAGGTCCCACCTGTGTCGTCTCGCACAGCTCGGGTTGTCCTCTTGCCAGGGCGTAATTCGGATATTAGCATGCGAATAATGCTAATTCCGGCAGGCCATTGAACAGGAGGCGAGGCTCGAGATGGTGCTATCCGGCACCGCAGAATACGCGCTTAAGGCGGTGCTGTACCTCGCCGAGCACGCTGTGGACCAGCCGGTTCGGGTAGGGGAGGTGGCCCAGGCCCTCCGCATTCCCCAGAACTACCTGTCCAAGATCCTCCATGAACTCACGCGCGCTGGCGTGTTGAGGTCCTCCCGCGGGAAGCGGGGAGGATTTCAGCTTGCCGTCCGGCCGCAGAAGCTCTCGCTGCGGACGGTGATCACGCGGTTCGATGACATTGCTGAGCGTCGGAGTTGTCTGCTGGGGAGGTCGCAATGCAGTGATCGGCATGCCTGCGCCGTGCACTGGCGCTGGAAGGCGTTGGCCGAACAGCTCGCGGCCTTCTTCGCTGAGACCACCGTCGCCGATCTGTTGGAGGGCGTCACCCTCCCAGCGTAAGTCGCCCAGGGAAAGGAGGTCACCACGGCGGATCCGGGTGGAGAGTCCCGCGTCCCCGACAAGGAAGTGCCCCTCGGTCAACGGATCTTCGACAACGTGTTCATCCTGCTGCTGGCCGGAATCGTGACGATGGCGGTGTTCTACACGCTGTGGAGGTTGTTGGAGGTCCTGTCGTTGTCGCCAGCCCCGTTGCCCTAAGTACGTCTTGAGCGGGAGTGTCAGCGAGGTTGAAGCCGTGCTGGATCGGTGGAACGTCCCCCGGCGGCGCGACCTGCAAACCGGAGACATCACCCACCCTCGGCTGAGCGATGTCGTGGGCCCNNGCCAGAGCTAGCCCAACTCGATAAAATCAGTAGAGAATAGGCCCGGGGGGGGACCGTCGCCGGGCCTGGATGAGTGCTATCGAGCCCTGGAGCTGTATCGAACCCTTTCCGTGCGGCGTGCACCCATGAACAACCAGTCACATCCCGAGTCGAGAGCAGCGGAGTGGCGGCGTAGGCTGCTGCTGTGCGTATCCGGGCTGCTCGTTTTCGAGACGCTAACGGGCCTTTCCATCTGGCTGCTTCCGTTCAGCGTCTCGAACCAGATCGCCGTGCTGCTGCACACCATCGTCGGTCTGGTGTTCATCATCCCCTACGCCTGGTATCAGCTCCGCCACTGGCGTCTGTATCGGACGCAGCGGCTGACGCACGTCAAGCTAACCGGCTACTTCTCGATGGTTGCCACCATCGTGGCTGGCGTCTCGGGTCTGGTGCTCACCTACCAGGCAATCTTGCATACCCGGATCAGCTACGGCTGGGATCTGGTCCACATCGTTTCCACCCTGGCGCTGATCGCCGCCGTGTTGCCGCACGTGCTGGCCCTGGTGTACTACAACGCCAAAGGACGCAAGGAAGGGTCGGTGGTCGTGCGCGAGGCGGAGCGGCGCTTCGGGATCGGCACTGCCGTGGTGGCGGTGTCGCTCTTTGTGGTCCTGGGGCTTGGCGTGGTCTTGTATGAGCCGGTCCGGCTCAACGACCAGCTACCTGAAGATTACAGCTTCCTGTACGGTGCCGATCGGCCGTTCGCGCCGAGCCTGGCCAGCACGAACACCGGAGGGGCGTTCGACGCCCGTTCGCTGGGCGGGTCTGAGTCGTGTGGCACCTCGGGCTGCCACGAGGAGATAGCAAAGGAGTGGGCGGTGAGCGCCCACCGCTACTCCGCCATGGACGCCGCGTTTCAGAAAGTCCAATCGGTCATGGCTGAGCAGAACGGGCCGGAGACCACCCGGTATTGCGGGGGCTGTCACGATCCAATCTCGCTGTTCTCCGGGGCCAAGAATGTCTTTACCGACGATCTCACCGGTCTGGTGGGGTATCAGGAAGGGGTCTCCTGCATCGTTTGTCACGCTATCAAGGAGACTGACGTCAAGGGCAACGCCAACTACGTCATCACCCAGCCCAGGCGCTACATGTTCGAGTTGCGGGAAGGGACCCTGGCGAAATTCGTCGGCGATTTCCTGATCCGCTCCTATCCGAGGCATCACGTCGAGAGCCTGCAGCACCGCCTCTTCAAGAGCCCGGAGTTCTGCGCGGCCTGCCACAAGCAGTTCATCGACGAGGAGATCAACCAGGTCGGCTGGGTCCAGCTCCAGAACCAGTACGACAACTGGCGCAAGAGCCGGTGGAACACACCCGGCGATCCCACCCAGACGATCGAGTGCCGCGAGTGTCACATGCCGCTCACGGATTCGCGAGATCCGGCGAGCGGTGACGACGCCGATTACAATCGCACCAGTGGCGACGCGAAGCACCGCAGCCACCGGTTCCTGGCGGCCAACCAGTTCATGCCACTGGCTCTTGAGCTGGAAGGAGCGGAGGAGCACGTGGAGCTGACCGAGCAGTGGCTGCGGGGCGAGATCGAGATCCCCGAGATTGCGGACAAGTGGCGCACCGGACCGGCGGTCCCGATCGAGCTAGTGGTGCCCGACCAGGTGACGCCCGGCGAAGAGATCGAGATCCAGGCGCTCATCACGAACAACAAGGTGGGACACGATTTCCCCACGGGGCCGCTGGATATCATCCAGGCGTGGGTGGAGGTGGTCGTTACCGATCAGGATGGCAACGTCGTCTTCCAGTCGGGCCAGCGGGACGAGCGGCACTTCATCGAGCCGGGATCCTTCATCTTCAAGGCGGAGCCGGTGGACCAGTACGGCAACCTGATCGACCGCCACAACCTCTGGGAAATGGTGGGCGTGCGATATCGTCGTGCCATGTTCCCGGGTTTCTCTGACAAGGCCGAGTTCGTGTTCGTGTGCCCGGCCACGGTGGTCGCCGGAAGCGGGGGCCAAGCCGACACCCCGGTGCAAGAGCAGTTCGCGGTGCGCGTGCCCCGGCAGCGGGTGGAGTCACTGCACGTGTCGGCCAGGCTGCTGTACCGCAAGGTCGACCAGTTCCTGCTCAACTTCCTGTTCGGCGAGGACTCGGGTCTGACCGCGCCGGTGACAGTGCTGTCGGAGGACGAAAAGACGATTCAGGTGAGGTCAACGGAGTAGCGGCGGCCTGATGATGCGTGGTCTGCCGCGGCGCAAGCGGCTGCTGGTGATCACGGCTGGCACCGGCCTGATCTTCGCGGCCGCTGCGCTTTTCGTCGTCTGGCTGGTTCTCCGACCGGCGCCCACCTACCTCCCGGGTGAGGCCATCGAAGGCCTCACGTCGGACCTCGCCCGCGACCTGCCTTCGGATTATCCCCGTGTCACGTTCGTGGATGCCTCGCAGGAGGCGGGCATCCAGTTTCGGCATTTCTCCGGCCGACGCTCCACCCAGCTCCCCGAGGACATGGGGTCCGGCGCCGCATGGGGGGACTACGACAACGACGGCTGGCTCGATCTCTACGTGGTCAACGAGTCCGGCCCGTTGACGCTTTCTCAGGACCAGCTAGAGCGCTCGCCGGCGCACAATACCCTGTATCACAACAATGGCGACGGCACGTTCACCGACGTGAGCGTCGCGGCTGGGGTGGATTTCCGAGGCATCGGAATGGCCGCAACGTGGGGGGATGCTGACAACGATGGGTGGCCGGACCTGTTCGTGACCGCGTACGGCGAGAACGTCTTCTACCGCAACAACGGCGACGGCACGTTCACCGACGCGACGGCGGAGACGGGCCTGGGCGGTCGACAGGGATTCTGGGCTGGGGCCTCGTGGGGCGACTTCGATCGGGACGGCTTGCTCGACCTCTACGTCACCGGCTACGTGCAGTACGTCCATCGGGAGGCCGCAGAGGCCAGCTTGCAGTATGACGTGGACGTGCCGGCCAGTCTCAACCCGTCCTCGTTCGAGCCAGAGCGGAACTTCCTGTTCCGGAACCAGGGTGACGGCTCATTCAGCGAACTGGCCTTGCGGGCTGGCGTCAGCGACCCACAAGGCCGCAGCCTCTCCGCGGCGTGGTGCGACTTCGATGACGACGGCTGGCCCGATATCTACGTGGCAAACGACGTCTCCGACAACGTGTTGTTCCGGAACCTGGGCAACGGGCTGTTTGAGGACGTGAGCCACCGAGCCCACGTCGCGGATTACCGAGGCGCCATGGGCATCGCCGTGGGGGACTGGGACGGCGACGCTGACTGGGACATGTTCGTCACCCACTGGATCGCTCAGGAGAATGCCCTCTACAGCAACCGTCGCACGCAACTTGCCGCACTGGACGCGGCGCCACTCCAGGCAGTCCAGTTCATGGATGAGGCCGACCGCTTCGGTGTGGGACAGATCGCCCTCGATTACATCGGCTTCGGGACCTCGTTCTTCGATTACGACAACGACGGCTGGCTCGATCTGTTCGTGGTGAACGGCAGCACCTTCCAGCAAGACGACCAGCCTCACCTCCTGGTTGCCATGCGGGACCAACTGTTCTGGAACCGTGGTCCGGACGAGGGCTTCTTCGATGTCTCGGGTGTCAGCAGCGAGTACTTCCGTCGTGAATACGTTGGGCGAGGTGCCGCGTTCGGCGACTACGACAACGACGGAGACGTAGATGTCTTCATCGTGAACAACGACGGTCCCGGCATCCTGCTCAGGAATGACAACGCCAACCGCAACCGCTGGCTGAAGGTTCACCTGCAAGGGCGGCGGAGCAATCGCTCCGCCATCGGTGCGAAGCTACGGCTGGTGGTCGGCAACACGGTGCAGAGGCGTCAGGTGGGGGCCCAGAGCTCGTACCTATCACAGAACAGCCTGGTCCAGCATTTCGGACTTGGGGCAGCCACGGTTGCGGATACCCTGGAGATCGTCTGGCCCAGTGGTGTGCGGCAGGTGCTCGTGGAGGTCTCAGGTAACCAGACACTGCACGTGGTGGAAGAAGAGTCGGGTCCATGACAGTCACAGGGTGGCAGCGGCTCGCAGTGGCCGTTGTGGCACTGTTCATCGCCGTGCTCGTTCTGTGGAGGGTCCGGCCTCGACAGGAATCCACCACAACGGGCGCCACAGCGGTGTCAGCCGCCGAACGGGAGGCGGTGCGCCGCTTCTGGGACCTGTACCGGAGTGGCACCGGTCACCGCATTGCAGGGCGGACCCAGCAGGCCGTTGACGACTACGTGGCGGCTCTGGCGCTGAACGAGCGGCACGAGGACGCCCTCTATTACCTGGGCAACATGTACCTGACACTGGGGCAGTTCGTCGATGCGGAACGGACTTGGAAGCGCCTGGTCGAAGTCAATCCGATGAGCGCCCGGGCGCACTCCCGCCTGGGCGACCTGCACTTGTGTCTCGAGGAGGGCGCGCCGTTCGATCTGTCGGCGGCCCAAGCGGACTTTGAGCGAGCGCTTCAAATCTATAAGGAAGAGACCGGTCCTGTGCTGCGCCTCGGCCAGATCGCTCTCCTCAGGGGCGACCTTGCAGGCGCGCGCGCCCATTTCGATGCGGTGGTCGGCTCGAACTTCCGAAGTGTGGAGGCGTATTTCCTGCAAGGCTTCATTGCCTGGCATGAGGGCGACCAGGGCAAGGCGTCAACCCTGCTGGCGAGGGCCGCCCAATACGCGCGTCCCGTCGAGTCGGAGTCGGGTGTGGCGGGGGAGGGTGACACCAAAGCGGGTGCGTCGCCCATGGTGGTTCAGCAGGCTCGCTGTCGCCTGTTCCAGCCGCACGTCGAGGACCTGGGACAGCTCGAGGAGAGTGATATCCCTGCTCAGCTGGACCGGCGATATCGGCGAGTGCGTGGCTTGCTGGGGCAGGTGCGCAGGAAGCTCTCAGCCTAGCGCCACGGGGGTTCAGGTCGCCGCCCGGCGTCTCCCCGCCGCAACGGCCACCCGCACCGTGTTGCAGTGGATCTCCAGCGTGTCGTCCTGGTTGTACGCGTAGCCACCGGCCAGCGTCACGGCGGCGGGCACGCGGGCTTGCGTTAGTAGCTCCATCACCAGCTCGTCGCGGCGGCGTAGTCCTCCGAGGGTGAGCCCTAGTCCGCCGAGCTGGTCCTGCTCATAGGGGTCGGCTCCGGCGAGGTAGAAGGCCAGGTCCGGGCGGTGTTGCGCCAAGATGCGAGACAGGTGGTGCCCGAGGGCACTCAAGTACTCCGCGTCCGGCGTGCCGTTGTCCAGACCGATGTCGAGGTCGGAGCGCGGCTTCCATGCCGGGTAGTTGCGCTCCTGATGCATGGAGAAGGTGAACACCTCCGGCTCGTGTGCGAATATTGCGGCGGTACCGTTACCGTGGTGCACGTCGCAGTCGATGACCACCGCCTTCTGGATGACCGCGTCGCGTTTCAATACTCGGATGGCGATGGCTACGTCGTTGATCAGGCAGAATCCCTCGCCATGATCGGGAAACGCGTGGTGGAAGCCGCCACCCAGGTGCATCGCCACCCCGCCTTCCAGGGCGCGACGCCCCGTGAGAATCGAGCCGCCGGCGCAGAGCCACATGGCCTCTCGTAACTCGGGAGAGAACGGCACCTCGAGGGCGAGTTCCTCGTAGAACGACAGCGCACCAGCATTGATCTTGCGTAGGTACTCCGCGGTGTGCACCAGCCCCACATCTTCGTCCAACGCTGGCTCGGGATGCAGGAAGTCGCTCTCGGTGACCGTGCCGTCGTCTAGCAGTCGAGCTCGCGCCAGACGGTACTTCACCGTGGGGAATACATGTGGGCCGATGTCGACCTCGTAGGCGGGGTGCCAGATGATGGGAACGGGAGCCATGAACCTTAGGCGAGCAATTTGCGATTCGCAGTTCGCAATTCGACATCTCCGCGATGTGTTCGCGAATTGCGAATTGCGAATTGCGAATTGCTGACCGCAACAGCGATCGGCGCAAGGCTGACGGCTGAAGGCTGAACGCTCATGGCTGACGGCTGGAAGCTCACAAATCAGGCACCGTGTGCGTCCGCCCCTGGTTCTGTTCCACGAGCCAGTCGTACAGCGGTGCGAAGTAGTCGAGCATCGCCTGGGCATCGAGTTCCCGGCCCGTCGTTTCTCGCAGCACCTGTCTCCACGGCCGGCTCGCACCTGGCGCCATGAGGTCTCGCAGGAAGCTGCCGACGTCCCTGTTCCCGTAGTAGTCGGTGTCATGGACGTCCTGTTTGAGGATCTGGGTCGCCACGTGATCGTGGAGCTGAAACAGGAGTGCCGTGGACAAGGCGTAGTCGTAGTACTGGCCGGGATCATCGTTGATGTGAGTCTTGGTCACGCCATCGGCGTATCGTTCGCCCCTTGGTGTCGGTGGGACCACGCCCTGATACCGGCGCACCAGATCCCACCAGGTCGCGTTGAAGGCCGACCCAGGGAGCTCGTCCACGTAGAGCGCCCGCTCGAACCGGGTCATGACGCCCGCAGAGAACGGAATGAACACCACGTGGTTGAGAGCCTCCTTCAGCAGTTGGGCCATGCGATCCACCTCGGCCTCCTCGGGCGCAAGCCCTCGGTTCACGAGAAACCGGCGCTGGGAGGCCGCCAAGCCGATCATGCTCCCGATGGCTTCGTGGTACGCCCGGTTGGCTCCCTCTCGCAACACCAGTGGCACGTCGGGACGGCTGTAGCTGATGAAGTAGTAGACGTGACCCAGCTCGTGATGCACCGTCTCGTACCAGTAGGGATCCGCCTCGACGCTCATGAGGGAGCGGACATCGCTGGCCAGGTCCAGGTGCCACGCCGACGCGTGGGTGTTCTTCTTGTATGGCGCGTCGGCAGGAAGTGGGTACAGTGAGGAGCGTTCCCAGAAGCTGGCTGGCAGCGGGTCGAATCCGAGGCTGGTGTAGAACGCCTCGCCCTGCTGCATGATCCACTCGGGGCTCTGGGTGGCCAGTGCGGAATCAACGTTGATCCCCTCCACCTCCACCAGCGGGCTCCAGTCTTGGGCCCACCGGTTCGGCAGCCAGTGGGCTGGGAGGAGGTCCGGTACCGGCGCGCCATAGCGCTCGGCCAGCGCGTACCGCGCCCAGGTATGGAGTTCCCGATACAGCGGGCGCAGCTGCTCCACGAGCCGGTCCATCAGGCGGAGCATCTCGTCCGTGGTCATGCCGTAGTCGGACACCTGGTAGCTGAAGAAGTCGGTATAGCCGAGGGCTTGCACGGTCTGATTCCGCAGGTCGCGCAGAGTCATGATCCCCGGCTTGAGCTCCGCGCCAACCTCCTTGGAGGCCTGCCACACGGCGCGTCGCTCTGCGAGGTCGTTGGACGTGCGCAGCAGGCCGGCGATCTCGTTGGGCGTGATCGGTCTTCCTCTAAGCGTGAACGCATAGCCATACAGCCGCTCCACCTGCTCGGTCTCCTCCGCGATCCGTTGCTGCACGATGTCCGGGATGCTCTGTGGCCCTTCCGCCGCGAGGTAGAGCATCTTCTCGAGGCGCCGGATCTGAAGCGGCGACAGCCTGTCGCGCATCTCCAGATAGGCACGGATCGTGTCGATGTTCTCGCTGCTGCCGGCAAACCGCACGAACGCCTCCCGCGCCCGCCGCGTCCGGGCGGCGTTGGTGGTGTCGCCCTCCACGATATGTGTGTTCGAAGCCCAGTCTGCCTCGCTCCACTCGTGGTACAGCTGCTGCAGCTGGTCTTCGTACGCCGTGAGGAACGCGTCAGCCTCGTTTCGCAGTGCGGTGTCGACGCAGGCGGCGGTGAGGCTGGTGATGCAGAGTATCGTAACGGTGGCAGAGAACCTCATGATGCTCCCCTCTCAGCGTGCCACGTTTCGCGCTGGGGTTTCTGGTAATCCAAGGCTGGTTCGGCGATCAGTCGCCCGTCGAAAGACTACTGGTACTGCCAGGTCTCCCCGGGCTCCAGCACCTTGACCTCCATGCCCTTGGGAGTGAAGCCCGACGGGTCCTGCAGCAGGAGCGGCCAGGTTCGGTAATGCATGGGGACTGCCACCTT
This sequence comes from Gemmatimonadales bacterium, assembly GCA_011772755.1. Taxonomy (GTDB): domain Bacteria; phylum Gemmatimonadota; class Gemmatimonadetes; order Gemmatimonadales; family GWC2-71-9; genus WVYX01. The sequence continues at coordinate 17,694 of WVYX01000217.1, forward strand.
GGGTTTGACCAGCTCCGCTGCCCGGGTGGCGAGTTCGGGCCCCATGGTGAACCGGTCGCCGATCGGGATGAGGGCGATGTCCGGCTGGTAGATCTCGCCGATGAGCTTCATGTCGCCGAACAGGGTCGTGTCGCCCAAGTGGTACACGGTTACCCCACCGAGATGCACCATGGCGCCACAGGGCATCCCCATGTACTGACCGTTGTATGATGACGAGTGAAACGCCTGGGTGAATGCGACCCAGCCGAACTCAGCGGCAATCTTGCCGCCGGGGTTGCCGGGCTCGGTGGTGATGCCTTGGCTGCCCACGCACTCCGCGATCTCGTTTGCGCCGAACACTGTGGCATTGTTGGCCTTGGCAATGGCGACGGTGTCGCCCATGTGATCGGCGTGTCCGTGGGTCACCACGATTGCCTGGCAGTGCACGTCCTCCGGCGTCATGGTGGCCACGGGATTGTCGGTGAGGAATGGGTCAATCGCGACGGTGTGCTTGCCGTCACTCAGCAAGAAGCCCGCGTGTCCGAGGAAGGTGAGGTTGATGCCCATGTCCCTGTCCTCCTCCCCATCCGAAATGGTCAAAAGTCACTGCCGCCAGGATCCGTGTGATTGATCATAATGGGGTGGGCGTGCACATGGATACAGTGTCCCCGGCATACGGGAGTGAATTAGTCGGCGTTGTCCCGTCCCCGATACGCACACGCTGGCGCAACTCTCGTACGCCGCCGGGGGATGGCGTAATCACGTATTATTTCACAATTTGTGCGGACTTTGCCAGTCGCCGTGCCAGCTCTGGTGCAGGGTACAATCGCGCTCGTCCGGTGAGAGCCTGTCTATGACTCCGCTCGGTGTGATATCGATGCTCACGCTCGTGGGGGCGGCCAGCTGGTCCGCCGTGTTGGCATGGCGACCGACGGACTTGAGGCTGCGCCTACTCGCCGGCTTGCTGAGTGTAGTGGCGCTGGGCCACCTCCTCTCCATCGCTATGGGGCTGGAATGGGGGGCGGTAGCCCTTCCGGGCCTTGGTGACCTGAGCGACTTGGGTCTGGCTGTGGTGGTCCTGCTCACCGTGCTGCTCCTCGATCGAGTGATCTCCCGCCATGGCGGCGTCGTCCGGGCGTATGGGGAGGAGCGCGCCTACCTGGAAGAGCTATTTGAGAGTTCCCCGGAAGCGATTGCGTTGATAGACCGCGACGGGGCGGTGATGCGGGCGAACGACGCGTTCATCAAGCTGTTCGGGTACAGCGCCGCCGAGCTTGCCGGGCGGTCCATCGATGAGTTGCTGGCACCCGATGAGCATGCAGAGGAGGCCGTCGATCTGACTCGCAAGGTGGCCAGGGGGGAAAAGGTTGCCGTCGAGGCGGTCCGCAGAAGGAAGGACGGCACCCTGGTGGACGTAGCCATCACCGGTGCGCCGGTCAGGATTCCCACCGGGCGAATCGCGATCTTCGGCGTCTACCGCGACGTCACCGAGCGAAAGCGCGTGGAGGCCGCGTTGGGGCAGCTTGAGAAGGCGGTGGAGACGACGCAGCTCGGGGTCACGGTAACCGACATCAACGGTCGCATCATCTACACCAATCCCGCCGATGCTGCCATGCACGGCTTCTCCGTGGGCGAGCTGATCGGCCAGGACGTGAGGGTCTTCGCTCCCGGGGGCGTAGGCAAGCCGATGACCGTGGAGCAGATCGAGGCCATGGAAAGCTGGCGGCGGGAGTCGATCAACGCGCGCAAGGACGGCAGCACGTTCCCGGTCCACCTCATGTCTGACGTGCTGCGGGATGCCGAAGGGAACATCGTCAGCATCGTGACGACGTGCGAGGACATCAGCGGCCGCAAGGAGGCCGAGAGCGCGCTTCGAGAGAGTGAAGAGCGCTACGCCCTCGCGGCCCGGGGCGCCAATGACGGGCTGTGGGACTGGAATTTGGAAACCAACGAGGTGTACTACTCGGACCGCTGGAAGTCGATTCTGGGGTACGGCGAAGCTGAGATCGAACCGAACATTGAGGCCTGGCTCGGCCGGGTGCACCTGGACGACCTTGAGCGGGTGCGGGGCGAGCTGGACGCCCACGTCGAGGGGCGCTCCTCGCATTATGACAACGAGCATCGCATCCGCTGTAAGGATGGCACCTACCGGTGGGTGCTGGTGCGGGCCATCGCGGTGCGGGACGCCGACGGCTCGGCACACAGGATGGCGGGCTGGTTGACGGATGTCACACCACGCAAGAGGGTGGAGGAGGAGCTTGCCCGTGACGCACTGTACGACCCACTGACCGGACTGCCGAATCGGGCGTTCTTCACCAACCTGCTGGACCGGTCAGTTCGCCGATCCCGGCGTCGCAAGGGGTACGAGTTCGCCCTCCTGTTCCTCGATCTGGATCGGTTCAAGCTGATCAACGACAGCCTTGGCCATGACACCGGTGATGAGCTGCTGGTGGGTGTGGCCGAGCGGTTGGAGAAGTGCTTGCGTCCCGGCGACGTGGTCGCACGGCTGGCGGGTGACGAGTTCTGCATTCTACTGGACGACATCAAGGAGAGCAGCGACGCCACCCGGGTCGCCGAGCGTGTGCAGGAGGCGCTGAAGGCACCCTTCAATCTCAAGGGTCACAACGTCTTCGCCACCGTCAGCATCGGAATCGCGCTGAGTCAACGGGGTATGGAAGGCCCGGAGCACCTGCTGCGCGATGCCGACACTGCGATGTATCGTGCCAAGGCGCGGGGCAAGGCCCGGTTCGAGGTGTTCGACAAGGCGATGCACGCCCGGGCGATGGCCGTGCTGCAGCTGGAAAACGACCTGCGGCATGCTCTGGAGAATGAGCATTTCCGGCTGATGTACCAGCCCGTGGTCTCGCTTGATAGCAGGCGGATCGACGGGTTTGAGGCCCTCGTCCGGTGGGAGCACCCGGAGCGGGGGATGGTGGCCCCAATGGACTTCGTGCCGGTGGCTGAGGAAACCGGCCTCATCGTTCCATTGGGTCACTGGGTTCTGCGCCAGGCCTGCCGCCAGATGGCGGATTGGGCGGCACGCTATGACGCGCTGCCCGACCTGTCGGTGAGTGTGAATCTCTCGGCCAAGCAGCTGCAGCAGGCTGACCTGGTGCAGAAGGTGACAGAGGCCCTCCGTGAGGCCGAACTCGAGCCCCGCAGGCTCAAACTCGAGATCGCCGAGCCGGTCCTCATGGACGATCCCGATTACAACATGGAGCTGGTGCGAGAGTTGAACGACCTGGGCGTGCAGGTGCAGATCGACGACTTCGGTACCGGCTATTCCTCATTGGCCTACCTGGGTCGGTTCAACATCGACACCCTCAAGATCGATCGCTCCTTCATCAGCAAGGTGGGCGTTCCGGAGGACAAGGGTGTCATTGCAGAGGCGATCATCACGCTTGCCCGCGATCTCGGAATCAATGTGATCGCCGAAGGTATCGAAACAGACGAACAGTCAAAGAGCCTGATTGAACTCAAGTGCGAGCACGGACAGGGCTTCCTGTACTCTCAGCCAGTGGACAGCGAGACGGCTGGCAAGCTCCTCGACGAGCAGAACGACCACAGGAAGAAGAAGTAGCAGCGTAAGACATCTCGGTTCCGTCTGCCCAGTCACCTCCGCTGGTTGGCCGTCCCTGAAGGCCAACCTCACTGCTCAGTCCCATGGTCACCCACGCCATCCTCACGTTTGACTGCTACGGTACCCTGATTGACTGGGAGGCTGGAATCACCGGAGCGTTCGCCGAGGTGGCCCAAGAGCATGGGCTATCGGTCAACCCGCGGCAGATCCTCGAGATCCACAGCGAGGTCGAGCGCGCCGTGCAGGCCGGTCCATATCGGCCGTACCGTGAGGTGCTGGAGGAGGTGGCCCGGGAGACCGCCCGACGGCTCAACTGGCCGCTTGCGCCCGATCGGGCCCGGTTCCTCCCGGAGAGCCTGCCCGGGTGGAAGCCCTTCTCCGACACCAACCCCGCCCTGGAGCGACTGAAAGCTGCCGGCTACCGACTCGGGATCCTGTCCAACATCGATGACGACCTTCTGGCCGGGACGCTCAGGCGCTTCACTGTCGCGTTCGATGTCTTGGTGACCGCCGAACAGGTTCGTTCGTACAAGCCAGCCCACGCCCACTTCATTCGGGCCCGCGAGCTGGCTGGCACGGCCGGCTGGTTGCATGTGGCCCAGAGCTACTTCCACGACATCGAGCCGGCATGCACCCTGGGGATCCCCGTGGTGTGGGTCAATCGGAAGCGCGAGCCGCCGTCCGGCTCAGCGCGCCCCACGGCGGAGGTAGCTACGCTGGAGGGGCTGGTGGAATGGCTGGGGGCTGGCGACTAGCAATTGGCGATCCGCAGTTCGCAATTCGTGGGTTGCCGCCGTCACGAACTGCGAATTGCGAACTGCTAATTGCTCGTTGCTTGGCATCAACTGCTCAGTGACGGCCTCGCAGAGCTCCGCCGGCGCTCTTCGTACGCCTCCACCAGCGCGTCCCGTACACCCGGACAGAACTCGCACAGCGCATCCACGTCCCGGCTCGACAGCTCATAGAGCTGGCAACCGGTCACCGCCTGAACCGTGGCGTTGCGGGGTTCCTGGGTGAGGAGCGCCATCTCACCGAAGAACTCACCGGCGTGCAGCGCGGCCACCCGCTTCGGCCGTCTGCCGGGTCGCGCAGCAATGACTGCCACGACGCCGCGAGCGATGAGGAACAGCGAGGTGCCCCGCTCGCCCTGCCGTATGATAGTCTCGCCAGCCAGGACAGTGCGGGGGACGAGCACGTCGACGATTCGCTGGAAATCGGCTGGGTTGAGGTTCTTGAAGAACGGAACCCGCGCGAGCAGGTCTTCGGGGCGGGGTTCGAGGGCGGCCACTGGCTGGCGCATGAGTCGACGCTGTGCCGTCTCGACAGAGCGACGCGCGTCCCTCGCAACGGATTGAGGGATACCCCCGGTCGAGGCGAGGCGTTCGATGGCGTCGACCTCACCCTCCAGCGCGATCCGCTGCGCGGTCTGCCGCTGTACCGCCTGAACGTATTCCGGGAAGTGCTCGGCGACGGCATCGAGCTGCTCCATCGCCTCGTTGCTGTGCCGCTCGTAGGTTACCCGGCAGTCGTCGGCCACTGCCGGGGCCACGCCGCTCAGCTCGGCCAGGTGCGCCACTTCCTGCGCAACCCGGCGTCCGGCTTCGAGCACGGCAGCATCGTGTTCGTACTTGGCGGCCAGCGCCCGCAGGCGGTAGCGGCGGACCAGCGGATTCTTCGGGAAGAGGTGTTCGAGCATGCCAATCAGCCAGTGGGTGATCCTCACCTCGAGGGGACTCGCGGTGGTGCGCTCCTGGGGGATCTCGTCCCGCTTCAGCTGATCACGCCGCAGGTCCACCGACAGTTCCAGCTCTCGCAGTACGGGCTCGGAGATCACGCCGCGGTCGAAGAGATCCCGGTAGGCCGTGCGCTCGGCGGTGAGTGCCTCAGACCACACGACGTGGCGCATCTCACTCTCGCGGCACTCGGTGCGCAAGCCTTGCAGCTCCCGCTCAACGCCCAAGATCTCGTCCCGATACTCGTTCTCGATGTCCGTGGCCAGTCGGTTGGAGAAATGCCCCGCCGTTCCCAGCCGCTCGATGCGTTCCAGGGCTTCCCGTTTCGCCGCCAGCGCGGCCTGTGCCCGGCCGACCCGTTCGACGAGAGAGGGGCGGTCCAGACCGAGAGCCCGAATCAGCGGTGCCATGGTGAGGCCGCCACTCAGGAGGGTGAACAGCACCACCCCAATTGCCAGGCTGATCAGCAACTCCCGCTGCGGGAAGTCGGATGGGAGGCTCAACACCAGAGCGAGGGCCACCGCGCCGCGCAGCCCACCCCAGAACAGGACGCTCCGCACCCGCCAGTCGATAGCTTGGGCCCCCGGAAGTCGACTGACGATCGGCAGCAGACCGAACACGGTTACGACGCGGGCGACCATGACCGCGCCGATCGCCCAGGCGATGGGAACCAGGAACTCGACGATGCCGCCCAGCTTCACAGTGATCCCGACCAGGAGGAAGATGAGGCTGTTGGCGACGAACGCCGCATACTCCCAGAACTGCTGCAGGTAGGCACGCACGTGTGGCGTGAAGCGGGTGGAGCCCAGCGTTCCCACAACAAGTCCGGCGCCCACTGTCGCCATGACTCCCGACACGCCGAGGTAGTGATCAGCGGCGATGAATGCCGCGTAGGCGACCACGGTGGAAAGGGCCACCTCCACCAACGGATCGTCATCCGCCAGCGCGATCGAGCGGATCATGAGGTATCCGATCAGGCCGCCAACCATGAGGCCGCCCACGAACACCATGACGAACTGGGCAGCTCCGCTGCCAATCGTCGCCACCCCGAGGGCGCCGCCCGCCAGCACCGCGAGGATGATGCGGAACAGCACGATGGCAGTGGCGTCGTTGAAAAGACTCTCGCCCTCCACCAGTATCGCGAGCCGCTTTGGCGCCCCGACTTCCTTGAACAGGGCGATGACGGCAATTGGGTCGGTGGCAGAGATGAGGGCGCCGAACAGTAGAGCAGGGCCGAGAGGCAGTGGTGTCAGCAGGGCGAGCAGCCCGCCGACGATCGCCGTAGAGAGGAGCAGACCCGGCGCTGCCAAGGCGAGCACGGGTGCCAGGTTCTGTGACAGCAGTCGGCTGTCCAGGTTGAAGGCCGACTCGAAGATGAGCGTTGGGAGGAAGACAAACAGGATGATCTCGGGCGACAGCGTCAGTTGGTGGAGCGGTTCCAGCACATCCACGCGCTCAGCCAGGGCGCCGATCACCAGCCCCACCAGCACGAGCCCGACGGTGTACGGCAGGTTTGCGCGCTTGAGGCCGATGGCCGCCGCGGCTGCCACCAACAGCAGCCCGACGATGGCGATCACACCGGTGATGATGCCGCCGTGTTCCATTGCGCTATGCCATTAGCTGTCGCACAGCAATTCGCAATTAGCAAACCGCAATTCGTCGAGCAGCGAGTCTGTGATGGACCGCGAACTGCGAATTGCTAATTGCAAATTGCTCGCCGCATGCTGACGATTCCCATTACCCCCGCTCCACCCTGAAGTACGTTCCCGTCGCTCGGCGAAACCCGTGCTTGAGTCTGTCATGTCCCTCGGGATCCGCCATCACCACCAGGGTCATGCCGGGTTTGAGCGGGGTTTCGGACGGTGGTTTGAACTCGAACTCATCGCTCTCGGGATGCCGTACTGCCAGGAGCAGGGCCCCGGCGGCATCGGCGCGAAGTGATTCCAGGGTCCGATCGGCCACGTTGGCTTCTTCCGGCACCGTGACTTCCTCGATCCTGAGGGCACCACGTTCTTCGCGCAACATCCTGTCGAGGAACGTCACGACTGTGGGGCGGACCAGCTCAGAGGCCATGCGGAGCCCGCCGATGCGGCTCGGGCTCACGACGGCATCTGCGCCGACAGTCCGGAGCTTGCCTTCGGTTTCGGGTTGCTCGGTGGCGGCGATGATTCGGGCGCTTGGCGCCAGGCGGCGCGCGGTCAGCACCCCCAGCACGTTGTCCTTGTCGTTGTCCATGCAAAACACCAGGCCGGCGGCCCGCTCAATGCCAGCGCTCAGTAGGACGTCGTCGTCGCTAGGGTCGCCTGTGAGGCCAGCGAATTCACCCAAGCGGTGCTGTGCCTCACTCAGTGCTGTCTCGGTGGGGGCCAGGATCACCGCCCTCCGCCGCGTGCGTATGAGCTCCTCCGCCACATACCAGCTGGCGGCGGTGTCGCCACACACGATGTAGTGGTCTAGCATGTCCGCAATGGTCTTTAGCATCCGTCGCCTCGTGAAGACGTTGTGCAGCTGCCCCTCGATGACAAACGCGGCCACCATTAGCACCGTGTACGCCACGATTCCCATGCCCCCAAGCACCAGCAGCGCCGTGAAGACCCGGCCCGCCGGATTGTTGGACATGTCGATGATCTCGCCGAATCCGACGGTCGTAAGGGTGATGACCGTCATATAGATGGCGTCGACCAGGCTGTAGGCTTCGCCGCCGATCAGTGTGAAGCCCAGCACGCCGATGGCGATGACCAGGATGAGAGCGCCAAGCGCCAGGCGGAGTCTCCGCCGGAGTCGGAGGAACTCGGCGGCCTCCGTATGGCGTCGGCCGGACCGGTGGTGCGCCGGCCGTGAGGGTCCAGTCATCGCCACCATGCAATACTTCCCGGGTGGGCGCGCGTCAATGGGAGTGGGAGCAGGGAGCAGGGAGCAGGGAGGAGAGAGGAGAGAGGAGAGAGGAGAGAGGAGAGAGGACTGCGGCGGGTGCCCGCCTCCTGCGGCTCTACTTCTCTGAGTACGGCGGCTCAGTGGCGCCGCGGGGCAGCGCCTCGTGCTCCTTCACCCGTGCCAGCACACGCTCCATGAAGTCCACCCGTTCGCTCAGGTCGCCCACTTCGTCGCGGACGGCGTCCAACTCGTCCAAGATGGCGTCGAATTGCGGGGAGAGGTGGTTTGGGGCGGCGGCCATGGGATTGGGCTCCCACCAGCGCACTAGGCGACGGTCATCCGCGTCCCGGAACGAGCCGCCGAGAATCAGGATCAGGTCGTAGAGCCACCACAGCCCCACACCGCCGAAGGTGCCGAGCATCAACACCCCGGTCGCGATCTTGCCGGTGTAGAACCGGTGCGCCCCGAACGGTCCGAGGACTCCGGCCAGGATCAGCGCGACGCCGCGGGAGCGGTCAGATATGCCGGTGGTTTCCATGGCCGACTCCAGATGAACGCTGACTAGCTACCACAACCTACGATCCGGGACCTTCGATGTTTCGGGCGGGCGAGGCGCGAGCCCGGACTACTGTCCCCGCCTCCTCATGCCGGTCGCTCTTCCTATTGTCGGGCCCAACCGGGCCTGTCGCCGGCAGCGCGGGCTCACGTGCCGGGGGAACGTCGTCAGCCCAACGTAAACGGTGGCCGGATCTCCTGCAATTACTAGCAAAGTTGGCGGTTTTCCCCTTGACAGACTCACCCTTGGGGGTCTAAAACAGTACCAGGGGCGGGCTTAAGAGCCCGTCTGTCGTAGTTGGCCCAAGACAGGAGTCACTGCCTCCGAAGCCCGGGCATGATCTTCCTGCTACTCGTCCCAACTCTTGCCGCCGTTGCTGCCGCCGGCTTGTCGGCAGTGATGGCCGTCAAGCGGAGCAGCCCCTGGTTCGGTCTCCTGGCGGGGCTTCTCGGCCTGGTCGCGGTGCATCAGGCGGCGGCGTTCTTGCTGCACCGGGCGTCTGCTGGTCAGGGTTTCGATGCCGAGGTGCTGACGGCGTGGCTGCTGGGCGGCGGCGCGCTGGTCGTCGCGATCGTTGCCACGCTGAGGACCGGCCGACCGCAAGTCAGCAGGGTGGGAGTGGATCGCGCCTACCTCGACCACCTGTTCCACGGCTCGTCAGAGGCTGTGGTGCTGCTCGACAACGACGACCGCGTGCTTCGTGTCAACCGGGCCTTCGCCCACATGTTCGGGTATGACGAGCATGAGGCGGTCGGCCGCAGGATCAACCAGCTCATCGTCCCCGAACATCTCGAGCGGGAGGCCCTCTCCCTCACCGCACAGGTCGCCAACGGGCAGAGCATCGATGTCGAAACCGTCCGGCAGCGCAAGGATGGCACCCCGGTGGAGGTTTCCATCGTCGGGCTGCCCGTCTCGGCAAGCGACAGTCAGATCGCTGTCTACGGCATCTATCGTGACCTCACCGAGAAAAGGCGATCCCAACGGGCGTTACGACAGCTGGAGAAAGCCGTCGAGACGATGCAGCTCGGCGTGACCATCACCGATCTCGAGGGCACGATCATCTACACGAACCAGGCTGATGCGGAGATGCATGGGTGGACGGTCGGTGAACTGGTCGGGAAGGACGTCAGGAATTTCGCGCCCCTTGGCGGGGCACGGCCGATGAGCCTGGGGGAGGTGCGCCGCGTAAAGAGCTGGCAGCGAGAGGCCACCAACGTCCGCAAAGACGGATCGACGTTTCCCGTCTCGCTGCGATCCGACGTCGTGCGGGACGAGTCGGGCGAACCGGTGGCGATCGTCACCACCTGTGAGGACATCACGCAGCGTCGCCGCGCCGAAGAGGAGTTGCGGAACAGCGAGGAGCGATATGCCCTCGCAGCCCGCGGCGCCAATGACGGTCTGTGGGATTGGGATCTGACGGCGAACACCATGTACCTGTCGCCGCGATGGAAACAGATGCTGGGCTACCAGGAACAGGAAATAGGTGCAGCCCCGGACGAATGGTTTCAGCGCGTCGATCCGGAGCACCTGGAGAGCCTGCAGACGGCAATCGCCGTCCACTTGGAGGGCCTCTCACCGCACCTGGAGCACGAGCACCGGCTGCGGCGGAAGGACGGTTCGAGCTGCTGGGTGCTGTGCCGTGGCATGGTGGTTCGGGATGAAGCGGACAGGCCGACTCGGATGGCCGGCTCGATGAGCGACATCACGCAGCGCAAAGCCGCTGAGGAGCAGCTATACCACGATGCGTTCCACGACCGATTGACCGGCCTACCGAACCGTGCGCTGTTCACCAGCCTGTTGGAACGGTCCATCGGTCGTGCCAAGCGGAGCGAAGATCGCCGCTACGCAGTGCTCTATCTCGACCTCGACCGCTTCAAGGTAGTCAACGACAGCCTGGGACACGCATACGGAGATCGGCTGCTGGTGGCGCTGGCGCGGCGGTTGGAGGGCTGCCTGCGGCCGGGTGACACGGTGGCCCGCTTCGGCGGAGACGAGTTCACCGTCCTGTTGGACGATATCGAGGGCGCCGACGACGCCACCCGCGTGGCGGACCGCATTGAGCACGAGCTGCGCTCACCGTTCACCCTCGGGGAGCATAACCTCGTCACGTCCGCGAGCATCGGGATCGCGTTCGGGGCACCGGCCTACACGCGAGCGGAGGAGGTGCTGCGCGATGCGGACCTGGCTATGTACAGGGCAAAGAGCCGGGGGACGGCGCGGTACGAGGTGTTCGACAGGCAGATGCACGAGCACGCGATGGCGCTGCTGCGGCTCGAGATTGACCTGCGGCGGGCCCTCGAGTTGAGGGAGTTCCGCATCTACTACCAGCCAATCGTGACCCTCAGGACGGGCGCAATCTCGGGCTTCGAGGCCCTCGTCCGCTGGCAGCACCGCGAACGGGGGCTGCTGTATCCCCAGTCGTTCGTCCCCCTCGCGGAGGAGACCGGCCTCATTATTCCCATCGGCCGGTGGGTGTTGAGGGAAGCTTGCCACCAGATTCGTGAGTGGCAAGAGCGGTTCCCGAGCGATCCGCCCCTTGCGGTCAGCGTCAATCTGTCGCCCCGGCAATTTCAGCAGCCCGACCTGTTCGATGTGGTGATGGAGACTCTGCAGGTTGTCGGTCTCGATCCCAGGAGCCTCAAGCTGGAGATCACCGAAGGCATTCTGATGGAGGATGCGGACGCGAGTATCGTAACGATCAGTCGACTCGCGCAGGCAGGAGTGGAGGTGCGCATCGACGACTTCGGGACGGGGTACTCGTCGTTGAGCTACCTGGGCCAGTTCAGCGCTGGCACCCTCAAGATTGACCGTTCCTTTGTGAGTAAGCTCGCGGCGTCGGGACAAAGCCGCGAGATCGTGCGCACCATCATGACGCTGGCCCGCTCGTTGGGGATGGGTGTCATCGCCGAGGGGGTCGAGACGGAAGATCAGCAGAAGCAGCTGCGCGAGCTCGATTGTCAGGAGGTGCAGGGGCACCTGTTTTCCCGGGCCGTCGACAGCGCGACGGCCGAGCGCCTGCTCACGGAGTGGCGCAAAGGAGAGGGTGGGGCGCCGTAAGTCCGCTTGCGTCGACAGCCGGCAGGTTGTGATATTTTGAGCCCGGCTGGCTGAGCCGGCGCAGAG
>WVYX01000017.1:0-2324 GCA_011772755.1 Gemmatimonadales bacterium
CGGCGGTCCGCGCCGTCAATCCTGCAGGACGATCGGCGACATTCTCCGATCTCGGCGCCGAAGTGGAGCGCGCGTCCGGCGTGGTGAGGCTCCGACTCGAGGCGCGCGACCTCCGATGACTACCCGAACCCACTCGCTCAGATGTGCCCTTCGTCCTTTCCGATCTCCGTGTCAGGCCTTATCTTAGGCCCCCTATGTCGGACCGCTTCTCGCGTCTGAGTGCCGCCATCGGCCGGGCCGCGCCCAAGGCATTGAGCCTCGACTCAATCCGGGGCCGCATTGTCGTCTTTGCCCTGCTGGCGGCCCTGATACCGACCGGCATCACCGCCTGGTTGGCTTACTCCCAGACGAGGAGCTCCCGCACCCGCCAAACCAACCAAGAGCTCACCGGCGCGGCGAGCCAGGCCGCCCGTGAGCTGAGCATCTGGCTCAAGGAGCGAGCGTACGAACTGAAGATCTTCACCGGNNNNGTCTCGGTCCGGGAGCGGTTCCCGACCCTGTACGATGAGTTGCTCGTGATCGATTCGCTGCAGGCGATCCTCGCCACCAGTGCTCGCTCACCCGGTCGCCTGCACTTGCCGGATGACTGGCTGGAAAGCGTACGCGCGACCCGTGAGGCGATCGGCGGCCCGTTTTGGGAAGACGGCGTCGACCATCCCACGATCACCATGGCGGTCCCGATTTCCGGTGCGACTGACGGGCAGTTTCTGGGGGCACTCGCCGCACGCGTGAATCTCCGAGCACTCGAGGCGAATCTGGCCACGTTCCCGGCGGGCGAGACGGGTCAGGTGTATCTGGTGTCGCGCGACGGCAGCCTGGTCGTGAGCTCCCGGGGGGTCACCCGCAAGCAAACGGGGTTGCGTATCCCTCAAGAAACGCTGGCCTCCCTACGCGGAGCCCAGGGTGCCTTGATTCGGTTCACGAACTACGACGACAGAGACGTCGTGGGATCGTTGGCGGCGCTCCCCGACTTGCCGTGGGCCGCGGTGGCGGAGATCCCGCGCACCGAAGCGTTCGCCGAGATCGCGAGGGTGCGGAACATTACGCTCGCGATCGTTTTCGTGGTCTTGTTCGTCGTCGGATTCATCGCCTATCGTTTGGCGCTGCTCATCGTTCGACCGCTGGACCGACTCTCCGAAGGGGCGTCCGGCGTGGGCAAGGGCGACCTCGCGGTCGAGCTACCCAAGGCCGGCGGCGGGGAAGTCGGATACCTCACGGATGTCTTCAACCTGATGGTGGCACGACTCCGGGCGGGACGTGAGGAGCTCGAAGCGATCCACGAGGACCTGCGCAAGAAGAACGAGGAACTGGAACGCCTCTCCGTCACGGACGCGCTGACGGGTGTGTCGAACCGCCGATTGTTGATGGAAACGTTGCGTCGCGAGGTGCAGCGCAGCGGACGAACCGATCAGCCGTTCGCCGTTCTCATGCTCGACGTGGATGGCTTCAAGGCATTCAACGACACGTATGGCCATCAGGCCGGTGACTCGGCGCTGGTGATGGTGGCAGCGGTCCTGCGGGAGTGCACCCGCGTGGTGGACTGCGTGGCGCGCTACGGCGGTGAGGAGTTCGTCATCATGCTGCACGAGACCGATCTGGAGAGCGCGGCGGAGGTGGCCGAGCGCATCCGGATCGCGGTGGCCGATCGCCGCGTGCCCCTCGAGGGTCAGGATGCCTTCGTCACGGTCAGTATCGGGGTGGCGCAGTACCCCGGAGACGGTGGAACGCACGAGGCGGTGCTCAAGGCCGCCGATGGGGCCCTGTACCACGCCAAGCAGCACGGTCGGAATCGCGTCGTGCTCACCAATGCCGAGCCCAAGCCGCGCCGCTCACGGCCCCGCTCGAAAGCCAATCCATAACCGCTCGATCTAGTCGGGTCGTCCCCCACCGCGGTGGCCGACCAGGCTGTGGAAGATCCATCCGGTTCGACCGGTCTCGTCGCGGACCCGCACCCACTCGTCCGTGTACGCGAGCCCCGTCAGGGCGGTCCCTTCCTCGAGGGTGAAGAGGACACGCCGATTCAGGCCGGGACCCTCCCGCAGGTTGCTGCGTTTCAGGGTCTCGAGGCGGAGCGGGGTCGTAAACCACGCCTCCCCAGGTTGCAGGTCCCGTTCTGCACCGGAGCGGCGGCGCGCTTCAGCCGTCTGCGACAGTCTCCTCGCCTCGCTCGCCGGGTACAGGGCACCGCTGAAATTCCCGGCATCAAATGCCGCCGCCGCCTGTTGGATCATGCGCGTGGCTTCCTGGATCTCCGGGGCCGCCGCATCCACTGACCGCAGATCGTTGAGTGCGATCTCGGCCTCCGCGATGACCGACGCGGCTTC
>WVYX01000017.1:2400-2794 GCA_011772755.1 Gemmatimonadales bacterium
TGCGCGTCCCGCTCCAGGAGCTGAAGCTGCAGGCGAGCCACCCGCTGCTCCAGTTCGGCCACACGGGGACCCTCACGTTCCACCACCACCGTGTCGATCACCGCCACCGGCGTTGGTTGTGGGCGGACTTCGATGTCGGGGCCTCCTCGACCCGCACACGCCGCTGCAGCCAACGGCACGCCGACGGTGAGCAGCAGGATGTCGAGGACGGAATGTCGGGTGAAGGGCATGGGAGCCTCCCTTCGCGGTGCGGGTCGCGTCGGCACGTCGACGAGCAAGATGGGTGCCGTCGCCCTGCACCACCGTCGGGTGAATGACTGCACTGTCACGGCCCGCTACTCGGCGATGCCGAAGAGGTAGACAGTGCTGGAACGGTACTCGCCACGCGGCCGCA
>WVYX01000017.1:2816-5895 GCA_011772755.1 Gemmatimonadales bacterium
ACCGGTGCGGGTATGCCCGTCCCGCCTTACCGGTGACGGAGCCGTCCAGGAAATTGCCGGAGTAGAACTGAATGCCCGGCTCGGTGGTGAAGATGTCGAGGACCCGTCCCGTGCTCGGTTCGTACACGCGGGCGGCGTGGGCCAAGCCGTCGCTCTCCCGGCTCAGGACGAAGTTGTGATCGTAACCGCCCGCCCGTTGCAGCTGCGGGTGACCCGTACCGATGCGCGCACCGATGGCCGTGGGTTGGCGGAAGTCGAACGGTGTCCCCTCGACGGGGGCCAGCTCGCCGGTCGGGATCAAGGTCGAGTCCACCGGCGTGTACCGATCCGCGAAGATCGTGAGTACGTGGTTGAGCACGTCGCCGTTCCCGGCCCCGGCCAGGTTGAAATAGCTGTGCTGGGTCAGGTTGACGGGCGTCGCGCGGTCCGTCGTGGCTCGATAGTCGATGATCAATGCATTGGCATCGGTGAGCGTGTATCGCACAGTGGCGACGAGGGTGCCGGGATACCCTTCCTCACCGTCGGGGCTCGTGTAGGTGAAGACCACACCCACACTGTCGTTGAGCGCGAAGCCCTGAGCCTCCCACACGACCTTGTCGAATCCCCGCACACCCCCGTGCAGGTGATTGGGGCCGTTATTGGTCGCCAGCTGAATGGTCCGGCGATCGAGAGTGAATGTGCCGCCCGCGATCCGATTGGCATACCGCCCGATGATNNATGATGGCACCGAAGTACGGTGCGTTCTGGAGGTAGCCGTCGAGATCGGAAAAGCCGAGCACGACGTCGTCGTACCGGCCTCGTCGATCCGGCACCCGAATGGACAGGATGATCCCCCCATAGGTGATCGCGCGGACCTCCATACCGTTGGCATTCGCCAGCGTCAGCAGATCGATCCGCGTGCCGTCGGGCAGCCGGCCGTATTCCTCACGAGTCACGGAAGCTCGTCCCCGGAGCGAATCGTCCATCTCACGGTCGGCGGCCGACCCGCAGCCTATCACGGCGAGCACCGATCCCAGGATCCAGATNNGGAATTTGTCCGTCGTCACGGCCGTCGCCCGGTGTGGGCTTGGCCTTCCCACACTTCGACCTCTGTGACACCCGTGACGGCAGGTAATGCATGCTCGAACACCACCCTGATCTTCCGTGACGTAACCGGTTCCATGACCACGGAATTCCGTGCCCATGTCGCTGGCACCTGGGGCAGTCGATCGACGACGACCACCGGAATCCAGCGATCGTCAGCCCACGTCTCGACAACATAGTCCCTCGGCGCCGTCACACCTTCCTCGTCACCCCAAAGATAGATGTCGATCCGGCGTACGGTCTTCGGCTCGTCGAAGTCAAGCTCGATCCAGTCGGTTGCGTTGGGCGACTCGAAGGCCGTCCACCGATTGCGGGAGTAGCGGGTGAAGGCCACTCGACCATCCACCGCCTGGGCGAGTGAGTCGAATCGCGATGTGAACGATGCCGACACGCTCGGAAACCCGACAGGACCGGGGGCCATGGCGAGGTTGGCGATCGGCGCGGTCGGCTCGGGCACCGGCACGTCGGCGTGGCCCCAGACTTCGAGCTCGGTCAGGCCGCTCGCCATATCCACAGCATGCGAGAGAACCACTCGGACTCGCGAGGTCATGATCTCAGGGAACCGAACGATGTTCGCGCGCCGCCCCGCCGCGCTGCGGGGGTGGCGGCGCTGGCGCGGGATGTCAGTCCACGCGCCGTCCCGCCACATCTGGACCTCATAGTCGGTCGGCGGAGCGATCCCGCCGTCATCGGCCAGGAAGTAGAGCTTGACCGCCTCGACCGGACGCTGCACACCGAAGTCCACCGCGATCCAGTCTGTGGCATTGGGTGAGCCGACGGTGGTCCAGCGGTTCGAGGGGAGCCGATGATACCAATAGTTGCCGTCGGTCGCGTAGAACGGCGGGGTGGTTGGCGCACTGAATGATGCCGACACATGGGGGTAGAAGCCACCGTCATTGTGCGCGGCGAAGTTGTGGGGCCGCATGACGTCTGATCCCTCCCGCTCGGTGTCGGGCAAGGCGACGAGCAGCCGACCGACCGTCGGTACCGTGACCAGACGCTCACCATCCACGATCACCGACAGGCCTACCCCTTGGCCGTAGCGGTTGCCGTCGCGATCCCACACGATCGCCAACCGACGGCCGTGGTAGGCAACATCGTCCAGGGCGAAGTAATCCCAGTGGTCCGGGACGAGCGGATTGACCTCCACGGTGTCATCGGCGCGTGGTCGTAGCCCCACGAGCCCGCTGATGATCAGGTCGACGTACGACGAATGGAAGTAGTGCTCGCTGTGGTACAGGGTATTGTGCCCCTCCCACGACCCGTCGTCCGGATTCGCCGCCTCGGCGATGAACGGTCGGCCCGCCAGCCGCTGGTCGAGCGAGTAGGTGCGCAACAGCCTGTAATAGTCGTCCCTGTCCACGAGGTCCTGGTCGTAGTTGTTGAGCAGGTTGGCCATGGCGACCAGTGTCTGGGACGTCGCGTACGGCCATTGGTTGCCGCTCCACACGCAGCATCGCGGCGCGATGAAGAACAGGGGATCGTGGCGCTCCACCGTCGTGGGCCCGAACGGCGCAAAAAAGTAGTCCGGATCCATGAGGAACTTCCAGGCAGCTTCGTAACCGGGGTCCGGGAGGTTGAACTGCCATGGGACATAGCCGAGCAGCTCGCGACCGTGCGGGCTCCCTGCATACATGCCGGTCTCGTAGGTCAAGCTTTTCGCGGCGATCCCCCCTCGTTCGTTCCGGGCGAACTGGTGGAAGAAGAAATCGCGCGCCTGATCCCAGAGCTCGTCCTGCACGCGGCGCTTGAGTCCATCCGCTCGACCCGCGTAGTCGTCGGCCTTGCGCGCATCCCCCAGGAGCCTGGCCGCGTGTGAGATGGCGAGCGCGTCGGCGTACATGTAGCTGTTGAGCGTCGGCCGATAGCCTTCCCCGCCGCCGAACGGATCGTCGGTTTGGCGGCTGTTGATGTTGGTCTCCATGCCGTCCCACGCCCCGACCCAGCGGAACATCTCGTGTTCGGGGTCGAAGCGCTCGTCGACCCAGCCCTGGTA
>WVYX01000017.1:5994-6204 GCA_011772755.1 Gemmatimonadales bacterium
TCAGCCAACGAATCTCGTAGAACTGATGGCCGAGTGGACAGCTGATCGCCCCGTACCGACCCGACCAGAAGGGACGGTCCATGAACTCCGTGAAGACGTAGCCGACCTCGGGGGAACCGTAGGTGAGATGCTTGGTGACGAGTTCCCACCGGTAGTAGTACGTGGCGTCGATCTCGGGGTCGGGGGACTCGAAGAACGGGATGTGTCGTG
>WVYX01000017.1:6304-6505 GCA_011772755.1 Gemmatimonadales bacterium
CAGCAGGGCGGCGAGCAACCCGCGAGCCGCCTGCAGCGCGCTACCGTGCCTCATCGTCCCGGTCCCGAGCCTGGCATAGGCGGTCAATGTGGGCTCCGCTGCGGCGAGAATCCGTGTGACCCATCACCAAACCGTCTGTTCCGCGTCACCCGCGCGCCGCGGGACTGCCGCCCGAGGGCATACGGCCCTGCACGAAGGCCA
>WVYX01000017.1:6596-6790 GCA_011772755.1 Gemmatimonadales bacterium
CAGATCACGGATCTCCTCACCGGATTCCACCGTTTGCCGCCACTCAGGAGGGATGGCCTCGGCGCCCAGTGACGCCCCCATGATTGCGCCGCAGATCGAGCCGGTGGAGTCGCTGTCGCCGGAGTGGTTCACCGCCCGAAGCACGGCCTGGCGGCAGTCCTCCGGTGACGAGAGCGCGCAGTAGAGCGCAATGC
>WVYX01000017.1:6932-8685 GCA_011772755.1 Gemmatimonadales bacterium
TCGTACGCCGCCAGGCTCTCCACAACCGCTGTGACCGCGGTGCCTAGATCCTCCCCCTCGACGAGTCGTGCGACCAACTCGGCAATGTACCCACCGGTCAGGTAGCCCGACGGGTGACCATGGGTGATCGCCGCGAACTCGGCTCCATAGCGAAACGCCAGATCCGTTGGGAACGCGAGGCCAACCGGAGCCATGCGCATGACGCCGCCGCACCCTTTGCTGTTGTTGAGCGGCTGGTCGATCGTCCCGCGTCGACCGCTCGCCAACGCTGCCATACAGGTCTGCCCCGGTGCCCTGCATTGCCGAGGATCGGCTTGGGTCTCCAGCCAGGCACCGTAGGCGGCGTGGACGCTCGATACGGGGTCGGCGCTGCCGTCGCGAGCGTGCCGTCGGAACGCCGCGAGCAACCCGTGGGCCGTGGCGAGCGACATCTGCGTGTCGTCGGTGTAGCTCCCCGCCGCGTGCGGGTCCCACGGGACCAGATCGGTAATCCCGTCCCTCCCATACCTGTCGCGAATCGCTGTGTCGGTGAGGAACTCCACCGGCGCCCCAAGGGCGTCCCCCACGGCGAGGCCCAGGAGGCAGCCACGGTAACGGTCGAGCGGCCGACGGATGATCGGGGGGTCGAGCACGCCCTCAAGAATGCTGTCCGGNNCATCATCGGGGTTGTTCCCCTCGACTACGCCGCCACCCCTTTCGCAACTCGCTCGGCGATGCGAAGGCCCCAATCGAAGATCCGGAATGCCGCACCCGGCTTGGTGTGATATCCGGACGTCTTCGTCGTGTGTTGTCGCAGCACGAAGACCTCGACGTTCTTCTCCCGCTTGAACTCCTTGGTGATATCCTCCGAGGGCCGGTACGCCCGAAAGGCGTCGCGCAGTCCGAATCCGTTCTTTGCCACCAGTACGACGTAGAAGTACGGGTACGACGACCCCTGGACCTCGTTGATCACGACCTGCCCGTAGAGACCCAGGAACCCGTCGGCCCGGCCGTTGATGTCGACTTTGAACTTCACATCGTCCGGGACCGGCGTTTCGGTGCCGCTGAGAAGCATCATCAGAGTGACGGTATGGTCGCGGAGTCTGACGGACGCCCGATCGAGGACGCCCTCGATCGTGTCGATTCTCACGAGCAGCTTGGGCCGCACCAGGATCGAACGGATGCCGGTCACCCAGTGCGGAATCAGCAGCACCCCAGCATCGACGGCGAGGATGCGCCACAATCCATCGGTCGCGGCACCCCACAAGACCAATGCCCCTACCACGAGAATGAACGCGATCAACCCCCATGGGTTGGTCACGTCCATCAGACTGCGATCCCAGCGCCGCATGCGGGCGTNNGCGCTCCCAGTGTGCGTCGGTCTCGAAGCTCTCGAAATCGACGCGGTTGTCGTAGCCTTTGACCAGCAGCAGGAAGTTGCCGGCAGCCAGCAGCAACACACCGGGCAGAAGCGCCCCGGAGAGGCCCTGCAGTACCAGGGCACTCACGATCAGTAGGCCACTCATCGTGAGTCGGAGCCCGTAGCTCAAGGACGGGAGCAACCAGAAGACGACGACCCCCCGGTCCTCTTTGCGTGGCAGGATCATTGGGTGAAGTGCTCCTCTGCCACCGGCCCGAAGCCGCGCACGGCGCACAGCTCGTCGAATCCCATCTCCCTCCAATAGAGCGGGCAGGCACCGTTGCAGATCTGGAAGTGCTCACACGACCGGCACTGGGGATGCGCCAGGAACTTCTGGCGGAATTGTATTGCCCG
>WVYX01000017.1:8700-9203 GCA_011772755.1 Gemmatimonadales bacterium
CCCGACCGGCTCGTCATAGGAGGCGCACGGCAGCACTGCCCCGTTGGCGGCGACTGACAACAGCCCGTCACAGGCGCTGCAGCCCTTGTTGCCCAGGCCGTGGGCGACGGGGTTGAACATGCACATCGGCGTGGGCGAGTACCACATGAAGTCCACCCCGAGCTCCCTGCTCGCTTTGGCGATGCGGGCGAGCGTCGGGCCGATCTCGGAGTATCGCACCGCCGTCTGTCGGTGCAGCGCGGCCGATCCTGTCGGCACCACCAGGTTCATCGAGAACTTGGTGCCCTTCAACTCGTGCTTCACGAACGCCGGCATGCGTTCGATCTCGTCGACATTGTCGCGGCAGATCGTGGTGTTCGTGTGCACGTGAATCCCCGCCTCACGGAGCCGGGACACCGCCGCGACGGTCCGTCGAAACGAGTGGGGGATGGTCGTGATCCGCTCGTGGGTCTCCGCGGTCACGCCCTCGAGGCTCACCTGCGCGGAGTCCAGGCCCGCATGCG
>WVYX01000297.1:0-215 GCA_011772755.1 Gemmatimonadales bacterium
GTCGATCGCGACCATCCCCGTTCGCCCGATCTCCTCCACGCCCATCAGCCAGAAGTTGGCTACAACGGCCAGGGCGATGGCGATCAAGCTTCCACGCGCCAGGTCGCGAAGCTCGCGCTTGCGAGCAAAGCCATCGTAGAGCAACAAGGCCACGCCGGCCGTCGCCAGCACGGTCTCCGGCAGCAGCGCCCAGAGGTAGTCGAGGTGGTTCGAGT
>WVYX01000297.1:298-638 GCA_011772755.1 Gemmatimonadales bacterium
ACTCAACAACTCCGCCGAGGCCGCGACTCGATCGATGAACGGCTTCGGATACACGCCCATCAGCACGATGAGGAGCAGGAGGGGCACCATCACGGCCATTTCGAGACGCGAGAGATCCACCAGCTCGCGGAGCTCCGGCTTCCCGACATCGTTCCACACCACGCGCCGGATCATCGGCAGCATGTAGTAGGCCGCGAACACCACGCCGGTGGTGGCGATCACCGTGATCCAGGGGTGCCGGCCGAAGGCGCCGATCAGGATGAGAAACTCACCCACGAAACCGTTCAGTCCTGGCAGCCCGATCGAGGAGAGGGCGACGAGCACCAGACAGCCGCTGTAG
>WVYX01000297.1:685-1068 GCA_011772755.1 Gemmatimonadales bacterium
CTCGCTGATCTCATAGGTATGACGCCGCTGGTAGAGGAAGCCGGCAAGAATGAACAGCGCCCCGGTTGACAGCCCGTGGTTGACGCTCTGCAGCACCCCGCCCGTCACCGCCTGTCCGGTCATCGCGAACGTCCCGACCATGATGAAGCCCAGATGTGCCACCGAGGTGTAGGCGATCAGCTTCTTCAAGTTCGGTTGCACGGCCGCGACCCAGGCCGTGTAGGTGATCCCAGCCAACGACAGTAAGAGCACGACCAGCACGACGGTCTCGTCCAAAGCGGCCGACGGGAAGAAGGGAATCGCAAACCGCAGGAACCCGTACACACCCATCTTCAGCAACACCGCCGCCAGGATCACCGACCCGGCGGTGGGCGCCTCCACGC
>WVYX01000297.1:1079-1409 GCA_011772755.1 Gemmatimonadales bacterium
GCGCCTCCACGTGCGCGTCCGGCAGCCAGGTGTGGAACGGGAACATCGGGACCTTGATGGCGAACGCCAGCGCGAAGGCCGCGAACAGCCAATAGTGCAGCGTGCCCGGCACCTCCACACGCAGCATATCGGCGTAGGCCAGGCTCGCTGAGCCAAACTGGTCGAGGTGCAGCCAGAACATCACCAGGATGGCCACCAGCATGAGCAACGATCCGAACGCGGTGAAAAGGAAGAACTTGACCGCCGCGTAGATGCGACGCTCGTGACCCCACACGCCGATGAGGAAATACATCGGTATGAGGGTCACCTCCCAAAACACGTAGAACAGGA
>WVYX01000297.1:1562-1759 GCA_011772755.1 Gemmatimonadales bacterium
CCCAATCGGGAATCCATGGCACCGAGGCAAAGTTCTGAAACTCCACGCGCCCGATCTCGAACGTCCAGAAAAGCGGCAGCGATACGAGGAACTCGAGCAGCGCCGCGGCGAAGGCGAACTGGCGCAGTCGCTGCTGCGGCAGAAACAGGCAGACGATCCCGGCGATTCCCGGGAAGAAGACCAGGAAGGTGAGGATC
>WVYX01000325.1:0-700 GCA_011772755.1 Gemmatimonadales bacterium
GTGGTGCTTGGGAACGTTCTGGTGCCCATTGCCGCCGAGGCCGTACACGGTGATAGCTACACGACATGCGTGACCTATGCCAGCGCGAGCCTGGAACTGGAGACGGTCTGCGTCGAGCCCGGCCCTTGTGCGACGCTCACCATCCCTCAGACCTGGTTCGAGGATGACCACCCAGCGATCACCTATACCGGCAGCAGTGACTGGCATGAGTATGCGCATCCTGCCGCCAGCGCTGGGCACCTGAAGTTCTCGACGCAGACCGGCGCCGTGGCCGAGTTCACCTTCCACGGCACGGGCCTGCGGTGGATGCTCGCCGGGGGGCCGATCGCGGGAAGGGCGCGCGTCTACCTGGATGGCGCCTACCTCGCGACCGTGGATCTCTATCGGCCCGGTCTCGCGCTGCTCACACTGGAGAAGACGGGACTGGCGCTTGACACATACACCGTGGCGATCGAGGTGGCCGGCACCAAGCACCCACTATCGACCGGGTACTACGTGGACATCGACGCGTTTGAGGTCGTGCGGTAGGGAGTTGCTGATGCACGCCGAACGCCCTGGGATCCGCGGGGGCGCGGGTCCCGGGGTGACCCCTGATACCTGAGCGCCTACTCCGTCACCACTCTCATGGCGATGTCGGCCCACTCCCAGAGCCGCTGCGGCTGGTAGGCCACGGTGCTGATGTCCTTGAGGATGAGCTCGA
>WVYX01000325.1:710-924 GCA_011772755.1 Gemmatimonadales bacterium
TCGCGCAGGTCCTTCTCCACGGCGGCCGGGTCCCACGGCTCGCGGGCGAGGAATGCCGGGCTGGGCTTGCGGGAGAAGACGAAATCCCGGCCGATCCGCTCCGCGCCCTTCTCCACATTCACCCACGGACTCATTGAGATCTTCCTGACGTGCGGAACCTCGCGGATGATGTCGATCTTCTCGTCCAGGGGCTCGCAGCAGCCGTAGTACCCGA
>WVYX01000325.1:1064-1246 GCA_011772755.1 Gemmatimonadales bacterium
CCGTGAGCCGCGACATGATCTGGTGCATGAACTCCGGCCGCTCGACAAGGTCGAGCAACGACTGCTGTGGATTGTGCAGCGAGACGATGAAGTCCCAGGGGTGGAAGTCCGGGAATCGCCCCTGCATGTGCACCTCGAGCGTCCCATCGAACACCTCGTGCGCGATCTCCTCTCGCTCCGCC
>WVYX01000151.1:0-155 GCA_011772755.1 Gemmatimonadales bacterium
TCTCAACACGAGGGTGCACTGATGCGGATGTTCGCCTACCTACTGGCCATCCTCCTTGTCGCCCCGCTTTGCACGGCACGGGCGCAGGATCAGCCAGCCCCGGTTGAGCCAGGAGACCGCGTGCGGGTGTGGGTGTGCGCGCCGACGCGGCCCTG
>WVYX01000151.1:196-1358 GCA_011772755.1 Gemmatimonadales bacterium
CATTTGCCATTACCATGATGTCGACGAGCGAATGTTCGGGCGAGAGCATAGTACAGCTCTTCTGTGGCCTGAGCGGCAGCGATGTTGCACGCGCTACTGTTGTGGGTGCCGCCCTTGGGGCCGGAGTTGGTGCTCTGTCCGGCCTGGGGACGAGGTCAGAGAAGTGGGAGCATGTTCCGCTCGACGAACTCAGTGTGAGCGTCGTGCCGCGGAGCGACGGCGTGGCACTAGGAATCTCGGTCGCGTTCTGACCTTGAGCGCCCGGCGCCGCGCCGGGCGCTGGCGTTTCCGGGCCCAAACTATACAAGCCCGCTTCAATTTCACCCTTGCGAGACGTGTTTCTGGCGACACATTAGCCGCATCCGTCGAACCGCCGATGGCCNNGATGGCCTCGACGGCCCGCTGCCAGAGCGACGCCCTCCATCTGGACGCCACACCGACGACGCGACCGTAGGACCACCGACGGGAAGTGAGTTACAGTGATTCCTGATTCGGAGGTGGCACCATGCGTCTAGTTCGGATCGTTGTGGCCGTGATGGTCCTCGGATTCATGCTCGGCGGAGCCGGGCAGGCTTACGCGCAGGAGGAAGAAGCCGCGGAACGTCCCTGGGTGTATGCGAGCTTCTACAAGGTCCCGTGGGAACGGGTCGACAGTCTCACGGCGCTCAACAAGCTGTATCCCTGGGTGGAGAAGGCAGTGGAGATGGGCCACATCTTAGGCTTCAAGATGCTGGTACATCACACGGGTGACGAATACAACATCGTCCTGATGACGTTCTTCCCGTCCTGGGAAGCGATCGGCGAGGGCGCGAGGTGGAGCGAGGTCTTCGAGGCCTTGGAGCCCGACGCCGAACGCAGGGCCGAGGTCGATGACGGGTTCGACTGGGTGTTCCAGGGTACCAAACACTACGACATTATTTATCGAGTGATGGAGACCCCGTAGCTCACCAGTCGCTGTAGCCGTTCGTCTCACCGCGCCCGGCCCCGCGCCGGGCGCTCTCGTTTCCGGGCCCAAAACTGAACAGACCCGCTTCGATTTCACACTTGCGAGGCGCGTCCCCGCCGACACATTAGCCGCATCCGTCGAGCCGCCGGTGGCCTCGACGGCCCGCGTGTGGCTGTGACGCTCTGAATCGGACGCCCTCCCGACGACGAGACCACT
>WVYX01000069.1:0-5665 GCA_011772755.1 Gemmatimonadales bacterium
CCGTTCATGTGGTCGGCGGACGACAAGTTCTTCGGGGCATCGCTGGCGGCGAAGCTGGGAGTGGCCAGCCCCAAAACGGTCGCCCTGCCGAACAAGGAGTACGTACCCGGCATCGTGCACGAGGAGTCGCTGCGCAACCTGATCTACCCTCTCGATTGGGATGCGATCGCCGAGTACGTGGGACTGCCCTGCGTGCTGAAAGACGCCCACGGCGGGGGTTGGAAGGAAGTCTATGTCTGCGAGTCGCTGGATGAGCTCATCTACCACTACGATCACTCGCGTCGGATGACGATGATCGTGCAGGAGTTCATCAAGTGGGATCATTTCGTACGTTGCATCTGCCTGGGTCGCCGGGAGGTGCTGCCCATCAAATACGACCCGCGCGAGCGGAAATACCACGTGGCGCACGAACACCTCACACCCGAGCTGGGTCGCCGCATCGTTGAAGACTCGCTGAAGCTGGTGCGCGCCCTGGGCTACGACATGAACTCCATGGAGTGGGCAATACGTGATGGAGTACCGTACGCGATCGATTTCATGAACCCGGCCCCCGACATGGACATCTACTCGCTGACGCCCCACTACTTCGACTGGGCCGTCAAACAGATGGCGGAGATGGCGATTCGCCTGGCCAAAGATCCGCGGCCGCAACGACGCGACCTGCGCTGGGACGCCTTCTTCTCCGATCGAACGGACGCGCCGGCGAGCGGCGAATCGAGCTGAGCGCCGCGGCGCTTCTTGAGCTGGAGGGCGAATGGCACTTCAGGAGGCGATCCAACGCTTCCACGACCTTTTAACCGCTGAGCTGGCCGAGGAATCGCAGGCTCAGCTGGACGATCAGCTTCGACGCCGGGGCCTCTTCTTTGGTGAGCGGCCGCTCTGCAGCGTGCTGCGGCCCCGCTTTCTGGCGGCGGAGCAGTACCGGTTTCTGCAGAGGCGGGTCGTCGTCTTGCTGGGTGCGTTTCGGAAAGCGTACCAGGCCGCCCTGGCCGATGCGATGTTCCGCTCGCAGTTCCGGCTGGCGGATTGGGAGGAAGAGCTGGTGGCGGAGGACCCGGGGTTCGAGGAACCGAGCCCGGTCTCGCGGTTGGACGCTTTCTTCGTGCACGGGCGTGGCGGCCTACGTTTCACCGAGTACAACGCCGAGACGCCGGCGGCGGCGGCGTACAACGACGTGTTGGCCGAGGTCTTCTACGGCCTGCCGATCATGCGGATCTTCCTGCGGCACTACGAGGTTCGGCCTCAGCCGGCGCGGCACAACGTGCTCCATGCGCTGATCGACTCGTATCAGAAATGGTCGGGGAAGCGCGACCGGCCGCGCATCGCCATCCTCGATTGGCGCGAGGTTCCGACCTACAGCGAGTTCGTAATCAGCGCCGAGTATTTCCAGTCGCAAGGCATCGACTGCGTCATCGCCGATCCACGTGAGGTGGAATATCGGGACCGTCGTCTGGTCGTGGCGGGCACGCCCGTCGATCTCATCTACAAGCGCGTGTTGATCGACGAGCTGGTGGAGCGCGGGGGGATGGATCACCCGGTGGTGCGTGCCGTGCGAGAAGGCGCCGTCTGCATGGTCAATCCGTTCCGCTGCAAGATCCTGCACAAGAAGGCCAGCCTGGCGGTGTTGAGCGATGAACGCAACGCCGGTCTGTTCAGCGGCGTCGAGCTTCGGGCGATCGAGGCCCACATCCCCTGGACTCGACTGGTGTCGGAGCGTCATACCACCTACCGTGGGGAGACGATCGACCTGATCCCCTACATCGTTCGAAATCGCGAGTCGCTGGTGCTCAAACCGAATGATGAGTACGGCGGCAAAGGGATCGTGCTCGGTTGGGAGGCGGACGACGAGACTTGGGAGCGCGCGGTGGTGCAAGCGTTGGGAGAGCCCTACGTCGTGCAGGAGAAGGTGGAGCAGCCAATCGAGCCCTATCCGACGCTGGTGGAAGGCTGCCTGAGAATCGAGGACCGAATCCTGGATACGGCGCCTTTCGTGTTTTACGGTTCTTACATGGATGGTTGCCTCACGCGTTTGTCTACGGAGTCGCTGGTCAACGTGACGGCAGGAGGCGGATCTAGTCTGGCGACGTTCGTGGTAGAGCCACGCTGACCTAGGAGAGAGCGATGCAGTCCCCGTCGTTGACCCTCGGCATCGAGGAAGAGTATCAGATCATCGATCCGAAGACCCGCGAGCTTCGGTCGTATATAACCGAGCTCTTGAAAGAAGATCACGTCGTCTTGGGCGAGGTGAAGCCGGAGCTGCACCAGTCGATCGTCGAGATCGGTTCGACCGTGTGCGAGACGCCCGCGCAGGTTCGCGAGGAGCTCAAGCGTCTGCGAGGCCTCGTAACTGAGCTCGCCGCCAAGAAAGATCTCAGGATCGTTGCGGCCGGCACGCACCCGTTCTCTTCCTGGCTCACTCAGGAAATCACGCCGCTGGAACGTTATCTGGGCGTCCGCGAGGACATGCAGGATTTGGCCCAACAGCTGCTCATCTTCGGGACGCACATCCACGTCGGCATACAGGACCGGGAGTTTCTGATCGATGCGATGAACGTCGCCCGCTACTTCCTCCCCCACCTGCTATGCCTCTTCAGCAGCTCGCCGTTCTGGATGGGGCGGGACACGGGGCTGAAGTCGTACCGTACCGTGGTGTTCAGCCACTTCCCCCGGACCGGGCTCCCCCGGATCATGCGCTCCTGGGCGGATTTCGAGTACCTTCGGGAACAGTTGGTGCGGACGCGCTGTATTGAGGACGGGTCGAAGATCTGGTGGGACGTTCGACCCCACCACCGCTTCCCGACACTCGAGTTCCGTTTTCTCGACGTCTGTACGCGGCTGGACGAAGCGGTTTGCGCGGCCGCGATCTTGCAGGCGATCGTCGCGAAGTTGTGGAAGCTCCGCCGAGACAATATGACCTTCCGGGTCTACTCCTCAGAGTTGATCCAGGAGAACAAGTGGCGGGCGGTCCGCTACGGGCTGGACGGCAAGCTGATCGACTTCGGCAAGAAGCAAGAGCTCCCAGCCCGCGACCTGGTTCGCGAACTGCTCGAGTGGTTCATCGACGATGTGGTCGACGAGCTTGGAAGTCGAAGCGAGGTTGAGTATGCTTTCCGCATCCTCGAGGAGGGCTCGAGCGCCGATCGTCAGCGGGCGGTGTTCGAGCGCGAAAATGACCTGCATGCAGTTGTGGATCATCTGATCGAGGAAACGACAGAGGGCGTTTTGGAGAAGGAACCTTCATGAATCAACGCGCCGTCATCGGCATCACCACGCAAAACCTCCGTGCGATCAAGGGGATACCCGAAATCGTGCCCGATTCCTGGATGATGAGTCAGCGCTTCATCCTCGCCCCCGTGGTCGCCGGCGCCATCCCCTGGCTGATTCCACTGCTGAACTCGGACACTGAGACGTTGCGGTCGATCTATGAGCACCTGGACGGCCTGCTGCTGCCGGGGGGCGCGGACGTGGACCCCGGAAGCTACAACGAGGAGCCCCACCCCCAGACCGAAGGAACCGACCCGCCCCGGGACGAAGTGGAGCTGAAGCTGGTGGAATGGGCGCTGGAAGACGGCATGCCGATTCTCGGGCTCTGCCGGGGTTTTCAGATCGTCAACCTGGCTCTGGGTGGCACGCTCTACCAGGACATCGAGCAGGAACTCCCCGGCGCCATCAAGCACGACTACCTTCCCAGGGCCGGATATGCCCGCGACCGGCTCTCGCACGACGTTCAGCTGGTCGAGGGTTCACGGCTGGCGACCATTGTCGGCGAGCCGGCCATGGCCGTTAACAGCATGCACCATCAGGGGATCCGGGATCTGGGGCGAGGCCTAGTGGCGACGGCGATCGCGCCCGACGGCCTGGTCGAAGGTTTCGAGATGCCCTCGCACCCGTTCCTGATCGCGGTCCAGTGGCATCCCGAGGCGCTCAGCCCGACGGATCCACGCATGCGACGGCTGTTCGTCGAGTTCGTGGAGGCCGCCGCCCAGTTCCGAACCAGCCGGCGGGTGGCCAATCTGGGCCAGGTGACCTAGCCGCCGTTTCGAGAAGCGGGAACTCCCGCAGGCTTCTCCGTCATTTTCGTTCGGTCTTGACCGTTCGCGGCCAGGCGCCTCAGGCCATTAGGCGACGCACCGATCGCCGTTGCGCTCGATTAAAGGGGTGAATTCGTACGGATAGAGGGTGACCTCTTCGACTTCAACTATACGCTTGGGAATTAACGCTCTCTAGAGGGTTGCCGGCTTGACGCGCGTGCCAGGCCGCACACCCGCGGCGTGCTTCCTGTGCCATCTTTGGTCCTGAATCCACGAACCTTTGCTCTATCACTTGCCGCGAAGATACGCGTCCGTGCCATCCAGCCAGTCGCGGCGCGGCGGGCTGAAGACGTCGAGGTCCAGCGTGTCCTCGAGGGCCTCGGCTTTGTGCGGCACGTTAGAGGGGATGTGCAGCACTTCCCCGGACCTCACGAGCCGCTCGTCGACTTCGTCCTCCCCGATCCAGAAGCGCAGCGCCCCTTCCAGAACGTAGGTGAACTGCTCGTTCTCGTGAGCGTGCCGCGGAACCACACACCCCTTCTTGAGGTGGACGTGCGCCAGCATCACACGGTCCCCTGTGATGAGACGGCGGTCGATTAACGAGCTGAGCTGTTCGAGGGGCAGGTCGTCCCAACGGAAAAAGCTGACGCGGGCTTTGGGGTTCACGATTAAATCCTCTAGGTAGGGGTGCGGATCGTAACCGGTGTGTGGTCCCGTCGCTGACTGGACGGGGAATCGGTTTCGTTTGGAGCTGTTTCTCTATAAAGGTGATGCCGCGCGCTGACAAGGGACTGTAAGAATGATGCGCTCGATCAGCCCTGGCGGCCATCGGGCTGGATGCGGCGCACGCGCGGATGCCCCAAAGCCCAGCGACGCCGTTCGGTCGCCCGGGCCAGCGTGCACGGAGAACCCTCGTCAGCGCGCCCCGTACTCGGCGACGAGCAGCCGGTCATCCGAGTCGAAGGCCATACCGAGGATCCGCTGGAAGCGAGCCTGTTGGGCCGGGCCGTCGCGGTAGCCCGGCAGCGAGTCGGAGGGTGTCAGGTCACGACCCGGTCAAGCGGAGCCGGCTCGGTTACGCCGCAGTCGCGCCTTAACTGCCGGATTTGGCCTCCCAGACGTTGTTGCGGCGGTCGATGTCGGGGAAGCCGCCCTCGGGGTCGATCTCCACCCGCACCACCGGCGAGCCGGGCGGCACCGAGATGTCGGCCTGGGTGGCACCGCTGAGCCACGTCTCCACCGGCACCTCCAGCTGCAGCTTCTCACCGTTCTGACGCGTGACGGTCACTCGGGCCGGCATCGGCGCCCAGCCGCGATCGACGATCGTGATGGTCGTGGCCCCGCCGTTCCCCGTCTCCACCGCACCCACCGCTTGATCGAGCGACCAGGTCTCGTAGTACCAGGTGCGCCAGAACCAGTCGAGGCTACGGCCGCTCTCGGTGGCGAAGAAGTTGAAGAAGTCCCACGGCTTCGGGTGCTTGTAGGCCCAGGTGCGGATGTACTTGCGGTAGATGGGATCAAAGGTTTCGGGGCCGAGCAGCGCGCGCAGCGTGTTCAACAGCGTCGCCGGCTTCGAGTAGGAGGCGGTGCTGTACGCGGGGCCCGGGTAGTGGTAATCGCTCAGCCGCATGATC
>WVYX01000069.1:5733-6472 GCA_011772755.1 Gemmatimonadales bacterium
CGTCCATCCACGAGTAACGGCGCTCGTCCGTTCCGACGATCATCGGGAACCACATGTGCGCCAGCTCGTGCGCCGTCACGCCGTAGAGCGAGGTGTCCGTCGCCTGCGGCCAGTCGTAGGGTCCGATCAGCGTCATCATCGGATACTCCATCCCACCGCTCTCAATGCCGCCGCCCTCGATCGAGGTCATGTGCGGCCAGGGGTAGGGGAGCCCCGTCCACTCGGACAGGAAGGCGATGCTGTGCTGCGCGTAGCGCCACTGCTTGGCCCACCTGGGCGCGCTCGAGCGCCAGAAGGTGTTGATGGTGGCGTAATCGGTCACGCCGTCACCGTCGCGATCGCCCACCGCAGTCCGCGTCGCGTCCCATTGCGAACGGAGCATCGCCGCGAAGGCGACGTCCCGAACCGTGTCGCTCACGAAGTGCCAGCGCAGATACCCATCCTCGGCCTGCGAACGCACCGTCGCGACGCCGGGACCGAAATCGGCCTCGGTCAGCACGTGCACCACCGTGTCGCTCTCTATGGCGCGCCGATACCGCTCCAGGATCGCCGGCGCCAGAACATCCTGCAGGTTCTGCGGCTGTCCGGTCGCCATCACCACCCAACCCTCGGGCACCTCGATCGTCACATCGTAGCGACCGAAGCCGAGGTAGAACTCGGCGTTACCGAGGAACGGATCGGCCTGCCAGCGCTCGACGTCGTCGTACACCGCCATCTGCGGGTACCAGTAGGCGATGTG
>WVYX01000177.1:0-11272 GCA_011772755.1 Gemmatimonadales bacterium
CGCCGACGATCGTGCGCCAGGGGCTCTCCGAATCGAGGGCGCCCAACTTGATCCGCCGGCCCAGCGGATCCTGGCCGGGGAAGTAGAGCCGGGCGAACCGCTCATTGACGATCGCTACCGGCTCACTCTCGGCATGATCGATGGCGGAGAACGAGCGTCCTGCCAGCAGCCGGACATCGAGAGCACGGAAGAAATCGTCACTGATCACCGCGAAGGCGGCCCAGGGCAGGTCCCGGTCACGCTCGTAGCTTTCGCTCTCCGTCTGGAAGGGCCGCATGTAATTGCTGACGCCCGGGGGCCGCGTGACGATGGCGGCGGACAGCACCTCGGGGCGACTCTCCAGACGGTCGAGCAGCTCGCCGTAGAACCGGTCAATGTCCAGGCGTTCCGGGTAGCTCTCAGAGCGCAACTGGACCCGTGCCGTCAGCACGTTCTCGGTGGCGAAGTCGAGCTCGCTGGCCGTCTGGATCAGCACCCCCTTCACCATCAGTCCGGCTACCGTCAGCAGCCCGCACGAGAGGGCGACCTCGGCGACGACCAGCGTGCGACTGAAACGACTGAGACGCAGGCTGGAGCTGCGGCTCGCATCCTTGAGCACCTCGTTCATGTCTACGCCCGTGGCCTTGAAGGCCGGTCCCAGGCCGGCGAGTATCGTCGCCGCCAGGATGAGGGCGACGCAGAAGGCGAGGACCGTCGCGTCGATCTCGATCCGCTGCCAGAAGTTGGCGATCTGATCGGCCACCGCCCGGTCTACCAGCGTTACCCCTACCTGGGCGAGTCCGATTCCCAGCGCGCCGCCCAACGCCGCGATGGCGAGCGCCTCGGCGAGGTTCTGGGTGATGAGCGAACTCCGGCTGGCGCCCAATGCCGCTCGGATCGCCACCTCTCGATCCCGCGACGCGGCACGCACCAATAGAAGATTCGCCACGTTGGCGCAGGCGACGAGCAACACGAAGGCGACGACGGCGACCATGATGTTCATCAGCAGCGCGTCGCTCGGCTCGACGATGTCTTCTCTGTAGGCCACGACTCGTGTGGTAATCTCCCCGTAGCTCGCCGGGTAGGCGAGCTCGAGGCGGCGAGTGAGCGTCGCGAATTCGGTTCGCGCCGCCTCCAGCGGAACGTCTTCTCTCAGGCGTCCGAAGGCACGTATGCGGCGGCTTCCGCCCGGCTCCGCCGAGGCATCGAGCTCGAGCGGAATCCACAGCGCCTGCTTGTAGGGGAACTGAAAGTCCTCGGGCATGACGCCGACGACGGTCCGCTGTTGCCCGTTCACTCGGACGGTTCTGCCGGCGATCGCCGGGTCAGCGCCGAAGCGATCCTGCCACAGCCGGTGGCCCAGCATGACGATGGGCTCTGCACCGGGGCGCTCGTCTTCTGGGAGGAATCCCCTGCCCAGGGCGGGTTGCACCCTTAGGGTCCGGAAGGAGTTGGCTGTCACCGCCGCGGCCGCGACGCGCTGCGGGCGGCCCTCCGCACCGGCCAGATCCATGTCGTAGTCGGCGAACCCGGCCAGCCCCTCCAGCGTGGTCTGCGCGTCGCGCAAGTTCTGGAATTCGTGGGCGTTCAATGAGATGTTGAATCTGTTCCGGGCAACGTGATCTCGGTACACGCGGATCAAACGGTCGGGCTCATGGAACGGCAGGTCGCGCAGGAAACCGTGTGTGATGCTGAATATGGTCGTCGTCGAGCCGATGCCTAAGGCGATGGCCACGGCGGCGAAGATCGCGAGCCCCGGAGCCCTGACCAGCAGCCTGAACCCGGAACGAAGATCTCTCAGTAAGCTGTGCATGGCAGCGATTCCGGTGTGTGGGGCCAACCACAGCACCCTACGCGGCGGCCGGGAGGCCAGTTTCGCGCGCGCGAGGCGCGCGACCAAGTGAGTCCTGCAGGATAGGGGTGGCGCCTAGAGTAGCCTCGCTCCGTGGGTGTGTCCACTGGAACACGCGCGCTCGCCCACGAGCGTATTCATCCGCACGGGGCCCGGTGCGCTGCCTCGGGACCCCTTCCTCACGCGCAACTACCCCGGCCAAAGAGGTGTCCAACGGCTGAAGTGCCGGAGGCACTATTCCGACTGGTGCCCTCGGCCATCGGCAACGCGGTATGACCCGGGAGACACTTCCATGAATCTCGAAGATTGGGCAGGCGCGCCCGTATTCATCGCGATGGCGCTGGTATGGACGAGCCAGACTTCCCTGGCTCAGGAATCACTCACGTACGACCCACAGGCGGAGTTTACGGTAGAGCAACTCAGGGAAGATCTCACCTTCCTGAGAGACGTCCTGGAAGGGAACCACGCAGCACTGTATCGGTTCCACGACAAGGCATCCTTCGACGCCAGTTTTGATAGTGTGTTCGCTCGGATCGACGGGCCAATGACGGAGCTGGCGTTCTTCGGACTCATTGCCCCCGTGGTTGCGATGATCGATTGCGTGCACACGCGTATCAGGCCCTCGGACAGTCTTCGGGCATACACACGGAGAAACGATGTATACCTGCCGCTAGACATCGACTTCGTTGACAACAGAGCGTACATCATCCGCAACTACAGGGACCAGACGCCCGTTGCAGTTGGGAGCGAAGTCGTGGCTATCAACGGTGTGCCGGTCTCATCATTGCTGCGAGAGTTCCTCAGTAGCACGCCGTCCGATGGGCATAATGAGACCCACATTCTGTACTGGGTCAATCGCAACTCGCACAGCATCTTTTCGAGTGCTCTAGGTTACCCGGAGTCCTATCGAATCGAGCTGGTCGAGCCCCCGAATGCTGCCACGAGGGTGCTGATCGTCCCAGGGATGTCCGGAAGTGAGATCGCGACGGCCGTTGAGGAAAGAGGGCCGCAGGGGAGGATGCCGCCTCTGCAGCTGGAGGTCATAGACAGCCTGAAAGCCGCGGTGCTCACCATCGGAACATTCGTGAGCGACCCTGCGGACTCGTTCCACGAGTTTCTGGTTACCTCGTTCGCTGAGTTGGAATCCAGGGGCACGCAGTCTCTCATCGTGGATGTCAGAGGCAACTACGGCGGTCATCCCGACAACTCAGTTGACCTGCTCAGGCATCTGGCGGACAGTACTTTCACCTACTTCGCACCAGAGGTTGGCAACGAACTCGTACACCCTGTGGAACCGCTGGAGACAGCATTCAGGGGTGACAAATACTTCCTGATCGATGGGGGCTCATTTTCCACGACCGGTCATTTCATCTCGATCGTCAAGTATCACGATCTGGGAACGCTGATTGGGCAGGAGAGCGGGGGTACTTTCATCTGCAATGACAACTCGATGAGACTCACGTTGCCAAACACCCGAATAGGAGGGCGGGTCGCCCGGACGACGTTCGCGACCGCCGTGACCGGCATCAGCAGGGAAGGGGGTATCCAGCCCGATCACGTCGTCAAGCCAACGGTGGATGATCTGCTGGCGGGAGTGGATGTCGCCCTGGAACGCGTCCTTGCTCTGGTTGCCGAAAAGAGGGGGGCGACCGATTTCTGAGGCGGGCCGTCTAGGCGGTCAGTGATCCGGCCGGCCGGTTGCTGGCAGGGTCTCCTCGCAGCGATGCGCCTGACAGGAATTCGGTGAGCGAAGTGAATCTGTGGTCCCGCCTGTGACCTTCGACCCCGGAAGCTGCCGAGACCTTTAGAACCTCTGCATGGCCGCTGCGGGCTAAGCGCTAAAGCGCCTACGGTCGCGTTGACTCGCCGACACCCGCGAAGTGGGCGCCACCGAGACTGGAGGACGTTCGCCACTCCAACCCCTCGGCGACGCCCGGCGCGTCCGTCAGAATCAGCCAGCGTCAGTGCGTGTTGCGACTGAGAATGGCGCTGCTGACAGGGTGACCTGCCCCCTCCTCAACACGCGCGCCTAGGCCGTATCCAGGTAGCGGTGATTGCAGTGGTCGTGTCCCTGCATCAGCGTCCTGGTGCGCTCCATCTTCAGGTTCGGATTGAACGCCGTGGGCCAGTAGTAGTCCATGTTGCACACCGCGGCATGCCCGATCGCTCCGCCGAGACCGGCTGCATGGAAGACCTCGGCGATGCAACACTCGGTGACCCGCAGTCCGAAGGCCTTCTCGGTATCCTCCACGACTTCGTGTGTCAGTATGGAGGAATACCGCGGCGGTCGGAACTGGTTCGTGAAAGCGCGCAGGCTGGTGTCGGTCGCTCTCTCTGCCTGCATCTCTCCGATGGTTCGGCCGAAGTCGGCTGAATAGAGATTCAGCAAGCGAATGATCTCCGGCTCCCCCAGCTCTGCCTTGAGCGTCTTGATGAAGCGCATCAATTCTCGGTTCTCCCGCTCGATCTGTTGCCTCTCTGACAGGGTCAGCTCCTTGGGGACGTCGAACTTGTGTTGACCCTGCTGCGCTGAGGCGCTGTGGCAGATGCCCAGGCTGGACAGCTTGCAGAGACCCAGCCACGCCATCGCACACGCCGGGGCCGTCCGAGTCAGCAGTTCCCGACGATCGAGATTGTACGCATTGCTAATGGCCATTGTGTCCTTCCCGGTTCAAGGGAATGCTCGAGTTCGCTTTCGCTAGGCCAGACTAATCAGGTCTTCCGGTCAACTGACTCTGGCGTACAGCAACTGATCCAAGATCTTCCCGTCCTTGATCGCGCTCTTCCGCATCCGCCCCTCCAAAACGAAACCCGCCTTCTCCAACGCTCTGCAGGAGGCAGGGTTGCCGTCGAATGGCAGCGCGTACACTCGAGTGAGATCATGGGTCTGCATGGCGTATTGCGTCACCGCGCGGAGCGCGGCGGTCGCAATTCCCCTGCCCCAGAAGGGCTCCGCGACCCAATACCCGATCTCAGCCGAACAGCGCTCCACGTCGTCGCGCAAGCCGTAGCCGATCGAGCCCACCGCCTCCTGGCCCACCGCAATGGCGAAATAGGTCTCCGGCTCCATCGTGGTCACCCTCGCGAGAAACCGCTGTGCGTCATCCAGGGTGTATGGATGTGGGAACGCGTCCCTCAGATGCAGCCAGATCTTGCGGTTGTTGGCGTACTTGGCAATTGAGGCCGCGTCCGACAGTTCCCAGGAGCGAACCACGCAGTTGTCGAGCTCGATTCTCATGTCGTGATCACGGACGGATCGACGGTCTGCCCAGTTCGGCCATGGCAGCCGCGTGCCCCTCGAGGCCGCGTTCCTTGATCTGGTACACGCAGGCCCGTCGGTCGGACCGGAGCATGAAGCCGATCACCCTCGAGATGAGATTGTGAAACTTGCGGCAGTCGTGGGGATCGGCGAATTCCTCACACTCGGCACACGACGCATACCCGTGCTCGATGCAGCATGAGCGGACCTTGCACCACGTGGCCTTCTTATTGTCGTGACAGCCAGGGCACCTTTCCTTGAGGTAGCGGGGGCAGGCGCCGCAGTAGATGCCGCAGTAGCCCACCAGCATTGGATCGACGCTGATCTGCTTCATAGGGCCCTCCCCGAAACCCTCCTGGTCACCGATTTCTCAGTTCATGGACTACTGCCGCATCCACCCAGTAGATGTCCGCGTTCCCGTTGCCGAAGCTGTGGAAGAACAGGTACT
Organism: Gemmatimonadales bacterium; assembly: GCA_011772755.1. Classification (GTDB taxonomy): domain Bacteria; phylum Gemmatimonadota; class Gemmatimonadetes; order Gemmatimonadales; family GWC2-71-9; genus WVYX01. The sequence continues at coordinate 5,539 of WVYX01000177.1, forward strand.
TGCCGTCCGGCGAGACGGCGGCACAGACGGACCCCGCCGCGTTCACGGCATCTCCCAGGTCGCGAGGAGTCGTCCACCGACCGGCGCCGTCTCGGAAGCTGACGTATTGGCGTAGCCCCGGCCCGCCAGACCGCATGAAGATCAGGTAGCTCTCGTCGGGTGCGATGAAGGGTGAGCCTTCTCCCTCCTCTGAGTTCACGGCATCGCCGAGTCGTTCCGGCTCAGCCCATTGCCCGTTGTGGTAGCGCGAGACCAGGATGTCCCCCCGAGACCCCGTGTAGATGTTGCCGTTCGCCGCCACCGAGAACTGCCAGTGCAGATCGCGAGCGTTCGGGCCTCCCTCGATCACCTGCGCCGCGGACCAACCGGTATCGGCGCGGTCGGCAAACCAGACGCGCTCCCGCCTCGAGCCATCAACCGGGTGGGGCCGCTGGGAGATGAAGTAGACTCGATCGCCCGCCGGCGAGAAGAACGGTTCCCCTTCGCCGTAGCGGAGATTACTGGAGAACGACGCGGGACGGGGCGGGGTCCAGCGGCCGTCCTGCAACCTGGACGTGAGAATGATGCCCCTCGTGTAGCCCGAGTCCGCTGGCTGGAACGACGAGCCCCAGAACGCCTCGTCCGCGTCGGGCGAGAACGTCACGACGCAGTGCTCGAACCGGTGGGAGGCGACGATGTCCGGCGCGAACAGGGCAGGCTCGTTGCCCGGCGCGGGCTGGCCCAGGTAGGGCCCCGTGAGTGCGGGGAACCTGGGTGGTGATGTGTCGGCCCCGGCGGAAGCGAGCAGCTGGGCCGTCTCGTCGCGGCCGCGTGCCTGCGCAACGTTCAAAGGGGTGCTGCCCGACAGCGTGCGCACATTGAGATCGGCACCGGCTCGGAGCAGGCGTTGCGCCACCTCGGTGCGGCCTCGCTCGGCCGCGTAGTGCAGCGGCGTGCGCCCGTAGCGGTCCTGCTCGTTGATGTCGAGCCCGCGCTCGAGTAGCATGTCGGCAATCGCGACGGATCCACCCTCGCACGCCGAGTGGAGCAGAGTCCCACCGTTGACGTTCCGGACCGTGAGGTCGGCGCCCTGATCCAAAAGGAGCCGAAACAGCCGGTCGAGTCCCTTCCCGGTCGCGTATCCCATCAACTCCTGAACGGCTCCGCTGGAAGTAGGCGCGTGGGCTCCCTCGTCGAGGAACAGGTCGACGAGACCCCGGAAGCCGCGCCACGCAGCGAGGCTCAGAGGGCTATCGCCGGATCGATCCCGCGCATTCACGTCGGCACCGAGCTCGAGAAGCAGCGCCGCCATGTCACGGTTGCCGGTTTCCCGCGCCACCAACAGCAGCGCAGTGCGCCCGTGGTCGTCCCGCGCCTCCAGGTCCGCCCCCGCCTCAGCCAGCGCGCGGACAACGCCAGCGCGGCTGCGCAATGCCGCGAGGTGAAGCGGTGTGTGCTCCTCGTAGTCGCCCGCTTCGACATCCGCCCCGTGCTCAGTGAGCAGTCGAACGACCGCGACGTGTCCGCGGGCCGCGGCCGCGTGAAGTAGGGTACGCCCGTCCTCGTCCGCGAGCTGAACGCGGGCTGGGTCTTGATCGAGCAGCTGCCGCACCGCCGCGGCATCGCCCCGCTCCACCGCCTGGAGAATGTCCTGTCCCGCGGCCGGGCTCGCCGACGCACACAGCGCCAGCACCAAGGCCGCTATCGCGCTCAATCGCATGCTCGCATCCCCCTGTGTCACCGCCACATTGACCGTCTGTGATCTAAGAACACGGCCTCACGTCTTCCTATGTAATCACCGCATGACTGGGTTCGGGTCTAATGCGCCAGGCCACCACGAGGCCCACCAGTGTCCAGTCGACGATTCGACGCACGGCGAGCAGAATAGCATCTCCGGCCGGGTAACCACCTATGCCGAAATCCGCTACGTCGCTGAATAGCGCGAACAGCAGGCCAATCGCCACGAAGAACAGCACCTTGCGAGAATAGCTGGAGATGACCCCTCCAGATGCCTGGGATAGCATCCACGCGCCAATCAACGGCGCGAGGAAGAACACCACCAATCCGATCAGCATGAGACCACCGGCTGACTCGTGGCCGACACCCCCGTAGAGCACACTGAACACGGGCTCTCCAGCCGGATAACGCCCTTCCGGTGTCACTGCTGGATTGACGGCGTACTTCCCGGGATCGACGATGTGTTGCTTCAGCGTCTCGTACACCACGCGTTCTTCGGCGACTTGCCTCATGTCGATGCTGGCGTGGAATCCGAGAATCCCATCGACCAGCAACGTCCACACCATCAGGACGATTCCACCCAGCACCCCTGCACCTATCACTTTCATCGACATTTCTATCCTGCCCCTTTTCGTTCTGGACCCTTCCCGACGACTGCTTTACCGGCCCGCTCCCCCGGCGGGCGCCAGCTTGACGAAGCGGATCAGGCGCTCACCCAGATCCTCAGGCTCCCCGAAATCGAAGCCAACCACATGGCCGCTCTTATCACGCAGGAACGTCAATATTCCCAATCCCCCCACAAGCACATCGGCATCCACAGGGCGGAGCGGTCGGATTCTGGCGCCGGGAAGACGCACGGTGAAGCCATCCGGTCCCCGCACGATCTCGTATGCGGCCTCCAGCTCGTCGCTGTAGTAGAATCCAGCGAATTCGTCGGCCCAGCGGGTGTCGGCCGGAAGTTGCACACGGGTGGCCCACATCTCCTGGCCCCGAAGCGTGATGAGCACGCGGTCGGCGGTACCTTCCTCACCCTCCTCAGCGAGGAAGGTCAGCCGGCAGTCGCGGTTTCGGTTCTCGAACTCGGACGGCGCCACCGGTCGGAACAGATCCATGCCCTCCCCGACCATGGCGCCCACGAACCACTCTCCTTCGCGCGTGAACGCCACGAGCACGGATGGATCCGCCTCGAGCCGGTATCCTCCGAGGAAGCGCTCATACTCGGCGGGGTCGAGATCGATGAACGGGGTCTCCGCCGGCCGGCCAGCGGCTCGGGCCGCGGGCTCGGGGAGCGGTTCCAGCTGGTCCTTCAGGTAGAGATTCAGAACGCGGCGGGCGAGGTCGGCCGCTTGCATCCAGCTGGCGTTCCCGACCACGACGACGCCGACCTCGACGTCCGGGCAGTAGAGCAACTCGGTCTTGAACGCCCCGGTCTGACCCGAGTGACCGGCCGTCCGGATGCCCCGGTATTCACCCATTCCCAGCCCTGCGCCATAGAACGACTGCTCGCCGGTTGTAAGCGTCGGCTTCTCCCGCATCTTCTCTACGATTTCGAGACCGCCCACCCTTCCGGTGCGGAGGTTGTCCACCCATTTCGCCATGTCGTCGATGGTCGAGAAGGCATGGGCGGAACCCGGGATCTCAAATGCCTCCACCAGGCTGCGCACGAATTCTCCGCCCGACCGCTTGTAATAGGAATTCGCCCGGTTCGGCAGCACGCGCGCGCCGTCCACGGGGAACGATGTATGGTGCATTCCCAGGGGCTGGAACACACTCTCCCACATCCACTCACCGAAGGGCCTACCGGTGACCCGTGCGACCATCTCGGCGAGGAGCGCGTAGTTCGTGTTGCTGTAGGACCACCTGCTGCCCGGCTCGAACTCCAGTACCCGCTGGTGGGCGACCAGCCTCAACAGATCATCGACTTCAAACCCTGTACGAATCGGTCGTCCGGCATAGGGAAGCACCCGCACCCAGTCGGAGATACCGCTGGTGTGGTGCAGCAGATCGGCGATGGTGATCGGCGAGCCGTAGTCCGGGAATTCGGGGAAATGCTGGCGGATGTCGTCGTCCAGACTCAGCCGCCCTGCCTGCTCCAGGAGCAGCACCCCGAAGGCCGTGAAAGGTTTGGAGACCGAGGCCAGCTCGAAGCGGGTCGTTGGGGTGATCGGGACACCGTGCTCGATGCTGGCGAGCCCGTAGGAACGCCTGAGAATCACTTCACCGGCATGAGTCAGGACAACCGCACCGCCCGGAGAGCCGGGCACGTCCCACTCCGCAAACAGCTCGTCTACCTGCCGTACGAGCTCGGTTGTTCCCTGTTGCGGATCCTGATCGGCCCCGAGACCGAACGACACTCCCATTAGCAGGAGCGCAAGAGCTATCAGTGTGCGTTTCATGGGGATCCTCCATGGGCGAGCATTCCATCCAGCTGCTCGCCCGAGTACCACACGCCCCTCGCCATCACCCCACGCGGGTTCCGGAGCGCTGCGATGTCCTGCAAGGGGTTCTGACCCAGCAGCACGAGATCCGCCCGCTTGCCGACCTCGATGGTGCCGAAGGCGTCCTCCCCGGTGATGGATGCCATGACCTGAGAGGCCTGCACCGTCGCGGCCGCGATGGCCTCGTATGCCGTGAAACCATTGGCAGTGAGGATCTTGAGCTCGTCGTGGATGGCAAACCCGGGCACGATCCCCATGGTGCCTGTTCCACAGTCGGTCCCCGCGACGAGGGTCACGCCCGCCTCGTGAAACTCGCGCGCGAGCAAGCGATCGAAGGCGTACTTGTACGGGGCCAGCGGCTCGATGCCGGCGAACTGCACCTGGTGTTTCTCCGTGCCGTGGGAGAGGCTGGCGAGGTAAGTGTCGGGCAGGTACTGACTCTCATCCCGTGCGAGGAACGCGTCGGGGGCGAAGAGCTTCTGCACGATCACGCTGTCCACGGCCAGCGTGGTCGTGACCGGGATGCCCGCACCGGAAAGCCTGGTGGCGATGACCGCCACCGAGTCACCGAAGTTCGCGAGGAACTCGGCGTCGTTGAAGCCCGCCGGCACGTCGTATTGCTGGAAGATCAGCCCCACCAGATGCGGCAGCCACTGCGGAGCGTCGAGCCCCAGGTTTCTATCGAATGCGACGAACTCCCAGGTCAGCTCTTCGATATGGGCGACCTCGTCCATGCCTTCCGTTACGACGTTGTCCAGGCCGACGGCATAGGGAATGTGCCCCACCGTGTAGGCGCCGAGCTGCCGGGCGGCGCCCATGACGTCGCGGAATTCCTGGAGCGTGAGATAGGAGTAGAGCTTGAGGAAGTCGTATCCCTGGGCGACCTGCTGCTGGACTGCCGCCTCGGGATTGACGAGCGCCCCATAGAGGGTCGGGCCCGCCGTGACGATGGTCGGGCCACGTAGCGTCCCGGCGTTGATCGCGTCTCGCCATGAAAGGACGAACGCCCCCTCCGCGTTCAATGACCTGACCGTGGTCACGCCGTTGGCCAGAAACAGATCGAGTTGCGACACGGGCCAGTCGTCTCGCAGATGCACGTGCATGTCCGCCAGGCCGGGAAGCAGGTACGCGCCCGCGCCGTCGATGACTTCGGCGTCGCCGGGCACCGTCGTGCTACTGGAGGGGCCGACCTCGACGATGCTTCCGTCCGCCACCACGACCGTCTGTTCCTGAAGCACGACCTCGCCGGTCATGGGAATCACGTTCACGTTGACGAACGCCGCCGTGCCCGACTCGACGCCCACCGGATCGTCGCACGCGGTGAGCGCGACAGCGAGACCGGCGGTAGCGAGCGCTGAGCCGCGATACCCGTATCTCATTGCGCCACCACCTGGCTCGGGTTCGGTGGCAGCTCGTCTACCTGCCGTATGAGTTCGGTTGTTCGCTGTTGCGGACCCTGATCAGCCCCGAGACCGAAGCACACTCCGAGCCCCGGCTCGACGCAGCAGCGTGGGCAGACGGCCGAGATCATCCTGCGGAAAATGGATTGTTTTGAGATACATATTTATCATATGCATACG
>WVYX01000177.1:11298-18058 GCA_011772755.1 Gemmatimonadales bacterium
CCTCGCGGCACCCAGTAATCCTGGGGCACGCAAGTCGTTGATTGGCACAACGATACCCGAGAGGGATGCGGAAGGTTTATCGGATCGATCCTCTCCCGTACTCCTTATTAGTAAACCAGCTGTCGGATCCTCCCGGCCGACTGCAGGACACTTCCCCTCGATGCGTGGGCTTGGTGGAACCGGGTGCGGCTGGACTTCGGTCGGCCGAAGTACGGCGCGCGTTTCCCGACACGGGGGAGCTGGGCTCCGGGCACGTCCAACCATAAGGCACGTAGGGAGTTACGCGGCCAAGCGACAGCCATTAAGCGGCCATTGACAATCGGCCGGTGAGGGTGCATATTACCGCTATCTAGTGTCGTTAGATAGCGTTAATCGCCGTGTGAGAGCAAGAACGAGGTAGAATGAAAAAGCCATCGCCTAAGCGAGGGCAGCGGGCCAAGCGAGCCCGGCGAGCCACGAAAGCTGAGCAGTTGGAAGCGAGCATTGCCGAGCTTGTACGGGCGTCTGAGAGGGACGCCGGCATTGGCCCAGGAGATGACGCGATTCCCTCCTCGGGAGGGAGCGTCGTCTTGTCGCAGGACTCACCGGAGTTGGCGGCGGGCGAGTACTTGATTGCCGTCGCGGATGCCCATTCGGTAGCCCTCCGTCGGATGCGAGCGGCGGTTGACGCATCGGACGAGGATGCTCGTTCCGTCCTGGAGAAGTGGGCCACGCGCCTTGCCGAGATCGAACTTGCCGTGGCCGAACTCGCCCGCGCCGACCTGATTCCTGACCCGGGCCGCGTGGCAGATCGTACGCCAGGCGAGGACCGCCTCTTAGAGCAGGGTGGTTTCGAGCTTGCGGAGCCTTCCCCGGATGTGATTGACCCGGTCAGTCGCGCTACAGCCGAATTCGCAAGGCTCGTCAGCGATAGCTACACGACCGAAGAGGCAGGTGACATACTCGGAGTGAACAGCAGCCGAGTTCGCCAGCGACTTGGGGGCGAGCGGCGGACGCTTCTTGGGGTCAAGCTGGGCAACTCATGGCGCGTTCCGAGGTTCCAGTTCCTCCGCAAGAAGCTGGTGCCCGGGCTGGACAAGGTCGTTGCGGAGCTTTCGCCTGAGCTGCATCCTGTGGCCGTGTACCGCTGGTTCACGACGCCGTGCCCCGACCTCGTGCACGACGATCTCGACGAGCGGCCGGTATCGCCCCTCGATTGGCTCAAGATGGGTAATCCGCCAGGTCCCGTGGCGGAGCTTGCGGCTAATCTCTAACGCGCGGTGCGCGGTGCGCGGTGCGCGGTGTGAGGTGCGGGGTTCGGGGTTCGAGGGCCCAAAGGGCGGCAATGGCGCTCCTCGCGCGCACCGCGCACCGCGCACCGCCCACCTCAGACCTCAGACCTCGCACCTCACACCTCAGTCAGCCCTTGCCCAAGTTCCCCGAGCCTCCTCCGGTACCTGAGCTCTCGAAGCTTCCGGCTGACGAGGCGACCCTACCGGACGGGACTCTCCTCTGGCGCATCTACTTGCAGGCCGGCAAGTATCCCACGACTTGGGATTCCTTTCGCGATTTCGGACCTACCAACAGCCGCTTCGATCATCACCTAGAGCCCAAGGGGAAGCAGAGCCGAGCAATCCTGTACGCATCGCAACGGGGCCCGACCTGCTTCGCCGAGGTGTTTCAGGAGACACGAACGATCGACCGCCACAAGGGTGAACCGTGGCTGGTTGGATTCGAGCTGGCCAGGTCGGTTCGCTTGCTCGACCTCACCGGGAACTGGCCGACGCAGGCAGGAGCCTCCATGGCGATCAACTCCGGACCCCGCCCTCGGGCACGGCGCTGGTCGCAGGCGATGTACCAGGCCTACCCGGCGATCGAGGGGATTCTCTACTGCTCCAGCATGGACGGTAACCGGCCTGCTGTCGCCCTCTACGAGCGAGCCCGGTCGGCGCTGCCGGCACACCCGGTGTTTCACCGCGCCTTGGCCGACTCGGCGATGACTACGCTGGTCACCAACGCCGCTCTCCAGTTCGGATACTTGGTACTCTAGACCGCAAGAATCGGGTGGATGCCTTGCTTGCCGGGCCCCATCTTACGCTCGGCCGCGACGGGGGCACCTTATGAGTAGCGACGTCATGCGCAACTACCACCGAGTGTCGTCCAAGATCAGGTTCCTGGAATCGCGCAAAGCCGTGAACACCGGGCCACAATCCATTCGCGATTATCGCCGCATCGAGGCGGTCATCCGGTTTCTCGAGGGGAACGCCGGCCGACAGCCATCCTTGCAGCAGACGGCCGCGGCGGTGGACTTGAGCGAGTTCCATCTCCAGCGGCTGTTCCGCCGCTGGGCCGGCGTGAGCCCGAAGCGGTTCCTGCAATTCCTCACGGTGCAACATGCCAAGGAGGCGTTGCGCGAAGGGCTCTCCGTGCTCGCCACGGCGTATGAGACCGGGCTGTCCGGTCCCGGGCGGCTGCACGACCTGTTCGTGGCCGTCGAGGCGGTGACCCCGGGCGAGTATAAGGACTTTGGGGAAGACGTGGAGATCCGGTACGGATTCGCCCCCAGCCCGTTCGGCGACTGTCTCATCGCTGCGACCGGTCGTGGTGTCTGCGGCTTGGAGTTCGTGATGGACGGCGACCGTGTGGCGCCGGTCGAACGACTCGAGGGCGCGTGGCCGGGTGCACGACTCGTGGAGGACCGTGCGACGGCCGCGAGCTACGTGAACCGGATCTTCGCGCCGGCCGCCGGTCGGACGGAGCCCGTCACGCTGCTCCTCAAGGGAACGAACTTTCAGCTCAAGGTCTGGCGAGCGCTGCTGCAGATTCCGCCGGGGGCCGCGACCTCGTACGGGGCGCTTGCCGAGGCTATCCGGCAACCCAGCGCCGCCCGGGCGGTGGGTAACGCGGTGGCCAAGAACCCCATCGCGTATCTCATTCCCTGCCACCGGGTGCTGCGGGAGTCGGGTGCCTTCGGTGGCTATCGCTGGGGCGGCGCGCGGAAACAGGCGATGCTCGGCTGGGAGGCGGCGCGCCGGGTGGGATGAGGTGGCTACACCGCCGCGGATGCTGCCACGGATTGATCATCGGAACGCGGATCTGAATGAATCCGCGTCCCAGCGATTATCCGCCGCAGCCCTTTCTCCACCGCCCTCTGCTCACTGCTCTCACGTCGGCCGCAGCAGCAACTCCACGTCCGCCATCCCCGCCATCAGGCGGTCAACCTGATCCCCCACGTCAGCGGCCGCCGCCAGATCGGTCGTGAGACTCTCAACCGTCCCCGCACCGGTTGTGAGGCGGAGCAATCCGAGACGAATGGTTTCCAACGAGGCGACTGCCTCCGCCAAGTGCTTCTCGGTGGTTTGCCGCGCATCCCGCAGATCGGCGGGGATCTCGTCTCCTGCCGCTAGCGCTGCCGCATGCGCGTCGTTCAGCATCTCGAGTGTCTGCCGCAGTTTCTGCGCGTCGGCCTCCAGATGTCGCGCCACCGATGGCACGTCACCCAGGCCGGAGCGAGTCGCTTTGGGGAGTTGCTCGTACAAGGCGTCCACGGCAAAGCCGATCTGCAGTTCGGTGGGACGATGCGTCGGCCGCATCGGCAGCGCTTTCTGCTTGAGCCCGATGCCGGCTAGCTTGAACAGCCACTTCGCGAATCTGCCCTTCCAGAACTTGAAGCGACGCTCCGCCTTCTGGTCGATCCGGCGTGCCCTGTGGGTGGTGCCGACAGCCAGTGAGATGGCACCGGCCAGCACCGAACCCGGGAGAATGAACGCCCACGCGTCCGTAAATGGAAGTAATCCAAATAGGGCCGCGAAACCCGCTACGAGGCCACCTCCCGCTACCGCAGCCACTCGGAACGCTGCCTTCTCCGCGGTGGAAGGCTCCACGCCGTGGCTGTGGGCCAACTCCTCACGCCGTCGTTCAACTTCAGTCCGCAGACCGGCTAGGAGATCTGCTTGAGTATGTCCCGAAGCCAGCAACCTTCGGATGCGATGCGTTGCAAGCGCTAGCGGTGGTGCGAGGACAAACGACCCGTAGATTGCAGCAAAGGCTGCAACCAAGCTCGAGGCTCCTGGTTGCTCGAGCCCAAGAAACAGCGCCGGCGTGGCCATCGCGATCGAAAACACAAAGTAGGCGGCGCCGTCACCGGGCAAGTCGACAGGATCGTTCATGAAGATCCTGACCGGCAGCGGCACGTCGCGCCGCTCACGCATGGCGGCGTCCACCGCTTCGGAGAATGCCGCGGCCGTCTCGAACCGTGCGCCGGGCTCCTTCGCCAAGCACCGGTCTACGCAGCGTGCCAAGCGACTCGGCACGTGGGGAGCAACGGTCTTCAACGGCGGGGGCGGATCTTCCCGATGCTGCCTCAACACTTCGGCAACACTCTCATCATGGAAGGGCAGCTTGCCGGAGAGCGCGTAGAATCCCACCACCCCCATCGAGTACGTATCACTTCGCGCATCCACGCCTTGGCCCCGCGCTTGCTCCGGGCTCATGAACTCGGCCGTGCCGATGATCTCGCCGACGCCGGTTGCCGCGGCTCCCTCCAGCAAACCGGCGATACCGAAGTCTGCGACCAGCGCGCGGCCGGTTTCTTCCTCCAGCAGGATGTTGTCGGGTTTCACGTCGCGATGGATCACCCCCTGTGAATGCGCGTAGGCCAGCGCCCAACCGATCTCCTTGAGAATCCGCGCGCCTTCGGACGGCGGCAGCGGTCCGCGATGCTGCACCCGACGGCCGAGGGTCTCGCCGGCGACGTACGCCATGGCGAAATAGACGAACTCTCCTACCTCGTCCACGGCAAAGATGGGAATGATGTTTGGGTGAGACAGCTTGGCGGCGGTGCGCGCTTCGCGCAGGAAGCGCTGACGAAGGTCTGCTTGACTCGAGAATTCTTGCGGCAGGACCTTCAGAGCCACCGGCCGGTCCAGCTGCACCTCTTGGGCGAGGTATACGATTCCCATGCCGCCCCGGCCAAGCTCAGCCTCCAAGGAGTACTTCCCGGCGAGAGCCTCCTGAAGCGCGAAGAACTGCGGATTGAGCGGCTGTTCCACTGAAGTCACGAGGCGCTCAAGCGGACGACGACTCGGGGGCGATAGGAACGGTTTCGCTGGTCCCCCAGTCGGCCGAGGCGAAGGTGGTGCGGAGTCGGGAGGTGATCTCGGTCACGGTCGGCAAAGNNTCGGCAAAGATAGGGTTCGCCGCGCATCCCGAAAAGATCGCCACGTGAATTTGCCACACTACCAGTGTGGTGCGCGTCAAGGCCGCCGCACTTCCCTCAACCACTGCTCGATGATGTCCAGGTACTCGGCCGGGTAGTTACGCCACCCCGCCGCGGACCTCCTGTTTCGCTCCTCGATGCACCCCGTTTCCGAGATGAGGATGTTGTGGTCCACACCGGGGATGAGCTCGACCCGGGAGTGCGGGTTTCCGGCCCGCGCGAGCGCCTCCCGGTAAGCCTGGGCACCCTGTATCGGGTCGACCTGGGTGTCCCTCTCGCCGAAGAAGGCCAGCACCGGGATGGTGGTCCGCTCGATGACCTCCATGGGATCGAAGCCGTAGTACTCCCGCCGTGGATCCGCCGGATGCCAGTCGTCCTCCGATCCGATCTCGACGCGTTGGCCGAACCGCGCCATGGCCCGGAACGCGGGCAGGTCGACCAGTGGCGTCTTGTAGCGGACATACTCCTCGTACGTTCGCGCCATCGTGAAGGCACGGATGTCCTGCTCGAGCTGCTTCGCATCTTCCTTGGGGTATCCCGCGCAGACCATCTGGGACGCGAGCAAGTAGATGCCCTGCTCCACTCCCGGTCCGCCGGCGCAGGAGATCGCGATCATGAAGGCGATATCGCGGCTCTTCTGGAGAACGCGGGGCATCACGTAGCCCGCCTGGCTGATCCCCCACAGGCCGATGTGCTGCGGGTCGATGTCGGCGCGTTGCTTGAGCACCTCGACCGCATCAAGGACGATCTGGGATCGCTGCTCCGTCAAGCGGCTGCGGTCGATCTCACCGGTAGACTCGCCGGTACCCGGTTTGTCCCAGGCAAACGTTGCGTAACCGGCTCGGAGCATGCGCCGCATGATCGGCGGATACGTCACGCCCGAGGTGCGGTTGTTCGGGCCGTCGCCGTGCACGAACACGACCACGGGGTGGGGGCCGCTCCCCTGCGGCAACTTCAGATCACCCACCACCCTGAACGGCCCGGAGCGAAAGGTGATCTCCTCGGTGGTACCCTGCGCCCGGCCACAAGACCAGACGAACAGTAGCACTCCGCAGAACAAAGCGACGGTTCTCATCGTCTCGTCCCTACGCTCGGTTGATTGGGATATGATTGGAAGCGCACACCTTGAAGGAAGCCTTCCTGGTTTCTCACGACACGGCACGACATGAATGTGGCAAGAGTAATGTACGGATGCTCGTAATCCCTCAACAATCAGGTGCGGACGATACCAGAGTAGTACGCTCCACTTTGAAATCTGCGTGCACTATTGACGTGCGGTTCTGAGTGCTATTGTGGGCACTGCGTCGCGATCAACTGTGTCACCCGGCCGCCGCGGATTCCTGTGCGGAGGCGGAGCGGAATGAATCCGCGTCCTCGCGACTATCCGCGGCAGCCCCTCCGATAATGACCGAGTCCCGAAGACCGACAGCTACGAGGGAGGTCCCATGAGCAAGCTACTCCTGCCGGCAACTCTGCTTGCGATGCTCATGAGCGTGCCGGTCACCGCACAGCAGGCCGAACAGCAGCCGCCTCAGTTCGTGTACAACGCCTACTTCAAGATCG
>WVYX01000147.1:0-185 GCA_011772755.1 Gemmatimonadales bacterium
GCTCAGAGCCCGCACCACATCCGGCTTGTCGTCGTGGCGGTTCGTCAGCTCCCTGGGATCGGTCTTGAGGTCGTATAGTTCGGGCGTGGGGGCAAGAATGTACTTGTAGTCATCCCGGCGCACGCCCAGCAGCGGCGCCCATCCGTGCAGCGTCATGCTCGCTATAGTCTCAACAACGAGTGGCC
>WVYX01000147.1:344-679 GCA_011772755.1 Gemmatimonadales bacterium
TTCCCCGTGCTCGCCCAGACCTTCGCCGTGATCCGACGTGTAGATGACCAATGTGTTATGGCGAACGCCCAGCTCCTCCAACTGCTGCAGCAGGACACCGGTCTGGGAGTCGGCATAAGCGATCTCGCCGTCGTAGAGGTTGTGGGCATATTCGGTGCGAAAAGGCTCCGGCGGGAGGTACGTCGCGTGCGGGTCGAAGTAGTGGACCCACATGAAGAACTTTTCGTGCCCGTTCTCGCGAAGCCACTTGCCCGCCGGCTCGTTGGTCAACTCGGCCGCCCGCTCGCGGAACATGTGGGCCGAATACCTTATCCCCTTGGTCAAATCGTCGTCGT
>WVYX01000147.1:772-1105 GCA_011772755.1 Gemmatimonadales bacterium
GCCCCATGTCGATGGGGGTACAGACCGGTCAACAGAGACGCGTGGCCGGGCAGCGTGGAGGGGCTGGGGGTAACCGCCTGCGCACACAGGATGCCCTCCCGTGCCAGCTGGTCGATGACCGGCGTCTTGATGCCGCGGTTCCCGTAACAGCCGATGTGGTCCGCTCGGGTGGTGTCCGTGGTGATGATCAGCACGTTGAAATCGCGCAGCGCCCCCGGCGCGGCCTCGATTCGATTCACCGGCTCGAGTTCGGCCATGATCTGTCGGGTGATCCCGTCCCCCATGAATGCACGACCAAGGCGTTTCAATCCGTACGTCCATACGCCGGCGACA
>WVYX01000147.1:1231-1397 GCA_011772755.1 Gemmatimonadales bacterium
TCCCGCTGCGCCAATCGGTCCGTACAAGAAACGAGCCCCGCCGCGGAACGGGGCTCGCGTGGGATGCAGAGCCTGATCAAAGATCGTGCGCAGTCGCCACTACACAGCGAGGCGACGCTTTCGGGCCCGACGGGCCATTGCTGCGGATCCAACGCCGCTGAGTACG
>WVYX01000317.1:0-869 GCA_011772755.1 Gemmatimonadales bacterium
CTGGAAGCGCCGGCGCGTGCGCGCGCTTCTCGCGCACGGGCGTGACGCGCTCGTCACGCGCGACTTCCTACGCGCCCACGTCGCCGCCCGGCTGGCGCGCGCGCTCGCACCCAAGTCGGTCAATGCCAACCTCCTGTATGCGATAGCCGCCGCAGGTTTCGGCAACGCCGCGCAGGCCGACGAGGCGCTCCGCGTGGTCCGCGCGCAGGCCGGACTCCGCTCCATCACCACCAAGTGGGGCGCCGCCTGGGCCCTCAGTCTGCTGGATGAGCCCCTGGCCGAGGGCCTGCTGCTACGACTACACAAGCTTCGGCCCACGGTGGCCACGTTCGCAGCGCTGTTGGCCCGGTCGCAGATGGTTCGTGGCAAAGTGCAGAGCGCCATCCGGAACGCGGAGACCGCGACGCAGCTCGAGCCGTCGAACCGGGCAATTACCGAACTGCTCGTAGCCTTGCTCCTCGCGGCGGGACGCCCTCGGGAGGCAGGTGNNCCCTACGCGGAGGACGCGAGAACGGATCCTGGCCTTGCGTACCTCATGGTGCGCACCGCACTGATGCAACGCGACCTCCCACAGGCAGAGGAATGGGCCGACGTCATCCGCACGTTCGACGACGCGCGCGAGGGTCTGCTGGCGGTGGCGCACGCGTTTGGCGTGGCCCGGCTGGACGACGTCGCTGCGGACTTCTTCAACGCGGCTCTCGACGCCGGGTACGCGCCGGAGGCGAACATCGGCCTTGCGGAACTCGCCCGGTTTCGCGGGGATCCTGTTGCCGCACGGCGGCACCTGCTGGCGGCGCTGCAAACTCACGATGCGATGTTCTCCAGGGGTGCCTCCCCCGCCACCGTGTTTCAGCAGGTGTTGGCCGGCC
>WVYX01000317.1:875-1086 GCA_011772755.1 Gemmatimonadales bacterium
GACCTGCCGCGCGTGGATCGCCACGTTCCCGCACGCTGAGATGCCGCTCTCGGAGCGATCCCTCCTGGTGCACGCGCCCACCGAAGCCGCTGCGCACGAGCACCTGCGGGAGATCGTGGACGCCATCCAGCTGGGCGGGCCGCCGTTCGACATGGCCCAGGTGACCTGGCGCGAGGCACCGCTGGACGACCAGCCGATCCGGCCGGTCGCG
>WVYX01000317.1:1194-3281 GCA_011772755.1 Gemmatimonadales bacterium
ATGCCAAGCCAGTCAGTCTCCCTAGGCCCGCACCGTTCCTGATCGAGCCCCTCCCTGGGAAACGTCACAGGACTATTTTATGGAGGTCCGGTGGTGCGGAAGCTCCCCACCCCTATTTATGGAGTAGCAGGAGCAGAGCATGCGGCTGAAGGATTACGATACGACCCGTCAGATGACCGCGTCCGTGGTGAGCTCGACGCGGATTACGCCCGACAACAGCGACACGGAACTGCGGCACATCGACCTCGCCGTGGACAGCATCGATTTCGACTATCAGGTGGGACAAAGCGTCGGCGTGTTGGTTCCGGGTCCCCATGAGTTCGGCCAAAAGGAATACCTGCGTCTCTACTCTATTGCCGGCGGCAGTACGGGCGACGATTTCAAGCCGGTGATTTCGCTGTTGGTGAAGCGCTGCTTCTACATTGACGACTTCAATGGCGAACGCTACGACGGGAAGGCGTCCAACTACCTGTGCGATCTGAAGAAGGGCGACACCGTCACGTTGGTGGGCCCCTACCAGATCGCGTTCACCCTGCCCAAGGACAGAGACGCCAATCTGCTGATGATCGGGCTGGGGACGGGGATCGCCCCCTTCCGGGCCTTCATCAAGCACATCTACAGTGAACTGGGTGGTTGGGAGGGCGATGTGCGCCTGTACCACGGCGCCATGAGCGGCATCGAACTGGCCTACATGAACGACCAGAACGCCGACCTGAAGTACTATTACGACGAAGAAACCTTCAAGGCGTTCGAGGCGCTCAGTCCGCGTCCCCATTTCGACGTGCCGGTCGACTTGGAAGGGGCCATCGCCCAGAACGCCGATGAAGTCTGGACCCTGTTGCAGGATCCCAAGACCTACGTCTACGTGGCCGGCCTGAAGCAGATCAGCGAACTGCTGGACGAGGCGCTGGTGAAGATCGTCGGTTCGGCTCAGACGTACCGGCAGCACAAGGCGCAGATGATCGAGGAAGGGCGTTGGGCTGAGCTGATCTACTGAGCGCGGTCGAAGCAGAACGCTGCCGAGCTCTCGCCTCGGTCACCACCCACACGTATTCTGGATCGGGATCAGTGGAGGGGTCGAGGAAGGCGCCGGAGTGCTCTGCAGAGTTGGCTGTGGCGCCGGCCTCCGCCTCAAGCTGACGTGACGTAGGCGAAACTCCGTCCCCATCTATGAGTTCAGGTGTCAGTTCCGGGACATTCGTGTACCCTGGCGCCCCCATCCGTCGCTCCCATATTCATCTTCGATGCCCAGTCCCGAGCCTGCCGTCAGGGAGCGCCTCGCCCGAGCCTTGGCCGATCGCTACGTCATCGACCAGGAGATCGGACGCGGGGGCATGGCGCTCGTGTACACGGCGCAAGACCTGAAGCACCACCGGACGGTCGCCATCAAGGTGCTCCGTCCGGAGCTGAGCGCGTCGCTCGGGACGGACCGCTTCCTTCGTGAGATCGAGATCTCCGCCCAGCTCCAACATCCGCTCGTCGTGCCGCTCTACGACTCGGGCGAAGCGGATGGCCTGCTCTACTACGTGATGCCGTTCGTGGAGGGCGAGAGTCTACGGGACCGGCTGAATCGGGAGAGACAGCTCCCGATGGACCAGGCGCTCGCCATCTGCCGCGATGCCGCCGAAGCGCTGAGCTACGCCCACAGTCACGGTGTCGTCCATCGAGACGTCAAGCCGGAGAACATCCTCCTCGCGGGTGAGCGCGCGATGGTGGCCGATTTTGGCGTGGCTCGGGCGTTGAGCGTGGCCGGCGGAGAGGCACTCACCGACTCCGGGGTCGCGATCGGCACCCCCACCTATATGAGCCCGGAGCAGGCCGCAGGGGCGAGCGACCTCGACGCCCGCACGGACACGTACGCGTTGGCCTGCGTGCTGTTCGAGATGCTCTCGGGCGAGCCGCCGTTTACCGGCGCGACTCCGCAGGCGGTGATCGCCCGGCAAGTGACGCAGGAGCCACCGTCGGTACGCGTCCTGCGCCCCACGGTGTCGGTCACCATGGAGAGTGCCATCGGGAAGGCGCTCGCGAAGGTCCCGGCCGATCGGTTCGCGAGCACCGTCGCCTTTGTGGAGGCGCTCGAAGCCTCG
>WVYX01000082.1:0-99259 GCA_011772755.1 Gemmatimonadales bacterium
CCCGTGCCGGTGATCGTCGCCGATGCCCCTTCAACGATGGTGTCGGGAGTGATGGTCGTGATGGAGAGATCCGTGCCGGTCGCCGTGAACGTCACCGGATCGCCGGTGAGGCCCGGCGAGCTGGCCTGTGCCGTCTGCGCGCCAATGGTGCTCCCCAGGGTCCACGTGGCCTGCGCCTGCCCGCTGGCGTCGGTGGTCGTATTCGTCGGGCTCACCAAGCCATCCGACGTGCTGAACGTCACGCCAACGCCCGGAACCCCGTTGTCGAACTGATCCACCACCGCAACGACCAGTGGATTGGCAAGCGCGGTATTGATGAGGCCAGTCTGCCCACTCCCCGACACCTCGCTGATGGCGGCGGCCGCCTCGGGATCAGCCGTCGCCGTGAAGTCCGCTGAGCCTGATCCGGTGGCCGGAGTCGCCGTCACACTGTGGCTGCCGGAGAGAGTCCCCAGCGTCCACTCAGTCCCCACACGGCCATCGGCGCCCGTCGCCCCGCTGGTGGGCGATACCACCCCGCCGTTCGCCGACACGGCGAAATTCACCGTCACCCCGGAGATGGCGTTGCCCAGGCGGTCGTTGACCCGTGCGTACAGCAAGTCAGTGAGCGCCTGACCTACCGTCCCGGTCTGCGCGTCCCCCGCCGCTTTCTGCACCTGCGCGGGCACCTGGGCAACGGTCACCGTAGCGCTACCGTTGGCCGAGCCCGAGGTCGCCGTGACCTGGGCGGTGCCGTTCGCAACGGCCGCTACCAGGCCGCTGGCCGACACCGTGGCGACGGCCTGATCGTTCGACGCCCACGACACCGAGGCGGTGGACATGGTATTCCCATTCTGGTCCCTGACCGTGGCGCTGAGCTGATCCGTGGCGCCGATGGCGTCCAGCGAGACAGCGGTCTTGCTGAGGGTGACCGTGGTCGGCACCGGTGTGGGCTCGTCGGGTCCGCCGGAATCCTTACAGGCCCACACGCCGGTCATCGACGCAAGGACCGCCACAGTGAGAGCGGGAGAACGCAGCAGTTGTCGGGTCATTAGGGGCATCCCAGGCAGACGGGTTCGGGCTAAGCTATGTGCCACCGGGGCATCAAGCAACACAACCTCAATGAACACAATGGATTATGCCAGCCAACGCCGGCGCGCAGTGAGCCAGGACACAAAGGCGGTCGGGCGGACGGGCGGTCAGGCGGTCAGCGAGCTGGAGCGGCGTCCGAGAAGCCCGTTTCCCTGAACGCCATGCACCAGTGGGTGTGATATGCAACGGACTGCTAGCACAGCACACTACAGCCCACGAGACCGCCCGCCCGCCGGACCGCCCGACCGCCCTACTTGAGCGTCCTCTCGAACAGCTTGAAGATCCGCCGATACTCGTCGGTCCAGCTGGTCGCCTGCTGGAAGCTGTGCCTTTCGGCCGGATAGACGGCGACCTCCCAATTCTCCTTCTCGAGCTCAATCAGCCGTTGGACCAGCCGCACCGTGTCATAGAACAGCACGTTGTCGTCCACCATGCCGTGGCAGATGAGCAGGTGGCCCTCCAGGCCTTCGGCGAAGTAGATGGGGGACGACTGGCGGTAGGCCAGGGAATCATTCTGCGGCTCGTTCAGGATGTTGGAGGTGTAGCCGTGGTTGTAGTGGGCCCAATCGGTCACGGGACGGAGGGCCGCACCCGCCTTGAACACTCCCGGAGTGGTGAACATGGCCATGAGCGTAATGAACCCGCCGTAGCTACCGCCGTAGAGCCCGATGCGGGCGGAGTCCACTCCCATGTTCCGCACCAACCAGCGTGCCCCGTCGACCTGGTCAGTCAGGTCCTTGCCACCCATGTGCCGGTAGATGGCGGTGCGCCAGTCGCGGCCGTGTCCCGCACTGCCCCGATAGTCGATGTCCAGCACGGTGTAACCGTTTGCCGCGAGGAAGTGGTGGAACATGTACTCGCGGTAATAGCTGGACCACCAGTTGTGGACGTTCTGGAGGTAACCCGCTCCGTGCACGAAGATCACCGCCGGTCGCTGGCCTGCCGGCGCCACGTCGCCCTGCGGTCGGTACAGGCGTGCCGGTACCTGCACACCGTCCCGTGCGGTAATCATCACGATCTCGGGTTTGATCCACGGGCCCCGTCGCCACTCCTCCGTGGTGCTTTCAGTCACTTTCCGCATGGGACGCCCAGCACGATTCTCCTGGACGTACAGCTCCGGCGGATGATTCGCCTCCGAGTGCGACACCGCCAGCCAGCGACCATCCGGCGACACCGACACGTCCTGGCGACCCGTCGCCGTGGTCACCTTGGTCATCGTGCCGCCACGGGCGGGCATGGTGTAGAAGTGGACTTCAGCAAAGCCGTCCTTATTGGCGGTCATGCGCCAAGTCTCCCCGTCGGGAGAGAGCTCGGCGTTCAGCACCTCCCACTCCCCGCTGGTGAGCGGGGTGGGGTCGCCGCCACTGGCCGGCACCAGGTACAGGTGGGCCCATCCGGTCTTTTCCGAGCCTAAGTAGACCGTCTCCCCGTCGGGCATGAACCCCGCGCTGTATGACAGGGGACCGGCCAGCCACGCGGAATCGTGGGCGTCGTCAATGACCCGCGTGTCCAGGCTCGGCAGGTCCACCACCGCGTACCACCGACGCTCGGCGTCTTTGGTGTCCAGCCGAATGAGGGCATGCTTGGAGTTGGGCGAGACGTCGAACCCGATGATGTCACGGTCCCCTTCCCCGATGCTGTCGCCCACGAACGTCACCTTTCCAGTGGCCACCTCGAGGATCGCCGCCCGTGACTTTCCCTGTGCGTCGCCGACCTTGGTCCGCCCCCGGTACGTATCCAGGTACCCGTCCGGCGTGATCCAGACCGGCATCTCGATCCGGCGGGTGTTCCGTGCTTGCTCCCGAACGTTCATTAGCACGAAGGCGCCGTCGGGGGTGATCCGCAAACCGCCCACCGACTTCCCCTCCCCCGGATAGAACGGGAGCGGCTCGGTGGTATCCCGTGTCGCTGCGCGGTTCCACGGGTGGCTCTTGAAGTCGCCGCTCCGAATGAACTCGAACAGCTCTTCCTGCTGATCGACCAGGAACTTGCGCTGGCCCTTCGGTTCCCTCTCCTCACGGGGCGGGTCCCCGCGGCGGATGTCGGTGAACTGGCGCAGCAGCGATGTCTCAAGGCTCAGGGCGAAGAGGTTCCCGCCGCGCTGGAAGTAGACGCTCTTCTCGTCTGCCGACCACAGCGGCCCTGATTCTCTCTCCCTAGTGCGGGTCAGGTACCGCTTGCGTCCACGCTCCCACAGCAGCAGATCCCCGTCGACGACGAACAAAGCCCGCCGCCGATCCCGCGACCATTCGCCCGTTCCGACGAGGATGGTATCCGGGTCGACGTCTTCCAGACGCTCCGGCTCACCACCCCGCGGCTGGATGCGGTACACCGTCAACGCCGTGTCGACACCGGGCTGTTGCCAGCGGAAGTAGACATACCGACTGTCGGGGGTCCAGCTGAAACGCGATCCGCCTCGAAAGAAGCCACCACCCCGAAGTCCTCGAGGCGCCGTTCCCACCAGATCCGAGCCCCGCATGATGTTCTCGATGCTGAGCTCGAACTCCTGAGCTTCGAGTTCGCGCGCGCCGAGAATTGCCAACAGCGGGACAACCAGCAATGCAGACAGTAGCTTGCGGGCCATTAGCGACACTCCTTGACTGTGAGATCGACAATGCGAAGCGAAGCTGCTCGCCCGACCGTGGCACCGCAACCCTGGTCGGCGACAACACTCCACATTTGTGATCCTTGCCCACCGCGGCGTATGCTTGAGGTTATAGAAACTTACATCGGGGGCCCCGTGCGATTGTCTTCAACACCGAGCCGCTTGCTGGGTCTCGTCACCCTCACCGCCGTTGGCGTTTTGGGCTGCGCGCGACCGAAGCCCGACCTCGAGAGCGAGACGCGAACGCCCGAGTCTCAACGGCTGTCGACCGCAGCAGTGGCGCTCACTGGTAGCTGGGAGCTCGGCCTTCACCCTCCGCCACAGCGTGCCACGCCAGGCATTCGACTCACCGTCACGATTGACTCCGTCCGTGACGGGAATCTGCACGGACGTCTCACGCATCTCTTCGCCGGCAACGTCGGGTTCGATCCGTCGGCCTACAGTCCCTTCCACGGGGCGCTCGAGGATGACAGCATCGTGCACGTCCCGATCAGCCGCGCCGATACCGACGCTGGCCGACTAGTACTGAGGGGCCACTTGGTCCGGGACACGATCCGTCTGACGACCTTCGTGATTGGGCCGGATACGCTGAGAGGTGGGACGGCGAGGTGGATCCTTGTGAAACGCAAGTAGCAGAGGGCGGGAGCGGTGGCAGGGGGCGGCAGGAGCGGATGGCTCGCAATTCGCTGTTCGCAATTCGTGAGGTTAGGCGAACGCCATGGGCATCACGAACCGCTAATTGCGAATTGCGCCGGGAGAGGCGGAGCGGCGGGGAGGCAGAGGGTGCGTTACTGGGGCCCCTGCAAGCGTGAGGGGGCTATGGCCACGAGCTCGAAGGCCTGGTTCGCGGCCTGCAGTATGCGCCCGCTGTAGGCTGCCGGGACGTCGACGTCGGAAACCGAGAGCCGGAGGACCGGCCCGGCCTGCAGGGAGCCGGTAATCACCCCCAGCACCCGTCTCTCACTTGCCCGGACGGTGAAGACCTCGCACCCTGAGCACCCGGCGGTCACGCTGTCGATCACGTTGGGCTCCACCGCCACTACGCTGAACGACACGGCGCCAAGGTCTTGATGCGGAGTGACCAGCTCCAGCACCACCTCACCGGCTTTTGGCCCCGAGTCACACGAGACCACGAGCATCGCAGCCCACGCCACTGCCAACCCGACGACCCTCCTCATGGTCGCTCCTTCGGCTTGGCGTTGAGGACTCTGCCAAGGACGGCCGACGACGCGGCGGACGGGGTACTCCGCACCCACGCCAGGAAATCCCCCACATCTAACATGCCGTTCCGGTTGCCCAGCAGATCCAAGAAGGTGATGTCTTCCGCCGACAGCGTCGCCCTCCTGCCAAGCAGATGCTCCACGACGCCGATGGCAGCGAGAGTCGGAGCCGTGACCTGCAAGACGAGCGAGCCGTCGGCCTGCTGCGACCCGGAAGTGACCCTCACGCCGAACGAGAAGGAACCAGTTTCGGCAGGCGTCCCGGCGAGGGCACCAGTCGGGTCCAGCGACACTCCTTCCGGCAACGTCCCCCCGGTCAAGGTCCAGCTGAAGTTCCCGGTCCCTCCCGCTGCCGAAAGCGCGTGCTGGTATGCGGTGCCCATTACTGCAGCGGGAGGCGACGTGGACACCACGGCCAGGGGCGCGGCGAAAGTCGCCGTGAGCCGATACGGACGAATCATCACCAGACGCAGCGTGTCCGAAGTCGTAGTGGTATCGCCGCTCCATCCCTCGAACAGGTCACCTCCCTGGGTCACGTTCGCCACGAGGGTGAGCCCCGAGTCCTGGGCGATGAACGCTCCGGCCTCGACGTCGAGGGCCGGGGTGGCTTCAACGCTCCCCCCGCCGGTCCCCGCGAGTGTTACCTGGGCGAGATACTCCGTGGCAACCGTCGCGACGATGGAGTCTCCCCTCGCTGTGGCCATGAAGGTATGGGAGCGGGCCGCGCCGCTGGACCAGGAAAGCCAGGTGTAGCGGTTGCCACCGTTGTTCACGACCTGAACGGAATCCATCTCCAACTGGTGTTGGCTGCCGCCCTGCAGAATTGCTTCGAACTTGTTGTACGTAACATCGTCAAGGCGAAACGCGGCGAGAGTATCGGTAGCAACGATCACCGTCGGTCCTACGAAGCTGATGCCCGCCCGCACCGGCCCACCCGGTGTCACCTGCTCAATCGACTCGACCCTCACGTATGTCGGGGTTCCATCGTTACGATCGCTCGAGGGATTACTCAACTCGGTGAATGCAGTGTTGCCAGTACTACCCGGAAACGGATCGCCAGCGTCGCTGCGGTTGTCCCCGGCGTGCAGATGGTCGGCGCCGTCGGCCTGCATGAGTCTCAACGCCTCGGGGTCGGCGGCATTGACGGAGATTGGCATGCGCTGCGCCAGCAGTACCGAGTCAACATGCCAGATCAGCAGACCCGGCCCGGCCATCTCCACGTCCGATCCGATCCGCTGGCGGTTGGCCAGAATGAAATACTCGTCACTTCCCTGGACGGGCAGGAGGTAGACCGTATCCGCAGTCTCAACGGGGCTGATCTCGAGAGTGGTATCCCGGTCGATGAGCACTTCGGTGACCCATCCGAGCTCAGCCCGGGTCCATGCCGACATGTGCGCTGGGCTGAACGGGCGGAGCCAGTTACCCGAACCCATCAGGCCCCAGTGGCCTATCCCCTCGCTCGGCCGGCTCTGGTTCGTATTGTACAGGTCCGGCAACCCGAACAGGTGACCAGTCTCGTGGGCCACCAGTCCCATCGCTTGTGGCTGGTTGCTGGTGCACCCACCGTCGCCGCCCTGGCCGCCCTGGATGATGTAATCCCGGATCCGGATGTTCGGGAAACCGGCAGTCACGGAATTCGCGGTGTCGTCGGTCTCGAGGCCCGAGACGAACCACTTGTGCGCCCAGATGCTGTTCTGCGCGTCAGGGTTCACGAACTTGCAGGCCCCATCCACCTTCGGGTGCATCACGACGACCCCGTCGACGTATCCGTCGTCGTCGCCCGAATTAGGGACACCGTCGGGTCCGTCGTTGTCGAACTGTCCGTAGTCCACAGAGTCTTGAGCGAGCACGGCTTCCCGAATCAGATCTCCGACCCTCGCCGAACCACACAGGCCGTTGCAGTCCGGGCCACCCTCGTAGAACGCATCGTTGCTCGTGACCCGAGTCCACTCGAACACCCGCCCATTCACGACGAGGCTGTCGTTGGAGATTTCCCGGTAGTAGTTGTGGATGGAGTAGGGTGGTGCCGAGTGGGTGCCGTAGAGCCGCGACTCCATAGTGCCGCGGGAAACGTTCGCCACCAGCGCCGCAGAGTCGGTGTTGGCAAAGAGGACGAGGAAGACAGGAACGTCGAGCTCTCCCCGCAAGATGCCGTTCGCGTTGAAGTTCGCCTGGGGGGCGAACAGCGCCCGGTTCGCCCGCTGCGCACGCCAAAGCCTCCGCCGGGCCGCGATTGCCCGGGCGCGCCTGATCCAGCCGTTTTCCGGAGAGAAGCGGAAAGCCCTGGGGTCGCGCCTCAGGATCTCATAGTACCCCGGCGGCGGTACAGCACCGTGGATGCGTCCGTGCATCTCTACATCGGTCTGGGCAGCAACAGGAGCCGACAGCGGGAGCAGCACACCCAGCGTGATGAGTGTGCTCCAGCGTCGGCAAGCCAGACGGCTCTGTGCGGCGGTCAGACGCGTGTACATGGAGGTGACAAACAGGTTTTCAATTTTAACCACGGTACTCGACACGAGTCCATTGGCGCCGTGCGCCATCTCACGCGGACCGCTTCGGCCTCACCCGGGCGGGCCGCTACCTGCCCCGGGTAGGACTCTCAATGGCCGCTGATGTTCCGCTCGCTACCGATGTGAGACCGCCGCGCCGCTCGGACGGCTAACCACGCATGCCACACGGAGATAGAAGCTGTGGTCGCGAGCACTTGTGCGATGCGGGGGCGGGGGGTACTATCGTACAGCCCGGCCCGGAGGGAGTCGCCGGGAACGTCGTCCGTACATTCCTATCTCCGTTCTCCGACGAGGCCACGTGGACACCCACATACTGCAACAAGTCGCGCTGTTCGAGAAGTGCAGGAACTTCACCAGAGCGCGAGAGGTGCAGGCCCAGGGCTTGTATCCCTACTTCAAGCCGATTTCCGAATCGGAAGACACCGTAGTCGTCATTGAAGGTCAAAAGAAGGTAATGATGGGGTCCAACAATTACTTGGGTCTCACTCATCATCCAAAGGTGCTGGAAGCGGCCCGAGCGGCCCTCGACCGATACGGCTCCGGCTGCACAGGGAGCCGCTTCCTCAACGGCACCCTTGACCTCCATGAGCTGCTCGAAGCCCGCCTCGCCGAGTACTTCGGCAAGGAGTCCGCGCTGGTGTTCTCCACGGGCTACCAGGCTAACCTGGGGCTGATCTCGGGCCTGGTTGGGCGTGGTGATGTCGTGCTCATCGACAAACTCGATCATGCCTCGATCGTCGATGGCGCCAAGATGTCCTTCGGGCACACGGAGCGGTTTGGCCATTGCAACCTGGGCCAAGTCGAGCAGCTACTGCAGAAGCACCAGGAGCACGGTGTTCTGATCATCGTCGACGGCGTCTATTCCATGGAGGGCGACATCGCCAACGTGCCGCAATTGCTAGCGCTCGCCCAGCGCTACGGTGCAGCTCTGGCCATCGACGACGCGCATGCAGTCGGCGTCCTGGGCCCCAAGGGCGATGGCACCGCAGCACACTTCGGCCTCGTGGACGATGTCGATATCATCGTTGGCACCTTCTCGAAGTCGTTGGCATCCATCGGCGGGTTCGTCGGTGGATCCGAAACGGTAATCCACTACCTCAAGCATCATAGCCGGCCTCTCATTTTCACAGCTGCACTGCCGCCGGCCAACACCGCGGGCGTCCTTGCCGCGCTGCAGGTCATGGCAGCCGAACCTGAGCGACGGGACCAACTCTGGAAGAACACGCGGCGGTTCCAGGAGGGGTGTCGCAGCGTCGGCTTCAACATTGGTCCGACGCAGACGCCAATCGTCCCTGTGCTCATCGGTACACTCACGGATACGTTTGCCTTCTGGCGCAGGCTGTTCGACGCCGGCGTCTTCACCAACCCGGTGGTGCCACCGGCAGTCCCGCCTGATCAGTGTCGTCTCCGGGCCAGCCTCATGGCGACTCACACCGACGATCAGATCGACTTCGCCGTGGAGACACTGAACAGACTTGGCAGGGAGATGGGGGTCATTTGACCGAGACCGTGGTCGTGCGGCCCGTAGAACGGGCCGCCGACCTCGAGCGCTTCATCGCATTTCCGTACGGACTTCATCGAGGGGACCCTCTCTGGGTCCCCCCGTTACGTATGGAGGTACGGAACATGCTTTCCCGGGAGAAGAACCCATTCTTCCAGCATGCGGAGGCGGAGTACTTCTTGGCAGTCAGGCGGTCAGGCGGCCGGGCGCTCCGGAGGCATACAGCGGGCGGCGAACCTGACCGCCGGTCCGCCGGTCTGCCAGTCCGCCTGGGAAGGGAGGTGGTGGTGGGGCGCATTGCCGCCATTCACAACCACACCCACAACGAGTTCCATCAGGACCGCGTCGGGTTCTTCGGATTCTTCGAGTGTCTAGACGATCAGGGGGTGGCGGATGCCCTGTTTGAAGCAGCCGCCGCCTGGCTTCGGGAACGTGGGCTCACGACCATGCGGGGCCCCACATCCTTTTCCACCAACGACGAGTGCGGCCTGCTGGTCGAAGGGTTCGACACACCGCCAACCGTCCTCACTCCCCACAATCCGCCGTACTACGCCTCCCTCGTGGAGCGCGCTGGTTTCGCCAAGGCGAAGGACCTGTATCAGTACCGGACCGTGAGCCCAGAACTTCCCGAGCGCCTGCTCCGGGGCGCGCGGCTGATCGCGGAACGCCACAAGATCACGCTCCGGTCACTGGACATGAAGCGGTTCTACGAGGAGGTGGACCGCATCAAGCCGATGTACAACGCGGCCTGGGAGCGTAACTGGGGATTCATCCCCATGACCGATGCGGAAATCGATCACCTGGCCAAGCAGCTAAAGCCGGTGGTGGTGCCGCAGCTCGTGGTGTTTGCCGAGCGGGAGGGAGAGCCCATCGGTTTCGCGGCCGCCATCCCCGATCTGAACGTCGCTCTAAAGAAGAACCCCTCCGGCCGCCTCATCCCCGGCATCCTCAAGATCCTGTGGGCGGCGCGGAGCATCACCCGGATCCGGATCCTGCTCCTCGGGGTCCTCAATGAGTACCGGCGGACCGGAGCCGATGCGCTCATGTATCATTGGATCTGGGAAAAGAGCTACGCCCTGGGCTACCGCTGGGCTGAAGCTGGGTGGATCCTCGATGACAATACCGCCATGAGCAACGCGCTCGTCCGCATGGGCTTCGACCGATATAAGACGCTGCGGCTGTTTGACCGGGCACTGTGAAGGTCTTCGCCACCGGTGGAACCGGCTTCGTAGGCTCACATCTCGTCGATGCGTTGCTCGACCGAGGTGACGAGGTCCGCTGCCTCGTCCGCGACCCCGCCAAAGCAGCCCGCGTCTTCCCCACGCGTGGGCCCCACACGATAGTCGGCACGCTGACCGACGAGGCCGCCCTGCTCGCCGGGTGTGAACGCGTCGACGTGGTGTTCCACGTCGCTGGACTCACGGCTGCCCGCAACCGGCAAGCGTTCTTCGAAGTGAATGCGGACGGCACGCGGCGCGTCGCGGAGGCGGCGGCCCGGGCTGCTCCTTCCCTGCGGCGATTCGTGTACGTGAGCAGCGTCTCAGCCGCCGGCCCCACGACCCGGGGCCGGGCCGTGACTGAGATCGCTCCCCCCAGGCCAGTGAGCGACTACGGCGCGAGCAAGCTGGCGGGGGAAGAGGTAGCTCGCGCCGCCCCCATCCCGTGGACCATCGTTCGACCGCCGACGATATACGGGCCCCGCGACATGGAACTACTGCGAGTTTTCAGGCTGGCTCGCTGGCGGGTCGCTCCCGTGTTCGGCACCGGGACACAGGAGCTGTCGGTCATCCACGTTCGGGATCTCGTACGGGCCCTGCTGTGCGCCACGGACCCCTCGACCGAGCGCCGGACGTACTTCGCCTCCCACCCCCAGATCGTGACCTCGAAAACCCTGGTCAAAGCGATTCACGTGGCTGTCCAGCGAACGCTGGGACACGACCCGGAGGGCGGACCGCTCATCGTCCCACTTCCAGCCTGGTTCACGAGAGCAGCGCTGGCTGCCATCGGAGGGGTGGCGGGGTTGGCCGGCAAGGCGACGGTTCTCTCCCCCAACAAAGGAGACGAGTTCCTCGCTGAGGCATGGACCTGTCTGCCAACGGCGCTGGAACGGGACACGGGGTGGAGGGCAGACATTCCACTCGCGGACGGACTCGACGAGACGGCTCGCTGGTACCGGCAGCACGGGTGGCTGTGAGAGCCGTCGATAGGCTGCTCGCAGCCTACCTCGCGTTGGTGAGCGTGGTGGCAGTCGCGCGAGGGGGGCTCACCGACCCGAAAATCTGGTGGCTCCTGCTCGCGCACACCCTGTTTGGGATATTGCTCTACTTGTTCACGCGCTTGCGTCAGCAACAGCGGACCGGCCAGGCCATACGCGTTCTCTATCCCTTGATTCTCCTCCCGGGCCTCTACGCGGAGATCGGCATTCTCAGTCTGCAGTTGGACGTTGCGGGCACGTTCGCCAGGGATGCGACGATCCAGCGTCTGGAAGCGGCCGTGTTCGGGAGTCAGATCTCTTATGAGTGGATTCGGCGCGCGCCCTCGGTCTTCTGGTCGGGCGTGCTTCACCTCGCCTACCTGTCATACTACCCGATCGTCTATCTCGGACCACCGCTGCTGCTGGTGCGTGGAGAACGCGACCGGGCGCGGCGTGTCGTCTTCGCCATATTGACCGCCTACGTGGTCTGCTTCGTGGTGTTCGTTCTCTACCCCGTGGCGGGCCCGAACTATGCGTTCGCACACCCGGAAGGGCCGGTGCGCGACGTGTGGAGCGCCCGCTTCGTGTATTGGCTCCTGAGTGGCGGCTCATCGTTCGGTGCCGCGTTTCCGTCCTCACACGTGGCGGCCACCGTCGCGGCAGTTCTCATCCTGTGGCGGGAGTGGCGAGCGCTGGCTGCCGTCCTCGCCGCTCCAGCGGTTCTCATGGTCATCGGAACGGTCTACTGCCAGATGCACTACGGCCTCGATGCACTGGTCGGCCTAGTGCTGGGCGTGGGCGCGTTCACCGCGGGGATGAAGCTGGCAGCGTAGCCGACGGCGCGGGGCGACCGGCCCATGCGGGAACCGGCCCTACCCACTACTCGTGACGGTGCTCCGTGTGTTCGGCGGCGGTTGCGGGAGCCTGGCCGGCAATCACGTCGTAGCGGCCATCGACCTCCCTCATGTAGTGCCGACGGTCGAGCACGTAGAGTTCGTGTGACTGGTCCGCCACCGGCCAAATGATGTTCTGCGAAGGCATGAACACGCCCCCGATCACGCCCATACCTCCCGAGTACAGGGTGTCCTGGAACGGGTTCTCGTAGGTCACCGTGACCCGATAGACGTGGTCGGGGGTGATCTTGGCACCGAGCTTGCGATAGAGACGCCCCAGGGTCACCCCGACCAACTGATCGTTCTCGTCGGTGACCGGAAGTCCTTCCCAGATCACCTTGTTCTCGGTGACGTCCTCGAACTTGAGACTCACCGCGAACTCATGGAGATGTCCGCCGATTACCATGATGCGCCCCGCCATTGCCGGGCTGGCCTCATACGACCACGCAGACCGACCGGGGGGCAGGTCGAGGGACTTGTCACCCGCCGGGAAAGCCACATCCAACTGGAACGGGTAGACGCTCAGCAACGGCCATGGTCGGCCGGCCTTGACGTATTTCAGGGCGAGCCGCACGGTGACGCCGGGCAGGTCCCTCCCGATCGGGTTGTGCAACATGGCGGCGACCACCATGCGGGCCCCTTCGGCCACGGGATACCCCAGCAAGAGCCTGGGCATGGACTGGTTCCCGGTCTCCTTGCCGATAGCGAGCATGCGCTGCGATATCGGCAAGAACAGTTCCTGGTAATCAGGATTGATGAGATTCAGGTGGTGCAGGAGCGCCGTCGGCAGCGTGTTCCCGTCCTGGTCGAGCACCTCGTACGCGAATCCGTACAAGTAGGCGCTGATCGGGATCGCCACCTCGGTGACCTCGGGGAAGACCGCCCCGTGTGCCTCGTGCCCGCCCTGATGCGGGCTTGCCGCCTCCTCGGGAACCATCGCCCCGGCAGGCAGGTCCACCGGTCCGATCACCACGACCAGTTGCTTGTTGTCTTCGTCGTGCACGAGCCGAACGACCGGCTCCTGTGCGACCCCGAGCTGCGCGGCGCCAACAAGCACGGCGCAGGCCATGACCACGCTCCTAGCTTTCACCGTGAGATTCCTCCTTCGTGCCTGTGCTGCACGATCACGAATACCACAGATCTTCTACGTTCGCCGGACCGCCCCGAGCCGGGGTGCTACCCCATCGATCTCCTGCGGTACCGGAATGTCCAGGTACTCGAGAATGAGCGGGAACAGATCGACCGTTCGCACGGGACCGGCAATTGGCATGTTGCACGCAACGAGGCACCGCATGTGATCGGCGATGAGGCTGCCGTGACCCGAGTGGTGCTCAGGGATTTCCCAGTCCAGCCGGAGATCCGATCCCGCCTCCGCCACCACCACCAGATCGCCGGCGCGCCGGGACCGGAAGACCTGGAAGAGCTGAGCGGGTGCGTCCGGAAACGGGGTATCCAGTGTCCGCTCCAGCCACTCCCTCTCCGTATGGACGCCGCCTCCACCGAGTCGCAGGACGTCGGCAGTCTCAGGAGCATAACGAATGTGGCCGTCACCGTCGGCCAGGAGTCGCGCACGTCCGGATCTGGAGATCAGACAGAGTCCTGGGCCGTCAGTACCCACGACCATCGCCACGCCCGGAAGTGACGCAAGGTAGCGGGGCAGGAACGTCGGAACACCATCCACGCCACCGCGTTCAATCTGCGTAATGGTATACCGTTCGCTCCGCGTCACTCCAGGACGCAGATAGACCTGCACGGAACCGTTCCCCGACACCATCACGGCCGCCTTCGGCTCGCGCCGCCAGATGACCGGATGCCGCAGGACGGGAAGCCCGATTGCTTCCAGCTCGATGCTGATGTCGGTGTGTCGGTCCACTCGTGCGAGGCCGTGATCACTCACCAGCAGGGTGAGGTTGTCACCGTCGAATCCACCAGCAGCCGCGTAGTCACCGATGATGTCGTCGAACTCCCGATACATCGACAAGACGTCGGGATGCTGCGGATCCCAGAAGTGCGTCACGCCGTCAACTCCCGGGAACACAGCGAACACGAACCGATGGCGCTCGGCTGCCACCCGGCACAGCTCACGGCCAACGGCGCGCTCCAGAACGCCGTACCCGGCGGTGTAGTGGGCGATGCCACCCCACACGGTTCGCCCAAGCCGGACACGATCGCGGTCGGGGGCCAGCCCTCGTTTGAACGGGCTACAGAGGGCCACCGAGTCCGGCTCCAGATCGAACAGCGTCGGCATCTGATGAGGGAGATCGTGGTTGATGAGCCCCGCCTGCAGGCCGCAGTAGCTCCGCACGTGAGCACGGTCGCGCCACCATCGCCCTCCGTACCGGGCGACATCCAACCACCGGATTCCGGGGATATCACACGTCCCGGGGTAGCAACCTGTGAGAAACGGCAGGTAGGCGACCCCGGTGGTGGACGGAAACACCGTGGTCGCCGGCGTGATGCCGCCTGAGGCCAAGAGATGCCGGCTGATACTCGTGAGCTCGCACGCCGCCACCAGGTCTGCGAACACGTCGGCGCAGGCGCCGTCGAGGATGATCAGCGTCGCCCGGCGGTCGGCCGCGGAAGTCACCAGTGCGCCTCTCTTAGTCCGGGCACTTGGCCGGACGCCCAGCCTGTGGTAGCCGAAGGCGCGTGCGCCAGCCGGATGGCACGGCTCATACGATCGCGGTCACGAGCCTACTGGGTCACCGTGAGGGCTGCGATCATTCCCAACGCCTCGTGGGGCGTGCAGAAGTACTCGTACGTGCCTGTGGGGGCTCCGACGAAGGAGATCTCGTACGTATCGTTTGGCTGGGTCATCAGCCGACCGCTCAGGGGGCCCAACTTCGCGGTGTCGTTTTGGTACACGGCATCGAGGAACTCCCGTGCCCCGTCAGGAATCTTGTCGCTGTAGAACGCCACGTTGTGGGGGAAGCCGCTGACGTTGAGCCAGCGAACCGTGTCGCCAACCTTAACGGTGAGGCTAGCGGGCCGGTACACGTACTTGTTGTCGTCGGTTAGCAGCATCCGAACTTCGTGAACCGTGCCGGTCCCTGCTGTGACCGCCGGGGTGCCCGTCTCCGATCGATTCCCGGCGGGCTCGGACTCGGCCCCTGCACCGGGCTCCCCGCCTCCACACGCCAGGGCCCACACCGCCATCGCCGCGACCCACTTGCGCATTTACCTTCCTCCGTGTGATGCGAATTGAGAAGGCTGGGTGCAGCATCACCCGGCCGGGACTCGCCACCAAATGTAAACGGGCGCCTTCACCGTGGAAGTGGCCCGGAAGCCTTGAATTTTGGAGCCAATCTGAGAGTTTCAGGACACACCATGCGATATCCACCAGTGCTCGCATTTGCCGCCTCTCTCCTCGCGTCAGCCTGCGTCCCAGGCGGCCCCATCTATCTCGGTCCCCCTCTCGTGACCCTCGAAGGACAGGTGTACTCGTTCGAGGAGCGAGTGCCACTTCCGGGAACCGAGGTCTGCGTGTTCGGCGCGGACACCGTATGCGTCGAAAGCGACCGCGAGGGCCGCTTCAAGGTTCAACTCAAGGAATCGCAGGTAGGCACTGAGAGCAGCGTCACCGTCCGGTTTCGCACACCGGGTCTCCAGCCAGCCATCGCCGAGGTCAAGGAGCTGACGCCGGGGCAGGCCACAACGGTGAACTGCGCCATCAGTAATCGCTTCACCGTGAGCCGCAGGCCCAACGCCTGTCTGCCGACCCCAGAGCGCTGAGCAATGCCGGCCCCGCCACCGTGTACGCGCCTTGGCAGGCACTGCCGTGAGCTCGCCCTCACGCTGCGAATCGCAGACCTGAAGGACGATGGTCAGACGCTCCAGGATGCCGCGGCTACCTGGCTGCTGGCGCATACCGAGCGTATGACGTTGGGCAGGCCGTACGTCCGGGGACGCGACCTGCTGGTGGATGCGACGGTGCACGTCCCGTGTAAGTACCTGGAAGCTGAAGAAGGTGGACCCCTGTCTGGGCGGCAGGAGGCGGCAGGAGACGGTAGGGGACGGCGGGACGGAAGCCCGCAGGCCAGCTGTGCGGCCCACGGGTTCCGCGGTCCGATGCCTCTGGGCACACAGCGTGCCCCGGAAAACCGGCCGGTGGTCCGCCGGAACAACGGAAAGTTCGCGGTTGTTTATAGGGGCCGGCAGCGCTTGCTCGACCTCCCGCTCAAGCGCGCCGCGCAACGGGCGCTCCCTGTGTTGCACAACAACAACCCGTGCGTGGGGGCCCCGTGCCGCACTGCGGACAACAAACAGGGAGCCGCCTGCTGTCGCGATCTCACCATCGACGTGGTGCTCCCGAAGTCGGATCGGCGCGCTGAGGCGCTCCTGCGAGCCCGGAGGTCGCCGTACCTCTGCAAGGTCACCCGGGAGGGGCCAGACAAGGTCGAATGCGAGATCATTTCGGCATGCGCCTATCTCGAAGACAACGGCATCAGCTGCGCGCTCCATGACCGGCTGCTCCCCAACGGTCGGCTGGCCAAACCGTCGATCTGTTATGAGTGGCCCGACCTGGGACCGGACGACACCGGACATACGGGATGTAGGCTACTTTGAGCGGTTCGCAATTCGCAGTTAGACACGAACTGCTAATTGCGAATCGCGAATTGCCCTGAATCATCCACCCTTCACAGGCACAATACGATGACCCTCCCTCCCACCGTTCCCGAGATCTCCCCACGTGATGTGGCCCAGGCCGTGGAGAACGGCGATGCCATCCAGGTGCTCGACATTCGGGCTCCAGCCAGTGTCGCAGCCGCCCGTATCGACCTCACGGCCGAGGACCAGTACCACAACATTGTCGGATCCAGGCTCATAACCATGCGTTCCGCCGAGCAGGTCGGACTTGATCCCACCGTCCCTGTAGCCGTGGTATGCGCGCAGGGGAACGATAGCAAGCCGGCGGCGGCGTTCCTCAACCAGCTCGGGTACCAGGCGAAGTCGCTGCGCGGCGGCATGGCCGCCTGGATGTTGCTCAGCTTGCCGCGGGACCTCCCGACGACCCCGTCGCTGGATCGCCTGGTCCAGTTCGAGCGAATCGGTAAGGGAGCCCTGGGCTATCTGCTGATCAGCGATGGCGCCGCCTTGATCATCGATCCACCCCGCACCCTGGATCCGTACCTCGCTGCCGTGGAACAGGCCGGCGCCAAGGTGGCCGGCCTGGCAGACACACACTGCCACGCTGATTACCTGAGCGGCGGGCCGCTTTTCGCCCGACAACTCGGCGTACCTTACTACCTGCACCCCGCGGATGCCTTCTACCCGTACGACGGTACGCCGGGCCGTATCGAGTTCCGGGCAATCCACGACGGCGACACCATTCAGGTCGGCCGCTGCGAAGTTCGCGTGAGGCACACGCCGGGCCACACCGAAGGAAGCGTCACCTACCTCGTGGACCAACAGGCGGCCTTCACGGGCGACTTCGTGTTCGTCCAGTCTGTCGGTCGACCGGACCTGGCCGGGAAGACCAAGGAGTGGACCAAGGTGCTGTGGAACAGCCTCGCAAATGCGAAGGCGGAGTGGCCCAAGAACCTCCTCATCTATCCCGCGCACTATGCGAGCGAGGACGAGCACAACCCGGACCGCTCGGTCGGTGCTCGGTTCGGCGATCTACTCCAGAGTAACCAGGCCCTCGCCATGTCCGACGCCGCAGCCTTCACCCGCTGGGTGCGCAGCAATACCGTATCGTTCCCCGACGCCTACCGCACCATCAAGGCGGTCAACGTGGGACTCGTCGAGGTAAGCGGGCGTCAGGCAGAGGAGTTGGAGGTAGGACGGAACGAGTGCGCGATCGGGTAGGGGAGCAATTCGCAAGTCGCAGTTCGCAATTCGCAGTTCGCAGTTCGCAGTTCGAGACCCGATGAGCGCCAAAGCGTCCCGTGGCGCCTCTCGATTCGGCAATGGCGGACTTCGAATTGCGAATTGCCAATTGCGAATCGCTAATCGGAGTAGTGATCGGCCGTAGGCTTCAGGCCGTAGGCCTCAAGGCTGATACGTAACCACCAGCTGCCCCGCGACCGGCCTGCCGTCCAGCGTCCGCGCCGGATAGAACATCCACTGGTACATCCGCTCGAGCAGCTTCTTGAGGAAAGCCGCGTCCCTGATGCGCGGCTCCACCTCAACCTTGGTCACCTGACCCCGAGCGTCCACCCAGAACCGGATGTTGAATTGCCGGCCCTTGATATCCGCCGGCGCCTCCTCGAACGGGTACAGAATGGAACGGGGCTCTGGTGCCAACACGGGGCCGCCTTCCCCTCCGCCAGGCCCAGTGCCAGCGCCTACCCCGCTTCCTCGTCCCGTCCCTATGCCGCCACCACTGCCCGAACCCGACCCTGGGCCGCCTCCCGTCCCCATCCCCGGGCCGACGGTCTCCAGCTGGACGACCTCAATTGGCGGCAGCGGCATCTCGAACTGGCGAGACACCGAGGCCGTGACTTCCAGCTCGGGTTCCGGCAGAACCAGCTCCACGGGCTCCGTCTCGGGAGCTTGCTGTGAACGCCGCGAAGCGATCGCGGCCGGAGGCGAAGGGGGGAGTTCGACGTAGCGAATCTTGCGGCCGCCACCACCACCCCCGCCACCCTGCCCCGGACCACCCGCCGCCCGTGCGTACTCGGTCGTGAGACGTCCGCCGAACACAATGGCTACCACCGCCACGACGTGGACTGCCGCCGCCAGCGCGGGGCCGACGCCAAAGCGGCGATCAGACCGCGGGATGCGAGCAGTCGGGTACCGCGTCACGGTTCGCATCATCTATCTAGTAAACACCGCGCGGCGTGAGCTGTTTCCACCCAACTCCGGCAGGAGCGAGCCGCGCCCCAGCCTTACCGGCGCCGGATCTGCTCGCGCAATCGCTCGAACACCTCCGGGTCCACGGCGTACACCCGCTCGAACGCCTCAACGGATGAACTCTCCTCTGCACCGACGGCGTCGAGAAACACCCGCCGGTAGTCCGCCACCAGCGTTGGCGCGTAGAACTCCAATATGAGGGCCCCACACCGTACCGCCAATCGCCTGCGCAGATCTTCGAGTGCCGCTGCGTCCTCCATCTCGCCCGGCACCCGTTCATCCACCAGCACGAAGCACAGCTCCTTCAGGAAGGCGAACACACTGGCCTCGACAGCGTCCCCCGAGAGCGGTAGCTGCACCGCAACCACCTGGTCCCGGGGATCGAAGGAATCGAGCTCCACAATCCGGCCTTCGGGACCTAGCGCAGGCGATGGCATCACCACCCCTGCCGTCAGCCGCCTTCGCTCCAGATAACGATCGAGCTGGGGAACGAACACGGAATCCCACATGGTCTGGATTGCCTCAATGCGAGATTCCTGCTCGCCCCGGAAGCCTTCCCAGTAGTCGCGGTAGAACACCTCCCACTCGTGTTCCACCGCCTCAACCAGGTCTTTCAGCAGCCTCCGCGCGCTCCTGCGCTCCATGACCTGGCCCATCACGAGTATCCCCAGCCGCGTGTCGCGCCCGCCCAACGCCGTGTCGTCGGTACGGCGTTCCGCCACCGCTTTGAGCGCTTGCAACATCCGCTCCGGCTTCGCTCGTGGGAAATAGAGGGGTACGAAGTGAATGACATCGAACCCGCTCTCTTCGGCGATAGCCTGTCGCAGGCTAACGGCGAGCGAATCCAGCATCGTAGGGTACACGCCGAGCTGCTGCTTCACTTGTCGAATCCGGCGTTCGTAGTCCGCGCTGTAGAGGCCAAGGGGACCCGGCTGATCGGCGGCGATGACTGCCAGGGCATGGAACCACAGGTCCGTCTGGGGAGCCATGCGCACCACCCAGCGCGTCTCTCCCGAGGTGGGTGCCCCGGGTGCCTCAGCTACCTGGCTTGCAGGCCGGATCCGCTCCTCCAGCGCCTCCAGCAAATCGTCATCCAAGGGGAAGGCTTCCTCGAACGGGTCAGCCAGCGGCTCCTCAGGCGTCTCGGCCCCCGCCGCACGCAGGAAGACCTGTTGGTAGCGGGCGGTCAGCGCTGGAGCATAGGACTCCAACACCATGGACCCGCACCGGACGGCAGCGCGGCCACTGGTCTTCTCGTCCCCTCGGGCAGTAACCGCCTCGCCCACCAGAGGGTAGCAGAGTTCACGCACCACCGAGAACACGCTCACCTCGGGCTCGTCCGACTGAGGCGGGGCCCACACGGCAAGCACATTGTCCAGCCGGCGATACGGGCTGCCCTCGTACAGCCGGCCTTCCGGCCCCAACGCGGGCGAGACGATGATCGTGCCGGCGTCCAGGCGCCGCTGCCCCAGGAAATCCCCCAGCGCCGGCGCTAGCTGGTCGTTCCACAGTCGCTGGATCTCGCTGTAGCGACCGGAGTCGGCGGCCACCGTCCGTGCCCAGTAGTCACCATAGAAGAGGTCCCACTCCTGCCCGAGGACTTCAACGAACCGGGCCAGCACATCCCGGTGCCTACCTGCCCGGAACGCAGCGATAGCCTGGCGCACGCCGAAGCGGGTGTCGGGACCCATCACCTCCGGGTCCCTGGTCCGCCGTTTCGCCACGGCCATGAGAGCGTTGAGCATCTGCTCGCGGCTAGCGGAGGTGAAGTACAACGGGAGGAAGTGGAGAGCCTGGAATACCCGGTCCTCCTCAAAATCGGCCCGCAGCTCCTCGGCGAGGCTATCCAGCGGCGTGGGGTAAGTCCCTGTCTCCTGCTTGGCCCCGCGCACTAGGTCGACGTACTCCGAGCTGTAGGCCGGGAACACCCCGGGCACGTCGTATCCCACAACCGCCAGCCCGTGGAACCACAGATCGACCGCGGCACTGGACCGAACCGTCCAGCCTCGCTCCGCAGCGGCCTGGCCAGCGGCCTGCGCGTCCGCGCTCGTGGGGAGTCCAACCGTCGCCGTGAGCAGCAGGGCTCCGGCTCGCCAGTATCTGATTCGCATGTGCTCGGCTCTTTCGAACACCGCTTCTCAGGCGGGAGTTCCCGCGTTCTGCTCGACGGAGTATGCCGAAAAGCACGGGGCGGCGACAGCCGAGGTGTGCAAATCAGGACGCGTCAGGCGTCATCAGGGGTAGAACGAACCAGTGAGGGCACCATGAAAGCGCTCGCAGCCATCGTCCTGGCCAGCCTTGTGGCTTCACCACTGCTGGCACAGGGGTGGATTGAACCGCCGGCGGATCGGCAGGTCCGGTTCGGCGTGGTGAAGGTGCGTACCGCCGTGTCGGTGAGGGTGACCGGCCGAATCGCCCAGGTGGAAGTGGAGGAGTGGTTCAAGAATGCCGGACCCGGGCTCGGCGAAGGGGACTACCTCTACCCGCTTCCAGGCGAGGCCGTGTTCTCGAACTTCTCACTGTTTCAGGGAGACCAGGAGCTCCGCGGTGAGACGATGGACGCCGGACAGGCCCGGGCAATTTACGAGGAGATCGTTCGGAGAAAGCGGGATCCTGCGCTGATCGAGCTCGCGGGTCACGGGCTCATTCGGGCGCGGGTGTTCCCCATCAACCCGGGCGAGACCAGGAAGATCACCCTGCGGTACACGCAGATCCTCGGTCGGGCAGGCGACGCCCTCCAGTTCCGCTACGCCGCGGGCGGGCGGTATAGCTGGGGAGCGACCCCCGGGGAGGGGGTACAGCAACCCGGACCCTTGCCTCAGCGTGCCCCCCTCACGTTCACCCTGGTCGCCGACAGCGGCCGCGCGTACCGAGACCCCTTCTCACCGACCCACAACGTGCGGGTGTCACGAGACGATGGGCAACTGACCGTGCGTCCCGCCGGCGACCTGGAAGGGGACTTCACGCTGTTCCTGCCCCTAGCCCGATCGCTGGTGGGTATCACCATCGCCACCCACCGGCCCGCGGGAGAGGACGGCTATTTCATGCTCACACTGTCGCCGGGAGAGGCCTCGGGAACGACGCTGCCCCGGGATATCACGGTGGTGCTGGATGTCTCGGGATCCATGTCGGGCAGCAAGCTCACGGAGGCCAAGTCTGCCCTGCGACAGCTCATGGGGTCACTGGGCTCCGAGGACCGCTTTCGGCTCCTGGCGTTCAACAATAGCGTGACGGCCTACCATCAACGCTGGGCTCGTCCGACCCGCCGCGCCGTCGGGGAGGCCCGGGGGTGGATCGACCGACTCCAGGCGGACGGCGGCACCAATATCGCCGGGGCGCTCGCCGAAGCGTTTCGCTTGTCCAGCCCCGAAGGACGTTTGCCCATCGTGGTCTTCCTGACCGACGGGCTGCCTTCGGTAGGCGAGCGGAACCCGGAGCGCATCGCCCAGCAGGCCGAACACGACCGGGGTCGCGCCCGCATCTTTGCCTTCGGTGTCGGTCATGACGTGAACACCTATCTGCTCGACCGCCTGTCGGCCGCTGGTCGGGGCACGACGCAGTACGTGCAGCCCGGTGAAGACGTGGAACAGGCACTCAGCCTCCTGGTCAGAAAGATCCAGCATCCGGTGCTGGCGGATCTTGCCATCGGAGACGCCCCGGTCGAGCTGGGCGAGATCTATCCCACGACCCTCCCGGACCTGTTTGCCGGAGAGGAGCTGGTGGTGTTCGGGCGTTACCGGGTCCGGGACCAGGACCGCGCGGGCACTGTGACCGTGACCGGCCGGCGAAACGGGCGGACGGAGCGGTTTGCCACACGGGCCACGTTCCCCGAGCACGCGCTGGGGAATGCGTTCATCCCCCGGCTCTGGGCCTCCCGCAAGATTGGCGTGCTGTCTCGGGAGATCCGGCTGAACGGGCCGAACGCCGAGCTGGAGCGGGAGATCCGCGAAACGGCTCTCAGATATGGCCTGCTGAGCGAATACACTTCGTATCTGGTGCAAGAGCCGATGCAGGTTGCGGGACAGCGAGTCGGCGGTGTGCGTGATGCTGCAGCGCGGACCCGCATGAGCCAGGTGCCGGCAGCCCAAGCACCGGCCAAAGCCACTGGGGCGGTCGCCGTGGCGGCGGCGGAGGAGTCACGCATCCGGCGCGAGGCGAAGGTATTTGCCGACCTCGAGGAAGCCGACGAAGTGTTACTCGCTCGGGGACACATGCCCCAGAGCCGCCATGTTGCTGGCCGGCTGTTCATCGAGCAGGACGGCGTCTGGACCGATCTGCGCCACGCGGACTCACTGCGGACGGTGACCATCGAGCCCTACAGCCAGGCGTACTTCCAGTTGCTGCGGTTGGCGCCGGAGCTCAAGCCGTATCTCAGCGAATTCGAGCAGGTGTTGGTGGCCGGTGCCCAAGCGAGTATCCGAATTGCCGACGGTGGGGTGCAGAGGATGGCGTCGGATGGGCTGGCCCGCCTAGTGCGCGAGTTCCGCGGACGATAAACTGAACTCCGTGCGCGTAGACTGGGCGGAAGTGTACCGAACGACCTTCGCGGACCTGGTCCGGTTCCTACACCGCAAGGTGTGGGATCCGGATCGGGCCCATGATCTGGCGCAGGAGGCCTTCGTGCGAGCCCTGAATCATGAGCCCGACAACCCCCGGGCCTGGCTGTTCACGGTGGCAGGCAACCTGGCCCGTGACGAGGCCCGGGCGGCGATCCGCCGCAAGAGGCATCTCACGCTCATCAAGACCGAGGCCGCGGAGCAGGCGGTCGCGGATCCAGCCCAGGAGCTGGAGCATGAGCAGCGGATGCGCGCGGTGCGCGAGGCTCTGGCCCGGTTGAGCGAGCGTGATCGAGACGTGCTGCTACTGTGGGGTGCCGGCCTCAGTTACGGAGAGATAGCAGCGGAGAGTGGGCTCGCGCCTGGCGCCATTGGCACGACGCTGGCGCGGGCGCGGCGACGTCTGGTGGAGGCGTACGACGCGCTGGAGGAGAGAGATGTCGTACGGAGATAGAGCAAACATGGAGCACATCCCTGAGGGAGTGCTGCATGCCTACCTGGATGGCCAACTGGCTGACGCAGAGGCGGCAGGGGCGGCAGAGGGCGGCAGGGAGCGGCAGGAGATCGAGCTACATCTTGCCGAGTGTGCCGAGTGCCGCGGGCGGCTAGAGGAGGCAGGCCGCCTGCGAGATCGAGCCGATGCGATTCTCAGCGCCTCCGGCCCGGTGGAGGTATCGCCGCCGCCGTTCGAGGAAATCGTGGCACGGTCCCGCGTGCAGGCCACCCGCCGGCGGGTCTTCCGGCTGAACCGTGTTACAGCGCTTGGCTGGGCGGCTACCATCGTTCTTGCGGT
Source organism: Gemmatimonadales bacterium (assembly GCA_011772755.1). Classification (GTDB taxonomy): domain Bacteria; phylum Gemmatimonadota; class Gemmatimonadetes; order Gemmatimonadales; family GWC2-71-9; genus WVYX01. The sequence goes on from WVYX01000082.1 coordinate 24,139, forward strand.
GGGTGTGGGCTGGATCGCCCGGGGGTCGCTGGCGTTCCGGGAGGCGGTTGCTCCTGAAGCCAGCAGCGTAGCCGCAGACACCGCCACCCCGATGCTGATCCAGGCAGCCGACGAGGAGCTGGCCAACGAGGTGGCCGGTACTCCCACGGAGGATGAGGCGCGGCTGCGCCAGTCGGAGCTGGCCAAATCGCGCATCGCGGCGGGAGTGGAAGCACCCGTTGCGGCACCGGCGGAAGTAGCCGCGCAGCCGGAGCCCGCTGTGGAGCGGAAGTTCGCCGAGGCTGATGCGCGAGAGCGGGAGGAAGCCCAGCGATTGAAGGAGGTAGCCGAGGCAGACGAGCCGGCCCCGCCACCCGCGGCACCGGTCCCCCAGCGCATCGCGGTGGCCGGCGAGACACGGGGAGTAGCGGCGGGCCGTCGCGACTCGATAAGGCGGGCCCGGGAAGCCGGTGACAGTCTCGCCCTGCGGGAGCAGGCGCGAGCGGAGGTGGTCGCTCAGCAAGTAACCGTAGTGGGGGCAGTTGCCGCGGCCGATTCTCTTGCGATGCAGGACATCGCGTTCGCGGAGGCAACGTGGCTGGTGGTGGACCAGACAACAGCACGGGAGTATCTCGACGGGCCCATCGCCACGATCCAGGGGCTACCGACCCTGAGTTACGCTGTTGGAACCATCGAAGGCCGCCGTGCCGTGCGCATCACCCAGCGCCTCGAGTCGGGAGCGGCGCTCGAGGTGATTCAACAGGAGGTGACCGCGCGGCCGGCTGATGCCTTCCGGCGCAGGGTGGAAGCACTGGAAGCAGCTCCTGCGGTTGCGCTGGACTCTGTCGCCTCGGTGAGCGTCAAGTGGGGTGACTACGTGATCACGGCCCGAGCGGAGCTCGCACCTGACTCACTGCGGGCCTTGCTGGCGAGGATTCGCGAGTAGGCGGTTCCCCTCCGGCTGACGGCCGCGGCTGACTCACAGCGGATGGATCGGACGGAGCGGACGTTGGCCACAGCACAGTCCGCGAAGTCCGATTCATCCGCTCTTCCCTGCCCCGCGACCGCTAGCGGCAGTCCCCACCGGGCGCAGACACGGCGCGAACATGCGACACACTAGTGGAGCGTATCCAAAGTTGTATTCGCGGCACGGCGGCGGGAGCTTCGAGAACGCTATGGGCCGGTGGTGCTCCACCAGCCATCGGCATCACGAGGTTCGCGCCCCGCTGTTCTCTCCGCTCCCGCCGCCGCGCCTTGCTAACGCCAACCCGGATACGGTCCATTAGTCGCCGCCCTAGTGCCGCTGTCCCCGCCTACCCGCGCTCTCCCAGGCGTCGAACCTTGATCAGTTCCGCCACGACCGATACGGCGATCTCAGCCGGCGTGTCGGCCCCGATGGCTTCACCGATGGGAACATGGACTCGTCCCAGTGCTGTGGGTGGTACGCCCGCGTCCTCGAGCGCTCGGAATACCACCGCCCGCTTGCGCCGACTGCCCAGCATGCCCACGTAACGGGCTCTGGACCCCGCCGTCTTCTCCACGATCTGCGCGTCGAAGCTGTGTCCTCTCGTGGTGGCGAGGACGTAGTCGGCTTCATCCAGAGTGAGGCGCTCGAGGAAGGAGCGAAAGTCTTCGACCACGACCTCGTGGGCCCACGGCACACGATCGCGATTCGCAAACTCGGCGCGGTCATCGATGACCACCACGTGGAACCCGACCCCCGCCGCGAGCTTGGCGATCTCCGCACCGACGTAACCCGCCCCGAAGATGATCACACGGGGAGAGCGCTCGACGGGCTCTACGAACGTGCCGCGCTCCTCGTCCACAAACGCCTGGCGCGACGCAGCGGCATCCGCGTGCTCGGCGCTGAGCCCCTCACCCACCGTCACGAGTTCCGAACCGACGGCGGCGAGCTTTCGGGGGCCGGCGCTCCAATCAATGCCGGTCACCACCACGGCCTTCTCCCGCCGCGCGATTGCCCGGGCAACCAGCTCGTACAGCGCAGCCATCTCGTCTGACGCCACTAGCGGCTCGACGAAGAAGTCCACGGTTCCCCCACACGACAGCCCGACGTCTCCCGCGAGGTCCGCGTTCAGGGTGTGACGCACGAACGCGGGGGCCCCGCTCCGGGCAACGGTGAGGGCCTGTTCGGTTACGTCTGCCTCCGTGCATCCACCGCCAACCGTGCCCCAGCGACGCCCGTCGGCGGTGACGACCATCTTGGCGTCCTGCGCCATCGGAAGCGATCCCCGGCGGCGCGCCACGGTGGCAAGTGCCCCTACCGTGCCGGCCTTCGCGAGATCCCTCGCGGCTTCCCACACGCGGAGAACGTCGCTCACGATTCGCTCAGATCTCCCAGAGTAGCGACGGCGCGTCGCAGGTGCGGGATCACAATCGATCCGCCCACAACCAGGGCCACCGCGAACGCCTCGAACATCTCGTCGTCAGACGCTCCTTCCTCTCGGCAGCGAATGAGATGATAGGTGATGCAATCGTCGCACCGCAGCACCATGGAGGCCGTCAATCCCATCAGCTCCTTGGTCTTCGCATCAAGGGCACCAGGCTCGTACGACCGGGCGTCGAGGGCGAAGAAGCGGTTGATGTTGACGTTGCCCGCCGCGTGGATGGCCTGGTTCATCTTCTCGCGGAAATGGCGGAACTCTTTGAGACCCCGGTGGGATTCGGGCATGGAAGCTCCCGGAGGCAATTGCTCAGGCAATGTACAAAGTGAGGGAGGGGCGGCAGAAGCGGCAGTGGCGGCTAAAGCGGCAGCGGGGGGGTGACGTTGGGCTGCCCCAAGGGACAAGGGCGAGGAGTGGCAGGGCTCCCCCCGCCTTAGTGATGCCCCGTCTCTTCCGCCTCCGCAAGGAGGCGAGGGCTCACCATGGGGAAGGTCCGAGCGAAAATGCCGTACGCGAATAGGAAGAGTCCCAGGAAGCCCGCGGTGATGCCGAACTCCGGAAGCCCGAACGCCGGGCCGTGCTCGGTGAGCGATGGCTGGACCAGGAGATACCGTTCGAGCCATACGCCGACGAAGCTGATGAGCACGAACAGCGTGAATGTGAACGCGGTGACCTTCGCCTTCACCCAGATCAGCCCCCAGAACGGAATGAGGAAGACCATGAGGCCGACCAGAACCGCGATGGGCCGCCACTCGCCCCAGAAGCGGTAGAACAGGAACGACGTCTCTTCCGGGAGATTGCCGTACCAGATCACCAACACCTGGCTGTAGACCAGGTAGGCCCAGAAGATGGAGAAGCCGAATACCAGCTTGCCCAGGTCGTGGAACTGCTCGCGGCCGATCATCTCACGCATGCCCAGGCGCCGCCGCCAGAAGACCGTCATCAGCCCCAGCAGTGTGAGCCCCGTCAGGAAGGAGCCCATGAAGAAGAATGCCCCGAAGAGGTTGCTCAACCAGTACGGCGCGAGGGACATCACGAGGTCGAACGCCAGGAGCGTGAACAGATAGGCGTAGAGCAGGCACAGCAACGGCGCGAGCCAGTTCAGACGGCGTTCGATTCTCTCCAGCTCGTCCGTCGTTCCCGTGTAGTCCCTCGTGATACGCTCGTACAGCTGGCGCCGCCACCCCGAAACGTGCTGCTTCACAACGGCGATATCGGGCTTGAGATCGTTGTAGACGAACGCCAGCGTCACTGAGAGCAGGGCCAGGAGAGCCACCAGATCACGCCAGAACACCCACGGGGTGGTGAGCCAGTTCCCCCTGACAGGCGTGGGATGCTCGATCCACGGGAAGAGGTAGTGCCGTCCCAGGAACAGCAGCACGAAACAGATGAGCGAGATCGGGAGGAACGCCGCAGCCGCTTCGGCGAAGCGGATGATCGGCCCGGACCACGCGCCCTTGGTGATCTTCTGGGTAGCGGCGAAGATGATCGCGCCCTGGGCGGCTCCCGTGAAGAACAAGAAGTTGACATGGAACATCCGCCACGCGCGGCCGGGGTCATCTCCCGTCAGGAGGACGACGAAGAAGCCGAGCCCGAGGACCGCCAGCATGGCGCCGCCAAAGAGCAGCAACCCTGCCGGGGCATTGACCCCCCGCCTGTGAGTCTCCCGGATCGCCTCAGCGGTCATTGGGACGCTGCTCCCTGAAGCACACGGACGTAGTTCACGATGTGCCAGCGGTCCTCGCTGCTCAGCTTGCTCCCGTATTCCGGCATCAGCGCACCAAAGCCGTGGGTGATGACGCCGTACATCCACCCGTCGCTCTGGTCTCGCACGCGCTGTTCGGTGACGTCGCGAACCGAGTTCGCCAGCGCCGGTGCTACGGGGCCGTCGCCCAACCCCGCCTCGCCGTGGCACAATCCGCAGAAGATGTCGTACCGATCCCGCCCACGCTCGATGGATGCGGCGGTGCGTTGAGCGGGATTTCGCAGCCGGTTGAGGGCAGCCCGATTCTGCGGGATGGCAGGGGGCACCACCTCGGTTCCGGTGATCGGCACCGTGCCCTCCACCGGTTGGCGCGGCATCTTGTACGGTTGGATGGCGATCCCCCGGCGCATGACCGCGAACCACGGGACGGCGGCCATGACGTCGTCCGGACTGGGGAAGCGATGCCACTGCTCCCGCGTGCACCCGGTCGCCAGCACCAGGAGCAGGACCGCCATCACGCTACGTCTCAACCCGCACCTCCTCCGCGCCCGACGAGCGAAGCAGCTCTTCGATTGCCGGTCGCCGCTCCACAGGGCACGGCACGAAGATGCCGATCTGGTCGTCGGTGAACCTCGCATCGAACGCACCCGCACGGTGGTTCCGCCAACAGTGATACAACAATCCGATGACCGTGGCGCCGGCGCCGAACAGCACAGTGAGCTCGAACGCTATCACCACGTAGGGGATCACCGACCCAATGGGCTTGCCGCCCACCACGATCGGCCAGTCATACGACATCCACAGCGTCATGGCGAAGCCCGTGAGGCATCCAGCGAGGCCGCCGAGCAGCGTCCACCGGCGAACCGGACTCACCCGATGACCCACGGCCTGTGCAAGTTCAACGTTGGGAACCGGTGAGTACACGGTGAAGTCATGATAGCCGACCTCCTTGAGGATGCGGATGGCTTTGGCCGCCGCATCGACGTGGCGGTAGGCTGCCAGGACTCCACCGGGATGACGCATCACGCCACCGGCCTCTCTTTCCGCGGCATCGGAATGATCTCCTTCACCTCGGTGATCGACACCGTCGGGAAGTTCTTGGCGAACAACAGGAACCACATGAAGAACCAGGCAAAGCTCCCCGCGAGGATCGCCCACTCTACCCAGGACGGCGTGTAGTGACCCATGGCGTACGGCTCGTATTCGTGAGAGAGCGATACGACGATGATCACGAAACGCTCGAACCACATGCCCAGATTGACGAACAGCGACAGGACGAACAGGGCGGGGATACTCCGCCGGATCTTGCGGAAGAACAGGAACACCGGCAGGAAGCCGTTACAGCAAATCATGGTCCAGGTGGCCCACCAGTAGTCTCCGAATGCCCGGTTCCAGAACGCTGCCCGCTCGAACGGGTTGCCGCTGTACCACGCGATGAAGTACTCGATGGCGTAGGCGTAGCCGACGATGAGTCCCGTGAGTAGCAGCAGCTTCGCCAGGTTCTCGAAGTGCTCTACCCTTATGTACCGCTCCATCTTGAAGACCTTGCGCAACGGCACCAGCAGGGTGACGACCATGGCGAAGCCGGAGAAGATCGCCCCGGCGACGAAGTAGGGCGCGAAGATCGTCGCGTGCCAGCCCGGCACGATGGAGACGGCGAAATCCCACGACACAACGCTGTGCACGGAGAGCACCAGAGGCGTGGCGAAGGCAGCCAGGTACAGATACGCCCGCGTATAATGGCGCCACTGCTGATCGGTGCCTCGCCAGCCCAGGGCGGTGATGCGATACAGCTTCTTGCGCCAGCCAGTGGCCTTCTCCCGCACCGCCGCGACATCGGGAATTAGCCCGACGATCAAAAAGAGTGCACTCACCGTGAAGTACGTCGATATCGCGAAAACGTCGAATATCAACGGCGACTTGAAGTTGATCCACAACTGACGCTGGTTCGGGTAGGGAAATAGCCAGTACGCGTACCAGATACGGCCGATGTGGATAATAGGAAAGAGCCCCGCCGTCATGACGGCGAAGACCGTCATGACCTCGGCGGTGCGGTACACCGCGGTTCGCCAGGCGGAACGGAACAGATACAGAATGGCCGAGATCAGCGTGCCCGAATGGGCGATCCCGACCCAAAAGACGAAGTTGGTGATGTACACGCCCCACATCACAGGCGGGGTGTAGCCGGCCACACCGAGCCCGAGCCGGATCTGGTAGAGCAGCGCCACCACGCCGAACGCCAGCACGAACAGGACGATTCCCAGCAGCGTGTAGTACGCTCGCGACGGACGCCCGAGCGTCGCGGCGACGTCGCGCGTGATCTCCCCGTAGGTGGGCTGGACGAGCTGCTCAGGCTGCACGACGGTGGCCACTTAGCCCCCCACCTCCGTGATGTTGCGCACCTTGCTGAGATAGGTGACTGCCGGTCGGATGTTCAGATCCTCGAACACGTGATAGCCGCGTTCGTCCCCCGCGAGCTGCGAAACTCTCGAGTTCGGATCTCTAAGGTCGCCGAACACAATCGCGTCGGACGGGCAGGACTGCTGACATGCGACCAGCACCTCACCGTCCTGAAGCTCACGGTTCGCCAGCTTCGCCTCGTGCTGCTTGCCACGGATCCGCTGCACGCAGAAGGTGCACTTTTCCATCACGCCCTTCACACGGACGGTGACATCGGGATTGAGCAGCCAGTGGAGCGGTTCGGGCCAGGCGAAAGCGGGATCGGCTTCGTGCTGATGGTCGAACCAGTTGAAGTAGCGAACCTTGTAGGGGCAGTTGTTGGAACAGTAGCGCGTGCCGACACAGCGGTTGTAGATCTGCCCGTTGAGCCCGTCAGGTGTGTGATACGCTGCAAAGACCGGGCAGACCGGCTCGCACGGCGCGTTCCCGCAGTGCTGGCACAGCATCGGAACGACACGGGCTTCGAGAGGATGTCCGTTCTCCCCACCCTCGAAATACCGTTCGATCCTCATCCAGGACATCTCACGTCCACGACGCACCAGTTCCGGCCCAACAGTCGGAATGTTGTTCTCGGCATAACACGCCGTCACGCAGGCGCTGCACCCTGTGCACTTCGACAGGTCGATAGCCATCGCCCAGCGGGGATGATCGCCAGCATAATCGCCACGTTCCTGTTCCCGGTACTGAGCCTCCTGCCACTCGCGGAGCACCTCTTCGATGTGCTCCGGGACCGGCGCCGCATGGGCCCCCTCGTGCTCCGCCTCATGCGGCTCCTCCCCAGTGAGTCTCCGCAACGTCACCGCCTCGGCGATCCCCCGGCCGAGTTGCCGAGGCTTGCCCTCCGTCTTGGGCAGCCGCTCATTCACTCCGGTGTGCCGCAACGTCACTGCGGCGTAGTAGCCGACCCCTCCGAACTCGGTGATGTTGGGCGAGAGGAGCGCGTACGCATTGGCCCCCCGTCCCTCGGCGTACCGCCCCAGTGCCGTGTGCCCCTGGCCGAGTGGCAGGGCGATGACGTCCGGCCTAACACCGGGGTAGAGATATGCGGGCGCCTGTACCGTCCCGGTCGGGCTGCTGACCTCGAGGATATCCCCCTCGGCAATGCCGCGGTCGGCAGCCGTATCGGGATGCAGCTCAATCCAGCTGCTCCAGGTGATCTTGGTTACCGGATCGGGAAGCTCCTGCAGCCACGGCCGATTCGCCCCCCGACCGTCATACAGGGCCGGCGACGGATAGGCGACCAGCGTGAGCTGTCCGGCAGGCACCGACCACACAGGTACCTCAGCGAGTTGCCCTGCGGACCGCGCCAGGCGCACTCGTGTCTGGGGAACGTCTTGCCACACTCCGCCGCGCTGCAGACTTTCATTCCAGAACGTCTCGAACGGTCGCCGGTCGCGCAGTTGCCGCTGCAGCGCCCGCCAGGCTTGCTGCAGGTACTCCATGTAGTTCGCGGCAGTGAAGCGGGATCCAATCCGTCCGCCCATCTGCTGCGCTACCTCCAGTAGTACGTCACCGGACTGGCGCGTATCGAACACCGGCTGCATCACCGGCTGCTGCAACGTATGCACGCCGGCACGCGGCTCGTAGTCGTTCCACTGCTCGAGGGGGTCGTAATCCGGCAGGATCAGGTCCGCTCCCGTCGCGGTCTCGTCGAGGAACCGCGCGAAGCTCACCTTGAAGCCGACTTGCCGCATCGCGTCGGCGAAGCCGAGCCCGGCCGGTGCGGCGTATGCCGGGTTGGCTCCGTGGAGGAATAGCACCCCCACCGCTCCATTCCGCATCGCTCGTGCGAGTGCCGCGAGGTCGGCGTAGCGCCCTGCTCCGCCGAGGGGAGGCTGTGCCGCAAAGGTGACCGTTCGGCCGACGTTCCCGGCAACGTAGTTCAGGATGCTCACCGCAGCGGCTGTGTAATGAGCCTGATCATGTTGAGCGCCGACGCCGCCCGCGAGTGCCACACTTGGCTCCGCGGTGAACTCGCGGGCGAGCCGCTCTATGGTATCGGCAGGCACGCCCGCCCGACTGGCGACGGCGTCGGGCCCATGCGCTTCGAGCAGCGTTCGGATGCGAAACAGATCCGTCGGTGGAGTCGCGAGTCGGTCTCGTACGATCACACGCGCCATGGCCAGGGCGATCAGCGCCTCGGTGCCCGGCACCGGCGCGATCCACTCGTCCGCGCTCATTCCGGTCATGCTCATGCGCGGCTCAATGTGGACGTAACGCCCCATCGCGCCGTCCTGATAGCTGTGACCTTCAGCGAAGCCCCGCGCGTACTCCACCGGGCTGAGCCAAGTCTCGAGAAAATCCGCACCGAACGACAACACGTATCGAGCCGCGGCGAAGTCGTGCTGGGGGACCGCGTCGAGGCCAAAAACCTGCTGGTTCGCGTAGCGCAGCGCCTCATACCCGAAGGGCTCATAGCTGACACGCCCACTGGAACCGAGCACCGAGAGCCACTCGTCGACCAGCCGGCCGAAGGTGCCGGTCTCATTGGCCGTAACGAACCGGATCTGATCTCCCGTTACAGCTTGAAGCTCGGTGGCGATGCGAGCGACTGCGTCTTCCCAGGTGATTGCCTCAAACCCGCCGTTCGCCCCTCGAGCCAGGGGCCCGCGCACGCGATCGGGATTGTAGAGCCCCTGCAATGAGGCCTGCCCCCGTGCGCACAGCCGACCTTGGTTGATGGGATGCTCCGGATTGCCCTCGACCTTGACCGCTCGACCCTCACGCACGCGTATGTGCAGGCCGCATCCCGCCGGGCATTCCCGACAGGAGGAAGCGTACCAGGTCGCGATACCAGGGATCTGGTTCTCAGGAGGGACCAGGTACGGGATGAGCTTTTCCACCCGGTCGGTGGAGCAACCAGAGAGGGCCGCGGCGCCGCCACCTGCCGCGCCGAGCACCCGGAGGAATCGCCGGCGATTCATCCCGCCTGAGGAGTTTTCAGCCATCAGCGGTGAGGGGCAGTTCGCAATTCGCAATCAGCAATTAGCACAGATTCCCGTATCCGCCGTTCCGTCGTTCGATCGTTCCGCCGTTCCCTCGTTCAATCGTTCCGTCGTTCCGCCGTTCCGCCGTTCCATCGTTCCGCCGTCCGCCTAGTAATGACACGCCGTGCAGTCGATGGTGGCTTCTTTTTCTTCGTGGCAGGTCAGGCACCAGCCCATCTTGAGCGAGGCGAACTGGTACACCTGCGGCATGCGGTCGATTGGCCCGTGGCAGTCCTGACACTCGAGCTCAGCCTCGGGCCGCACGTGAACATTGTGAGGAAAGCGGACGAACGGGGCGAGCTTGTGAACTTCCACCCATTCGATGGGGCGCCGCTCGAACCAGGCGTCCCTCAGTTTCTGCACCTCTGGATTGGCTGCTCCTGCGATGATGTGGCACCCCATGCAGGTTGAAACCGTGGGGAGTCCGGCGCTGGCACTCACCTCCACGGAAAAGTGGCAGTACCGGCAGTCCATCTCGTACTGCCCTGCGTGGACGTCATGTCGGTAGAAGATCGGTTGCCGAGGACCCGGAAGCCCCGCCGTGTCAACGTCCACGGGAGCTTCGTACGCGCCCGCCGCCTGCGCCGGATCTTGCGCCGTCTCGGCCGGCAGCACGGCAAGAAAAATGGCGATGGTCGCCACTGAGAGCGATCCCAGCGTCAGCAGTACAGGCTTTGTCACGACACTCCGCTATGACGCATGTGAATGCTCCATCCGGCAGGCCAGCCGTCCTTCCCAGGACGCGAGGCTGTTACGTGACCTGTTCCGCAGACAGTGATTCGGTCGCAGAGAAGTGCTGAATAAAAAAAAGGGGTGCGACCGCCACATAAGATACTCGAAGGTCCGCCCAAGACAACTGGCGCTGCTAAGCGCTCAGCCTGCGGCAAGCAATTTGCTATTCGCAATTCGCAGTTGGCGTCTCTCACCGACCACAGGGAGGCCGCAGGCGCGTTCCAATACGAACTGCGAATTGCTAATTGCGATCTGCTCCCTCGCGGCCGACCGCTTTTTCAGCAATCTCTCTCACCACGGCATCCCGATCACCCAGCAGTGATTCGAGAACCGGTACGCCGAGCTCGCCTGGCATGGATGCGAGAGCACGTGCCGCGGCCTGCTGCACCGGTCCCCGCTCCTGCCGCAGCAAGCGCTTCCGCTGGAACACCCGGCGCAAGCTGGCGACCGCCTCGGCCAGCCCGAGCCGTCCCAGGGCCTCTGCCGCCGAGACCTGCTCTTCCACCGCCGCATCGCTCAACACCCGCGCCAGATCAGGGACCGCCTCCCGACGCCGAGACTCGCCCATCGCCCAGACTGCCCCGAGCCGAACCTTCGGCTTGGGGTCAGCAATGAGCATCCGGCCGATACGCTCAGCTAGCGCCCCGCCCCTGGAAGCCGCGACCTCCGCAGCCAGGAGACGGACTTCAGGATTCTGGTGCCTTGCCACGATCGAGAGCCACCGCTCTATGAGCTGGGACGGGCGCATGCTCTCCTGAAGTGCTTTCGCAAACGCCTGTACCACGCTTGCACTGGAATCCCGGGCGAGCGCTTGGGCACGGGCATCATCGAGAGCACCAACACGATCGGCCAGCAGGATGAACTCCGCACTCTTCTCCCGGCGCGCCAACCCAACGATCACGTCTGCCGCCTCCGGCAACAGCGGAGCCAGGACCCGCTCCACTTCCGTCTGAGTGCTGCCGTCACCACTGCGCCACCCGGCAGCCAGCGCGCCGACCACCCCTTCGTGCTCGGCCACTTCTTGCAGCGCTTGCCGGACTGGATGGCGCAACGCTGGCTGCTGATCGGACGCGCGCCCGGTGAGCAGCGTGAGCGCCTCCACCAGCCCGCGGACGTCCGAGCGCTCCGCCGCCTCCACCAGCCATTGCACGGCAGCCCGGGCTGCCTCACTGATCGTTGCGACGTCGTCAGCGGCCCTGAGCGCTGCGAGCGGATGCTCTGCCCGTTCGGTCGAGAGCGTTCGGAACAACCGGATGTCGTCGGCATCCTGCCGTTCGATCGCGGCGCCTCCTGAGCGCCGCATTCCTGCGCGCCCGAATGCGCTCTGCAGCTCGGCGACGAACAGCCCGGCCTTCGGGTACCGATCCGCTGGATCCTTTGCGAGTGCACGGGCAATCACTCGGGTCGCATCCTCACCCAGGTCATCACGTCGCTTGCCGAGATCCGGCACCGGGCCGCTTACTTGCTGAGCCAGCACCACCTGCGCGTTGAGGCCACCATATGGAGGCTCCCCGGCCAACATCTCGTACACCACCACACCGAGACTGTAGACGTCAGACCGCTCGTCTATGTCGCGTTCGCCGGTGGCCTGTTCCGGTGACATGTAGTAGGGTGTGCCAACCAACACGCCGGACGCCGTGAGCCATGACTCGCGAGTCAGCGCTTTCGCGATGCCGAAGTCCATGAGCAGCCCGCGCCCGCTGGACAGCTCCAGCATGATGTTCTCCGGCTTGACGTCGCGATGGACGACGCCGGTAGCATGTGCGAAGTCCAGCGCGCCCGCGATGTCCTGCGCGAGACTCAGCGCCACCTGGGGTGCCAGCTGACCCTCCCGCCCAATGCGGGCCGCCAGCGTCTCACCATCCACGAGCGGCATGACGTAGCAGGGCGTGTGCCCCTCACCGCCGACGAAATAGATCGGAACGATGTTGGGATGGGTCAGCCGGGCGGCGGTACGCGCTTCCTGGCGGAACCGCTCGGCAATCTCGTAGACCGCAGCGAACTCGGGGATAAGCGCCTTGGCAGCGAGCTCGCGATCCAGCTGTTTGTCATAGACGCGGAACACCACGGCATAGCCGCCCCGACCGATCTGCTCCCGCACCTGGTACTGTGGGCCGAGTGCCTGGGCCACGTCCTCGGCGAGCTCCACCACGGCGTCCACGCCAACCGAGGGACGGAGCATCTCCCCGCACTCCGGACAGCTCACGGCATCTGGTGGCGCCAGTCGTCCACACTCGAGACAGACCCTTCCGGTCATGGCCGAAGTTACAGTTTCCGGACCGCCTCGTACACCAGGGTCGCGTGCTGCAGATCGGGTATCGGACGCTCCTTCGGCACAGCCATGGTTCCGTCTGACGCCATCTTCAGCTCTACTAGATCGGCGCCCTGCGCGTACCAGCGCTCACTAGGTTCGAGATCCGACGGGTACACGAAGCCGGCATGACACGCTAGCGCCAACGTCGCCTGGGCACCCAAGCCCGACTCCGGCATCGTCCCCGCCCAGAGCTGCACGCCGGCCGCAACCGCCCGAGCGTAAATCCGGCAGGCTTCTTCGAGTCCGCCGACCCGCTGGACCTTGATGTTCCACACCGTGGGACCTGACATCTCGACCACCTGACGTGCCACGTCGTCGCAGGTGAGGGATTCATCCAGGCAGATGGGTGTTTCGAGCCTGCGCGACAACTGGACCAGGTCCCACAGCGCGTCACCATCGAGTGGCTGCTCGATGTACAGCAGGGCCAGCCGGTCCAACAGCTCGAGCATCGGGAGATGTTGCGACAGGCGGTACGCACCGTTCGCATCCACCGTCAGCGGGACGCCGCGACTTGCTTCACGGAGCACCTCCAGTGCTACCCGGGCAGGCTCAGCATCCCAGCCAGGCTTAACCTTGATCTTCACCCGGCGATATCCCTCTGCGAGAGCCGATTCGACGTCGCGGCGCAGTTGATCCAGGTCACCTCCCTCCGGGATCCCCAGCGCGATACCACAGTCGATCCGGTCACGACGCTCGAGCCACCGCTCAGGCACGCCCAGGCGCGCCAAGCGCTGTGACACGAGCTCAGCGAGCGACTTCCCCTCGAGGGCCGCACGCAAATCCCACCACGCCGTATCCGCTCCCGCCCTCGCCATTCGATTCCCTCGGATTCCCCTACCCAGAAGATCGGCCACGGAAAGGGAGTCGCCGGCGGGGTGCGCCACCATGCGCGGCAGGAGCAACTCCGCCAGGCATGTACGGGCGGACGCAACGGTCTCGGCGGAGTAAAAGGGCTGCTCGAAGGGAGCGGACTCCCCCCAACCGCAGACTCCGTCCTGATCTTCCAGCTCCACAATGAGCGATCGGCGCACGCGCATGGTGCCGCCGCTGATGGTGAACGGCGCCCTCAGTGGCAGCGCAACCTCGTAGAGCCGGGCCCGCACGACGGTGACGTCGGCGCTCATCACCGGCCTCGGGCTGCGTCCACCACGTCGAGAAAGCGGATCGCGCCACCACGAGCCTGAATGTGGCCCGCCTCGTGAAGATGTCGCAGCCAGGCGACCAGCCCGTCGGTTGGGTGGAGCATCAGGGTGTGCAGGGCGCGAGCGGAGCGGTCTCCCCCCGTCGCCGTGTACTGAGACAGCGGTAGCTGGAAGAAGGTGTGGATCTGGCCATTCTCGCACCCGCGCAGGGCGTACTCGACCATCATGCGCCCGGAGCAGATGTTGCCCGTCGCCGAGAGGGAGGGCACCGAGGGCAGCGATTGCCGCGCAGCGTCGAGCACCCGAAGGTTCCGGTCGCTCAGCTCCCATCCCCCGTACGCCAGCTCCCGCTTGGGATCGTACAGCCGATTGAACACGACCAGATAGGCAGGAGGGGGATCACACCGCTCCGCGAGCACACGGATCATCTCTACCTGGAAGGCATCATCGAACAGCGCATTCATCACCTTGACGCCGAGGCGCACTCGGCCGCCGCAGGCCTGATGAACCAGTGGCGGAACCTGCTCGAGCCAACCCACGATGCGGTCGCGATCGCTGGCGCGGGCATCGCCTGCGAGCGTGGGGCTGAAGTCTTTCTCCAGCAGCATGTCTCCGCCACAGCCTGCCCGATCCCACACCTCGAGCAGGCGCTTGGTGGTGTGCTGATACTCCGCCGTGCGTGGGGTGTCGTCTCCCTCGGGGAGGTGGTACTTCACCGACGGGACGATGGGGGTATCTCTCTCCCGGGCCAGCTCCAGTGACTCGGCGAAGAACTGGAGATACTCGTCGAGAGTACCGGGCCATCCCCTGCCCCTCCAGCTCACGGTCCAGCCCACCCGACCGTCGGGGGCGGTACGGCGCTCCACCCGCATGCGAGACTCGGGAATCGTCCAGGCCTCCATGGATCGCGACCCGTCCGCAGCCTCTGCGATGACGGTCTTGAGAACGATGAATGCCAATCCGGCGGCGACGTCGGCCTCGACCTGCGACGCGGTGCACGAGAGCTGTCCTGAAGCTTTCCCAAAGGGATGGGGAATCGTCAGGCCGCCGTACCTGGCGGTGAGATCGACGTTGAGCTCCTCGCGCACGACGGCGGAGAGGTCCGGGGGTGGCTGCCCACGGGTGCGCTCGAACAATGTGAGCGCGCGCCGCTTCCAGTCGCTCGAGACCGCCGGCCTTTCCGGAAGCGTGATCACAGGTCGCGCAGCGCCCGAACAGCCCGCGCCACCTTGTCTCGTTCCCCGCGAGAGAGGCCCGGCCCGAACGGATCCCTCGCTTCCCTCCCGATGACGCCATCGGTTTCCAGGGCCCACAACATGCGTTGCACATAGCCGTCGACCGGTGGGGCGAACGTCGCCAGTCCGAACGCATCCAACTGGGCCGAGAGCAGCAGAAACCGCTGGACGTCTCGCTGCTGCCACGCCGCAAGGAGCGCGGCGGATACATCGGTGCAGGCTGCCGCGATCCCGACGAGCGCGGCATCGGCGCCAAGCATGAGTGAATAGCCCAGGAACCGGTCCTCGCCCGTGAAGAGCAGCGCTCCGGCACTGTTTCGAACGACGGGCACGAGTTCCTGGTAGCACATCACGCTATCCAGGGTGGCCACCTTGATGCCGATCACGCCGTCCAATGCGAGTATTCGCTCGATGGCTTGCGGTGAGTAAGCGACGCCTCCGGCGGCGTCGTACAAGTAGAAGGCGACAGCCGGTAGGCCTACCGCGGCCACCGCCTGATGTAGCTCGACCACGCGCTGGTCTGAATCGGGGAGATCCCGCAGTGCGGTCGGCGGATACACCAAGACGCCGGCAGCCCCACCCTCCCCCGCCGCCTGAGCCATGCCAACGGTGGCGTCAATCACTGCGCTAGTCAGCCGCGTGGTATCGGAGGAGAGTGTGGCGGAGCTGGGTACCCCGACGCCGCAGATGATGGGAACGTCCGTGAGACCGGCACGCCACGCGTCGAGCACGCGGGCGCGGCCCTCGTCATCGAGATGCAGGCCTCGGCCGGTGTGCGCCCACACCGCCACGGCACCGATGTCTTGGCCAGCCATCCAGGCGACATAGGCGCGCAGCGCGTCGTCATCCAGCTCGCCGCTGGTGCTGAACGGCACAGGCACGGCGGGGATGACACGGTGCCAGAGGCGGGTTGCGAGATCAGAGGCCATGAGTCAAGCAAGCAATTCGCAGTCCGCAGTTCGTCACGAATTGCGAACTGCTAATTGCCACCTGCTCCTTTCTGCCATCTCTCCACGTTCCCTCCCAGGATGCCCTGCCGGACCCCTTCGTCAGCGTCCAGCAGGTCCAGATGCGCAAACACGGCATCAGGAATGCGCAGTGGCATCCCGGTACCCAGGGCGAATCGGGTGGGTCCCACCGTCTTCAGCAGCAGCGCCAGGTGGTCCTCCGGTGGCCCCCAGATCCATGAGATGTCCCACAGCACCCGGGCCGCCTCCTCCGCGGTAAGCCCGAAGTGGACCTCCTCGACGAAACTGCGGTCCGCGTGCGTGACCAGGATTCTCACCTCGGGATCGCTCGTCACCAGGGTGCGCACCGCTGCGGCGGGGAGGTCACCGGCTCGATCGAGGGGATGGCGTTGACGGAGATCTTCGAGCCGGACCGTGAGCACGACTGGAAGCTTCACTGCGGCCGCTCCCGCGACGACCACCCGCATCTCCCCCCCGATGGGGTCGATCCCCTGAAACTGCGGAATCAGGCGTACCGCCGGCGCGCCGACTTCGATGGCGCGGTTCAGATCATCTTCCCACCGAGGCTGCTCCGGGTTGACCGTGGGGAGAGGCGACAGGCGATCCTGGTACCCTTCGAGCAGTCGCTCGAGGGCACCATTCCCCGGCGCGGGATCCCTATAAAGGAATGAGGGCAGGTGGCCCACCCACGCGCGCTCGATCCCCAGCCGATCCATCTGGCCAAGCAGCCAGTCGACCGTCGCATGGGGAAGGTGGCGGTACGGGTATGACCCAACGAAGCTGGAGACGTCAGTCACCGGCACTGAACACCCCCGGCGGAAAGATCCGGATCGCGTTTCCGCTCCGCACGGAGCCCAGCTCGTCGTCCGACAAGCCGAGGGTTGCCAGATATCTGAGCTTCCCCCACCCCGTCGCCATCGTCACGTCGGTCCCCCACAGCAGTCGCCCACTGCCCAGGGTCTCGAGAGCGCGGTCAATCATATCGACATCCACGCCGCTGCCCGATACATCCACCCAGACGTTGTGGACATTGCGCAGGGCTCGCAGCGTGTGCGCCCAGTCGCCCCCACCGCCGAGGTGCGCCAGGATGAACCGTGTGTTGGGATGGCGCTCGGCCAATTCGGCAAGCTCGCCCGCGTCGGAGGCCTCCTGCCCTGGCCACTCCCGGCGCCGGTGCTGCCACACGTGATGCAGGATGGGAACGCTGTACTCCGCCGCCAATGCCGCGACAGCATCCAGCAGCGGGTCATTCGCCCGTCGACTCGCTGCCAGCTTGATGCCAACCATGCCTTTCTCCAGGCGTCTGCGGATCTCCTGCTGGGCATGCTCCGGATAGTTGGGATTGACCACGCAGTAGCCGAACACGCGGCCTACGAAGTCTCGCTGCATCTCGAGCATACGGTCGTTCGCGTGCGTGACGTCGTCAGGTGAGGGCAGGTAGGTTGGCGACCCTGCGCCCCACGTACCGAGGATTGACGCCACTTCGCCGGTGATCCCTATCCGGTCACCGGCGGAGATCCGCCTGGCATTCACTTCCCGCCAGTCGGCCCGTCCGGACCGTTCAGTATAGAAATGGGAGTGCACGTCGATTAGCACGACCGCTTGACCTCTTCCAATGCGTGGGCCAATCGCTGTGCCACAGTCTTCAAGATCACCTCATCATGCGCCAGCGAGATGAAGTTGTATGCCGTTCGCTTGAACAATAGACCCCGTTGTGCAGCTCCCCGCGCCACCGCTGCCCCGCTCGCGTCGTCCACGAACGCCAGGTAGCACATTTGTGGGAGGCCCAAGACTGTCTTGATCAACCCAGGGAATCGCGTCGCCAGGTCACGGAGGTCATCATGAAAGATCCGACCGAGGTGTGCCAAGCGGTCCACCACGCGTTCCTTCTCGAACGTCTCCAGGACCGCTCGCGCGGCCGCAAGTCCCGTGAGCTCCGTGGCCAGCGTCGAGGACACCCAGGTCCGGGTCACGGCATCCATCAACGCGCTCCCACCGCAGACCGCCGCAATCGGTAGGCCGTTGCCCAGCGCTTTTCCCACTACCGAGAGATCCGGCGTAATGCCCGACTGTTCCGCAATCCCACCCACGGCGATCCGGAACGCGGTCTTGATCTCATCGAAGATCAGAACCGAACCGTGTCGCGTCGCCGCATCACGAGCCCCTCGCAGAAAGGTCTCGGTGGGGGCCACGTCCACCACGGGCTCGATTACCACAGCGGCCACCGGCTCGAACACTTGCAGCGCGTCGTGCAGCGCCTCCAGGTCATTGAACGGCACCGCCCGCCGCAAGCTGCGGACGCCCTGGGGCACGCCCGGCGCGTCCTGGCACCAATCGAGCCAACCGTGGTAGCCGCAGGTAATCACCCGCTCGTGTCCGGTATACACGCGGGCTATGCGGATCGCGGCCGCCACTGCTTCCGCCCCCGTCTTGAAGAAACGCACCGCTTCTGCTCCCGGGACGACCGCGATGAGCCGTTCTGCGACTTCCACCTCGAGCAGTGGTGCCAGTGAGCCAACAGCCCCATCACGCGCTGCTCGCTCCACAGCCGCGACTACCGCCGGGTGGCCGTATCCCAGGGCGACAGCACCGAGCGCCATCACGGTGTCGAGATACTCCCTGCCGTCGACATCCCAGACGCGGCATCCCTCGGCGCGAACCATGCGACTCGGCATTCCTGCGGAGATGCCGAAGAGCGCCTCGGGTCGCTTGCTACCGGTAGAGCTGAAGCCGGGAACGGTCATCGTACCCCCACCCGCTCGAGGTAGCGCACCACCTCGATGCACATGGCCCTGAGCAACTTCGCCTCGCGGGCATCGAGCGGAGTGCGATGCACCACCCCACGTACGGTTCTCATGATGCTGGCCGGATTCCGCGTCTTGAAGAAATCGATGGCGTCGAGCGCGGCACGGGCGTCCTCGAAGATCTGCTCGAGCTGCTCCTGGGTAGCCAGCTCCGCCGCCCGGCGCGGTGTCTTGAACGGCTGCTCACCGCGAGCCAGATACAGCTCGTACGCCACGACCGTGAACGCATTGGCGATGTTCAGGGCGGCGTACTCCGGATTGGAAGGGATCACGAGGCTGCAATGACACCGGTCCAGTTCCTCATTGGTGAGGCCTCGATCCTCCGGTCCCAACACCAGCGCCGCCCGTCCATCGGCAGCGGCGCGCACCAGCTCGACAGCTGCATCCCGCGGCCGCAGCACGTTGCGCTTGGCGGTACGCTGGCGGGCAGTCATCCCCACCACAAAGGAACAGTCGGCGAGCGCGCGGTCCAGATCCTCGAACATCGCGACGCGCTTCAACACGTCCCCGGAACCGTGGGCGATGCCCTCGATGCGCCGCGGGTCATATTCCTCCGGGGCAACTAGACGCAGATCCCGCAGCTCGAAGTTCTTCATCGCCCGCACGACGCTGGCGATGTTGACCAAGTCTTGCGTGCGATGCAGCACCACCACGAGACTCACGACACCTCCGCCATCACAGCGTTGAACAGCCCTTCCCGATCACCTCGGAGGTACACCCAACCGACACCTCCCGAAAGCACAAGTTGCCCTGCCCGACGCTCACGCTCGGGGTACATCTCGTTGACCACCAGGTTCACTGGGAAGCAATCTCCCGCTCGCAAGCGCCGCCCAACATCTACAGCCACAACAATTGAATAGCCAGCGTCGGTCTCCGCCCAGCTACCGGAAGCACGGGAGACGTCAGCCGCCGTGCCGGCTACCGGCCGCACGTGCACCGCCGTCGAGGCCGCATTGGGCACGGCGACATAGCCCGCCCAGTGCCCCAATCCGACGTAGCACTGCAGGCCATCGGAGTGGATGTCCGGCGCCTCGTTGTCCAGCGAGGGGTCGGGGGCATCCACCGGCCGAAAGCACAGGTTCGATTTGGTCACCTCCGCTGCAAAGCAGACGCGGGACCCCGCCACGAAGACGGCAACCCGCGCCACGAACTGCCCGCGGCTGCCATACGGCGCTTCCGAGCGCCGATAGTGGCGGGCGCCGAGCTGTACAACGGTGCCTGAAGGGACCGCACTCCACCACTGGTCAGCCGGTGGCACACGCCTCACGCGGGAACAAGGGAGCGACGGCAGACTCGGCGGGGGAGCCTCTTCAGGCAGGGGTGGAGCATCCAGCGCGCCCCGGAGCGTCCGCTCACGCCCAGCAGCGTCAGTAATCATCAGTGTGTCGTCCTGGAATCGGAGCTGCTCCGCCGAGCCGTCCGGCAGCCGGACGGTGAGCTGCCCGTCGTCCAGCTCAATTCCCGACACACTCCGCGGGTGAGGCGCAAAGAGCTGAACCCAGCATCCCGCTCCGCGAGCCCGCCGCACCAGGAAGGTGAGTGGGGCACCGTCAGCGAGTTCGAGGCTCGGCGGCCCCGGAGCGGCGGCCACGAACAGCGTCTCTCCCGATCGGGGAACGATCAGAAGCTCGGGACTGTCACTGGCCGGGCCAAGGGCGAAGCGGCGGGGTGGGGGGGGGAGGAGGTGGAGGGCGACGAGATCGCTGTAGCCATGGTGGGTGGCGGCAGAAGAACTCGGCGCCCCCGCTCCCCCTTCTCCCCACTCCGAAACCACCGCGCCCGATAACGGATGGATTGGCAACTCCACCTCCACTTCGCTGGGAACTTCCACCTCCACCACGTCCACCACGTACTGCGGCGCGCTGACCACCGTGCGACGTGCCGATGTGCCGTTCCCGAACAGCCTGCCGGCCTCGGCACGCGACCACGCCCACCCATCCACAGTATCAAACGCACTACACCAGCCGTTGCGGCGAAGCTGGCCCACGCCAGCGAGTCCCGGAGCGTTGTGCGCCAGGGTAGAGCGGTACCAATGAAGCGAGGGTGTGACGTAGGAGCCGGTGCCGAAGTCAGCGAGTATCGGACGGTCAGCGAACACGGTGAGGTGAAGCAGGTCGGGATGGCCGTGACCGCCGCGCATGCCGCCGCACTCGAGGCTGACGTACCGCCGGTCGCCGTGTCGCATGACCGCGACCCCGGCGTCAACCAGGAGCCGGGACGTCGGCCTCCAATCGTCCACAGGCGCGTGTGGTGCTTGGGGGTCCATCCACAGCAGCGCCTTCCACCCCAGCCGATCACGGGATAGCCTTGCCGCCGGCCGATTCTGCTCTTGCTCCGCGATCTCAGCGAAGCCAGCGTCCTCTGCCTCCGGGGCATCGGCCGAGTAGAGGTGTGTTAGCAGGCTCTCGAGGCGGGGGTGAGCTACCCGGGCGCGCCCGATTTCCCATAACTCGGCAAACCGCGGCTGCAGCAGGCTGACGCCGAACGGTGCGTCCGCCCTCGCGGGAATGGTCAAGTCGGGAAGCACTGTGTCCAGCGGCGCCACATACATGGCTGACAGCTGCGGCCCCGTCGTTCCATCGCCGTACAGATCGATGCCCGCCGTGCGCAGCACCTCCGCCGCGAGGAGAAAGCCGCGGAGTGCAAAGAAGTGGTAGTTCTCCCCTTCGAACCAGAGTCCGTCCCGCGTCACTGCGTGCCGGAGCTGTGCACGAATGCCGTGCGTGCCGTTCAGTCCGCGTACCAGTAGCCCCTCATCGCTCAGCCAGCGGCCGGCGGCGATGAGCGCCAGGTTGTTCCACACCTGGCGATTGGACCAACCCTCATCGAACGACGCGATCAGGGCCGCCGATTCCCGGACGACCGGTTCCAGATCGTCCCATCCGTCCCTCGACCCCCCGGACTCGAGCAGCGATGCGGCGGCGAGCATCTGCGTGAGCCAGATGGATTCCAGATAGGTCGAGAAGAACAGACGCGTCGGACCGAGGACGTTGTCCTGATTCGGCACCCGGGGGTACAGGTCTGCATACGCCGCCAGAATCTCCCAGCTGCGACGGGCGAGGGTCACATCGTCCGACAGCGCCGCCAGGAGGGCCAGGTGGATAGCCCGTTCGGACAGCCAGAGATGATACCGCCAGATCCAGGCTCGATGATGGCGCTCGCCCCGGTGGGTGCGGTCGCACCGCGGACAGCGATGAAGCTCCGGGCTGACGGGGTCGAACACCAGGCGAGATCCATCGGTCTCGCAGTTACCGCCGTCGCGGGAGAGCAGCGGTTTTTGCCGCGGCAGGGAGACGGTGCGACCGAGCATTGGCTCGAGGAGCGAGCGAAGACGGTACAGCAGCGCTCGGAGAGTTAGCGAGTGCTCAGTGGCGGCGCGCCGCGCGGCCAGCTCGTCAGGCGTTGCCAGGAGCATCTTCCTGCTCCCAGACCGCCACGCCCTCGGAGGCAAAACCGGCTTCGAGGACTTGCCCACCAGCAGCCGTCACCGCATTCACCACTCCCGGCCGCTTGTCCGACGGACAGAGGATCGCCATGCAGCCTCCGGCTCCCGCCCCCGTCGCCTTGAGCCCCCAGGCACCCGCATCCTTCGCTGCGCGCTCGATGCCGGCTATGCGCGGCGTGGAGATGGTGGCGTCGAGGCGCTGTTGCTGTCGCCAGTTCTCGTGGATCACTTCCGCCAGCCGCTGCCACGCTCCTGCCTCCAGTGCCGCCGCAGCAGGCCGGGTGAGATCGCGTATCGTACGCAGTGCTTGGGTGACGGCCGGCTTCCCTTCCCCGTAGGCGGCCCAAACCCGAGCATGGGTGTCCGAGGAGAAATGGGAATGACCCGTGTACGCCAGCACGAGGTGGGCTTCGAGGTCGCGCGCGGCGTCCTCCTCCACGCTGAGCCTCCGGGTGTGAACCGTGTCCCCGTTGAAGGTAAGCTCATGAAAGCCGCCGAGCGCTGCGGCGTACTGGTCTTGCTTTCCTCCGAGCAGGCTGAGCTCGGCGGTCTCGAGTTGGAATCCCAGCTCGGCCAACTCCTCGCGGGAATACGACTCGGCGCGGCAGTGAGACAGTCCGCCCAGGAGCGCGACGTCGAGGGCACCTGATGCTCCGAGCCCCGAACCGCTCGGTGCCTCGGAGCGAGACAGAATCTCAATACCTCCGGTTACCGGCAACATGTTGAGGGCGGCTTTGTGCAGATCCAATTGCCCGTCATACCGGATCTCGCGCGAAGACGGGATAGTGACGTGCTCTCTCAGATCCTCGGCATGCAGCTTGATGCCTCGCTGCCCGAGGAGGAAATCCACATGAACGTGGAGCGTGATCGCACCGTTGACGACGACGCCTTCCTCCCGATCGGCGAAATCCCGCACGTCGGTCCATCCACCCGCGAAGTCGATGCGCATGGGCGCTCGAGCGTGGACGCTCACTGTCGGGCCTCCGTTGGCGTGATGCGCCACTGGGCGATCGTGGCCAGCTCTCCTCGAAGGTCCGGCGGAGCGGCCTGCACCCGCCGATTGGCACCTTGCAGACCGCGGGCGTGGTACAGCCAGGTCGTGGGGTGATCCTCCGCCAGGATTTGCTGTACCGTGCGCCAGGCATCCTGCAGCTCCTCTTCCGTGCTGGCGCTTCTGACTTCGGCGACCGCTGCGTCAAACGCGGCGTTGCGGTATCCCGGATACGCGAGCGGTCCGGCATCCCGGGCCTCGAACATTGCCGCTACGTACCCCAGCGATAGGTCTCCGGGAATCCCGGTGACGAGGGCGTCGAAGTCGCGCGCCGGGCCCTGGGCAACGGCGAGGAACGTCGCGAGCTCGAGTTGGCGGATTGAGACTTCCACGCCGATCTCCCGTAGTTGCGCCTGCATCATCTGCTCGAGGGCGGCTTCTCCACTTCCCACCGTTGAGAGATCGAAGGACAGCCGGCGGCCGTCACGCTCGCGCACGCCGTCGGCTCCCAGCACCCAGCCTGCAGCGTCCAGCAAACGCCGCGCGGCGGGAGGATCATGCGGAATGGATGGAACGGGCACGTACCACGGATGTTCCGGCGCCACCGGGCCGTCGGCTACTGTCCCAAAACCGTACAGATACGCATCAACGATCAGACGCCGGTCGATGGCCATCGTCAAAGCTCGCCGAACCCGAGGGTCATCGAACGGCTGCCGTCGGAGATTCCAAACCAAGCCGTACACGAACAGGAACGGGTAGTCGATGACCCGGAGGCGTGAGTCTTGTTGCACGAATCCGGCGTGCGCAGGACTGATGCCGGCGAAATCCAATTCACCGGACGTCAGCGCCGCCAGTTTCGTCGCCGGCTCGTCCACCACCGCGACCACGAAGCGCTCGATGGCGGGTTGCCCCAGGGCGGTGGGAAAGCCATCGAACCGCTGAAACACCCATCGCTGATTCGGTCGGTACTCACCGAACGCGAACGGACCGTTCCCCACGGGCCCAGCGTTGAACTCGGCGGTGCGGATCTGCTGGGGCTGGACACCCCGGAAACGGTGCACCGGCAGGATCGCCAGGTCGGTAAGCACGTCGGGAAAGGTAGGTTGCGCACGGCTGAACCGCACCCGAACCGTGAAAGAGTCGACGGCTGCCACCTCAACCACCGCTGCCAGGTCGCGTGCCCGAGGATAGGCCACCTCCGGCGCACGCGCCATCTCCAGCGTCCACACCACGTCCTGGGCCGTCGTGGGGACACCGTCATGCCACAGGACGTCACGACGCAGCTGAAACGTGAGAGCGGTTCGGTCACTGCTCCAGCGCCACGCCGCCAGTCGAGGTACGGGCTGCAACGCGGAGTCGTAGGTCGCAAGTGTGAGGAATAGCAGGTGTTTCTGGACTGATTTGGCCAGGGGGTGAACGGTGATCAACGGATTGATGGACTGGAGGTCTGCGCCCGAGGCGTAGAACACGGTGACATCGCGGCTAGCGGGAGGTTCCGGGACGCAGGCGGCGAGGGCGCACAGCGCGGTGGTTAGGAAGAAGGTCCTCCCGGCACCCGACGTTCCCGCGTTGACGGCCACCCAGGCCCAACCCTTCTTCCGCCGTCCGCTTCGCATGAAACGCTTGCTCGGCGTTGTCACAGCGCGCCTTGAAAGGCTCCCCCTCCGTGTTTCAAGACGCGCTCCCGGCCGAGCCCGCCCTTCAGGGCGGGAATCTCCACGAGAGTCCACGTCCCTTGACGTACGCCGAGCACCCGAGCGAGAGTAGCGCATGCTGCGGCAACTCGCTCGGAGGCTCGCCCTCGGCGCCGGTGTCGTCTTCGTCGTCGTCACACTCACCTTCATTCTCATTAGCCTGGCGCCCGGCGACCCCGCAAGGTTGTGGGTGGCGCCTGGTGCCGGAGAGGCCGAGCTGGAGGCGGCCCGCCGCGCCCTGGGGCTCGACCGGCCCATCGCGCTGCGCTATCTGGCGTGGCTCGGCAACCTCGCCCGGGGCGACTGGGGCGTGAGCCTGGTACAACACCGCCCGGTCCTCCGGGTGATCGCCGACGCACTCCCCTATACCGTCCTGCTCTCGGCTACCTCGCTGCTGATAACGTACCTCGCGGGCGTGTTGCTGGGTGTCATCCAGGCCATCAAGCGCCGCACGGCCCTCGACACGGGGCTGACCGTCGCGACCCTGATCGTCTATGGGATGCCGGCCTACTGGCTGGCAATCATGCTCGTGCTCGTGTTTGCCTACAGCGCAGCACGGTTCGACTGGCCAGGATGGCTGCAGTTTCCCGCCCTGGGTGTCGCGGCGCTAGACGCCGACTTCCTGACGCCCTGGGGGCGTTTGGCCGACCGGCTACGCCATCTCGCCCTGCCTCTGGCCACGCTGGGGGCCATCGGTGCCGCGGGAATGGCGCGCTTCGTCCGCGGTGCTGTCCTCGATGCCCGCGGCAACGCGTTCGTGCGGACGGCCCGCGCCAAGGGATTACACCCGGTTGTCGTGGAAGTCCGCCACGTGCTCCGCAATGCGCTGCTCCCCGTCATCACGTTGTTGGGCCTCTCGCTCCCGGCGCTGTTCTCCGGCACGGTCTTCGTGGAGGTCATCTTCGCGTGGCCCGGCATGGGACGGGTCATGGTAGACGCGGTGGGAGCCCGTGACTATCCGGTGGTCATGGCGACCACTGCCATTTTCGCGATGCTCGTGGTGCTGGGGAACTTGCTGGCCGACCTGCTGTACGCCGTCGTCGATCCCAGACTGAGGCGCGACACCGCATGAAGGCGCTGCGCACGCTCCTCGCTGATGGCCGCGCCGCCACAGGGCTGGCGATTCTCGGAGTGTTCTGCGCGCTCGCGCTGCTCGCGCCGATCCTGGCACCCGCCGACCCGGCCGCCCAGCGCGACATCTTGGCTACACGATTTCTCGCTCCCCTGGCGGTGGGATCGGACGGTGTCATGCATTGGCTCGGGACCGATGCGTTCGGTCGCGACGTCTACTCGCGGCTGATCTATGGGGCGCGGATCTCGCTTGCAGTAGGCTTTCTGTCAGTTGCCGTCTCCATCGGCCTCGGCACTGCCATCGGTGTCACCTCGGCCCTGGCGGGGGGCGTCACCGAGCGGGCGCTCATGGCCATCACCGACGCCGCCCTGGCCATGCCCCGCATCGTGTTGCTCCTCGCCCTGGTGACACTGTGGGAGCCGAGCCTCGTACTGGTGGTGCTCGTGCTCGGGTTCACGGGCTGGATGACGGTGGCGCGGCTGGCAAGGGCGGAGGTGAAGGGCCTGCTGACGCGGCCGTTCGTGGAAGCGGCTCGGTCGTCCGGCCTGGGACGCATGCGCCTGCTGTGGCGACATCTCATTCCCAACGCGTCGACTCCGTTGATCGTTGCCGCTGCACTGGGCGTGGGTAATGCCATCATGTTGGAAGCCGGGCTGTCATTCCTGGGGCTGGGCGTTCCGGCGCCGGCGCCGTCGTGGGGCAACATGATCGCCGGCGGGCGCGACGCCCTAGTCAATGCCCCGTGGGTTGCCACGTTTCCCGGGCTGGCGGTGGCACTCGCCGTGGTGAGCTGCAATCTGATCGGGGACGGGACGCGGGACGTGCTTGATCCTACTACCCTGCACCGCCCCACCCGGTGGAGAAGGGGCAGGAGGGGCAGGAGGGGCAGGAGTGCGGCAGAGGGCGGCGGTCCGTGGTTGAGCGGTGAGTAGTCGTTGGTCGGGTTGTCGGAGGACAGCCGGCATCCAGCAATGAACCACGAACCACATCACCACCGACTGGGGACGGCAATCTGCTGTCGTGGGTGCGCCGACGGTGTGGCGGCTGGAAGACGGCATGACGGCATGAACGGTAGAGACGGCATGACAGCACGACCGCCCGTCCGCCCGTCCGCCCGTCCGACCGATTAGTCCCCCTCCTCCCCCATGGGAATCTTGTTGAGCTCCTGCCTCAGGAGCGGGTGCTGGCGCAGCAGGTACCACCCCATCACGAGCACGGCTGCCAGGCTCACGATGCCGATGTGCAGCCAGGCTGCGCCAGCCAGGAGCGGCTGGGCGAACAGAAGCAGCGCCGCGTAGATGTGGGCCGCAACGAAGATCAGCACGAACAGAATCGCAAAACGGGCCACAGGATACTCCTCGGCCTTGGCCACCAGCCAGGACGCGAACAATCCCAGGGCGACGAACGCGAGTACGTGGACCATGTTGTACGCCAGCACCGGGCCGGGCGCGATCTCCACGGCGCGGGGATCCTCCAACCCGTAGAACAGCACGGAGCCGAACATCGCCGGGGTGTAGAACGGGGACCGTCCAGCCACGACGTTGATGACGGCGAAGAGCACGACGACCGTGACGTAGCCCAGGAGTCCGGCATACATGCCGCCCGTGAGGATCAGCCTGGATTCACTGCGCGTGGGACACCTCGCTGCATCAGGGTGAGGGAGATGGCTATCTGTCGCACCTGCTGATGGTATGGCGCAGCCGGGCCAATGCCAATGAGGGATTCATGAAGATCGGTTCAGGCAGGGGTAGCATGCTACGCCCCCTATAGCCGCGGATTGATCGACAAGCGAACGCGGATTCATCTCGGTGAAACGATCACCTCCCTCGTCCACGGACCGATCCGCGCTCGGAGGATCATCCGCGGCCGTGCGATCCCCACGTCAAGCCGCGGGCTCGGCTGAAGACTCGTCTTGAAAGACGCGAGCTACCCGTGCAGAGCTTTTCAAACCGCACCACACCAGCGCCCAGCCTGCGTTTCTAGCGCAGGAGCCACACGCCCAAAACTTCAGCCAGTTCGACGCCAAGCTGGAGCAGAGGATCGGCGAGGTGAAGGCGGAGCTGCGTCAGGAGATCGCTGAGCTGCGCGGGGAGATGCAGGCCGGCTTCGCACGTCTCGAGGGGAAGTTCGAGCAGCAGCTCGGCGGGCTCAGGGCCGACATGGTGAAGTGGATGTTCCTCTTCTGGGCGGGCACGGCGCTCACTGTGCTGGGACTGCTGCGGCTATAGGAGGACGGACCCCACCGTTGCGAGCCTGCCGCCAGCCCGTCCCCCGTTCACCACCACCAAATTGCGGCACAGAACGGCATCTGCGTTTCCAGAGCCGTAGGGGCGTAGCATGCTACGCCCCTAGCCACGACAAGCCGGCCGTGCCACCTCCGCGTTAAAACGCGGGCTCGGCTGAAAACCCGTCTTGAAACACGTGGAGCCACCCGTGCCGCGCTTTTCAAAGCACACCGCACCACCGCCGAGCCTGCGTTTCTAACGCAGGGATTGCCATGGGGGGCGTCAGACTCCCCAGCGCACCGGCGGACCTCTCACCGCTCCACCTGAACCGTCACGACCTCCCGCGGCGCCGCCTCGAACTCGAGCCGAGTGCCCCCTTCTGATAGCGCGAGCTCACCCTGTCCCGTCTCGTCCAGGCGGACGCGGCGCGCCCGGACGACCGGGAACGGAACCTTCCACGCGCCCCGAATCGCACTGGACGTCAGGTTCACACACCGGAGCACCAGAGCGTCCCCCCCCTCACTCGGCTTCGCCGCCTTGAACGCCAGTCCGTCGCCCTCGAGCTCCGGTCCCACAACCACGTCCGGCACTTCGATCCCGTATTGCAGCATCAGTGATGCCAAGGGGGCGTGAAACTCGTCGGCGAGCCCCTCGATCTCAGCCCACTCGGCCGGCGAGCTGTCCCGCGTCACACTACGCGGCGCCACCGCCAGCTCGGCGCGGAACTTTCCCAGCTCTTGAGCTTCGGGAGTGACGCTGGGCCATCCGGCATGACCCGGCCGAGACCGGAGATTGCCCCGGGACAGATCGCCCACGGCCCGGAGCAGGGTCACAGCAACAGCCCCCTCCTTCAACTCGTACTCGAACAGCCCGCGGGCGAACACGGTGAGGCCTCCCGGCACGCTCACATAGCGGTGCATGGGAGCCGCCCTGACCGGCCACTCCCTGGGGAAGTCATCCACACTGAACGTCTCACGCACCCGGAACACCGGCCCGTACTGCATGTCGGCTATGCACTGCTCCCCTGAGCATCCCTCGGGCAACGGGAAGACCATCCGGAGCCGGTGGTTCCCCCTCAGATTCTCCCCCTCCACCACCAGGCGTACCAGGCGAGATCTGGCGTCCAGCCTCGCGTACAGCATCCCCCGGGCACGATCGCCCACGGTGAAGTCCCGGGCGACCGCTGCCACCAGCGGCCCGTTCCAGACGGCACGGGTCGATCCCCACTGCGCGTGCAGGGGCCTGTCACCGGGCTCCGGCTCGAACGTGTAGCTGTCTCCTTCGTCCCGCTCGCTCACGATCGCGCCCACGCCCGTGAACCAGCGATCCCCCGCCCGATCGTGGATCGAGAAGCCCGGTTCCGAACCCTGCTCGACGCTGAACCAGGCTCCCAGCAAGCGACGTCCACTCACCCACACGTGCTCGCCGGTGCTCGTCTGTGCCGGCTTCGATTGAACGTGGAACGCCTTTGTGCCGAGGGCGGGCACGTCGTGAACCTCGAGCGCAACCCGAAACGCCGCCACCTCGTCCTGGATGGGATAATCCCGAGGACTATCGAGCCGCTCAAAGCCGGGATACCAATCGAGAACCTGCAGCGGCGCGACGGTTCCGTCCGAGGCCACGAGACTCGGTGGAGCCGGCCACGCCGGAGCCGGCATGCCGCGCCGATCAGCAGGCCGCCCTACGACCACGCGCTCTCGAAACAAGGCAATCGTCGCCTCGACGACGCCGCTCCGCTGGGAGGGGGATGGGTTGACCAGGACCAGCGTGGGCGACCAGCGATCAGTCGAGTGACGGGCCCGCACCCGATCCTGATCCAGCCGGTCGTGCAGGGCGTCCACCAGAATTCCCCGGGCCTCGACCGAGACCTGACCTGCCCGGCAGGCCACATCTCGCGCCACCTCGTCGGTGGTGCATCCCCCAATCGAGTCGTGGAAACAGTTGAGCAGGTGCGCCCGCCACGCCACATCGAGCAGCGGCCGACGATCGGGCCCGCCACCGATCCAGGCCAGTGCCGCCTGGGGTTCCGCCCAGCGAAGCATGAGCCGCTCTGCTTCGGCGACCGCCTGCTTGCGCCGGCAGCGGGTGGAATGCACGCCCTGCAGAGTCCAAGAATAGCGGTAGGAGAATCGCAGCTCGCCCCGCACCTCTGGCACATCCAACGCTGCCGGCAACGCCGCGAAGTATTTGGCTGGTGAGGCGAGCCTGAACTCGTGGTCGTCCACCAGCTCATTCAGCCGTGCCACTATGCGATGAACGCCCGGCTGCAGGGCATGATGATCGGCGCCGTTCATGACGAGCAGGACCGATGCGACCGCCCGGGGCGCCAACATCGCGCGCATCTCCTCCCAGCGCTGCCTGAGGGCTGCGCGCTCTTCGGGCAGGTTCACGCCGATCTCGAAGCCCGCGGGCGGGAAGTGGTATGCCAGCACGGCGGCGCCGTCGGGCCCGATCCAGCGAAACAGATCCCGCTCCTGACCCGGCTCGCCCCCGTAGCCCCGCAGGACCATGGCATACTCGATCCCGAACCCCGCGAGAATAGTCGGCAGTGCTGCCGGGTGCCCGAAGGCGTCGGGGCTGTAGCCCAGGGCGAGCCAATCACCGTACCGCCGCCCATCGGCCCGCCCCACGAGCAGATTCCGCACCAATCCTTCGTCGGACGAGAGCAGCTCGTCGGCCAGCACATACCACGGGCCGACAACCAGTTTCCCGGCTCGAACCAGCGCCGCGACCCGGTCCGCCTGCTGAGGACGCACGGCCAGGTAGTCCTGCAGCAGCACCGTCTGACCGTCGAGCAGGAACGGCCCGATCCCCGCATCGGATGCCATCAGCTCGACGGCCTCGTCCAGCATCGCGACCAGGCGCTGCCGGAACCGCGCCGCGGGTTCGTACCACTCCCGGTCCCAGTGAGTGTGGGGGACGATAAAGACGACGGTGGGGGCCGTCAGGGGTGACTCCGCCGGGACAGAAAGCGGGAAACGGGAAGGAGTGAGGTGTGAGGAGTAAGGAGTGAGGAGTAAGGAACAAGGCGCAACGAGTTGTGGCTTGGGAAGTGAGACCGAAGTCTCCTGCGGTCGGGTTGGAGGCTAGTCCTCCTCACTCCTCACCCCTCACTCCTTACTCCTTACCGCTCACTGCCCCAGCCCCAGCTCTGTCTTGGCCGCCGCCGGAAGGAGCGGCACCAGCTTCGGAACCGGGACCGCGAACGCCAGGCCGGTTGCCTCCGCGAGTCCGGCTCGATGGACCGCGACCACGTCGCCAGCCGAGTTGAAGATCGGGCTCCCGCTGGAACCGCCGATGGTGAAGCCGTCGAAGTTGATGACGTCGGCAGTCACCTTGCTGAAGATCCCCGCGGTCATTGTGGTCCTGACGGTTCGGGTGGCGTCCAACGCGTTGCCCAAACCTGCCGGGAAGCCGATGAGGGCGGCGGGTTCACCTTGCTGCGCGTTGCTGCCGGACCAGTCGATGCTCGCCACACGACTTCCGTCGTGGCCGGAGATCTTGAGCACGGCGAGATCCGGGCCGCTGGCCGGGGCCGCCCGCACCACCTCCGCCCGCCGCATGCGTTGCTGGTCCGCCATCGTCACGAAGACGGAATCGGGGGAGCGCCCCCGATGCATGACCACATGGCGGTTGGTCACGAAATACCCGGAGGGTGTAATGGCGAATCCTGATCCGTCGTAGATCTCCGGGCCGACATAGGCCGTAACGAGCCCTACCGCGGCTTGATTGGCCTGGGCGAGAGCGGCAAGGTTGGCACCTCCCCCTCGCACAGTACGCAACTGCGCCGCGATCGCCGTGGCGCGATCTTCCGCAGCCTGCACCGCATTGCGCAGGCTATCCAGCAGATCGCTCGATGCCGTCGCCGTACTCGCGCGGTTCAACTCTCCCCGCAACCGCTGCAGCTCGTTCTGAGCCTGTCTCCTCATCGAATCGCCGGCGGCGAGCTGCTGACTTAGCGACGCCTCGGCACGCTCCAACGCCGCCTCCAGAGCCGTCGTGCGGGCTTGCGCCTCACCGAGGGCCACCCGGAGGCTCTCCACCACCGCCGCGGGGGCCGAGCCGGCCCTGGCCTCATCCAGCTCCTGCCGCAGCCGGTCATACTCGGCAGCCGCGGCATTCCGNNCAGCCGGTCATACTCGGCAGCCGCGGCATTGCGGATCGAGTCCGCCACGGCCTGCTGCGCAGCCAGCTGCTGCTGCTGCCGCTCGAACCGCTGATCGAGCTGATCCTTGTAGTAGTAGAACCCGCCCGCCGCCCCAGCCACCACCACCACGGAGGACCACACCACGATGCGCACTCGGCGGGCGCTCTTGCGGGACGTCTCTGCGAACATCTCGCTGAAGAACACCGTCGCGCCCTTCCCGCCGAAGCTGCGCCGCGCGACGCCGAGCTTCTCCACGGCCCGGGCGGCGGCGGACGACAGCCGCTTCTTCCGTCGTTCCTTCTTCTCTTCGGCGGGGCGCTCACCCGGCATGGTGAGGTGGGCTACCAGAAGCTCGGGCCCCGCGGCCCCCAACTTGAGGCGGTCACCCTGCCTGATCTCCCTCTCGGTCGTGAGCAGCTCATTGCCCAGGTAGGTGCCGTTGCGGCTCTGGGCATCGCGCACGACCACCTTGCCGTCAGGCTTGAGAACGATCTCGGCGTGAACCCTGGAGACGGACGTATCATCCGGACCCACAGGCCGCAGCTCGCATTCCTTTCCCCTACCGATGCGGAGCCGACCGCCCGACGCCCGGTGCTGCTCCCCGGTGCGGGCTTCCATCAAGACCACGCGCAATTCCTGCGGCGGTGGCGGCGGCGCAGAGGGCTTTGCCTGCGCCACGGGGGCCGCCGGTGCGGTCGCGTCAATCCCTTCCATCGGCACCGTCGCCGCCGACGGCCGAACTGCGGTCGGTCCCTCGACCAGGGTGTCGGCAATGCGCCGCTTGGCAACGGCTTCCACTCGAAACCGGGGCCCCCGCTCGCCAAAGCCGACGACGGCACCGGCGGTGAGCTGCTCCGCCGCGCCGGGCTTCAGCCGTCGGTTGTTCAGGAAGGTCCCGTTACGGCTCCCCGAATCCTCCAGCCACCAGCCGCCACCCCGCTCGAACACGCGAGCGTGCCGTCCGGATACAACCCCGCTCCCCTCACCCGAGAGCACGAGCTCCGAATCAGGCTCTCTCCCAATCCGGATCTCGGGAGTCTCAAACTCGAGCGTCTCGCCGCTCGCCAGGTTGCGGAGCTTGAGGTAGGCCATGTCGCAGAAAACTTATGTCGTTCGTTGAAGCTTCACCACACCGGAGGCAGTTCCCCCGGCCTACACCACCCCATCGGCGGCAGAGGCGGCAGCCACCCAGCCTGCACCGCTCCACCCCGGCGGCAGAAGCGGCAGCCGGTGTGCTGCCGCCGCCTGTCGGCGGTTTCCTGCCACCCACCTGCTCATCATCTACCCCCTCTCCCGCCTCTCCCCCATCTCCCCCGGGCCGTCAGGCCCAGCTCAACACCACCGACCCGAAGTTGCGATTCGCCTCCACGTAGCGGTGCGCCTCGGAAGCATCAGCCATGGGAAACACCCGGTCGAGGACCGCACGGAGGGCTCCGTCCTCGAACTGTGATAACGCCCCATCTACGAAGGAGCGTACCACGGTGGCCTTCTCGTCCGCACTGCGGCCGCGCAGCGTGGTCCCTACGAGCACCACCCGCTTACGCAATAGGCTGCCCAAGTCGATATCGGCGGAGCGTCCTCCGGTGAGGCCGATCACCACGATCCGCCCGCGAGGCGCAACCGCCGCCAGATTGCCCGCCAGGTAGGGCCCGCCCACGAGATCGCAGATCACGTCCGCCCAACTCTGGAGGTCAACCTCCGGATCGAACACGTCACGGACCAGGACAGGCCGGTCGAGGCCCAGCGCCTCCGCCCGCGTCAGCTTATCACTGGTTCGCGAGGTTCCTGCCACCGAGCAGCCAGCAGCCTTCGCCAACTGGAGCAGCGCAAGACCGACACTGCTTCCCACCGCGTGTATCAGGATCCGCTCACCGGCCCGCAGCCCCACGGCACGATGGAGCGCGTCATGGGCGGTCAGGAACGCCTCGGGCACGGCCGCAGCTTGCTCGAATGTCCAGGCGCCCGGGATCCGCATGGGATGCCGTGGGTCAGTGGTCACGAATTCGGCATACGCGCCCCCCGCCACGATCCCCATCACACGGTCGCCCGACCGCCACGGCGCCGCCCCTCTGCCTACCTCCTGCACCACTCCGGCGTACTCCAGCCCTGGGATGTCGGCGGGCACACCGGGGGGCGCGGGATACCGTCCTAGCCGCTGGAGTATGTCGGCACGGTTTACGCCCGCTGCCTTGACCCGCACCAGAAGTTCTCCCGGGGCGGGAGCCGGTCGCTCCACCTCTGCCAACTCGAGCACATCGGGACCGCCGGATTCGCGGATTCGAATGGCCTGCATGGGGATAAACTTTGGCGGCAGCGCTGCCCTGCCGCCACCCCGGTTGGCGGGGGGCTGCTGCCGCTTCTGCCGCTCCTGCGGCTGTGGGAGTGGTGCGCGGCGGCGGGGCTGCCGCCGCCGCGCGGTTCCTGGTTCTGTAGTTGGTGGTGGTGGCTGTGTAGTTAGTGGTTCTGTGGTCGGTGGCTCATTGCTGGATGCCTGAGGTCCTCCGACAACATGACCACCGACTACAGAGCACTCGACCGCGGACCGCCGCCCGCAAGGGTTATCTTTGACCTGCGCTCCGCACACTACGATGATGGACCGGGACCACACCCCCCAGCACACCGATCCCGTCGCGCTATTCCAGCGCGCCGAGGAGCTGTTCGGGGACTCCCTCGACATCCTTCAGCTCGTCGCCTCCTCGCCGATTCGGGCGCTGTTCGTGGCGTGGGACAGAGTCCTCAAGCGACGCGTGGCGCTGCGAGCTCATCTGGAGCCGGGCACGCGCCTCCGCACCTGGTTCGAGCGCGAGACGGAACTCATGGCGGCCCTCGACCACCCAGTGCTGCGGCCGGTCTATTCGGCGGGCCACCGCCGGGAATGGGCCTACCGCATCGTCAAGTGGATCGAAGGGGAGAGTCTCGCTGCCGCTGTCGCACGGGGCCCGCGTCCGATACCGGCGGTGCTGCAGCTGAGTCGCAATGTGACGAACGCGCTGGAGTATGCGCATTCCCGACGTATCGTGATTCGGCGGATCGTGCCGGCGACGGTGATGATCGAGACGACCGAGCGGACCTACGTGACCGACCTTCGGTACTGCAACGCATGCCTCGATGTCGCACCGCCGGACGAGGATACGTCGGCGTCCCCCTATCTCGCCCCGGAGGTCCGTGACGGCAGCGCCGGCGAGCCGTGGAGTGACGTCTACGGGGCCGGCGCCTTGCTGTATTTCGCCACGACCGGAACGCCGCCCGCGGCAGATCCGGCATCGATCGTTCCCCCACGGGAGTTGAGAGACGCCTGTCCGCAGGCTCTGCAACGCGTGATCATGCGGGCCCTCTCGCCCGAACCCACGGACCGTTACCTCACGGCCGGCGAGATGGGCGAGGACCTCGTGTCCGACCTGGGAGAGTACCAGGCGCCCGTTGCATTCGCTCCCGAGCTTGCGTCGACGAGCCAAGACTCCCAGGTGTGGGAGAAACGGCTGCGTCGTGCACTGGGTGACGAATACGAGCTCCTGGAGGAACTCGGCTCGGGTGGGTTCGGGCGGGTGTACCGGGTGCGCGATCTCGCCCTGGAGCGCGAGGTTGCGCTCAAGGTGCTTCACCCCCACCTCACCGCCGACTCGGCTGTGGTCGATCGCTTCCGGCGCGAGGCGCGGGTGGCGGCCCAGGTCATGCATCCGCACATAGCCAACACGTACGACATCGGCGGCCGCGCCGGGCTGCTGTGGTACACCATGGAGTACGTGCGGGGCAAGAACCTGGCACGCCTGGTGGAAACCGAAGGACCGCAACCGGTGCAGCGGGTGTTACGCCTGCTTGAGGAAGCGCTGACGGCGCTAAAGCACGCACACGAGCGGGGATTGGTACACCGCGACCTCAAACCTGAGAACCTCCTCATCGAGGACGCCACCGGCAGCCTGCGCATCGCCGACTTCGGGCTAGCAGTGGCGCTGCAGCCGACCGAGGGGATCGGTGGAGTCATCTCGCACTCCGGCACGCCTGCATTCGCCGCACCAGAGCAGCTTCTTGGCGAAGCGGTGGACGGCCGCACCGACCTCTACTCCATATCACTGGCCGCCTACTTTGGGATCACGGGAAACGTGCCCTTCGGAGGCGGTACGGTGGAATCCATCATCGCACGTCAGGCGGCGGGGCAGCTGCCCTTGGTCACCACCGTTCGGTCCGATGTTCCGGAGCGCCTCCTCCGGGTACTGCAGAAGGGAGCTGCGCATCGTCCGGATGATCGGTTCGAGTCCGCCGACGCGTTCGCGGGCGCTCTGCGCGACGCCCAACATCCCTGGCAGGCCAGGGTACGCCGCGCCTTCATACGACTGGTCCAGCGCGCCTAGCTCCCCCGCCATGCGGATCACGCTGATCACCGCCACACCGCAGACCGCGCGGCAAGGGACTGGCACGTACGTCGCCGCCACGACGTTGCGGCAGGGTCTCGAGAGCTTGGGACACCGGGTGCGTGTGGTCCAGCCGTCGGGATACGACGGCTGGCTCCCCGACACGGTGCAGCGGTTCCGTTTCAACCTGGGTCTCACGCCGGCGATGGCCGAATCCGCCGACATGGTGGTGGGGTTCGACATGGACGGCTACCGGTTGGCCGGTCGGCTGCGGTCGCCGTTCATAACCTACGTGCTGGGACAACTCGCCGACGAGGCGAGATTCGAGAAGGGGCTCGTCGCCGCCTCGATGCGACTCCAGGCCCGGGCGGAGCGCCGTGCTGCGCGCCGAGCGGATTTGGTCGTGACGCTGAGCGAATATAGTCGGCGGCGGATTGCCGACGTGTACGGCATCGCATCGGACCGTATCGCCGTCGTACCGCCGGCGTTCGACTATGATCGGTGGCACCGAGCGCTACGACATGCGGAGCCGATGCCGGCGGCGGACCGCCCTCCCATGGTACTCTGTGTCGCGCGGATGTATCCCAGGAAGAACATCGCTGCGCTGGTGCGGGCAGCCTCCGCTCTCAGGGAGCGCATCCCGGGTCTGCAAGTGCGAATTGTGGGCGACGGGCCGCGGCGGCGGAGTCTCGACAGGCTGGCGCGAGCCCTCAACCTCCATGGCTGTGTCTATTTCGCGGGCCAGGTAAGTTACGACGACCTGGTGCGGGCTTACGCGATGTGCGATGTGTTCTGCCTTCCCAGCCTCCAAGAAGGATTCGGTCTGGTGTACCTCGAGGCCATGGCAGCCGGGAAGCCGGTGGTGTGCTGCCGCGACACCGCCGTCGCGGAGCTGGTCGAGGACCGCGTGAACGGCCGAGTCGTTCCCCGGCGGGACGACGCAGCCCTGGCCCGTGCGCTGGAGGGACTTCTCATTGATCCTGCTGAGCGCCGCCAAATGGGAGAGACCAACCAGAGGAAGGCCGCGAGCTTTGGGGCGCCGTCGGGAGCTGAGCGCTTCCTAGGTGCCGTCTCCAACGTAGCAACCGGACCAGAGCAGACGTGACACCCATCCACCGGGCCCGACTCACCCAGGTTCGATACCTGTTTGACTCCTGGGCCCGGGACGGTCGAGCAGACGAAATGGAGCAGAGCCATGCTCCGTTTGTCAGACGCGTGTTCCAGGAGCTGGATCTCCCACGAGACGCCTGGTATCTCGACATCGGTTGCGGAAACGGATACACGGTGCGCTGGGCGGCTGGTGCGGCCCCCCAGGGGAAAGCCGTGGGCCTCGACTTGTCGGCAGAAATGGTTGCGCGGGCCCGGACGGCGTCCGCCGGCCTACCGAACGTGGAGTACCTGCAGGCTGCCTTTCCATCACACAACCTGCCCCACGGACGCTTCGACGTCGTGTTCTCGATGGAAGTTCTCTACTACCTGCCGGACCTGAACGGGGCAGTCCAGGAAGTCCAGCGGCTCCTCAAGCCCGGAGGCCTATTTGCCTGCATGGTGGACTACTACCAGGAGAACGCCGCCAGCCATGGCTGGCCAACCGATGTGGGGCTCGACATGACGCTACTCGACGAGGCCGGCTGGCGGCGGATGCTGGAGGACAGCGGCCTCGGCGTGATCGAGCAACGGCGGGTGAGGCTCCCGCCGGAGGAGGCGTCAGAATCGTGGAACACGACAGAGGGATCACTACTGACCCTGGCAAGACGTCCAGATTGAGCAGCTCGTAGAGGATGCCATGACCGTTCGCATCGCCCTGGCCCAGATGCCTGTTACGACGGACGCCCCCGAGAACCTGCAGCGCGTGCTCGGGGCAATGGAATCCGCAAACAGCCGTGGTGCGCGGCTCATCGCATTCCCGGAGCTGGCGCTCTACCCCTTTTTTCCTCAGTACGAGCAGTACCCCACGGCCCGTGAGCTGGCGGAGCCAATACCGGGGCCGACTACTGAGGCCGTCGCTGAGAAGGCCCGCGAGCTCGAGCTAGTCACGGTGCTCAACATGTACGAAGCGGCTGACGGGCGGTACTTCGACAGCTCGCCGGTGTTCGACGCGGACGGAGCCTTCCTCGGTACCACGCGGATGGTCCACATCACCGACTATGCTTGTTTTCACGAGCGAGCGTACTACGCGCCAGGGGACCGTGGCGCCCCGGTGTACGCTACACGGGTGGGGCGGGTCGGTGTCGCCATCTGCTACGATCGGCACTACCCCGAGTACATGCGTGCCCTAGGGGTAGGTGGTGCAGAGCTCGTGGTGATCCCGCAGGCGGGAGCGCTGGACGAGTGGCCCGAGGGAATGTTCGAGGCGGAGGTGCGAGCGGCGGCGTTTCAGAACGGGTATTTCGCCGCCCTGTGCAACCGGGTGGGACGCGAGGAGCGACTGACCTTTGCTGGCGAGTCCTTCGTGGTGGATCCCACTGGGCACGTGCTTGCGCGGGGGAACCGGCTCGAGGAGGACCTGGTCATCGTGGACCTCGATCTCAGCCGATGCGCGTCATCCCCCGCGCGCACTCTCTTCTGGAACGATCGCCGGCCCGAGCTATACCGTGACTGGCTCGCCTGATGGCGTCGCGCTGGACCTGCCAGGCCGGTCAGCAGCCTTACCGGTGGTCGCCTGCTCCTCGTGGCTGCGCGTCAAATAGCGCTTCGCGAACTCATCGAAGTCGTCGAACAGCGAGTACATCACCGGTACCAGCACCAACGTGAGGAAGGTTGCGAACGCCAGCCCCGCGATGATCGCGATGGCCATGGGCCCCCAGAATGCTGCTTGCTCGCCCCCCCAGTAGAGCTCCGGCTGGAGCCGGCTGTACAAGCCTTGGAAGTCGAAGTTCAGACCCACCGACAACGGCAGCAGGCCCAGGATCGTGGTCACAGCCGTGAGCATGACCGGCCGGAAACGGGTCATCCCACCCCGCACGATGGCTTCTAGACGCTCCAGCCTGTCTCGCGTCCGCAGGATGTCGATGTAGTCAATCAGCACGATGGCGTTGTTGACCACCACACCCGCCAGGCTGATGACCCCCACTCCGGTCGCGATGATGCCGAACGGCATCCGGAAGATCATCAAAGCGATGAGCACACCGATCGTGGAGAGAACGACCGAGCTGAGGATGATCAGCGGCTTGGTCACGGAGTCGAACTGTGAGATCAGGATGAACGCGATCAGAAAGAGCGCGAGGATGAAGGCTCCTGTCAGGAACGCCTCCGACTCCTGCTGCTCTTCCTGCTGTCCCGTGTAGCGCAGGCTGTACCCCGTCGGCAGCGAGGCCGCGAACGGCTCCAGCTCCTGTTGCACCTCGGCGAGCACCGCGTTGGCGTTGTACCCAGGCCGCACCTCGGACGAGACCGTCACGACCCGATCCAGGTCCTTGCGGTTGACGTCGCCGTAGCCCTTGTCCACGCGCCATGTCGCAACAGACGAGAGCGGGATCTGGGCGCCGTCGTCCGACGTCACCGTGAGGTCCGCCAGTGAGTTCAAGTCTTCGCGATACGGCTTGGCCAGCCGCACAGTGATGTCGTACTCGTCGTTGCCGTCACGGTAGGTCGACGCCTCAGTCCCGTTGATGGCACTGCGGATGGTCGTCCCGATGTCGGTGGTATTCAGTCCGTGGAGCGCCGCCTTCTCCCGATCCACGTCCACCACCAACTCGGGCCGGCCTTCCGCCATGTCGCTCTCGAGACCATCGAGCTTGGAAAAGATCGGCGAATTCTCGAGGAGAGACACGACCTCGTCTCCCAAGCGCTTGAGGGTTGGCGGATCGTCCCCGGTGATCTCGACGTTGATCGGGAGGCCGGTGGGCGGCCCCATATCCGGCTCTTCCACCGAGATGTCGGCGCCGGCGATGTCCGCTCCCACGGACTCGCGAATGCCGGCCAGCGTCTCGAAGGCGTCATGCTGCCGGTCTTGGTAGTCCAACAAGTTGATGGCCACCGTGCCCAGGTGAGTCCCGCTGCCACCGTCGAAGCCCGCTGATACCCTGGAACCCACCGTGGCCACCACCGATTCGACATCCTCACGCCCGGGAAGCCCAGCAAGCTGCCGTTCGATGTCCCGAACGATCCGGTCCGTCTGCTCGACCCGGGTACCCAACGGCCCTTCCACCTGCACGTATGCGGTGCGCGGCGGGATGTCCTCAGGGAAGAACTCGACGCCGGCGTTAAGGAAGCCGAAGACGGCAACCGCGAGTATGAGGGCTGCAGCCGCACCGGCCACCATGCGGAGGCGATGCGCCAGGGCCCACCGCAGCACCACTTCGTACCGCCGTATGACCCGCGGCAGGCCGCTGGTCATGACCCAGTGCCCCGCTGGGTGACCCAAGTAGTGATGGAACCCGTAGACCAGCGCCCCGGTGAGCAGGAGGAGCACTGCCGTGAGCCAGTTGCTTACCAGCATGATCAAGACGGCAATGGCTCCCCCGGCAATGAGTACGTTGCGCATCCCCGGCGTCATGCCAACCGGCGCGTCCTCGGTATCGAGCATTCGGGAGCCCAGAGTCGGCAGGATCACCAGAGCCACGAACAGCGACGAGCTGAGCGTGATGATCAGCGTGAGCGGCAGGTACTTCATGAACTCGCCCACGATGCCCGGCCAGAAAGCCATGGGCAGGAACGCGGCCAGCGTTGTGGCAGTGGACGCGATGATGGGAACCGCCACCTCCGCCGTCGCATACTTGGCCGCTCTCACCCGGTCGAAGCGCCGCTCTCGGAAGCGGTAGATGTTCTCCACCACCACGATGGCGTTGTCCACCAGCATCCCCAGCGCCAGGATCAGGCTGAACAGCACCACCATGTTCATCGAGAAGCCCGCCAGCTGCATCACGCTGAACGACAGGAGCATGGAGAGCGGAATCGCTAGCCCCACGAAGGGTGCAGTGCGCACACCGAGCACGAAGAGCAGCACGGCCACCACCAGGATGAGGCCCGAGATGATGTTGTTCTCGAGGCTGCTCACCATGTCGCGGATGTCCTCGGACTGATCCGAGGTCAGCTTCACGACGGTCCCGGGCGGGAAGGTCGGCTCGGCTTCGTCAATGACGGCCCGCACGGCGTCGGCCGTTTCGATGATGTTCCTGCCGCTGCGCTTCACGACGGAGAGAGAGATCACCGAGTTGCCGTCCAGCCGCGCGAAGCTATCCCGCTCCTTGAACCCGAAATCCACCGTCGCTACGTCCCGGATGTAGATGGGGCGCCC
The DNA here is from genome assembly GCA_011772755.1 of Gemmatimonadales bacterium. Lineage (GTDB taxonomy): Bacteria > Gemmatimonadota > Gemmatimonadetes > Gemmatimonadales > GWC2-71-9 > WVYX01. The sequence goes on from WVYX01000082.1 coordinate 66,029, forward strand.
GCGGCGCGTGATGATCACGATGTCGGCAATGGGCTCGGTGGTCTCGAACTCGCCGGGGACACGCACGAGATACTTCAGATCACCTACATCGATCGACCCACCGGGCACCGTGACGTTCTCGAAGCGGACCGCGTCGATGACGTCGTCGAAGGTGAGGTCGTAGAACTTGAGCTTGGCGAGATCGACGTCGACCTGAACTTCCCGCTCCAGGCCCCCGGCCAGACGAACCTCCAGCACGCTGGGGATCTGCTCCAGGCGATCCTGAAGGTCCTCGGCGACATCGCGCAACCGCACCAGGTTGTACGGCCCCGCGATATTGACCTGCATGATGGGGAACTCAGACAGGTTGATCTCGAAGATCTGGGGCTCCTCCGCGGCCAGCGGTAGCTCGGGCTTGGCGATGTCCACCTTCTCGCGCACCCGCTGCAGCGCCTCGTTCATGTCCATGCCGGCTTCGAACTCGACGTTTATGCTCGAGAAGCCCTCCACTGAACTGGACGTGATGGTCTCCACGTCCGCGATCGTGTTCAGCTCATCTTCGAGGGGCTGGGTGATGAGCGTCTCGATGTCCCCCGGGGCAACGCCGGGGTAGATCGTGTTCACGATGATGTCGGGGATGACGATCTCCGGCATCGACTCCTTGGGGACCCGGAGGTACGACCCAATCCCCATGAAGATGACGATCACGGTCAGGACGACCACGCTCGTCGGATGATCGATGGCGAAGGAGGTGAGCCAGAACTCCTTGAACTTGCGCATGTGCCGGGGATCGGCGCCCCCCGGCAACCGGTGGGATCCGCTGACCCTCCCGGGCTCCTTGGCCGATTTAGGCGAGCGGGACGTCCCGGAGTCTTCCGACCGACGCCCCTCCGAGCCAGGCACCCGGAACGAGCCGGTATCCCCTTCGCGGTCGCTCATCGCTCGGCCCCCTGGGTCCCGATCACCCGAACCAGGCTGCCGTCATCCACCAGGCGGTGGCCGGCAGTGATCAGCCGGTCCCCCGCGGTCAGCCCCGACTCGATGACCACCTGGTTGGCGTGGGAGGGCCCGAGGGTGACGCTCCGGGCCAGCGCCGAATGCCCACCCTCATGGTTCTGCACCACGAACACCTGATACCCGTCTTCCGTCCGCTGTACTACTTCCTGCGGCACCACCACCACGCTGTCGAGGCGGGCCCGCTCGACTTGCACGTTGGCCAGCATCCGCGGCTTCACCAGGCCGGTAGGGTTGTCCAGCACGATCTCGATGGGAAACTCGCGGTTCCGGGGATCCACGCTCGTTCCCACGAACTGGATGGTGCCGACGAACTCCCGGCCTGCAAGCACGTCCAGCGTGATCCGGGCGCTGTCTCCTGGGTTCACCGTGAGGGCGTACCTCTCAGGCACTCCGCCCACGATCTTCACCTGCCGCGTCGCCACCACCCGGGCCACCGGCGCGCCGGGCGCCACCATTTCACCAGCCTCCACGGACTTCTCATCGAAGATGCCCGCGACTGGGGCACGGATCTCAGTTCGCGCCAGTCGAGCCTGCAACATCTCCAGTCGTGCCGCTGCCGCCTCGGCACTCGACTTCAATTGGAGATAGGCTATCTCGCTCCCGATCTTCTCTTCCTCCCACAGCCTCCGCTGGCGCTCGTACTGTTCCCGGGCCAGTTCGGCAAGAGCGCGCGCCTCATCAACCTGCGCCTTGAGCACGGCATCATCGATCTTCGCGATGCGCTGCCCCTGGCGCAGCCGGGCTCCTTTCTCCACGAAGAACCGTGCGATCGTCCCCGATTCCTCCGCGGATATAGTGACGTCGTGCACCGCTTCCACCTCGCCGACGATGCGGATGTAGTCAACGAAGCTCGTGAGCTCCACCGGAGTGACCCCCACGTTGACCACGCGCGCACCGGTCGGGTCCTCATCAGGTACAACCTGGTCAGAGCCAGCCTCCGAGCCCTCCGACCGCGAGCATCCGACCACCGCCGTGGCGATCCCCAGCACGCCCACCAGGAGCCCCAGCGAGCCCCAGCGGGACTCCGTGCGCCGCCACCTCGAGTCTCTGGCCATTCTCGTTATCTCCTCACATGCCGCCCTGCGTGGGGAACCCACCGGCAGCATCCGGCACCATTCCGATTGCCATTTCCAGTTGGGCCCGGGCGGTGAGGTAGTCATACACCGCCTGGGCGTAATTGAATTCGGACTCCCGCAGAGCCACCTCGGCGTCCGTGATCTGCAGTTGGGACCCTACTCCCTCTCGATACTGGGCCGAGGCGATCTCGAACCCCCGCCCCGCCTGGTCAACGGCCCGCCGCTGGCTCGCAGCGCGTTGCCGGGCCTCCTGTACCGCGTCGAGCAGGGTTCGGACCTGGTTTGCCGCATCCTGCTCCGCCCGCTCCAGGCGTGTTTCGTTCTGCCGCACCGTCCACCGAGCCTGCCGCACCCGGGCAAAGCGGCTGAAGCCCGAGAAGATCGGGAGCTCGATGCGAACGCCAGCCGCCGCAGTCGAGGTACGCTGATTGGGACTCTCGCCGAAGAAACTCGGCGCTCCGTTCTCCTGAGCCATGATATTGTAGTTGGAGAACACCGAGATCCGCGGGTAGAACTCGGCCTTCTCGACAGCCAGCCGGGCCTCTTCCAGCAAGATGGTGGAGCGGAGCTGCCGCAGATCGGTGCGCCGCCGCAGTGCCGTCTGCAGCAGCTCATCGTACGGCGCGGCGACCTCCTCCACTCCTGCCAGGTAGAGCAGCTCTGCGTTCACGGGATCGTTCCGCTCGGGGACCTCCAGGTCGATCTCGTTGAGCCGACCCTCGAGATCGATGGGCCTACCAGGATCGAGACCCATCTCGACCAGCAAGCTCCGCTTGGCCGCGGCAACTGCGTTCTGCGACCGGCGCAGATTCGCCTGGATATTCGAGTACTGCACCTCGAGGCGTAACACATCGTAGTCGCTGGCGAGACCCACCCGATTCATGGCCCGGGTCTCATCGAGCGTCTGCCTCACCCGGGCAATGCTCTGTTCGGTCAAGCGCTGCGACTCGAGGGCGAGGAGGGCATCGAAATACGCTTGCCGAACCGCCGACACGACCTGCTGGGCCGTGCCGCGGACCCGCTCCCCTTGGAGGGCACGAAACCGAGACGCCGCTCCCACCCCGATGAACACGCCGTACTCGAAGAGTGGCTGGCTCACCGACAACCCCGCCTGCCAGTTGTTGTCCGAACCCACCCGGACCGGCCGCACCGCATCAGGCGGGGCGGTGGGGTCGAAGAAGAACTCGGGTAGGAAGATCTCTTGGACCTTGAGGTTGCGGGAATACGACATGTTAGCAGAGATGTCTGGCAAGACACTCGCCCACGCTTCCCTCACCTGCTGGCCAGCCACTTCCAGACCCTGCTCCGCATCTTCCAGCGTTCGACTATTGGCCAAGGCGATCTGAATGGCGCGCCGCAACGAATAGGTGTCGGCGGCGGACGCCTGCGCCTGCAGCTGGGGCACCACCACTAGAGTCCACAACACCACCCCGGCGGCAGCTCCCGGACCGGTCCACCAGAATCTCCGTGCCATACCCTCAGTCCCCCTGCAAGACAATCCGGTCACCCTGCGAGGCCCGTTCGCCGGCGGGCGCAGCAATGCCATCCCGCACCAACAGCTCGAATGCCCGAAACAGCTCCACCGGCGTTCGCCTCCTGCTCCCAGGGCCAAACTCGGGGCACCTCTCGAGGTCGCACGCCATCGTGAGCGTCAACAGGCCGTGGGCGATGCTCCAGAGGTACATAACCACCACGTCCGGATCGGCCTCACGCATGGTGCCGGCGCTGACGGCGTCCACCACCGCCTGCCTCAACAGCCCGTAGCCGCCGCCTTCCGGCAGTTCGTCGAGTGACGCGGGGGCGGGATGCTGGATGCTGAACAGCACGCGAAAATACGTCTGGTTCTCGAGGGCAAACTGGAGGTAGGCTTCCCCCAGCGCCCGTACCCGCTCAAGCGAACCTCGGGGATGGGTTTCAGCGGCCTCCTTCAGGTACTCCCCAAACTGATGGAAGCCAAGCTGCACCACCCGTCTGACCAACTCGTCTTTGTTCTCGAAGTAGTGGTAGATGGCCGTTGCGCTGACTCCCACCAGATCTGCGACCTGCCGCATCGACAGCCCCTGCAGCCCCTTCTCCGCCAGAAGATCCCGCGCCGCCTCGAGGATGGCGCTTTCCACCTCCGTCGCGTGGACCGTGGTCACTTCTCGTGTAGCCATTTGCTCCTCTGCGGCCTCCAGACGCTTCCGACCCCGACCCAGTGAAGGGCCAAACGAGGTTAACACCGTTAAGTTAACGGCGTTAAGCCTAACCAGTGATGCCCTACGGAGTCAACGGGTGTGGGGTTTCAATGGTGGACGGGCGGTCAGGCGGTCGGGCGGGCTGGCGGTCCGCCCGACCGCCCCTCCGACCTCAGATCGCCGCCCCAGCTGCGCGGGCTGCCTCCCGGGGATTGGGCCAGCGATCCGCCGGCTCCTTTGCCATGCACTGGAGCAGGGCCATCGCGAACGCCGCCGGCACGTCGGGCCGCTTGTCCCGGACGTCGGGGAGCGGGGCACTCTGATGCTTGGCCAGGGTGTCATGAACGCTATCTCCGACAAACGGCACCTCAGCCGTCAGCATTTCGAACCCCACGACACCGAGGCTGTAGATGTCGCACCGCTCGTCAATGTCAGTCTGGCCACGGGCCTGCTCGGGACTCATGTACTCCGCGGTTCCGATGACTTCTCCCGTGATGGAGATGCTGCCACCCTTCACCGCCAGGGCCTTCGCGATTCCAAAATCCACGATCAGCGCCCGACCGCTCCTGTCGAGCATGATGTTCCCCGGTTTGATGTCCCGATGCACCACACCTCGCTCATGGGCGTGGGCCAGGCCGGCGGCGATCTCCCCGAATACGCGCACGGCTTCCTGGAGCGAGAGGGGGCCCTCGTGATCCAGCTGTTCCCGGAGCGACCGGCCGCGAACCCGGGGCATGGCGTAATACACCAAGCCGGACCCCTTGCCGGTGAACAGCACGGGCAGAATGTTGGGGTGATCGAGCCTGGAGACGAGCTCCGCCTCCCGCCGGAAGCGCTCTTTCAAGGTGCGGGCGGCGACGAGGCTGGGCCTCATCACCTTGACGGCGAGATACCGGTTGCGTCGCAGGTCACGGACCGAATACACCACGGCGAACCCGCCGCGACCGAGCTCGCCGATGAGGCTGTAGCCGGGGCCGAGGGCGGCGGTGAGCCGCTCTCCGACCGTCGCGTCCCAGCCGGGCTCGGCTTCCACCCGCGCCCCGCACTTGAAGCAAAAGTTCGAACCGGGCGGGAGATCAGCACCGCACTGGGGGCACACTCGAAGGTTCATGGTGTGCTCCCCGAGCAACTCACGGGATTGCTCTCGCGAGCATCCATGGATGCGAAACATATGCCTGAGCATGAAGAACGCGAGGTCGCCCTGCTGCTTCCCGGGATGAGCTTCAACGCGTCTATCTTCCCCAACCTCCCCCTTGCGACCATCGCCGTAGACTTCAACGAGCTTGCGCTGGGCAAGAACGGCGGCGAGGTCGCCGACGGCAAGATGGCCATCTACAGCCGCATGCTGGACGACTTCTTGAGCGGTGTGGACTCATGGAAGCAGAAGCGCCGCATCGTCGTGGCCCACAGCTTCGGCGGCATGCTAGCCCTTTGGTGGCTCCTGTCCCACCGGAACGAGGGGGTCGCCCGCATCGCCGGGATGGTGCTGATCGCGACGACTGCCGGACCCATGTTCGACGTGGCGTGCTTGCGAGTGGGCTTCCTCGGCCGCAACTGGCGCGTGTGCATCAAGCACCTGTTGCCGTGGTGGAACGCACCGTGGGTGACGCGCGGCGTGAAGCGGTTGCTCTCCCACGGTCGGCTCAGCGCGGACCGCGTCGATTTCCGAACCATTGAACGCCCGTCGGACCTGTCACTGGATCTTGCCGGATGGCGCAATACCGACTGGCGCGCAATGCGGTCCTATCGCATCGCCATGAGCGGGTTCGACGTGCGGCACCGACTCGCCGAAGTCGCGATCCCCACCATCGTGCTGCACGGGACCGAGGACACGCTCTTCCCGCTGGAGGTCGCCGAGGATCTCGTGGCGCGCCTCCCTAATGCCGAGTTGCGGGTCATTACGGGGGCGGGACATGGATTGCCGCTGACACACGGGGAGGCAGTGGTGGCAGCGGTGAAGAACGTCTTGGAGACCTAGCCGCCTGGCACAACGGCCGGCCGGCTAGCCTTCCGACTCTTCCTGCTCTCCGCTGTGCACCGTCTTCTCGGCCCGCTCGATGCGCGACCGCACCCCGGCGACCATGTCCCGTAGTGTGCCCAGCTGCCCCATCTGCGATGCTCCAATTCGCCGCGCCAGCAGGGCCACCTGATTGGCGTCCTCAGCCAGCCTGCCGAGCCCGCCGCCCAGCAACACCTGGCCAACATCTCTGGCCGCCCGGCTGAGCCGTCCCTTGAGCGCCTGGATGTCAGACTGAATGCCGGACCCGCCCTTCTGGCCTGGCGCCTGGAACTGACCGCTACTCTTGGAAGCGAACTGTTCGGTGAGGGAGTACACGTGGTCCCACTTCCGCTTCGCCTCCTTGAGAGCATCGAGCTTGCGCATGGTTTCCGGACTGGGTCTTGAGGTCATGCGTAGGAACCTCGCGCCTAATGCCACCGAAAGATACCCAACGCTAGCCCGAAGCTCCCAACCCCCCACAACGCCAACACCCCCAGGAAGCCGGCGGTGGCCAGCAGCGGCGCGCCGTCGAGCAGCACCATACGGAGCGCGTCGTTCAGTGCCGTCAGCGGGAGCGCCCGGATAAAGGGCTGCACGGCATCCGGGAAATGGGAGTAGGCGAAGAAGACGCCCGAACAGATCCACATTGGCACCATGACCACGTTCAACAGACCCGAGATTCCCTCGATGGTCTTCGATCGGCTGGCGGTGAGCAGGCCTAGGCCAGAAAACGTCATTGCGCCGAGCAGCACGATGGCCGCGATCGCCAAGATCGATCCACGGACAGGCACGCCGAAGACGAAGTACCCGAACGCCAGGACGGCAGCGACTTCGACACCCAGGAAAGCCAACCGGGCCAGCATGAAGGCGAGCATGAAATCGCTCTTCCGCATCGGCGAGGCAAGAAACCGCTTCAGAAGCTTGTGGGTGCGGCTCTTCACGATGCCGAAGCCCACACCCCACATCCCAGTCCCCATGATGTTGAGGCCAAGCAGGCCCGGGATCAGGAAGTCGATGTACCTGGCGCCGGGTTCGGTGACCCGTACGTCCCGGATCTCCAGCACGTCGCGCCGCCCTGCAGCTTCCTGCAACGCATCACCAATGACCATCCGCGCCGAGTTTCCCTCGCTGCGGGTGGAGTCGTACTGCAAGACCACGGGTTCACCCGGCTTCACAACGAGGGCGACGCGTCCCGTCCGCAGCCGACTGTACGCCTCCTGGGGCTCGAGTAGGACCGCCTCAATCCGCTCACCGCTACTCAGGGCCTCCACCAGCTCCACCGCGCCACTCCCCTGCTCGACGGCGATCCGCACCACCTCGGGACCGCGGCTCTTGAATGCGAGGCCGAGAGCGAATGCCAGGAGGATAGGGAATGCGAAGACCCAGAACAGTGCTTCCCCCTCACGGGTGAACTCGCGCACACGCCAGAGCGTGAGCTGGACTAGCGGGTTCGTCGCGAGCCTACTCATCCCGTAGACGTCTCCCGGTGAGGGAGAGAAACACGTCCTCCAGAGTCGCGTGATGCGTGGTGAGTTCGCTGAGCGAAGCGCCGCGATCCGCGAGGAGCCGCATGAGGGCCGGCACCACCTGATGAACTCGACTCGCAGTGAGCCGGGTCTTGCCGTCGTCATGGGCGACATGTTCGACCCCTGGCAGCCCAACCAGCGCTTCGTCCGGTACCGGCACACCGTCCTCGAGGGCGAACTCGACGACGTGATCAGCTCCAAGGGATCTGATCAGCTCCCGGGGAGATCCAAGAGCAATGATCTGCCCGTGATCGATCACGGCCACGCGATCACACAGGCGTTCGGCTTCCTCCATGTAGTGGGTAGTGATCAACACGGTGCCGCCGCTCTCGCGAAAGCCTCCGATGACGTTCCACACCTGGCGACGTGACTGGGGATCCAGCCCGGTGGTGGGCTCGTCCAGGAACAGGATGTCGGGATCACTCACCAGGGCGCACGCCACTGACAGCCGCTGCCGCTGTCCTCCAGAGAGCTTGGCCACCCAGGCCCGCCGCTTCTCCTCGAGCTGAACCGTCTGCAACACATCGTCCACTGCCTTGCTGCGGTGGTAGAAGCTCCGGAACAGCCTGATGGTCTCCTCTACAGTGAGCTTCTCAGGCAGTTTGGTCTCCTGGAGCTGTGAGCCCAGACGCTGGCGTAGGTCCGACTCGTGGCCTTCCCATGTCAGCCCTAACACTTCCACCGTGCCGGCATCGGGGTCCAGCAGCCCCTGGATGATCTCGATGGTGGTCGTCTTCCCGGCGCCGTTGGGGCCGAGCATGCCGAAGCACTCTCCCCTCCTCACTTGCAGGTCGATCCCAGCAACGGCGGTGACGTCACCGTACCGTTTCACCAGGCCTCGGCACGAGATTGCTGCATCAGGCATAAAGCCAATCAACCCGGTGCCAGCGAAAGAAGCAAGCGGTGCGGACGGCTGGCATTCCCCGCTTCTGCTAGCCAGCTTGATAGCCATGGTGATCGTTCTGTCGGCAGCTGCAATGGCACTCGCGTGGGTTCTGCTGCTCCTCCAGGTTGATCCGGTTCCCACGTGGTTCTACGTGTTCGTCTGGTACCCCACGCTCATCCTCCTCGATGCGGTTGCCGGTCGCCTGATAGGCGAGGGTCCGGTCCTGCGACGTAGCCGGCTGGTGATCTCGCTGCTCGGCTGGTCGGCGGTGATCTGGCTGCTGTTCGAGCTGGCCAACTTCAGGCTGCGGAACTGGTACTACGTGTTCCTGCCGCACGTTCGTGTCGAGCGGTGGGCTGGGATCGTGCTGTCGTTCGCCACCGTGGTGCCTGCCATCCTCCTGACGGCGCGTCTGCTCGACAGCCTTGGTATCGGGCGCAATTGGCGCTCAAGGTCGATCGCCGCCCGCCCGTGGGAGTTCCACGCGGCGACAGCGCTGGGACTCACCGCAACAGCCCTCGCGCTCGCGGTCCCCCACCTCTTCTTCCCGCTGATCTGGGGCGCGGTGTGGCTGCTGCTCGAACCATACGTGTACCGGCGTCACCCGGAGTGGTCTCTCCTCCACGACATCACGCGTGGCGAGTGGGGCCGTGTGGGCCGGCTGATGATGGGGGGACTGCTGGTGGGGCTCCTGTGGGAGTTCTACAACTTCTGGGCGCGTGGGAAGTGGATCTACACCGTTCCCTGGCTGGAGCAGACCAAGCTGTTCGAGATGCCTCCGCTGGGCTTCCTCGGTTTCCCGTTCTTCGCGCTGGAAGCGTGGATCCTGTATCACACGCTGTGCGTGCTAGGAGTGGCGGTGCCGATCAGGGGCGGCAGGGTGCCCTCGCCCAGACGGCTGGTCGCCGCGGCGTGCGGCGGCGCCATATTTGCGGCGGCGACCCTCGCGGGCATGGAACGGTGGACAGTCAGCTCGACGGTCCCCCGAGTAGGCGAGATCCCCGGCGTCACCGAGTCGCACATCACGAGGGCCGCCCGCGCCGGCATCGATTCCCCGTTCACGCTCGCGCGGATGACCCCAGATTCCCTGGCTCAGCACGCAGAAATCGCGCTGGACGACGCCCGCTTGATGGTAGAGGCAGCCCGGCTCACTACCCTCCGAGGCATCGGCTCTCGGCACGCGGCGGTGCTCCGGACAACGGGCATCAACACCGTCTGCGGCCTGGCCCGGCAGGAACCCGCCAGTCTGTGGCGCGCGCTAGCAGATTCGCGGGCCGCGGTCCGCGCCACCCAAACCGTCCGTCCGCCCCCGCGTCCCACCAAGGCGGAGGTCCGGGTGTGGGTGGGTGCGGCGCGAAGGAACTGCTCGGGCGCTGACGGGTGAGAACCAGGAGTGATTACCTTTCCCCGGATGTTGTCGGTCGCTCTCCGAGTATTGGCGGTTCTGGTGGTCGCCTACGCCGCCATCGTGCTCCTAGCCTGGGCGTTTCAGGAACGTCTGGCGTTTCCCGCCCCAGCGGGCCCCCTGCCGACGCCGGTTGAGGCCGGCATCCCCGACGGGCAGCTGGTTGCGGTGACCGCTGCCGACAGCGTGCGGCTCAAGGGTTGGTATCTGCCGCCGAACCCTGTCCCGCAGGCCTCCTCGGCGCCGGGGCTCATCTGGTTCTACGGCAACATGGAAACGATCGGCGGCATCGCCCCGATACTGCGGGAGTTCCGACCGCCTGGCACCGGGCTGCTGGTACTGGACTACCGCGGGTATGGGCAGAGCGAAGGAAAACCAACCGAAAAGGGGCTCTACCGCGACGCCGACGCAGCATGGCAGTTCCTGACCCAGCGGCCGGAGATCGACAGCACACGCATCGCAGTATACGGCCGCTCGGTAGGATCCGCGGTAGCGCTCTATCTCGCGACCGAGAATCCAGTGCGGGCTGTCATTCTCGAGTCAGCCTTCACATCCGGGCGCGAGATGGCCCAAGAACATTACTCGATGATCCCAATCGGGCTACTGCACCTTCGGCTGAACAACGTGGAGCGTGCAGCGCGCCTCACCGCTCCACTGCTGGTGTTTCACGGAACCGACGACTGGATTGCTCCGTTGCCCATGGGACGCGCCGTTGCCGAGGCCGGCCGCGCGGAAGAGTTCGTAGCTATCGAGGGCGCCGGCCACAATGACACTTATGACGTGGGCGGCGCTATGTATCGAGACAGGCTACACGCGTTCCTCAAGAAGCATCTGAACTGAGCCGTCGGCCTTCAGCGAACTGACCGCAGCAATCAGCAGTTGGCAAATAGCCGGGGGGCATGGCATTCCTGCCGCCGCTGCCGCTCCTGCCGCTCTCTCCCGCGACTTCTTGATACCCCCATGACGCCGAGTCTCAGCTGACAGCCAGTCGCCCCGTACATGACTCCCGCGTTGAAACGCGGGCTCGGCGCTGACGCGACGCGCCTTGAAAGGCGCTAGCGACAGCGACGGGGATCAGTCAGCGGACTGGGATGGCGTGATCAGGATGGTGCGACCTTTGCCCAAGCACGTACCGGACCGCAGGACGCAGGTTCCGCGGACTCACTGATCGCACGACGTAGCCCTTCGCCCACCGGAGCCCGCTTCGAGAGATCTGTTCGTCCTTGTTCGCCAACCGCGCACTCACCCCCTTCAGAGACTTCACCAACGCGGGGACGTCGAACGCCAGCGGGAGCCGGAGAAGAAGGTGGAGATGATCGGAGACAATACCCAGTGCTATGACTTCCGCACTGTGGCGTCGGGCCTCAGCAGGCAGGAACTCACGCAAGAAGCTGCTCTCCGACACACCAATCATCGGACGCTGGTCTCGCGTGGTCCAGCCTACGTGGACGAACAGTTGTCGGGCCATTGCGCTAACAGGGACAAGGAGAGGTTAGCGGCGATCGGTGACGCGGACCGCACCGAATGCATGCACTGAGGTACGGAATGCTGCATGCTCAGCATCTTTCAAGATGCGTCTGAGCCGAGCCCGCGTTTCAACGCGGGGATACTGCGGGGGGGGACCGGACCTCGACCAGAACCGGCCCTCCCGCCCACGGCGCACCCACACTAGCTTCGGCAAAGCACTCCCTGCTGGAAGGCCCAGATGCGTGCTCCCAATGCCATCCTGATTCTGCTTGCGGCGAGCTGCGGTCTTCAGGACCTGCCCGCTCAAGAGCCGTCCTACCCCACCAGGTTCTCTCCCGAACTGGCGGCTCACCCGGCGGTGCGTGATGCACTCGCCTACATTGACGACCATTTCGAGTCGCAGGTCGCGGAATGGATTCGGATCACGCAGATCTCCGCTCCCTCGCGGCATGAGGGAGAGCGCGCCGCATACGTCCGCCGGCAACTCGAAGCCCTCGACCTTCAGGTCCACATCGATTCCATCGGCAATGTGATCGCGCGGCGCCGGGGCATGGGAGGAGGACCGACCCTCGTCTTCGCCGCCCATCTCGATACGGTGCATCCGATGGAGACCGACGTGACGGTCACACGACGCAACGGCCGACTCTACGCCCCTGGAGTCTTCGACAACAGCGCCTCGGTCACCAACATGCTGGCGGCAGCCCGCGCCATGCACGCTTCTGGCTTGCAGACGCGTGGCGACGTGTTCTTCATCGGCACCGTGCAGGAAGAGCTCGGCCTCGGGGGAATGGACTACTGGCTCAAGTACAATCCCGAGGTCGCTGACATGTTGGTGGCCCTCGATGGTGGACTGGGATCGGTGAACTACGGGGCTCTGGGCATCTACTGGTCCAGCATGGTGTTCACGGGCGCTGGCTCCCACACGCTGTCGTCTCGGGGAAGGCCACACCCCGCGCGCGCTGCGGCCCGGTGCATCCTCGACATCTACGAGATCCCTGTTCCGCCACGGGGCGGGGGCGCGCCGGTCGGTGCAGTCTACAACGTGGGCATGCTCCGAGGCGGACATGTGGTGAACGCGATCCCCCAGGAAGTGTCGTTCACCGTCGATCTCCGTACGGTGGACCCAGCGTTGCTCGCTCGGCTCGATAGCGCGATCGTGGCGACGTGCGACGCGACCGCGAGGCAGGAGGGTGTCGAATTCCGGAGAGATTGGATCCAGCGCAGCGAGGCCGGCGGGACACCGGAGCAGCTAGCAGACCGCCGAGCCCACCCTCTCGTGCAGACCGCGGTGGACGTGCTACGCTATCTCGGACACGACTTCGGCAACCGCACGCCGGCGGTGCCAACCGGATCCACCGACGCCAATGCGGGTGTCCTCCGTGGCGTTCCCTCAGTCTCCGTGGGCCGCGCCCGGGGCGGGAGTCAGCATACCCTGAGCGAATGGGCGGACATCGAGACGGCGAAGACCGGCACGAAGCAGATCATCCTGCTGGCGGCGGCGCTGGCAGAGATCGTTGGGTGAACTTCCGCTCTCACGTCGCCTCCACCGGCACTCGCTGCGACACCCGGAACGCCAGCAGTGTCACCAGCCCGACGACAGCGCCGGAAATGTAGAACGGGACCGACACGCCGAGACCCTGGAACGCGGCGGTGGCCCAGATGGGGGCGACTACCCGGGCCATCCCACCGACCGCCTGCTGCACACTCAGGGTTTGCCCCATCTCGTGCTTGGACGCCCGGTGCGTCACCAAGGCCGACGTCGCCGGGAACAAGCAGGCAGTGCCAATCGGCACAATGGCGATCACCAGACCCAGGGGAACGACCGAGTCGGGGAGCGGAATGGCGGCCAGCCCGAGGGCGAGCAGTGCCGCGCCCACGCGCATCAGTCTCACTTCCCCGAGCCAGTCCACCAGCTTGCCGAGCATCACCGCCCGCATGAACACTCCGATGGCCCCCACGTAAACGAAGAAGATGAAGATCGTCTCCTCGGTGATCCCGAAATCGCTGTGCAAGTAGAGCGCCAGGACAGCGGTCATCGACATGAAGCCCAGCATACCGACGGCGTAGATCCAGATGAGCTGCGCCACTTGGCCGCCGGGCGCCCGGAGTACCTCGGTAATCATCTCCCTCACCGAACGCACCGGTCTCGCTATCACAGGATCCTCGAGGGGGGTGTCCCGTTTACGCCCGGGATAGGATTCCTGCAGCATGCGCCACGCGAAGATGATGTTCACGAAGCACAGCGCCGCTGCCACGATCCCCGGCGCTTCGGGGCCCAGCTTGAACGCCAGGGAGCCAATCGCCGGCCCGATCATCACCCCCGCCCCCGTAGCCGACGACAGCCAGCCCAGCGCCTTCACCCGGTCCTTCGGCTCGGTCACATCAGCCACGTAAGCCTGTAGCACGCCAGTGGTGCCCCCACCCAACCCCTGAATGACGCGGGACAGGAACAGCATCCAGATGTTGACCGCGAATCCGAACACCACGAACGCCGCCGCCGACAGCCCGAGGCCGAAGAGGATGGTAGTGCGGCGCCCAATATGATCTGACATGCGGCCCCACCAGGGTGACGAGGCAAGCTGGGCGATGGAGAAGGAGGCGATCATCCAGCCGATCATCCACTCGTCGGCCTGGAGGCGGAGGGCGTAGTAGGGGAGCAAGGGGAACACTATCGCGTACCCGATCATGTCCACGAAAGCGGCAGCCATGAGGACGATGAGCCGCTTCATCGCCTGGTCCCCACCACCATGGCCCCTGCAGAGATGAGCATCAGGACCACTCCGTACGCCGCCGCGGTCCCGACGTCAAACGCCCGCAGCGCGGCCAAGATCTCGATCGAGATAGGACGCGTCTCAAACGTGTAGAGCACGATGGAGGTGACGAAGTCGCCCAACGCCGTGGCGAACGCCAGAGCGCCACCAGCCAGGATCGCCGGCCGCAGCAGCGGGATCGTCACCAGGCGCAACGTTCGCCACCGACTGGCACCCAGCGACGCAGCAGCTTCATCGAGTGATGGATCCAGCTGCCGGAACCCGGCCAAGACAGACCCCGCAGCGATGGGGATGTTCCGCACCAGGTACGCCAACGGCAGAATGAGGGCGGTTCCGAGGAACACCCAGCGGCCTACCCACGGCGCGTTGACGCTGAACGCCGTCGCCAAGGCGATGGCCAGAACAGTCCCCGGCACGGCCCAGGGAACCGACACCAGCGTCTCGATGGCGCTGCGGAGTGAGGCCCGACGCTGCACCACGAGACGACCGGCCCACAGCGCAGTGGCAAGCGCTCCGAGGGTCGCGGCCGCCGCCATCCACAGCGAATTGACCAGCGGGCGCAGTCGCTCCGGCTCGGTGAGCAAGGCTCCGAAATTCGCCAGCGTGTAGCTGGGCGGCACGAGCTGCGTCGTCCAAGTTCCCAAGGGCACGAGCGACATCACCACGAGCGTCAGATGCGGTAGCAGCAGCACAATGCCAAACACCCACCCCAGAACTGCCGCTCCCCACCGCGCTACTGGCTGCGACAGCGTTCGAGCGCTGGGCGCGGTTCCCTTCCCCAGGGCCACTACGGAACGCGCCCCCGCCCTGCCTTTCAACAACATCAGGCCAGCCAGGGCCACGACAGCCAGAGCCGTGGTCTCGACGACCGCCATCTGCATGTTGCCGAACAGCTTGGTCGTCACGATCTGAACAGACATCGTGCGGAAGTTGTAGATGTACGGTGCGCTGAACGACCCGAGCGCCGTCATGAACGTGAGCAGCGCGGCAGCGGCCAGTTGAGGTCTGAGAAGCGGCAGGGTAACACGTCGGAACGTGGCCAACGTCCCACAACCCAGCGAGTGGGCCGCTTCGATCATCGAGCTGTCGATCTTCGCGAGCCCCGCACGAGTGAACAGATAGAAGTACACGTACATCGAGTACGCATGGACCAGCAGGACCGCCCCCGCGCCCTGCAACCGCCACGGGGACTCGTCGAGTCGGAACACGGTGACGATCGCGCGAGGAACAAAGCCGCTCTCGCCGTAGAGGAACAGGAACGCGATGACGCCGACCAGCGGAGGAAGAACGGCGGGAAGTGCCACGAGGGCGCCGAGGATGCGCCGACCGGGAAAACGCAAACGCTCGAACAGGAAGCCGAGCGGCACGCCGACGATCCCGGCCAATACCACGCTGGCAACCGCGATCCACACGCTGTTCCACAGCGCGATCCACTCCGTTGGCTCCCGCACGAACGCCTGGAGATGCTGCAAAGTCCAGCCAGCGCGCCCGTGCACGCTGTCCAACATCACCAGCGAGACTGGATAGACGACTGCCCAGACGAGGAGTAGCGTCAGGAGGACGCCCCGGGGCCGCTTCGTCACTCGGCTTCCTCGGCAAAAGCCAGGGCCCGCTCCGCCGCTACGTGGACCACATCCCCGACGTGCGCCGCCCGCACGGATGCCTCGACCTCAACTGTGCCGGAGGCCACATCGACCGCGAACAGGGCCCTCGCTCCCACGTAGCGGCATCCTACCACCGTTCCGGCCACACCGGTTTCCGCAAACCGCACGGCCTCCGGCCGCACGACCACGGCGACCGGCGTTCCGGCAGCCACGCGATCGCCGGTTTCAACGGCCCATTCCACACCGCCCTCCAGCCGCGCTCGATTATCAGCCGTCATCACGCCCCGCAGCACACTCGCCCGCCCGACGAACCTCGCCACGAACAGCGTCTCAGGTCGCTCATACAGATCCGGAGCGGTCCCCACCTGCTGCAACCGCCCGTCCCTGAGTACCGCAACTCGGTCCCCCAGGGCGAACGCTTCCTCCTGCTCGTGGGTCACGAGAACAGTGGTGATGCCGACTTTCTCCAGCGCGGCCCGAAGCTCCCGCCGCGTGCGCTCCCGCAGACTGGGATCCAGGTTTGACAACGGCTCGTCGAGCAACAACACCCGGGGTTCCGGCGCCAGGGCCCGAGCAACGGCGACCCGCTGCTGTTGGCCACCGGAGAGCTCGCTCACCTGACGATCAGCAAAGCCTTCCAGATCAACCAGCGACAACATTCCTTCCACCCGGCGACGCCGCTCTTCTGCGGTGCCCCGTCGGGCCAGGCCGAACGCCACGTTCTCGCCTACCGTCAAATGGGGAAACAAGGCGTAGTGTTGAAACACCATCCCGAAGCGGCGCGCAGCTGGCGACTGTGCGGTGACATCCTGGCCATCCACCGTCACCGTGCCCCGATCGGGCTTATCGAAGCCGGCAAGTAGGCGCAGTGTGGTCGTCTTGCCACTGCCACTGGGTCCAAGCAGCGCCAGTACGGACGCCCGCGGTACCGACAACGTGAGGCCCTCGACCGCCACGTGCTCGCCGAACCGTTTTGTGAGGTTGCTGAGCTGCAGGAACGGTTCCGCCATCAGCGGCCGGTCGCCGCTCGCCCGCGGCCGCGCACGTTGCGATCCCAATACGCCATCCAGTGCGACCCGCGTTCACTCAGCAGCTCCCAGTCCATCTCGGCCACCACCAAGCCTGCCCTTACGTCCCGCGCCCACTTGGGCAGCGAATCCTCTGGGAGATCCACGCGGGCCGGCAGACGAAACGCCTGCCGCGCCGCCATGAGCTGCGCCTCCGCCGTTCCCACCCACTCCACGAACCACCGCGCAGCTTCTTGATGCTCGGTGCCACGAACGATGGCAATGGCATCCTCGATGACCGGTGTGCCGCTCTTGGGCAGCACAAAGTCGAAGGGAGCGCCCTTCCCCTGCTCCACCAGAATGTCAGGCAGATCCCACAGCGTCACCCAGCCCTCTTGCCGCAGCAGCTTCTGGTGCAGCAGAGCCGGATTGAACACGTACTCTCTGGTCTGGGCGTCGAGGCGGCGTAGCCAGCCAAACCCCGCCGCAGTATCACCGGTCGCGGCGAGCCCCCGCTGGACGAGCATCCCGAAGATGGTGCGCATGGTGCCGGAGGCCAGAGGATCGCGAATGATCACCTTCCCGGTCCACCTCGGCTCCAATACGTCATCCCAATCTGCCGGCGCAGTTTCCGCGGTTACCGCGTCGGAGTTGTAGGCGATCACCGCCGGCGTCTCGTACACAGCAAAGTAGAGCTCACCGGCGCCGTGCCCTCTGAGCGGGATCGCATCGGCCCAACTTGGCCGGTACGCTGCGAGGAGCGACTCCGCAGCGGCCCGGCGGAACAGCGCCGAAGGACCCCCGAACCAGACATCTGCTTGGGGATTGGCTCGCTCCGACCGGACCCGATCCAGGGCGTCCTGAGAGCCCATGTCCAGCCACCGCACGTCCACTTGCGGATTCGCCGCCTCGAACTGCTGCTCGGCGAGGGACAGTAGCTCGCGCCCGTGCGGCGAGTAAATCACGAGCGGCGTCCGGCCGTCGGAGCAAGCACTGGAGGCCGCCGCTGCTGCCGCAACCACCACCAGCGCCCAGCGACGGATCGGCAGATCGGCGGGTTGGCGGACGGAACGAGGGAACGACGGAAGGAGGGACAGCTCATGCCGCCGATCGTTCACCGCAATCGCAGCACCGGAAGCGAGCGTTGGCACCCTACCGTCGTCCCGCCGGTCGGCCGTTCCGCGGTTCCGCCGACCCCAGCGCGAGCAGATTCAGGAACAGCCGATACGCTCCGGGAACGCCCGCTGGGAGGGCTCGGAAGAAACTCAACCCGGTGTACACGTAGGTACCGGCTCCGTACCGGGCTACCAGCAGGCTGCCCCGATTTGGGGACATACCCGGATCCGCCATCTCCAGCAGAGCCGTGTACGCACCATGCCAGGTGCGGGCGAAATACAGGCCGCGCTCTTGCGGCCAGCCATCCCAATCCGCCTCCCTAATCCGGTTCGGGCCAAGGAACGCCGGGTGCTGCGGCTCGAGGATCGTCACTGCTGCCGTTTGGTCTGTCACGCGGTCGTGAGGGAAGCCGATCGACAAGGAATACGGTGCATATTCACCGCGCACGAATTGATACTGCTGATACTGAACCAGCAGCAGTCCCCCTGCCTCGACGTAATCCAGCAAGCGATGATTGTGGCGAACGAGTGCCGAGTCAGTCTCATAGGCACGGCTTCCCACCACAACGGCGTCGAACCGGGAGAGGTCAGTTCGGGCAAGCGCGTTGGCATCGAGCAGCTCCACGGGCAGCCCGATTTGCCCCAGCGCCTCCGGCACCCGATCGGCCGCGCCCCGAATGTATCCTACCGCTCGCAGCTGAGGCACGGAGATGGGCGCCACTCGCACTTGGCTCGCCGCCAGCTGAACCCACGGCGTCGGCCGGATGTGAGGATACGCAACACGTCGAATTGCGCGATCGAACTCAGCGCCCTCGTCTGTCCGAGCCACGGCGCGGAGCGTCACATCGGACCGCCGGACGCCGACTGGCCGTGCCAGTGTGAAGACGAGGCTCTGTGACTCGCCAGCGCCCGTGAACCCGAACCGCTGGCCAGCGGGCACGCTCCACCCATCTACCTCTATCCCGACCTCGCCAGCGGTTGGCTCACTCGCGTTGTGCAGCAACGTGACGGTGAAGCCTCGTTCCCGTGGTCCCTCGGAGGACCAAACCAAGCGATCGGGCTCGAGCCGGACTTCGATCCTGGGAACCACCTCCACCGGTCGGCGCAGCTCGCCAACGGCTTGATCCCGGTAGCGATAGCTCACCTCCCGCGTGAGAGTGAGTGACGTGCCAAACAAGCTGACCCTCACCGCCACCTGGAGGAGCGGGGGTTGGAACGGCTCCCCCTTTACCTCAGCTGGCGTGCGGCTCCAATCGTACAGTGACTCCACCAGCTCCCGCTGCAGAAAGTACGGCTGGGTGGGTACTGCATCCTGCGGTACAGCAAGTGTGAGCCGTTGCCACACTTCTGTCCCCGGCTCCAACGACGTCGCCGGCCGATGGAGGGGGGGAGCCCCCCATCCCGACGGGGCTGACACCGAGATCTGCTCGATCGTCACCGGGTGAGGTCCTCCGTTGTAGAACTGCACGGTGACTTCCAGCTCCGATCCCGCCACGACTCCTGCGCGGTCGGCGGTTCCGTCGACCACGAGCCCCGCAGAGACCGCCAGGGCCTGCTCCAGCAGCGCCTGGCGCTCCTCGCTCACCCCCAGCGCCTTGGCCCGACGGAGCGCACCGGCTAGCAGGGGGGCCGCCTCGGCGATCCGCGACACTGAAACCTGGCCCCGCAGGGAGTCAGCGAACACAGCGATCCAGGAAGTATCGGCCGGTATTCCATCGAAGATGTCCCGTTCACGCCCGGGCCCCTCGCCATCCTCGGAACGGTCTTCCACCAACTGCATCCTGGTACTAGCCGGACCGGTCCTCTGGAGCTGGCCCATGTCCTGGGAGCGGTGCTGGCTGCGGCTGGCCATCGCGATCTGATGGTACGAGCGCCCCGTGCGCGGATCGAGGCGTCCAGTGGCGAGCTCGAGCGTGGTGGCCGCCGTGTCAAACCGCGTCGACCGATAGAGCTTGAGCGGACGCCATGGCACGAGGCCCTCCTGGCCTAGTTCAGGAAACACGGCGGCATCGTCGGCCGCGTCGAACGCTTGCCGTGCCACCACGCCTGCCATCTGGTGTTGTCCGTGACGGTCCCCTCGCGTGCCCGACCAGACCGACAGGATGACGTGCGGTCGAAACCGGCGGACCACACGCACGACGTCCTTGAGGATTGAGTCGGGCGGCCAGAACCGCGCCGTCTCGTCCAGCGAGCGGGAATAGCCAAAGTCGTAGGCTCGCGTGAAGAACTGCCGTGCGCCATCGACGGTCCGGGCAGCCACGAGTTCCTGGGAGCGCAACAGGCCCAGGGTCACTCCCAACTCGTCGCCAATGAGATTCTGCCCGCCCTCTCCCCGGGATAGGGAGAGATAGGCCGCTTCGGCCCCGTATCCCCGGGACAAGAGAGCCAGCAACCGGGTGTCTTCGTCGTCGGGGTGAGCAGCGATCACTAGCACTCGACGCTGCTCTGCAAGGCGCTGGAGCAACTGGTCAAGTCTGGCGATCCCGCCGCTAGCTGGCGGGGTGAGCTGAGCCGCTAGGGTACTGCCGCTCAGCACCCAGCACGCGGCCAGTGCCGTTCCAACTCGCCTCGTCAAGGAAGAGAGCACGGTATCCCGCACGACGCTTTGCTGCCTGGGACCTCGGAAGCTCGGAGAATCGACTTGGAACGGCACCACTGCGCCGAGGCTACGCCGCCTCGCGCGCGACAACGATGCTGCGGAGCCGTTCGGCGCTGGGATCCTGCGGGTCACCAAAGGGGCGCGGGTGACCAGCGGGGTCCATGATAATGGAGGGGCAGACAAACTCGAGGCGACGGGCTCGTAGGCGATCCTGTACCGGCTTGGTGCTGATGGGCGCGGCGACGACCACGCGGGCTGGGTGCAGTTGCTGCACCGCCTGAGTGGCGGCCAGGACTTTCCAGGGGCTGACCAGGTGGCCGTCCACCACGACGACATTGAAGCCCTCCACTGGCCGCAGGGGTCGAGGTCCCCGAAACAGCAGTCGCTCGGTCTTGACCGCCCGCCGTGCCTTGTCGATCGCCGCGCTGAGCACGTCCATGACGCCGAAGCGTGGCTGATACTCCGTGTCCAGCACCGCATCCGCATCCTCCGCCACCGCTCCTACGATACCCAGACCGTCCACGCGCACGTGCGCCGCCACGATCACGTCGAACGAGCACCCCATGGCCTTGGATGCATGCGCCGCAACTTCCACCCCGGTCGGCGTGACGCCGAGGACCAGCGCGGGCGCCGCTACGCGCCTATACACCTGGCGACCGAGCATCGCGCCGGCACCGGAGCGCGAGGGGTAGAGCGCCTCCTGCGTCCCTGTCGTCATCGTCCCAGCGAATATAGGCGGATGACGTGGTGAGCCAACAGCGCTGGCGGCGGCATCACGGAGTCGCTCCGGGACTGAGGTACCGGGCCAGCCACGTATGCACCTCAGTCCACCACACCTGCTGATTCCGGGGCTTCCCGATCCAATGCCCCTCGTCCGGGAAGTACAGGAGGCGTGCTGGGATGCCCTGCCGCCGCAGCGCAGTGAACGCCTCAAGCCCCTGGGTGTCAGGGACGCGGAAATCGAGCGCCCCATGAATAACCAGGGTAGGGGTCCGAAAGTTCTGGGCGAAGCGGTGAGGCGACCACTGTTCGTAGAACGTCCGATTCCGCCACGGCGGGCCGGCGAACTCCCACTCGGGGAACCACAACTCCTCGGTCGCACCGTAGAACGACTCCAGGTTGTAGATGCCCGCATGCGTGATGAGCGCGTCGAACCGGTCGGAGTGCCCGTTGATCCAGTTGATCATGTACCCGCCATACGACCCGCCAGCCGCGGCGATGCGAGTCGAGTCCACGAAACGGAACCGGGCGGCATGCTCCACGCCGGACATGATGTCGATGTAGACCCGTCCACCCCAGTCTTGGGAGATCTGATCGACGAACCGCTGGCCGAAGCCCGTCGACCCGCGGGGGTTGAGGAGCACCGTCACGTACCCGCCAGCAGCAAACAGCTGGGCGTTCCACCGGGAGTGGAAGTTGTCGCGCCATGCCCCCTGCGGCCCGCCGTGGATCAGCACGAGGAGTGGATATCGCAGCCCCCGCCTGAACTGAGGCGGCCTCACCAGCATCCCCAACACGGTGTTCCCGTCCGCGCCGACCCAGCTGATCTCCTGAGCCGGATGCATCACCACTTCGCCCAACACCGCGGCATTGAGGTCGGTCAGGCGCCGGGGACTGCCGCTGGCACCGATAGTCCAGAGATACACCTGTGGCGGGCGGTGGACGGCATCGTTCACGAACGCAAGTATGGTACTGTCGCCGCCGACGGAGAGTTGCGAGCTGTTGCCCCATCGCAGCAGCTCTCGTACGCGCCCGCTCAGGTCGGTTCGGTAGATCACGTTGCGGTGCCGGTCTTCGGCTGTGAACACAATCTCCCGGGAGTTGCGTAGCCACTGATAGTCAGCAACCCAGCGATCGAAGTCCTGGGTCAGTTCCCGAACCCGCCCCGTCGCCAAGTCGAGCACCATGAGCCGCCAGCGGTCTGATTCGAAGCCAGGCCGCTCTTGCGACAGGAACGCCAGCGTGCTCCCATCTGGTGAGGGCGCCGGATGTTGCTCGGCGCCCAGATACCCGGCCGTGAGATTGCGTGGCTCGCCACCGTCGAGGGCCACCTGGTAGATGTCGCTGTTGGTGTGCCATGCCTCGTCAGTGCCTTGCTTCGTGGCAAACACGAGCGCCTGACCATCCGCGAGGAAAGCGTAGTCCGAGGAGCCTCCGAACGGCGGTACCGGCACGTCGTAGTCCTTCCCAGCAGTGACGTCCACCGGATCACCTCCCGATGCCGGCACCACGAAGAGATGGCTCCGCCGTCCATCTTCCCAGACGGTCCAGTGCCGGTACAGCAGGTGCTCATAGACCCGCGCCTCACTGGCACGCTGCGCCACTTCCTCCAGGCGGCGGGCGTTACACTGGTCATCAGGACAATCGGGATAGACCCTGGAGACGAACGCGAGGTGCGTGCCCGTGGGAGACCAAATCACACCGCTCGCTCCCGTGGACAGTGAGGTCAGCGGTCGGGTTCGGCGCCTGGCCGCGGTGTAGAGCCGGACCTGCGGTGTGCCACCCCGCGTGGTTACGTAGGCCACGGTCTCGCCATCAGGTGACCAGCGTGCCTGTGCTCCACCTCGCCGGTCATCGCTGATGCGACGCGGTTCCCCCCCATCGACCGACTGCAGCCAGATGTCGCTGCTCCGGGAGTTCGCATCGAGATCGGTGGTCGTGACGGTGTAGAGCACCCAGCGACCATCCGGCGAGATCTGCGGATCCGACACACGGTCCAGGGTCAGGAACTCGTCGACCTGTAAGGGACGCCCGGCGGCTTGCGCGGATGCACGCGATGGCAACAGTACGACCGCAGGTGCGAGGACCGCGAACGACAGCATCTTCATGGTTGGATTCCTGCGATTAGGCGCCGCCGAATGTTGTGCCGCTACGCCCCACCGCGCAACTCTCACGCGGTGGCGCCGCCGGGAAACCATGGCGATATTGCCGAGGTTCTAACATATGAGTGGTGGACAGCATCCACCGTGATCCAGATAACACGAGAGAAACGGACTACGCATGAGTACCGCCGCCACTGAGAAGCAGCGGAGCGCCGAAGGGGCTGGGGGGCACGTCAGTGAGCGCGAGGCTCGCAAGGTTGCCGAAGCGGCGCGCGAAAAGGAATGGAAGGCGCCGAGCTTCCTCAAGGAGCTGTTCAATGGCCGCGTACAGCTTGCACTAATCCATCCCTTCCCCGAGGTCCCTCAAGAGGAGCTGGAACGCGCCACGCCGTGGCTTGAGAAGCTGGACAAGTTTCTCAAGGAGAACGTCGACGCCGAGGCCATCGACCGGGATTACAAGATTCCCGAGAAGATCGTCAAGGGCCTGGCTGAGCTGGGGTGCATGGGGATCAAGATCCCGCAGGAGTACGGCGGCCTGGGGTTTTCGCAGACGATCTACAACCGGGCGATCGCCCTGGCAGCCAGCTATGAGGGCTCGATCGCCGTGCTCCTCTCAGCCCACCAGTCGATCGGAGTTCCTCAGCCGCTCAAGCTGTTCGGCACTCCGGAACAGAAGAAGAAGTATTTCCCCCGCTTCGCCAAGGGGGAGATCAGCGCATTCGCACTGACGGAACCGGACGTGGGCAGTGATCCGGCCCGCATGCAGACGTCAGCCACGCCGACGGAGGACGGTGAGGCGTACCTCCTCAACGGCGACAAGCTCTGGTGCACCAACGGCACCATTGCCGACATCATCGTGGTGATGGCCCGCACGCCGGACAACCGGATCACAGCGTTCATCGTGGAGTCCGATTGGCCCGGAGTCGAAGTAGTGCACCGGTGTCATTTCATGGGACTGCACGGGATCGAGAATGGCTTGCTCCGGTTCACCAACGTGCGCGTCCCGAAGGAGAACATGCTCTGGGACCAGGGCAAAGGTCTCAAGCTCGCCCTCATCACCCTCAACACCGGACGGCTCACGATTCCTGCGACCTGCTCGGTTGCCGCGAAGGCATGTGTCGGCATCGCGCGCCGGTTCAGCCAGGAGCGGGTTCAGTGGGGCCGCCCCATCGGCAAGCACGACGCCGTCGCGCAAATGCTCGGCCGCATGGCCGCCACGGCATTCGCGATGGAGGCCGTTTCTGAGCTGTCAGCCTTGATGTCCGATCAGGCAAGGTTCGACATTCGACTCGAGGCGGCCATGGCCAAGTTGTGGAACACGGAGCGCGGATGGGAGATCATCGACGATACGCTCCAGATCCGCAGTGGGCGCGGCTACGAGTCGGCTACGAGTCTAAAGGCGCGCGGCGATCGGCCCGAGCCGGTGGAGCGGATGATGCGCGACTTCCGCATCAACATGATCTTCGAGGGCTCCAGCGAGATCATGCGGCTCTTCATCGCCCGTGAGGTGGTAGACACGCACCTCAGGGTCGCAGGAGCCATCGCCGACCCGGAGGCGACCTTCGGCGCCAAGCTCGCTGCCTTCATCAAGGCCGGATTCTACTACGCGGCCTGGTATCCGGCCCGCTGGCTCGGGTGGGGGCGCTGGCCGCGCTATGGCGAGTTCGGCCCACTGGCCAAGCACCTGCGCTACGTGAATAGGGCCTCACGGCGCCTCGCTCGGAAGCTGTTCTACGCCATCGTACGCTTCGGCCCCAAACTCGAGAAGCGCCAGGCGATTCTGTTCCGCTTCGTCGAGATCGGCGCCGAGTTGTTCGCCATGTGCGCCGCTTGCACCCGGGCTCAGGCGCTACGGAACAGCAAGTCGCCCGAGGACCGGGCGCAGGCTGACATGGCGACCCATTTAGCAGATACGTTCTGCCGTGTGGGCCGTCGACGGATCGAAGATCGTTTCGGCCGGGTGTTTCGCAACGACGACGTCACAGTCTATCACACCGCGCAGCGCGTCATGGCGAACGAGGCCCTCTGGATGGAGGAAGGCATACCGGTCCCCGAGTAGGGCGGAAGAACGGAACGGCGGAAAGAAGGAACCCCGAGTGCCCAACTCGGGCTTCCTTCTCATGCGCTCGTGTGGCCTCGTCGTCCCAGCCCGCTAGCGCGTGGCCTTCGCTCTGGCTGGTTGGGCCTCGGCCCTGGCCTTTCCCGCTCCCCCTCCCGATCTCACAGCCTCGAGTGCTTGCTCCACGTCGGCGATCAGGTCTTCGAAGTGCTCCACGCCGACGGACATGCGTATCAGACCAGGCGTGATACCCATGCGCTCCTGATCCTCGGGCTCCACGTCCGAGTGCGTCATCGAGGTGGGGTGCTCCGCCAGGGACTCGGTCCCGCCGAGACTCACCGCCAATGTGACGAGCTGAAGGGCATTCAAGAACCGGAATGCCGCTTCTTCTCCTCCTTCGATCTCGAACGATATCAATGAACCAGGACCCACACACTGCTTCCGGTACACGGGAAACATCGGGTCATCCTCGGACATCAATCCAAGGTAGTTCACGTGCTTCACCAGGGGATGATCGGCGAGGAAGTCCGCCACGTACCGGGCATTCTTCATTTGAGCCGTCATCCGCATCTTCAGCGTCTCGAGACTGCGGAGCAAGAGCCATCCGGTCCAGGGACCTGCCGCAGTGCCGATGAAGGTGCGGAGCGTGCGGACACGCTCGACGACGTCGGCATGGCCGACACAGGCACCTGCCACAACATCGCTATGGCCACCGATGAACTTGGTGGCGGAGTAGAGCACCAGATCGGCACCGTGCTTGAGGGGATGCTGGAAGACCGGTCCGAGGAAGGTGTTGTCCACCATCACCACCGGCCGGGGGTCGCCGGCCCCCAACGAGCGAGCGAGCGTGGCCACCCCCTCAATGTCAACGATGCTGTTGGTTGGGTTCGCCGGCGTCTCGATCAAGACGACCGGCACGCGCTTGCCAGCAGCCCGGTCGCGGACGGAATCCGCCAGCTGGGCGAGCGGCACGCCGGCCGGGAAGCCCACCAAGCCGATGCCGAACTCTGGCAGGTAATGGTTGATCAGGTACTCGGTTCCACCGTAGAGCGGCTCGCTAAAGACGATGACGTCGCCGGGACGCAGATAGGCAAGCAATGCAGTGGCGATCGCAGCCATCCCGCTTTGAAAAACTGACGCGGCATCAGCACCGTCCCAGAGGCAGAGGCGATCTTCCAGGATTTCCAGATCGGGATTGTTGAGTCGGCTGTAGATGAGACCGAGCTCCTCGGTCGGCCCCTTCTCCCGGAGCCCGAGTGCAATCTCGAAGAACGCCTTGCCGTCTTCGGCGGATTTGAAGGAGAATGTCGAAGTCTGGAAAATCGGACACTTGAGCGCACCTTCCGAGAGCGTCGGGTCGTACCCGTAGCTCATCATCATGCTCTCGGGCTTCAGTGTCTTCTTCCCGACGCGGACCTCTCGCGGCTTCTTCTTGGTTTTCCCTTCCTTGTAGTACTTGGGCACGGGTCAACTCCCGTTACATGGCCACACTCGCACATTGGTGGGGTTCGTTTGGGGGGTCAAGTGAAAAAGCCTACTTGAAGAATCGTTCATCGCAGCCTTCATGATCTGGGCGGCGCTGCATGAAACTCAACCAGGGACGCAGTTAGTTTCTCCACTATGCAGCGCCGCACCTTTCTGACCACCGTCGCGGCCCTTGTCGCCGGCTGCAGGGACCGAGGGCGCGCGTTCCCGACCCCAGGACGCCAACGTGGGGTTGGCTTCGACGCCTTCCGCACACGGCCCACGGCGAGGGATTTCGTGGAGCTGAGGGAACTCGGGGTCACCCACGTGGCGCTGTTTCCCTTCGGCTACATGCGCGCGCACACCGAACCGGTGGTACGGCGATTTCAGGGCAAGCGCACCGACTGGTCCCTCACCGACGAGGGGCTCCTCACCACGGGACTGTTGGCCCGCCGGGCGTACCTCAGAGTGATCTTGATCCCGACCCTCGCCGATTTCGTCGACGGCCATTGGCGTGGCGAAGTGCGGATGGCTGACGACCGGGAGTGGGCCATGTGGTTCACGTCGTACCGGGCGTTCCTGCTGCACTACGCCGGACTTGCAGGTAAGATGCGTGCTGTCGGCCTCAGTGTCGGCACGGAGCTGCGAGAAACCGTCCAGCGAGAGGGCGAGTGGCGGGAGACCATCACCATGGTGCGCGAGCGCTTCCCCGGCTGGCTCACCTACGCCGGCAACTGGGATGACTATGACCGCGTCCCGTGGTGGGATGCCCTCGACCTGATCGGCATCCAGGCCTACTTCGAGTTGGGCGACCCCGGCGCCGCTTCCTCAGCCACTGACCCGCGTGCGCACCTGATCGGGGCCTGGGCACCCATCAAGGAGCGAATGGCTGAGCTGAGCTCCTCCACCGGTAAGCGGGTTGCTTTCACCGAGATTGGGTACAAGTCGCATGCTGGTGCAACGGCATTCCCCTGGAGATGGGAGATTGAGGGACCGCCGGATCTGGAGTTGCAACGCGCCGCATACGAGGCGGCATTCGAGGCGTTCTGGCGGGAGCCCTGGTTCGCCGGCTTCTACTGGTGGAAGTGGCGGCCCAATGCTCAGTCCGACGAGGACTACGAGCGAGACTTCACCCCCCAAGGCAAGCCAGCGGAGGAGGTGTTGCGGAGGTACTATTCCGGCGAGGATGGAGGTTCGGGGTTCGAGGTGTGAGGTGTTAGGTTGTCATTCTGATTCCTCGCACCTCGGACCTCAACCCTCAGACGCGGGACGTCACGGAGATCGACTCGTGCCCAACGTCAACCTCGCCTGCCAGTTCTGCGGCCAGATCAACAAGGTGGACCTGAGCCGGCACGATCAGCGCCCCAAGTGTGCTGCGTGTGGTAAGCCGTTCCTGCTGGATCGACCGGTCAAGGTCAGTGAGGAACATTTCGACACCACCGTCCTCAGAGCCGATGTACCGGTACTGGTGGACTTCTACGCGGATTGGTGTGGCCCGTGCCACATGATGGCACCGCTGCTCGATGAGATCGCGAGCCAGAAGGCCGGCGAGCTCCTGGTCGCCAAGGTGGACACCGACCGCTCACCGGCGGTCAGCGGCCGGTACGGCATTCGCTCTGTTCCGTTCTTCGGCCGGTTCGAGGGCGGACAGATGGTCAAGACGGCAGTGGGTGCCGTCGGACGAGAGGGCCTAGCGGAGCTCATGAAGTGAGCGGTTGTGTGGTCTGTGGTGTGTGGTTCAGCCGTTGGTGGCTGCCCACTAGCCACTGAAACCACAAACCACCCACCACACCCACCGCATTCTCAGGCCGGCAATCCCTTCAGAATCACCTCCTCCATCGCCTCCGCAAACCGATCGATCTCCGCCAGAGTCGTATAGACATTCGGCGTGACACGAATGCCGGTGCACGCCGGATGGCCGATGGACGTGACGATGATCCGTCGCGTCTTCCACAAATGCTGGGTGAGTGCACCAGGCTCCACGCCCTCGATCCCCACGTTCGCGAGCCCGCAGGACATGGCGGGATCGTAACTGGTATAGAGCTTCACCCCCCGCTGCCCATCGAGACGCTTCATCCACCGGTCCCGGAGATAGCGCAGGCGCGCTGCCTTGCGCTCAGGCCCGATTCCATTGTGGAAGGTCAGCGCCTCCGCGATGGCGTTGTGATTGGCCGCCGGATGCGTGCCGATCTCCTCGAACTTTCTGATGTTCGCGTTCATCCCCTCCGGCGCCGCCATGAGGGGCCATATCTTCTCGATCTTGTCCCTCCGCGCATAGAGGAAACCGGTGCCATGTGGGGCGAGCAGCCACTTGTGCAGCGACGTCCCGTAGTAGTCACACTCCAAGTCGTCCCGCTTGAACGGGAAGTGCGCGAACGCGTGGGCGCCGTCCACGATCGTGTCGATGCCGCGAGACCGCGCCAGTCGACAGATCTCCCGCACCGGGAAGATCTGCCCCGAGAGGTTGGTGATATGGCAGAAGTGAATGACCCTTGTCCGGGGCGTTATCGCGCCCTCAAACATATCAACCAGGAATTGCATGCTCGGAGGTGGATCGGGGAACGAGACCTTCTTGACGACGATGCCGTCCCGCCGAGCACGCTGGTCCCAGGTCGTCAGCATGCGCGGGTAGTCCTGGTCAGTCGTGAGCACCTCGTCGCCGGGCTTTAGATCGAGCCCAAACTGGGCAATCTCGAGTGCCTCACTCGCATTGCGGGTGATCGCCATCTCCTCCGGATCACATCCGAAGGCGCGAGCGAGCCGCTGCCGCACACTCTCGATCTGGGGCTCCAGTACCCGCCACATGGTGTAGACCGGCGCTTCGTTGGAATACTCCAGGTACCGACGCATTGCATCCTGGACGATCTTCGGACTGGGGCAGACACCACCGTTGTTCAGGTTGACGAGGCTCCGGTCAACAGTGAACGCCTGCTGGATGCCGAGCCAGAAATCCTCATCCGCCGCTACGTCCTCCGGGCTGCGGCCTGCACTGGTGGCGGTCGTGGAGAAGATCCGCTCCAGACCGTCGTTCTTCAGCGTAGGCAGCGTGACCGCGGCCGTGCCGAACATGGAACGCAGGAAATCACGACGAGTGAACACGGGATTTCTCCTTCTGCTGCGAGATACGGACTGGATCAAGGCCAGTGTGCCGCGCTACACGAGGAAAGTCAATACAGTGCTGGTGACTTACGGCGGGGTGGTGAGCGCAAGACGATCAGAGCCACGACGGCAGAACGGCATGACGGCATCAGCCCGCGTCGCGAGCCGACTTGCGATACAGCGCCACCGAGCCCGCGACGGCAATCACGGCGAAGGCGAACCACTGGATCGCGTAGGCCAAGTGCGGACCGCTGGTGAGCGGCGAGAGCGACACGGGCCTCAGCGTCGCCGGTGCATCTCCGGGGGCTTCAGTTCGGCGGAGGAGCACGCCGTGAAGTGGGTACGGATAGGCGGCCTGAAGCGCCGCAGGGCGCGCGACTCGAACGTACCTTGGCCACGCGGCGCCCGCCGAATCCACGGCGACTCTCTGGGACGGCCACATCAGCACGCCCTCGACCAACGCCGAATCGGGTTCCTGCAGCGGGGGAAGGTCCACCGTCCTTCCATCGGGGGCTGGTACCCAACCCCGCTCCACCAGGATCGCAGCCCCGCCCGCCAGACGAAGCGGGGTCACCACGTGTACGCCGGGGGTCGCCTGCTGACTCCGGGCCAGCACCACCACCTGCCGCTCGAAGTCGAAGACGCCGCGGGCTACCGCCCGGCGGAAGTGGAGGGAGTCGGACTCCAGAATGGCTGGCTCGGTCACTGATAGGTCGAGGGGCGGAACAGCAAGTCTGGCAGCCAAGCCGTCATTTCGAGTACTGCGCTCTTCCAGGCGCCGCAGCTGCCAGATGCCCAGCCGGACGCACACTGCCGCGGCAATGAAGGCTACGACGAGGACGGCATATCGCTTCACGCCCGCACAGCCCGCCCCACAATGACCTCCGGCGACATGCCGATGAACAGTCCTGTCTCCACCACACCCGGTCGCTTACGGAGCTCCCGGTCAACCTGCACCGGATCGGATAGCCCTCCAGAGAATCGACAATCCAGGATGTAGTGACCCCCATCCGTCACCCAGGGTTTCCCCTCCGCATCGGTCCGAAGGTTCGGCTCGCCGCCCAACTCCCGCACTGCATGCAAGTGCGTCGTCCATCCAAACGGCATCACTTCCACCGGCACGGCACAACCAGAACCCAACCGGTCGACCAACTTGGATTTGTCAACGATGATGATGTAGCGGCGGGAGGCGGCGGCCACGATTTTCTCCCAGAGGAGCGCTCCTCCCCCACCCTTTACGAGGTTCCCGGCTGGATCAACCTCGTCCGCCCCGTCGATCGTGAGATCCACAATCGGGCGCTCTTCAAGAGTCGTGAGGGGAATGCCGTGAGATTGGGCGAGATCCCTGGTCTGGTTCGAGGTCGGGATGCCGGCGATGTTCTCGATCTCACCGGTCCGGAGCTTGTACCCGATGAGACCCACCGCGACGGCAGCGGTGGAACCGCTGCCCAGCCCCAGGATCATCCCGGACGAGACGCGCGCAACAGCCTGCTCGGCGGCCAGGCGCTTCTGTTCTTGTTGATCAGCCATCTGCCGGCCGCAAGATACCTGGCCAATCGTGCGTTGCCAACGAAAGCCCTACCGAAGGCGAACGGCGCCCGAGCGCCTCGCACCTGGGCGTCCTCTACCCGCACCACTCGTTCTCGCCTCCGTCGCCCTGTTCTTCAGCACCCCGCTAGTGTCCTGAGTCAGAGATTCGCTGCATAGCACACGCGCCGAGCAGTCCCCTCCGCGCGTGGTTCCAGTCACAGACTTCTGACTCGCTACACTAGCGCTCACCGGCGACCAGCTCGCGCACTCGGGCGACGATGTTCTCGGTGCTGAACCCATACTCTTCAAGGAGACGCTTGTACGGCGCCGACGCGCCGAACTTCTCGATCCCCAGCACGCCGCCACCATCGCCCACCCACTGGTACCACGACATTGGCTGGGCAGCCTCCACCGCCAGCCGGACCCGTACCCCCGGGGGCAGCACCTCATCCCGGTAGGCTGCCGGCTGCGCGGCGAACAGATCGAGGCTCGGCATGCTCACCACCCGCGTTGGCACCGCCTCCTTCTCGAGCTGCTCCTTGGCCTCCAAGATGAGGCTGAGCTCCGACCCGGAGGCCATCAGGATGACTTGCGGCGTTCCACCCGCCGCTTCGGACAGTACGTACCCCCCTCGAGCGAGCGCTTCCGCCGATGCCAACTCGGTCCGATCGAGTGATGGAACTTTCTGTCGGGTCAGGACCAGCGCCACCGGCCCGCCCTGGTGCTTGATGGCGACACGCCAGGCCTCGGCCGTCTCTGCCGCATCACCCGGCCGAATGACCGTGAAGTTCGGTATCGCCCGGAGCGCCGGCAGCATCTCGATGGGTTGGTGGGTTGGCCCGTCTTCCCCCAGGCCTATGGAATCATGAGTGAAGACATAGATCACTTTGAGGCCCATCATTGAGGCGAGCCGGATGGGCGGTCGCATGTAGTCCGAGAAGACAAGGAACGTGCCTCCGAACGGGATTATGCCACCGTGCAGCGCCATCCCGGTCAACACGGCCCCCATCCCGTGCTCCCGTATACCGAAGTGCATGTTCCGGCCTCCAGGCGCAGCCGCAGAAAGGTCGGCGGCGCCGCGGACTAGCGTGTTGTTCGAGGGCGTGAGATCCGCCGAGCCGCCCAGCAGCTCGGGCACCTTGGGCACGACGGCGTTGAGCACCTTGCCTGAGGCCACCCTGGTGGCCATCGGGCCGTCAGCCGACGTGAACCGGGGGATCGCATCCTCCCAACCCTTAGCCAGCACCCCCCTGAGCCTACGGTCCAGCTCCTCCGCCAGATTTGGGTGCGTGGCCGCGTACGCCTGGTGCCGGAGCTCCCACTCCGCCTCGAATTCGGTGCCACGATCAATGCAGCGGCGCCACTCCGCCAGTGCGGTCTCCGGCACGGTGAAGGGCTCTTCGTACGGCCACCCCAGGTTCTCCTTGGTTAGCTTCACTTCCTCCTCGCCCAAGGGCGCGCCGTGGGCTTCAGCGGTGTCCTGCTTGTTGGGGCTGCCGTAAGCGATGTGTGTTCGCACGATGACGAGGGACGGGCGCTCCGCTTCCTGCTTCGCCGCCGTGGTGGCACGGTCGAGGGCGGCGAGATCGTTCCCGTCCTCCACCCGCTGCACCTGCCAGCCGTAAGCTT
>WVYX01000082.1:99365-104225 GCA_011772755.1 Gemmatimonadales bacterium
ATGATGTCGTGGTCCGGTCGATTGAAGACAGCTGCCAGGTGAGCTTCGGCAATCGCCAATCCCACCGCATTGCCGAACCCTTGGCCCAGGGGACCGGTCGTGGTTTCGACCCCAGCGGTGATCCCAAACTCGGGATGACCCGGCGTCTTGCTCTCCCATTGCCGGAAATTGACGAGTTCCTTCAGGGGCAGGTCATAGCCCGTGAGATGGAGCAGGCCGTATAGGAGCATGGACGCGTGACCGCAGGAGAGGATGAAGCGATCACGGCCACACCAAGTGGGGTTGGCGGGGTTGTGCCGCAGGTGCTTGGTCCAGAGCACGTAGCACAGTGGCGCCAGGGCCATCGGGGTACCGGGGTGGCCGGAGTTCGCCCGCTGCACGGCATCCATGGCCAACGTCCGGACGGTGTTGATGCAAAGCTGGTCGAGGGCCGCGGACCGCGCCACGACGGCTCGGGTCATGATCGGGGGTCTCCGTTAGTTGGTTGGGGATCGAACGTTGCAAGATAGCACCGGGTCACCGCCCGGCCCACCCAGTACGGCCCCACGGCCTGTGTTCATTGTGTCTTCATCCTCACTTTAGGGCTAGCTGGATACTTTGCGCACGCGGGAGGGGCCCGTGCCTGTTTTCGGCGTGGTGGCGGTCCTCCCGGGGCTCGCAACGGCAGGTGTCTCAACAGGTACCTAGAGCGCCTGTATTGGTTGCGAGTCACAGCCCGTAGCCTCAAGTAAGGTGAAAGGCACGGGTTGGGCTTGCAGAGACTACGGGAAAGCAGCGGACAACCGTCCGCGCGGCGGCCTCCGTCCTTGGGTGCACCCTCGGGCGGGGCCGCTTTTTTTGCCACCGATCCCCCCACCGCGGCAGCGGCGGCAGGGCGCGGCACAACACACGAGCTGCTACCGCCGCCAGCCAGCCGCGGCCGCTCTCTGCCACGTCCGACGACGCTGGTGTTATCGTTAATACATCGCAGGTGATCATCAATACAGTTTGCACTCCGAGGCGAATCTCGACAGATGAATAACCCATTCAATTCCCGATCCGCTCTCGTGACTCCCGAGGGTACGGTATCGATATATCGACTCGACGCCCTGTCGAAAGATGGGCTGGTTGACCTCGACCGGCTTCCGTTCTCGATCCGCGTTCTTCTCGAAAACGTCCTGCGCCACTGCGGTAATGGCGTGGTGTCGGAGGACCATGTCAGAGCGGTTGCCGGCTGGGCTCCGGAGCCAGACCGGAGTCTCGAGGTTCCCTTCATGCCGGGCCGCGTTGTACTCCAGGACTTCACCGGCGTCCCTGCTGTGGTGGACCTAGCCGCCATGCGCGATGCGATTGTCGAGTTGGGCGGTGATCCAGACAGGATCAACCCCCTGGTTCAGACCGACCTCGTCATCGACCATTCGGTACAGGTGGACTTCTTCGGCTCACCCGCGGCATTCAAGCTCAACGTTGAGCGCGAGATGGAGCGCAACGGTGAGCGCTATCAACTGCTCCGATGGGCACAGCAGGCCTTTCGCAACTTCCGAGTTGTGCCACCCGGCACCGGAATCGTACACCAGGTCAACCTGGAATACCTGGCCAGCGTGGTGCGCTTGGTAGAGCAGAACGGCGCTCCGGTCGCGTTCCCTGACACGCTCGTTGGAACCGACTCCCATACGACGATGATCAATGGTCTCGGCGTCGTGGGCTGGGGGGTCGGCGGGATTGAGGCCGAGGCGGTCATGCTCGGGCAACCCTATTTCATGCAGCTGCCCGGGGTCGTGGGGATGAAGTTGACAGGTCGGCTGCCCGAAGGGGCGACTGCTACCGATCTGGTGCTGGTCGTGACCCAGATGCTGCGGAGATTCGGCGTAGTGGGGCGCTTCGTAGAGTATTTCGGGCCAGGGCTCGCCACGCTGGGCCTGGCCGACCGCGCCACCATCGCCAACATGTCGCCGGAGTACGGGGCCACCATTGGGTTCTTCCCCGTGGATCAGGAGACGCTGGTCTACCTCGAGCGCACGGGTCGGCCGAAAGAGCTGATAGAGCGCGTGGAGCGCTATTGCAAGGAGCAAGCGCTATTCCATACAGAGACCGCGCCCGATCCCGAATACACGGCGGTGTTGGAACTGGACCTCGGTACGGTGGTGCCTTCGGTCGCTGGCCCGCGCCGACCTCAGGACCGAGTTCCACTCGCAGAGGTGAAGCAGTCATTTCACCAAGTCCTGCCGAACCTGATTCCGTCAGGCGCGAAACGGGCGCTCGCCAAGCGGGACGAGCCCCATCGGGAGGGTGAGGGTGGTCAATCACCGGCCACCGCCGCTGACATCGAGCATGAGGGCAGTCGATTCCACCTGCGAGACGGATCAGTGGTAATCGCCGCCATCACTAGCTGCACCAATACCTCGAATCCGTCAGTGATGATCGGGGCCGGCCTCGTGGCCCGGAACGCCGTCGCGAAGGGACTACAGCGCAAGCCGTGGGTCAAGACGAGCATGGCCCCAGGCTCGAAGGTCGTGACTGACTACCTCAAAGCATCCGGCCTGTTGGACCACCTTGAGACGCTCGGATTCCACGTGGTCGGTTACGGGTGCACCACCTGTATCGGGAACAGCGGGCCCCTGGCCGAGCCCATCGCGCAAGCGATTTCGGAGCACGAGTTGGTGTGCGCCGCAGTGCTGTCAGGGAACCGCAACTTCGAAGCCCGCATCCACCCCCTGGTACGGGCGACCTACCTCGGGTCCCCTATGCTTGTGGTGGCGTACGCGATCGCCGGCCGGATTGACATCGATCTGACCACCGAGCCCCTCGGCGAGGGCGAGGACGGCAAGCCGGTCTACCTAGGCGGTATCTGGCCGAGTCCCGATGAGATCAAGCGAGCGGTGACTCAAGCCCTCAGGCCGGAGATGTTCGAGCAGGAGTATGCAGCGGTATTCGAGGGCGACGATAGGTGGAAAGCCCTCCCCGTCCCTGAGGCGGCGGGCGGGCGATTCGCTTGGGATGCTGAGTCGACCTACATCGCCAACCCTCCCTTCTTCGCCGGTATGGCGATGGAGCCACCTGCTGTCGGGAACGTCGCCGGAGGCCAAGTGCTCGTGTGGTTGGGAGACTCCGTTACGACGGACCACATCTCTCCCGCCGGTGCCATTCCCAAAGACAGCCCTGCCGGACGGTGGCTCATGGAACATGGGGTGAAGCCTGTGGACTTCAACACCTTCGGCTCCCGCCGGGGAAACCACGACATCATGATGCGGGGCACCTTCGGCAACATTCGCATCAGGAACAAGCTCGTGGAAGGGAGAGAAGGCAACTGGACGGAGCACCTTCCGTCAGGGGAGGTAACGAGCGTGTACGAGGCGGCGGCGCGCTACCTCGACGAAGGCGCGCCCCTCTTGGTCTTGGGAGGCAAGGAATACGGCTCCGGCAGCTCACGGGACTGGGCGGCCAAGGGTACGTCCCTCCTGGGCGTGCGGGCGGTGCTGGCGGAGAGCTACGAGCGCATCCACCGCAGCAACCTGATCGGCATGGGCGTCTTGCCGCTCCAGTTCCAGCAGGGAGAGTCAGCCGCGAGCCACGAACTCACGGGACGCGAGGAATACGACATTGCCGGGATTGGCGCCACCGAGGTGAGGCCGGGCGGCACTGCCCGCGTCACAGCGACCCGTCCTGGCGGAAGCACCGTAGAGTTCGACGCCCTTATTCGCCTCGACACCGCTGTCGAGGTGGAGTACTACAGACACGGAGGGATCCTGCCGTACGTGCTGAGGCAGCTGGCAAGAGAGTGAGGTGAAAGGAGTGAGGGGTGAGGGGTATGGAGTGGGTCTCTCACGCGAATTTCGTACTCCTTACTCCTCACTCCTCACCCTTGACTCCTTGCCTTGTCCCCGCGAGAAAGCTCTCGAGCTCTCCCCAGTGCGCCCTGGTATCTTCATATCCCAATTCCATCAGCACCTTGGTGTACTCCGGCTGGAACATCATGTAGCTCAGGAAATCCGAAGCCCGCGCCCGCTCCCCGCCCAAGCTACGCAACAGTAGTCGGACCAGCCGCGGCAGCCGAGGAGCGTAGCTCCTCGCCAGCGCTCCCACATCCCTGGAGGGCCGAACCAACCGCAGCCCCACCGGCTTGAGCTGGTTGCCGGTGGGGCGCGCATCCGATGGCACCTGCTCTAGTAGCTGATTGATCCGGAGCAGCCGCTCGGCATCGGCATCAAGAGAATCGAGGAAGACCGAGTGTAGTAGCGTCCCTAGGACCTCGGCCGCGACGGGATACTCACGCTGCTCCTCAACCGAGCAGGTCTCTGAGGCCCGGCCCGTCCGCATCGCGATCGCAAGGATCCGCCGTGCACCCAAGTGAATCGCGGGAGCAAGCGGCGCAGTCTGGCGCACACTCCCGTCGCCATAGAAGGCGTCGCCCACCCTGACGGCCGGAAAGATGATTGGAATCGCCACCGATGCCATGAGGTGGTCGATGGTCAGTGGTGTCCGCACAGCGACCCTCATGTGCCGCTGCCACGTGGGCACATCGCCCGCGCCCTGGACGAAGGTTACTGTTTGGCCGGTGCCGTAGCAGGTGGCGCTCAAGGCGATCGCTCGCAGACTTTCCTGTTCGATGTTCCGCTGGATGGCGTCGAACTTGACGCACTCACGGAGGAACTCTCGCAGCGGGTCCATGTCCATCACGCCCCGGAGCGCCGGGGGACCCGTCCGCCGACGGAACAGCATGTCGAGTGTCCAGCGTATCAGGGAGCGCCCAAACCGGAAGGTGGGCACGGAGTACACCCTGTCGGGGGTGAGCTGCTGCCACTCGGCTCGAAGACCATCCACGGCCTGCCGGAAGGGCCCCGCGTGCCCCGCCAGGTAGACGGCATTGATGGCGCCGGCCGA
>WVYX01000082.1:104271-157007 GCA_011772755.1 Gemmatimonadales bacterium
CCAGCACACCGACCTGATAGGCCGCCCTCGCGCCGCCGCCGGAGAGCACGACGGCCAAGGGACCGTCGGCGACACCCCGAACCGCGTTAACGCTCACGCCCAACAACCTGCCTCCACGTGGACAAACGCGCCAGCTATGGCTTGCCACTGCTCGACCACACTATCTTGCGTGGCCATGTCGTTCACCGTACCGCCCGACGAGCTTCGCTTCCAGGTCAGCCGGGCAGGCGGCCCCGGCGGACAACATGTGAACAAGACATCCACCCGCGTTGAAGTGCGGTGGAACGTCGTGCGGAGCCCTAGTCTCTCCGAGGAACAGCGCGAGCGTCTGTTGCGCCGGCTCGGCAACCGCATCGACTCCCGCGGCAACTTGCGAGTGGCAGCCGACGAACGCCGCAGCCAGCTCCAGAATCGCGAAGCCGCCGTCGGCCGGCTCACTGCCTTGGTTGCCGAGGCACTCAAGACGCCCAAACCTCGGAAAGAGACCAAACCCCCACGCTCGGCAATCGAGAAACGGCTGGCCGCGAAACGCCAGCGTAGTGCACTCAAGCGCGACCGGCGGCAGGTGGACCCCGAAGACTGACGCGGCGTCACCCGCCACCATCTCTGAAGCGTACGACCCTCACGGTGGAGAAACGCAGATGCAGCTCGGCCATGTTCCCTTGGCCCTGTCGATCGCTACATACGACTGGAGTCCCAGGACCATTGTCCTATGCCTGGGTATGCACTTCCTGCCGAACGCGGACTCTTTGGCTGTGCGTGCCGGGTTTGCGAAACCGGAGTTCCACTGCACGCTGACCCACAGCATCTTGTTCGCAGTGGCTGTGAGCGCCGTCGTGGCCTTGGTCTCGCCGCACTACGCCGTTTTCAGTTTCGCGGCGATCATGGCGCACTTCGCAGCGGACATCGGGAGCACAGTCGGCCTGCCCCTGCTCTGGCCGTTCTACAAGAAGAAGTACAGCCTGGCCTTGTGGCAGCACACCGGCTACTGGGGCAGCGAGATGTACGTCGGCTACTACAAGCAGCCCATCTCTTGGCTGGTGGAGGGTGCCGTAGTCATTTTCTTCCTCTACCGGCTATACGCCATCGGCGTACTGGGTGGGGCATGAATGACGAGTGGTGGCGCTTCGGCCGGATCCGCACACTTGCGAGTGGCTTCGTGTGGCACGCCGGATTAGGTTTGGAGCGCGCACGGGTAAGTGGAGGTGGGGTTGTGGGGCTGGCGGTGCACCCACCAGAGGCCTCGCAGACTAGCGGAGAAACCGAAGTGACGGGACGGACGAATGGTGGTGACCTTCTCCGCGCAGCGGCGGTGCCGCGCCACAGTATGGTGCGGAGCGTCACCCACAACGAACAGTGAAGCAGAACTGGGACGCCGTCGTCATCGGTACCGGCTTCGGCGGGAGCGCCGTCGCATTCAAGCTGGCGAAGGCTGGCCTCAGCGTACTGTTGCTGGAGCGCGGACCCTGGGTGGAGCGCGATCAGACGGCGTGGGATCCACTCGCCATTCACGTCCGAGGGAAATACCGGGGCGGCAGCCCACAGGAGGTGGACGAGCGGCGGGGTCGCAAGCTGGTCTATCCCAACCACGCCGTGGGTGGGGCATCGGTCTTCTACGGCGGCGCTTCGTTCCGGCTGCGCACCGAGGATTTCGCCCCGTCTGCACAATT
This sequence comes from Gemmatimonadales bacterium, assembly GCA_011772755.1. GTDB lineage: Bacteria > Gemmatimonadota > Gemmatimonadetes > Gemmatimonadales > GWC2-71-9 > WVYX01. The sequence goes on from WVYX01000082.1 coordinate 105,942, forward strand.
CAACCAGACCGACCACGGATCGCCGCCCCGGATGGATTGGCCGATCCGCTACGAGGACCTGGCGCCATGGTACGACGAGGCCGAACTCACCATCGGCGTAGCGGGCGTTGACGGATCCGATCCCACAGAACCACCTCGGAGCGGTCCCTACCCAGAACCGCCACCCCCCTTCGGATCGTCGGCCCGGCGCCTCGCCGACGCCGCCCGGAATCTCGGACTTCGCCCCTTCCCCATCCCGCTCGCCATCAACTTCAACGGAAGGCGCCAGCGGCCGAGATGCGTCATGTGCATGACATGCGATCTGTTTCCGTGCAGGATCTCGGCAAAGAACGACCTGGCGGTAACCCTGCTGCCAGAAGTGAGCCGCTGCGGCGGCGAGATCCGCGACCGGACCGTCGCCAAGTGCCTGCTGGTGGATGGCAACCGCGTAAGGGGCATCGAGTGCCTTAGTCTCCGAACCGGAGACACGTACACCGTTCGCTGCGATCTCTGCGTGGTGAGTGGCGGCGCGATCGCCTCTGCGGCCCTGTTACTGCGCTCCGGCCTCGACCGGGTCGAGCCCCACGGGAGACTCGTTGGTCGGTACCTGATGCGCCACTGCAGCGGAATAGTAATCGGGATCTTCCCCTTCAAGACGAATCCCGAACGCCAGTTCCACAAGCAGGTGGCGATCACCGACTTCTACTTCGGACAGCCGGGCAGGCGGCCGCAGGGGCCCTGGGGTATGATGCAGGCGCTACAGACGCCGCCACCGGAGTTAATCGAACACACAGCTCCGTATCCGCTCCCGGCTCGGTGGTGCGGAGTCAAGACCCTGCCGTACCAGGCTTATCTACTCTGCCTGGCTCAGGATCTGGCGAACTGGGAGAACCGGGTCGATCTGCACCCGCAGGCCAGGGATCGGTATGGCATGCCCGTAGTCCGCGTATTTCACAAATACTCCCGACGCGACCTCAGGGCCCGGCAGGCCCTGTACCGGGAGGCGAGACGCATTCTCCGGAAGGCGGGCGCACTGGTGCAGTTTCGTTCGCCCGTCCACACGTACTCCCATGCCATGGGTACATGCCGCTTCGGCACTAGCCCGGCGTACGCCGTTCTCGATTCCTGGTGCCGCTTCTTCGGCATCCCGAATCTGTTCGTGGTCGACGGAAGCTTCATGCCTTCCTCGGGCGGGGTAAATCCAAGCCTGACGATCGCGGCGAATGGGTTGCGAGTCGGGCAGTACATTGCCGAACAGTGGGACGAAGTCGTGCAGCATCGCGAGCGGTGAAGCAGGTCCATCTCTGCATCGTGGGCTGCGGGAAGATCGCGCGGCTGCACAGCCGTGTTGCCCGGACGCTCCGCCCACGAGTCCAGCTCTCATACGCCAGCCGGTCGCTCCAGAAAGCCGAACAATATCGGCGCAGGTTCGGCGGCGTCGCGGCGTTTGGGAGCTACGAGGAGGCCTGTAGCGATCCTCGGACGGACGCCGTGTTGATCACGACACCGCATGCCTTGCACGCCGAACACGCCCGCCTTGCGGCCCGCCATGGGAAGCCTCTGCTGATCGAGAAGCCGGTGGCACGAAATCTGGCAGAACTGAAGGAGATCGAGAACGCAGTGGCCGAGGCTGGCGTGATCGCGATGGTGGCCGAGAACTACTTCTTCAAGCCTCTGGTCCGGGTGCTACGTGAGCACCTCGACCGGGGTGACATCGGCGCACCGCTTTTCATTGAGCTCAATCGTACCGGCCGGAGCAAGATTGGCGGCTGGCGGGCCGACCCCGTTATGATGGGCGGCGGGGCACTGCTCGAGGGAGGGGTGCACTGGATCAATCTGCTGCTACAGTTGGGTGGCGATGCGCGACAGGTGCTGGCGGTACGGCCAGAGCAGCGATATACCCTGCTGGCACCTTTCGAGGACAGCCTGCAGGTGCTTGTCAAGTTTACCGACGGGGCCGTGGGCAAGCTGCTACATTCGTGGAACCTGGCTAACCGGATCGGCGGCCTCAGCATCTCGAAGATCTACGGTACCGAGGGGAACATTCACTTTGAGACCAACGGCCTGTTCGTGCTGGTGCTGGGTCACCGGAGGCGTCTGCGCTTGCGGGGTCTACCGGACATCATGGGCTACCGCGGGATGCTCAAGCACTTCGTGGCGTGCGTCCGCGACGGCCGACCACCAGCGATGTCGCTGGCTGTGGCGCGCCGCGATCTGGCACTGGTAGCTGCCGCCTACCGATCGCTCGAAACCGGACGGTTCGAGCCGTTCACGGAGGATTCCCCCCGTGCTTAGGACGTCGAATGCCTGGTGAAGCGGTACACGGCGCGCCGACTGGGGCGTCACGATCACGGCCGCTCGTGAGACGCTTCGCGGCAGCGTTCGGGAAGCAGCGAGGCCATCGCCGCTGGGACGTTTTCATTAGAGCCACCGGTGCCGTGGCGCTGTTGGGCATCCCAACCGTGATCCTGTTTCCGCGACTGGTGCCTCTAGTCTGGCTCGCTGTAGTGGCCATTCCAGCAAACAGCCCGCTCAGCCCGATCACGCCGACGGTCTGGGAACCTCTGGTCATGGAGGCCGCAAAGTACGAGAGCCCGATCTGGGTCACTTTGGTCGCACTCACGGTCTACCTGTATATGGAGTACCTGAACTGGCACCTGTACTCGTGGGTCCTCAACCGGCAGGTGTTCACCAGACTCAAAGAACATCGTTGGATGCGCAATGGCATCGCACTTTTTGCGCGAGCTCCCTTCACAACAGTGGCATTCTTTGCGTTTACTCCACTGCCGTTCTGGGCGATTCGCATCGTGGCCATCTTCGATATGTATCCGCTGCGGCAGTTCATGACCGCCACGGCCGTCGGCAGGTTTCCGCGGCTGCTCGCGTACGCTTGGCTGGGTGCAGCATTGCGCATACCGACAAGCATCATCATAGGCTTCATCGTGGGCACTACCGCCATCGTCGTCGTCCGCCGCCTGGCCCGCGGCGAGCGGTTGCTGGCGGATACCGTTCTCGATCACGGAAGGGAGCTGGTGTCGGAGGAGCAACTTGAGCTCACTTCCACCCGCGTGCCGCCCACGGCGCGCTGACACCCCGCAGCAGCGGCGACCCGCGCCGTACCGGCCGCCCACTCGCCTCAGGGTGTGTCGGGAAGATGCTCGCAGCTAGTGCGAGTTGAAGAAACCGCGAACGAATCCCAAGTTGTCCACGATCGTTTCGCGCAGTGTCTTCTCAGCATTCGCTCGTGTGCTGATATAGCACGCGCCGCAGGTATTCGTGCACGAGAACTCGCGCTGCATGGTACGGTGATCGTTGAAGTACGCCATCACCATGGCGCACGGGGTGAGGCGCCCATCCGGATTGACGACCAGGAATCGGTAACCGGCCTTGCAGCCATCCATGTGTCCTCGCACCAGAAACCTGTAGAATTTCCACAGAGTGCGCTCGGACGTGTAGACGGGCATGCCGGCGCGCTTGAGGTCAATGACCTCCTGAATGACCGCCTTCAGCTCGCGCGCAGAGTCAGCGTCCCTGAACGACCCTGCAGCGTCGTCCGTCCGCAGCATCGTGTAGCAGGAAAAGTTGAGGAATACACCCCATTGTTTGGCGAGACGCACAACGTCCGGCACGGCCCGATAGTTCCAGGTGGTGACACAACAATTGAGGAGCACGTCACCTTCACCTGCCAGCTTCCTGCATTGGGGAACCGTCTCAGCCATGCGGTCGAACAGCCCAGGGATACGCCGGAACTCGCTGTGACGGTCGTCGGGATAATCAATGGAAACCGAGAGTTGATGCATCCCAGCGGCTTTGAGCCTGAGGAAACGCTCCGGCGTCAACTGCGAGGCATTCGTTACCACCACCACCACGGGGAGACGGCCCGGGTTCGCCACTGCGCTGATGATTTCATCCAAGTCGCCCCGCGCCATCGGCTCGCCGCCGGAGAGGTTCACCATGAGCGGCTTGAGCTCCCGGCAGATCGCGCCATATTCCTCAGCAGTCCGGCGTGTCTCCTTGATACGTCCGCCCCAATTGCAGTGCCAGCAGTTGGCGGTGCAGGCATGCGTGACCTCGAACGAGACTGTGAGGGGATTCTTGCGCCACAGATTCCACACATACCGTGGGGCCACCCTGGGTGCCAACGCTCTCATCCAGCTCATTGCTCCCTCGCGGGGATGTGGCACATCGTCACCTGTCACCTCGCCGGGCTCGAATGGCCCCCAAGTTACGGATCGAACATCCACAGGCGCAAGTATAGCATCTGCGCCACGCAGGGAAGCTAGTCAATGAAACGATACTGCCCCGAGTGTGGAGCAGAACTCACGCCGCTGATGCTCCGCTGCAGTTGTGGGTTCGAGTTCCCAGAAGCCCATGACGCGCGGTCGACCCCGGAGCAGCCACGCTGCTGCGTCTGCGCAGCGGCGATGAAGCTCATGGCCGAATGCTGTCCGTCCTGCGGTGCGGTGGGCTATCCCGCACTGCGATCGCGACGCAGTAAGAAGAGCCTCGGCTCGCCCCACCTACCGCCGCACGTCGGCGGCCCGGAGGGGCGCGGCTCGCACGGCTCTCAGGAGGCGCACCCTGATGCTTGAGATCTCAAGTCCCGCATTCGCTGACGGCGGTCCAATACCCCGTGCACACACCTGTGACGGAGCCGACATGTCACCGCCCCTCGTGGTGACCGGCCCACCCGCGGGCGCCAAGGAGTTGGCGTTGATCGCGGATGATCCCGACGCCCCCGCCGGCACGTGGGTGCATTGGGTGCTGTACAAAGTTCCACCGTCGATCACCACCCTCCCCGCCGACTTCCCAAAAGAGCCGGAGACCTCCCGCCCGGTCCCAGCACGGCAGGGAATCAACGACTTCCGCAAGATCGGCTACGGCGGACCCTGCCCACCAAAAGGCCCTCCCCACCGCTACTTCTTCACCCTGTACGCCCTGGACACGGAGTTGGACGTAGCCGCGGGGGCGACCAAGGCCGCCCTACTCGAGGCGATGAAGGGCCACGTACTGGAAGAGGCGAAGACGATGGGCACGTACGGCAGGTGAGCGGGGAGCGGGGAGCGGCGCGCGGTACGCGGTGAGCCTGGAGCGGGTGGCGGGCTGTGGCCTAAGCGCGTGCGGTCTGGTTGTGTGTGGTCTGGTAGTCCGTTCCGAGGCACTGGTCCGCACCCTTGCTCGCGGAGCGAACCACATAACCACAAACGACTAGACGACAGACCGCGCACCGCTCACCAGAGATTAGACTTCCTGAACCTCCGTTATCAGCTTCTTGAAAGAATCCCTCGCGTCGCCGAACAGCATCGACGTCTTCTCGTCGTAGAACAGCTCGTTGTCCACGCCGGCGAAGCCCGGACGCATGCTCCGCTTCATCACGATTGTGTGGTGGGACTTGTCGACGTCCAGGATTGGCATACCGTACAGCGGGCTGCTGCGGTCGTGGCGCGCCGCCGGATTAACCACGTCATTGGCACCGATCACTACCGACACGTCGGTGCGGTCGAACTCAGGATTGATGTGATCCATGTCGAACAACTGGTCGTACGGCACGTCCGCCTCCGCCAGGAGCACGTTCATGTGCCCCGGCATGCGCCCAGCCACGGGGTGAATCGCGTATTTCACCTCGACACCCCGATCCTGGAGCAGATCAGCCAGCTCACGCACCTCGTGTTGCGCTTGGGCGACGGCGAGTCCGTATCCCGGGGCGAACACAACCTGCCGTGCGTACGCCATCATCGTCGCCGCGTCCTCGTGCGTGATCGATCGCACGCTCTTCCCGCCCGGTGCGCCCGCCGGCCCGATCTCCGCCACCGTGGCGCCAAACGCGCCAAACAGCACGTTCGCCAGTGACCGGTTCATCGCCCGGCACATGATGTTGGTGAGGATCAGCCCCGACGCACCGACCAGTGCCCCACTGATGATCAATCCCTCGTTACTAATGACGAAGCCCGTCAGGGCTGCTGCAATGCCCGAGTACGAGTTGAGCAGCGAGATCACTACGGGCATATCGGCACCGCCGATGGGGATCACCGATAGCATTCCGAGCAGGAAGGCAAGCCCCGCGAGCACCACGTAGGCGGTCGGATTCTGCGGCGTCACCACGAGCCAGACCACTAGCCCGACGATCACAGCCAACAGTATCGCGTTGAGCGTCTTCTGGAGCGGGTACGTGACCGCTCGTCCCGTCACCAACTCTTGCAGCTTCGCGAAGGCGATGACGCTACCGGAGAACGTGAGGCTTCCCACCAACACACTGAGTTGGATCGTGATACCCGTGTTGAGAGGGATCGCACTACCCGCGTCCAGGAACCGCGCGTACTCGGCACTCGCCACCACCGCCGATGCTCCGCCGCCGAACCCGTTCAACAGAGCCACCATCTGGGGCATCGCAGTCATCTTCACCATTCGGGCAAACGTGGCGCCGATCAGCGAACCAATGATCATGCCCACAATGATCATCTGCCACGTCAGGATCCCCTGAAACAAGAGCGTGACCACGATGGCAATCAGCATCCCCACCGAGGCGAGCCAGTTCCCGGATCGAGCGGTCGCAGGTGAGCTCAGGCGCTTGAGGCCGAAGATGAAGAGGACAGCCGCGAGCAGATAGAACAGTTTGACTAGCGCGGCCATCACTCATTCTCCTCAGGTCTACGCTTGAACATCTGCAGCATCCGGTCCGTCACCATGAAGCCGCCCACCACGTTGATCATCGCGAAGATCACGGCCAGGAGGCCGAGGATGGACGTGACGGTGGTGTCGCCGCGGCCGGCGATGACCAGCGCGCCGATGATGGTGATCCCCGAGATGGCATTGGACCCCGACATCAAGGGCGTGTGCAGGGTGGGGGGAACCTTGGTGATCACCTCGAAGCCGACGAACATCGCCAGCACGAAGATGACCAACAGGACGACCAGCTCCTCAACCATGAACCTTTGCCTCCTCTAACGTCTGCCGAGTAGCCTCGTGTACCACACGGCCGCCGTGCGTGATGCAGGTGCCGCTGACGACCTCATCCTCGAAGTCGAGGTTGAGCTTCCCCTCCTTGATCACCAAGGCTAGGAAAGCCGACATGTTCTTCGCATACATCTGACTCGCATGGACCGGCGTGCCGCCCGGCAGGTTGAGCGGCCCCATGATCGTGACAGCATGACGCTCCACGGTCTCACCCTTCACCGTGAGCTCACAGTTGCCTCCCATCTCCGATGCGAGGTCCACGATCACCGAGCCCGGCCGCATGTCCTTCACCATGGCCTCGGTGATCAGCAGCGGCGCCGGTTTGCCCGGGATCAAGGCCGTCGTGATCACGACATCCATGTCTTTGATACTGCTGTGAATCAGCTCCAGCTCGCGCTGGTGCTGCTCCTCAGAGAGCTCCTTCGCGTACCCTCCCTCACCCTCGGCCTCGGTCACCGCCTCGGCGACGAGGAACTTGGCACCCAGGCTCTCTACCTGCTCCTTCACCACCGGGCGGACGTCGAACGCCGAGACCACCGCGCCTAACCGACGGGCGGTGGCGATGGCCTGGAGGCCGGCTACCCCTGCGCCCAGGACCAGTACCTTCGCTGGCGCGACCGTTCCCGCCGCAGTGATCAGCATCGGGAAGAACTTCCCGAGCTGGGCGGATGCCAGGAGCACCGCCTTGTAGCCGGCGATGGTGCTCATCGAGGAGAGGGCATCCATGGACTGGGCGCGGCTGATACGGGGGAGCGCATCGAGGCTGAATGCCGTGACCTTGCCGCGCTCGAGCGCCCGGACCAGATCGGGATTGGTCGACGGCTGGAGCATACCTACCACCACGGCACCCTCCCGCAGCAGTGCCGCCTCGTTGCGCCCCGAGGCGGCGTCGCTGGTGGGGCGGTTCACCGTGAGCACGACGTCCGCCTCACGCCACACGGCCTCAGGGTCGCGGATGATCTTGGCGCCGACCGACGAATACGCCTCGTCGGAGAAGGACGCCCCGAGGCCGGCGTCATGCTCGACGTGGACCTCGAGAGCCTGCCCCACCAATCGCTTCACGATGTCAGGGGACAGGGCCACCCGGCGCTCACCGGCAGTGGTCTCTTTGGGAACGGCAACGATCACGAGCCTAGCTCCTGATTACCAGTAGTGACCCAACGCATGTGGAAAGCGGGAAGCAGAAAGTGGCACCCCGCAGGCTACCACCTCCACTTCCCACCACCACGATCTATACACAGCCCGCTCAGCACTCTTCATGAACAGCGTATGAAGATCTCTCAAGAACCTGACCAGTTCAGTCGCGATGGCGGGCGTAATCTAAGAGCGCCTGCAGACTCGGCGGAACCGGCCGAGCGAAGACATCGGCGGCCGAGACAGTGATCACCCGAGCCCGGGGACCAGGACTACCCCGGGAGCCTTCAGCGCCGGCCTTCCCCTCCTGCCCAGGAGGCCCCGGATCACCGTCGGCGCACCGGCGCCCGCCGCTAGTGGTGCCCTTGCCCCCAGCACCGCCCGGACCAGGCTTGCCGGCCCGACCACCCTTGCCGCCCAACCCCCCAGGACTGCGTGCGTCCACGATCCCCGCTAGGTACGGCTGCTCACTTGGGGCCATCACTGTGACATGCCCACCCGGCCCACCTGGGCCACCGGCGCCTCCGTTCCCCCCCGCGCCACCCGCCCCGCCCACGCCACCGGGACAGCCGGCAGTACCCGCCGCCCCTTCGGCACCCGTCGCACCGTCCACCCCCCGCCCCCCACGACCACCCCGGGACTCCAGCACCAGCCAATCCGATGGTGGGACTGCGTCGGCGTCATACAGCGCGTAAAACGGCGGAGCCTGCCCCACTTCGATAGAAGCCACCAGTAACCTCTCGTAGAACGGCGAGCTGAGGATATCGACCCGCACGAGCACGTCCGGACCAGGGAATCCTGGTTGCCCACGGGCACCGCGCCGCCCTTCGAACCGGAAGGCGTGGGACAAGCAAGAGTACTCGGGGGCGACAACCGCCGAGATACCGAGCGACGGCCTGGCCAAGAGCTCCGCCCGGAGCCGAAACCCCTCCATCGCGCTCGCCAGGGGGTCCGGATCCGTGTCCCAGTCGCCATCACTCTCCGCGTCCGCCTCGGGACTGGACAGCCGGAGAAACATGACGTGGAGGGCCGGCGGGCGGTCCTTGTCGTACTTGCGAGCGAACGGGATCACCCGCCCATCGCCCAGGACGGCCTCGTACTCCGCCTCAATCGTCTCGCCTGGACAGGCCTGCTGGGGGCGGGTGACCATCCGGAGCTCGGCGATCTCCGCCACCAGGCCGGGATCGGGGGCATAGTCGGGGGGTGGTTTCTGGGAGCAGGCGACGAGGACGCACGTCAGCAGAGCAAGCGACGAAGTCGGGCCCCAGCGTAAGCGGTCAGCGGGAGAGGGGGCAGGCGGGGCAGCGGAGACTGCCTGATGGTACTGCCCCCACTGCCCCGGCTCCCCCACCTCCCCCCGCGCCAGCCACTGGAGGGCCATCCTAGCCTCCTCTCGTATGCATCTCCCGATGCGGGTCCCGGCGGAGCCCCTCCACCTTATACAGTGGACCCCGATCCGGGGCGGTCAAGCGCTCCTCTGCCCCGCGAGCCGTGCGGCTATGCCAGACCTCCCTGATCACGGCAGCGATCTCATCATCCGACAGCCCGGTCCGTAGTAGCTTCTTGAGGTCCGTCCCGGTATCTGCGTAGAGACAGAGCAGCCACATGCCATCCGCGGTGATCCGACTCCGGCCACAGCCGCGGCAGAACGGCTCGGTCGTGGAGGAGATGATTCCGAACACCGTGCCATCGCGCAGAGCGAATTGTTCCGCCGGTGCCCCCCGGCCTACCGGACGCTCCAAAGCCTCAACCTCGCCGAGGGATCGCCGCACCGCCTCGAGAATCTCAGCCCGCGGAACAACGTCCTCCCAGGACCACTGCGTGGCGCCCCCCACGTCCATGTATTCGATGAAGCGAACCTCGACCCGTTTCGCCCGGCCGAACTCGAGCAGATCGACAATCTCGTCATCGTTGAAGCCGCGAACGACCACAGTGTTGATCTTGGTATCTTGGAAGCCCGCCGCCTGGAGGGCCTCGATCCCTTCCAAGACATGGTCCAGGCGGGCGCGGCGGGCGAAGTCGCGGAACCGCTCGGGCCTGAGCGTATCGAGACTCACTGTGATCCTGCCGAGTCCGGCATCTTTGAGTTGGTCGGCGGACTCCGCCAGGAGCAGTCCGTTCGTGGTCATCGCGAGGTCGCCGATCCGCTCATTACCGTTGATCAAGGCAATCAATCTCGCAAGGTCGCGGCGCAGCAGGGGCTCGCCACCGGTTATCCGCACCTTGGAGACGCCGAGGGAGCTGAACACCCCGACGAGCCGATTGGCCTCCTCGTAGCTGAGGATCGACTCCCGCGGCAGCCAGACATACTCTTCCTCCGGCATACAGTAGCGACACCGGAGGTTGCAGCGATCCGTCACCGACACCCTCAGGCTGTCCAGCCGCCGGTCGAACGTATCGAGGACTGGCGAAAGCGGAGTTGTTCGGTCGATCATGTAGGAGTGGATTGTAAGGGAGTGCCGGTCGGGAGGCTAGGGTGAGGCGCTCCACTAACGGACCCGACAATGACCACTGCCCACGGCACCCGGAGATGATTGCATGACACCCGCTGCGCTGCCTACCCGCTGCTCCGGCCTTCGCCCTTGCCTCCTCCCGCTTCCCGCGTCATTGGCGCTCGTGTTGGCCGCCTGCGGTGCCTCGCCCCCCGATACCTCCCCCGGTGTTTCATGGGAGCTAGCACGGCATCGGGTTCGCACCATCTCGGACGTCCGCTACGGGATCACGCTGAGGGTGCCCGCCGCTCTGGGTCAGCGAATCACCGGCACCGAATCGATCCGCTTCGCGCTGCGCGATGAGAACCAGCCCTTGGTGCTGGACTTCACCGCACCGGACGGGAGCGTCCTGGCAGTCTCCGCCTTCGGCGAGGCTGTGCCCTACGAGGTCACCAACGGCCACATCGTCGTTCCTGCTTCGGTCCTCACCAAAGGCGAGAATCTGATCGAGATCGAGTTTCTGGCCGGCGACGCCGCACTGAACCGGAATCAGGACTTCCTCTACACCCTCTTCGTCCCCGATCGGGCCTCCTCCGCGATTCCGTGTTTCGACCAACCGAACCTGAAGGCGACGTACCAGCTGACGCTGGAGATTCCCGCCTCGTGGGAGGCAGTGGCAAACGCGCCGCTTGCCCGCAGTGAGACGGCCGCAGAACGCAAGCATCTAGCCTTTCAGGAGACGAGACCGTTGAGCACCTACCTACTCGCCTTTGCGGCGGGCGAGTTCCAGGTGGAAACGGCGGAACGGACAGGTCGCACGCTGCGGCTGTACCATCGAGAGACCGATGTCGAGAAGCTGAAGCGCAACCGTGAGGCGATCTTCGACCTCCACGCAACAGCGCTGGAGTGGCTGGAGGATTATACCGACATTCCTTACCCGTTCGAGAAGTTCGATTTCGTCGCGATCCCGTCGTTCCAGTACGGTGGCATGGAACACCCCGGTGCGATCCTCTACCGGGCGTCGAGTCTCTTCCTAGACGAGTCGCCGACACAGAATCAGCTCCTGGGCCGCGCCAGCCTCATCTCGCACGAAACGGCTCACATGTGGTTCGGCGATCTGGTGACGATGGAGTGGTTCAACGATGTCTGGATGAAGGAGGTGTTTGCGAACTTCATGGCGGCGAAGATCGTGAACCCGTCCTTCCCTGAAGTCGACCACGACCTCCGTTTCTTCCTCGCCCATCATCCGCGGGCCTACGCCGTCGACCGCACGGCCGGAGCGAACCCCATTCGCCAGGATCTGGCGAATCTCAAGGAGGCGGGCACCCTGTACGGCGCCATCATCTACCAGAAGGCGCCCATCGTGATGCAGCACCTCGAGCGCCTAATCGGCGACGATACGATGCGTGACGGACTGCAGGAATACCTGCAGAGCTCGGCGTTCGGCAATGCAACCTGGTCCGACCTGATTGCCATCTTGGACGATCTGTCGGACGAGGACCTCAGGGCGTGGAGCCGCACCTGGATTGACAAACCTGGCCGGCCCACGATCTCAGCAGATCTAGCCCTCGGCGGCGACGGACGGATCGCACGCATGCAGCTCAGCCAGATCGATCCGTGGGACCGGGAACTTGCCTGGAACCAGCACTTGGCGGTGGTATTGGGATACCGCGACGGCTCGCGGTCATTCCCAGCGCATTTGAGCGATCCGAAGATCGACATCCCCCAAGCCGTCGGGTTGCCTGCGCCGGACTTCGTGCTTGCCGGAGCCGATGGCCTGGGATACGGGCTGTTCCCTCTCGATCCGAAGAGCCGCAGCCACCTGCTGCAGCATCTCGAGGATGTCGAGGACCCGCTCGTGCGCAGCGTGGCCTGGATGGCACTCTGGGAATCGCTGCTGCACGGCACGGTCCGACCAGGCGAGCTCGTCAACACAGCCCTTCGCGCCCTACCGCTGGAATCGGACGAGCAGAACGTTCAACAGATACTGGGCTCACTTCGCACAGCATACTGGCGCTTCCTCGCGGCAGAGGAGCGAGACAGCCTAGCTCCTACCATTGAGGCACTGTTGTGGGCTGAGTTGGAGCGGGCTGAGCGCTCCAGTCTCAAAGCGGCCTATTTCGACACCTACGTCTCGTTGGCAATCACATCCCAGGCGGTGACCCGCCTGATGCGCATCTGGCGCAAGGAACAGGAGATTGCGGGCTTGCCACTATCGGAGCAACGCTACACGGCCCTCGCTGAAGCCCTCGCCATCCGGGAGGTTGCCAACTCGCAAGCGATCTTGGTGGAGCAGCTGGGGCGAATCAACAACCCCGATCGCCGGGCGCGCTTTGCCTTCGTGATCCCGGCCCTCTCTGCCGACCAGTCGGTCAGAGACTCGGTGTTCGAGAGCTTCAAGGAAGCTACAAACCGCGAGCACGAGCCGTGGGTGCTCTCGGCAGTGTCGTATCTGCACCACCCGCTCCGGGCTGCCCAATCCGAGAAGTACATTGGGCCGAGTCTCGGTCTGCTGGAGGAGATCCAGCGGACCGGAGACATCTTCTTTCCCCTGCGCTGGCTCAACGCGACCCTGGGAGGCCACCGCTCGCCCAGGGCGGCGGCCATCGTACGGGAGTTTCTGAACCAACGTCCCAACTACCCGCCACGACTGAGAGGGAAGATCCTGCAAGCGACTGATCAGCTATTCCGCGCAGCAGAGATTGTAGCCAGGCAATAGTGTTTCCGCCGTCTGCAGTCTTCTACGTGTCTCTGCCACGGCTCTCTCTCCCTGCCCCTCCCACCGCAACCCGCCTTGGACCGCCAGGCAAACGGAAAGTGATCCGCGTCACTTGCAACCGATTGGCAAAACGCCAACATGTACCCAAGTCGAGACACCGTGTGTCACCCCGCAAGGGGCACGGCAAACGGCAGTGACGCGGCCGCGATCTGCAATCACTTATGTTGAAATAGCTTCCCGATAGTGCGCGCGTCGCCGGAACTCTGGCACGGTTCTGGCGGTAATGATGGGTAGGAACGACCATTCACAAGAGCCGGACTTGAAGTTGTATACGTGTTTGGAGCCAACGATGACGGGATGCACCGAGAGCAGCCTTGGCCTCATCTATCGGGAACTCGACGAAACGGTCGAGTCGCTCGTACCCGTCGTGGAGGCTCTGTTGCAGCACATCGCGCCGGCGGAAGCGGTCACCTGCGAGTCCGACGAGGCAGGCTACCGCCTCGCGACTCGAATCCGGTTCCCCGATGGCATTGGGCGAGGGCATGTGGTGGCTCAGTTGTTCCGGTACCGCGAGACGGTCCGCCTGGATGTTGAGATCTCCCACAACCGCATGCTGGCGAGGCATGACGGCAGGGCGTCCGATCGCCGGTGCTACTTGAACGACTTTGTCGCGACAGTCTCCCTCCCGGCGAAGGTGGATCATCTGCCGCCTGACTTCGAGCGCTCGGTCCTCTCCGGCGTGCGCAATGCCATTCACGCCGTGCAACGATACAACCGAGCGCAGGCGGCGCCGTGGAATCAGATCACAGTGGCCGCTGCAGAACCGGCCATGGCTGACTTGGTGCTGGGATAGGCCGGCAGCCGCCGGCCGGTTAGGCCGACGGGCAGACCGACAAGACGAGCGGATGGTTGTCACCGTCCGCTCGTTGTTTGCACCTGCCAGGGACCTCGGCGACCGACCTACTTCTCTACCTCAACAGTGATCGCCGCCCAGGACGCTTCCGGGTCCACCGTGTAGCGCGCATCACCGACGTGGATCAGGTAGCGGTCTGTGCGCTCCTCTACTATGGAATACGGAAACCGCGCCCAGCTCAGGAATTTGCGTACACGCGGTCCCCTGGTGGCCACGGCAGCGGCAGGCGTGGATGGGTGGCGTTCGTACGTGTAGCCCTCCAGGTCGAACTGCGGTCGCCGGAACCAGTGGAAGGTACCGAAGCGGTAGAGTTCACCGTCTTGTATCACGACCCAGCGCCGGAAGGGAGTAACCGGACGCGGCGCGACCATGAGGCGCGCAGGTGAATCATATCCCGCCTCCAGTAGCGAGCGCGTGACTAGACTCCGGGCCACCACGTTGGAGGTCGCCATCGCGGCGATGTACAGTGCGAGCGCCCCAAGGCTAGCAGCCGCTGGCGAGCGGAGGAACCGGCGGACGGGCGCCGATGGCCGCTTGCGCGCAAGGTAGATGCCCGCCACCAAGACAGCCCAGATCCAGGGATCCACGATGAAGAGCGTATCGCCGTAGTACCACGCGTCTGAGAACGGCATCAGCCATCGCATCCCGTACGTGTTCATGAAGTCCAGCACGGGGTGAGTGACGACCGCGATAAACGCGAGCAACAGAATCTGCAAGGGAGCGACGTGTACGGGCGGAGGGCGTCCCCGTCGTCGGACGAGCCGATCCCATGCGAGCATCCCGCCCGTAAGCAGCAACGGCAGCAGCACCACGGCTGGAAGACCGTGGGTCACGCCACGGCGGAACCACAGCGCCGTGACGCCGCTGTCGACGTAGGTCAGGATATCGAGATCGGGCAAGTTCGCGCCGATGATGAGGGTGGCTGCACCTAGAGCGGTCCGTCTCTTGAGCCCGGTTTCGGCTAGAGTGGCGCCAACAAGGGTGTGGCAGATGGGGTCCATTGATCGCCCTGAGCCTTCAGCCGTCAGCGAACTAACTGCAGTAATGAGCAGTTGGCAATTAGCGGGGCGCGTGCTATTCGTGCCGCCGCTGCCGCTCCTGCCGCTCTCTCACGCGGCTTCCTGAACCCCCGGCTCCCATCCTTCATATAGTCATGCCGGACTCGCCTCTCCCCCCCGTCCCGCCTCCCCCTTCTCACCCCGACACCTCCCACACGGACACATCGATTGCAGGTACTCGTACGTATAGATCCCCTCATGATGCCCATCACTCCAACCGATCTGAATCGCATAGCTCCCGACCAGCGTGATCGACACAGGCCTCACGTCCTTGGGAACCGACTCGGGGGCGAGGAGCGGTCGGCCTGTCATCTCCTCAACGCAGCCGGCGCACTGACAACTCAGACGCAGGTCGCGGGCGGGGTATTTTCCGACGTGGCCCTCATCCCACCAGATCACGACCTCTCGGTCGTCCCGGTGGATGCGCTGCGGGATGGGAGTGCCAGTCACGACTCCAGCTTGGCGTCCAGTTCGAACGCGACGTTTCCCGCGAGCGCCTTCGAGACGGGGCAGTTGCTCTTGGCACCCTCGGCTGCGCTGGCGAAGGTGGCCTGATCGATACCGGCCACCCGCCCCCGGACTTTCAATCGCATGGTGGTGATCTTCGGCGCGCCCTCCACCATGTCTATGCTGCACGAGGCCGTGGTCGTGATGCTGGTCGGAGGGGTTCCCGCCCGCTCGAGCCCCGCCGAAAGCGCCATGCTGAGACATGCAGCATGGGCTGCCGCAATTAGCTCTTCGGGGTTGGTACCCTTCGCACCCTCGAACCGCGTGGCGAATGTGTAGTCACCCGCGAACGCCCCGGACCCCGCACTGTATGACCCGCTTCCGGACTTGAGCACGCCGTTCCAGGTAGCTGTGGCACTGCTGGTTGGCATTGGCGATCTCCTCCGAGATGTGAAGCAGGCAATCTAACGACATTATGAGCGGTGAGCTTAGGAATGTGCGCGGTGCGCGGTGCGCTGGGCTGGACGTCAGCCCTGTCAGGCTCCGAATGGTCAAACTGCTCTTGGGTGCTTACCGCTGAGGCGGATCTCGATGTGATTCGAAACCGTTCGGGAACGGACCGTATCCCGTCCGCCGCCGCGCACCGCTCACAGCAGGCAACAGTGGCTCACAGGTGTTGGACCAGGAACCGTGCCGCCTCCGCCTCGGCCCAAAACCCCGGCCGCCACGGTGGCCCCGTCACGAACCCCACGTGCCCGCCACGGCTCGTGATCCTGAGATGGAGTTGCGGATTCGGCTCCAGCTCCGCCTCGGCCGGAACGGCGGACGCCGGAAGGAACGGATCGTCCTTCGAATGGACCAGCAGCGTCGGGATGCGAATCGACTCGAGGTACAGTCTGCAGCTCGACCGGCGATAATAGTCGTCGGCACCGGCAAAGTCGTGGAGCGGTGCGGTTCCGGCATCGTCGAACTCGCGAAAGCTCCGCGCCGCAAGCACCCGTTCCACGTCGATCCGGAACCGGAGAAATCCCACCTTCTGCCTAACCTTCTTGCGGAGCTTGCGCATTAGCTGGTAACGGTACACCCGTGCGAAACCCCGTTCCATGTAATCCGCGCCGGCAGACAGATCGAAGGGCACCGATATTGCTGCCGCAGCGTGTAGCGGCCCACTGCCGCCCTCTGCCGCACCCTGCCGCCCACCGCCACCAATCCCCTCCCCCCTCTCCCCTGTCTCCCCCAAGTACTTCAGCAACACGTTCGCCCCAAGGGAGAACCCTACAGCCCCCAGCGGACGCTCGGGATATCGCTCACACAACTGCGCCAGCACGTACGCTAGGTCGCCGGTCTCACCGGAGTGGTACATCCGCGGCAGCCGGTTGGGTTCGCCACTGCAGGTGCGGAAGTTCAGGCCCACGGCCGCGATCCCCTCCCGGTGGAGAGCCCGATACATCTCGAGCATATAGTTCGACTGCGCGGAGCCTTCGAGACCATGGAGGACGATAACGAGAGGAAGGTCGGACAGGCGGTCAGGCGGTCGGGCGGTCGGGGCACTGCCCGCCGGACCGCCCGACCGCCTGACTGCCCGACCGCCCAAAGGCTCCACCCAATCGAGATCCAGGAAATCCCCGTCCGGTAGCTCCAGCCGCTCCCGCTGGAAGCGAACACCCCGGCGCGAGCGCAGCAGGCGCGCGCCTAGCGTCTGGGCATGGCGGCCTGGAAGCCACCAGGCTGGGGTGAAGGTAGCGGAAGACACGAGAGGAGATAATAACAGAGGAGAAGGAAGAGAGGTGGGAGAGGGTGATGAGGGGGCATAGATTCTATCCGTCCAGCCTATTTCACGGAGCCGAACGATGAAGCACTGCCACCACCCTTTGGGGAGGAGCGCGCTGCTGGTGTGCACCCTCGCTGCCGTCCTGTTCCCCATGCGCACCGTGGCCCAAAGTCCCCCCGGGTTCGACCAGGCCTGGCAGGAGATCCAGGAGTTCTACCGCAGCCGCCTCGAGGATGAGGGGATCGTCGGCAGCAGTCTGTGGTTTCTCCACGGGGGCCGGACGCTGGCGAGGGAGTTCTACGGGATGGCCGATCTAGCCGAACAGCGTCCGGTGAACGAAACAACGATCTACCACTGGGCCTCCATTACCAAGACGTTCACCGGCATCGCCATCATGCAGCTACGAGATCGCGGACAGTTGAGTCTAGACGACCCTGTCGTGCACTACCTGCCAGAGCTGCGGAAGGTGCACAACCCGTTCGGCAGCATGGAGGCCATCACCATCCGTCACCTCCTCAGCCACTCGGCGGGATTCCGGGGACCCACCTGGCCATGGGGCGGAGACGAGCCCTGGCACCCTCACGAGCCGACGACGTGGCAGCAACTCGTGGCGATGATCCCCTACACACAAGTTCTGTTTGAGCCCGGTAGTCGGTACAGTTACTCCAATCCAGGCATCGTCTTCTTGGGTCGCATCATCGAAGAGCTCACCGGCGACGATTACGAGGTGTACGTCGACAAGAACATCCTCAAACCTCTCGGGATGTACGGGGCGTACTTCGACCATACGCCGTACCACTTGCTGCCGCACCGATCCAACAACTACTACGTGACCGGCGGCGAACTGACTACCAACGGCCTCGATTTCGACACTGGGATCACCGTTTCCAACGGCGGCCTCAACGCCGCCATACCGGACATGGTCAAGTACCTAGCGTTCCTCACGGGCGACCCGAGGCGGCAACACGCATATGACGCGATCCTCCCTCGCTCATCCCTGCGGGAGATGTGGCAGCCCGTGGTGGACTTGCCCCTTGATACCACTGGGACCGAAGGCCGCGAGCCACTGCGAGAATCGATGGGGCTAACGTTCTTCATTCTTCAGCACGGCGACCTCCAGCTGATCGGTCACACTGGAGGTCAAAAGGCGTTCGTCTCATTCATCTATCTGGACCAGACGTCCGGCGCCGCCGCCATCGCGGCCTTCAATACCCTCGGCATCTCGCCGGAGGGCAGGCCAAAGCCCGACACGCGAAGCGTGTTGAGCGATCTCCGGCAGCGCCTGTTCAGCAACGTGTTCCCCCTCTTCCGAGAGCGCGGTTGATTCGGGGCGGTCACCGGGACAGCGGGAACCTTACGGCGGTTGAACCCTCAACTTCGGAGCTACATCAATGCGTTCCGCCTTCCCCCTCGCCCTCGCGCTCGTGCTGTCGCAGCCCGTGCCCGCCGGCCCCCTGCCTGCACAGTCAGACGGCGGCACGAATAGGCAGGAATACCAGATCAAGATCACGGACCTCTCCATTCCCGTACGGAACGGTGTGCGGTTGCACGCTCGAATGTGGCGTCCGCTCGGGCTGGACGACCCCGGTCCGGTCATCCTCTCGCTCACGCCGTACACTGTCGACGACGCACATGAGCGTGGTACGTTCTTCGCCAAGCACGGCTACGTGTACGTGAATGTGGATGCGCGCGGGCGTGGCGGATCCGAAGGCGAATTCTGGCCGCTGCAGCAGGACGGGCCGGACGGTCACGACGTGGTTCAATGGGTTGCACAGCAGCCCTGGTGCGATGGCCGCGTCGGTATGCGGGGTGGCTCGTACCGCGGCATGGTGCAGTGGCAGACACTCAGGGAACGACCCTCCGCGCTCAGCACGATCGTCCCGACCGCCTCGGTCCACCCGGGGTGGGACTATCCAAATCCGAGCGGAATCTTCTTGAGTTACGCAGCGCGATGGCTCGCGTTCGTGAACGGCGCGGCGTCACAGAGTTCGCTCTTTGGAGATACCGACTACTGGCGAGGCAAGTACCTCGAGAAGCACCAGCAGCACCGCCCATTCGCCGACTTGGATGATCTCACCGGCCTCCCTCCTCGCGTCTTCCAGCGCTGGATCGAGCATCCCTACTACGACTCCTTCTGGCAGGTCATGAATCCCGGTCCGGGAGACTACCGGACGTTCGACCTCCCCATCCTCACGATTACCGGGTACTTCGACGGGGACCAGCCGGGTGCCATGAAGTACTATCAGGATCACATGCGCCACGGGCGCGACAGGGGCAAGGCACAGCACTACCTGGTCATCGGCCCCTGGAGCCACGGCGGGACGCGCAGACCCGTGAAAGAGTTGAGTGGCCTGGTGTTCGGCGAGAACAGCGTGATCGAGATGGAACAGTTGCATCTGGACTGGTTCAACTGGGTCTTCAAGGACGGTCCAAGACCGGACATCCTGCGAGACCGCGTGGTCTACTACGTAATGCAGTCGAACGAGTGGAAGCACGCCGCTGGTCTGGAATCGGTGACCACCGACACCGTGAGGTGGTATCTGTCGTCCGAGGGCGGGCGGGCAAACGACGTGTTCCGGTCAGGTACACTCAGCGCCTCGCTACCCACTGAGCCCGGTGTCGATTCCTACGTGCACGATCCACGGCAAACACAAGCCGAAGGGGAGCGGGTGCAGGCCCTGAGCGGCAGCTACGTCAGTGGCGGCATGGCATTCGCGCCTGGGCCCAAGCTGGTGTACCACAGTCCCCCGCTGGACGAGGCCCTCGAAGTCTCAGGCTATGTCAAGCTGGAGGCCTACACGGAGCTCAACGTCCCAGACACAGACATCCTGGCTTTCCTCTACGAGGTGCGACCGGACGGCGAGACCATCTATCTCGGTCGCAGTGAGTTGCGGGCGCGTCACCGGCACGGCGTGGACCGCGCTGACCTGGTCACGCCTGGGAAGGTCGAGTTGTACGAGTTCGATCGCTTCTACTGGTTTTCTCGGAAGCTCCTCAGGGGCAGCCGCCTCCGTCTCGTGATCATGCCTCTGAACACCCCCGATCGCGACAAGAACTACCACTCCGGAGGGAACACTATCCACGAGACGGACCAGGATGCCAGGACCGCCGAAGTGAGGATTCATCACGGCCCAGACCATCCGAGCGCGTTGCTGCTACCGGTGTCCCGAGACGGGAACTAGGCAGCGCCCCATTGACTTGAGTGGGCAGTCAGGAGTGGCGGCGAGCGCGCTCACCGCGGCCTGGCTCACGTCCTCACACGCAGCCATTCCTGACTTCATCCCATCCCTGCCGGTGGGTGGGAATTGATGGTAAGATGTCGGCAAGGACGACAACCCCCTGGCACCCCCTGCGATGGTCAGAGGAGGACGAATGCGGCATCTCACAAGGGCAGTACTTGTCGGCTCCGCAGCGCTGCTTCTCTGCTCCCCGAGCCGCGTGGACAGTCAGACTCAGCAAGAGGCAAGACCGCCGATGGCACGGGTCGTACCGAAGAGACTCGAGAAGCACGGACACGTCCGGATCGACAACTACCACTGGCTGAATCAGCGGGAGAATCCGGAGGTCATCGCGTACTTGGAGGCGGAGAACGAATACACCAAGGCCGTAATGGCCCACACGGAGAACCTGCAGGAGCAGCTCTTCGAGGAAATCCGTGGGCGGATCAAGGAGACGGATATCTCCGTCCCCTACAAGCTCGATGACTACTGGTACTACACGCGCTGGGAAGAGGGGAAGGAATACCCCATCTACGCTCGAAAGAAAGGCTCTCTGGAGGCGCCAGAACAGATCATGCTCGACGCCAACAAAATGGCAGAAGGGCACGGCTTCTTCTCGGTTGGCGGGCGCGCCGTGAGCTTCAACCAGGATATCCTGGCGTTCACGTTCGACACCGTGGGCCGGCGCATCAATGCCATTCGGTTCAAGAACCTCGAGACCGGTGAGCTGCTCGAGGACATAATTCCGAACGTCACCAGCAACATCGCCTGGGCCAACGACAACCGGACGCTGTTCTACACCAAGCAGGACCCCCAGACGCTTCGCCGGTACCAGATCTACCGACACCTCCTCGGGACAGACCCGTCGGAGGACGAGCTCGTATTCGAGGAGAAGGACGAGGAGTTCTCCTGCTACGTATTCCGCACAAAGTCCAAGGCGTACATCATGATCGGCTCGTTCCAGACGCTGAGTAGCGAATACCGGTTCCTTGACGCCGACAATCCGATGGGCGAGTTCCGCGTCTTCCACCCTCGGGAGCAGGATCATGAGTACGACGTCGACCACTACGCTGACCACTTCTACGTCCGCACCAACGACGGCGCTAAGAACTTCAAGTTGATGCGGACCCCCGTGACCGACACGCGAAAGGAATCCTGGCAGGAGGTGATCCCCCACCGCGACGACGTGCTCTTGCAGGGAACCGAGATCTTCCGGGATCACCTGGTGGTGAGCGAGCGGAAGGACGGTCTCGTGCAACTTCGCATCATGCCCTGGAGCGCAGGCACGGAGCACTACCTGGACTTCGGCGAGGCTGCCTATCTGGCCTACATCAGCACCAACCCCGACTTCGACACGAAGGTCCTCCGCTATGGATACACCTCTCTGACCACACCGACCTCCATCTACGACTACAACATGGAGACCCGGGAGAAAGTCCTGCTCAAGCAGACCGAGGTTCTGGGTGACTTCGATTCCAACAACTACGTCAGCGAGCGCATCTACGCCACGGCCGACGACGGGGTGAAGATCCCGATCTCCATCGTGTACCGGAGGGGCACCGAGCGCGACGGCTCAAGCCCACTACTGCTCTACGGGTACGGCTCGTACGGCGCCAGTCGTGACGCCACGTTCAGCTCCCCGCGGCTCAGCCTGCTCGACCGAGGATTCGTCTACGCCATCGCCCATGTGCGCGGGGGCTCGGAGATGGGCCGCTGGTGGTACGAAGACGGGAAACTGTTCAAGAAGAGAAACACCTTCACCGACTTCATCGCCTGCGGCGAGCACTTGATCAAGGAAGGCTATGCCGCTCCCGACAAGCTCTTCGCCAGAGGCGGCAGCGCCGGCGGGCTCTTGATGGGTGCCATCGCCAACCTGCGCCCCGACCTGTTCCACGGGATCGTGGCAGCCGTACCATGGGTTGACGTCGTCACCACGATGCTCGACGCGAGCATCCCGCTCACAACCTCAGAGTACGACGAGTGGGGTGACCCGAACGAGAAGGAGTACTACGAGTACATGCTGTCCTACTCGCCGTACGACAACGTGGAGGCCAAGGACTACCCCAACATGCTGGTCACCACCGGTCTGCATGATTCCCAGGTGCAGTACTGGGAACCTGCGAAATGGGTGGCCAAGCTGCGGGCCGTGAAGACCGACGACAACCGTTTGATTCTCAAAACCAATATGGAGGCTGGCCACGGCGGGGCCTCGGGACGGTTCCGGCGCTACAAGGAGATCGCGTTCGAGTACACGTTCCTGCTGGATTTGGCGGGGATTCGGAAGTAGGGATACCGGTCCCTCCACTACTCCCCGGCGGCGGGGGCGGCGGCTGCAGCCCTGCCCTCCCATCTCCCGGCAGCAGGCGCGGGAGCCGCCCCTCCGCTGCCCATTTCCCTCAGGCTGCAGACGCCCGCACGGGGAGAAGGGGCAGTGGGCGACACCCAACGGAGGGCGCACCACACCACGACAAACTGCTGATTGCTGATTGCTGATTGCTGATTGCCCACTAGGCTGAGAGCTGCTGGCGCTCACCGCCTCGTCTTTTCCAGCAGCCGCTTGCGCCGTCGCTCGGGAAACCGCTCAATCGCGTACCGTACCGTCGTCCGGGGAATCCTGGGCCCGTGCCGCAGCAGGAATCCCTCGAGGCGCGACATATCTGCTTTCCCCGCCTCCCGGAGCAGCCAGCCACACGCCTTGTGCAGGAGATCCTCGGGATCGTCCAGCAGGGTCTCCACCAGGGCGTAGACCGTGTTGAGGTGCTCGCCTTTCCGGGCCAGCGGCACAAACGTGACCACAGCCGCCCGGCGCAGCCACAGATTGGGCGAGGACGTCCAGCGCCGCACCCGGGGAATCAGGTCCGGGTACGAAAGCACCAGAGGGGTGAGAACCTCCGGTGCCAGGCCGTCGACAGCCGCCCAGTTTGGCGCGTGGCCGCCCACGATCCACCGCTCGACCGTCCCGAGCAGGGAACGCTCATACCCGCCGCGGTACCGGCCTAGCACGAGGGCACCGAGGACCTTGGATTCCAAGTACCGGCTGCGCATCATGGCGTCGCAGAAGGCGACGGCATCCCCCACCGCCCAGAACGGCTTGACGGCCTGGTAGAGCTCTCTGGCCAGTGCCCTGATGCTCGGAGCCCGCACCCCGTAGAGCGCCACCTGGTCCGCTGCCCTGAAGTAAGTGCGGCCCTGCTCCGCATTCCTCCGGTCTCCCAGAGCCCGCAGGCGAGCCGTGGCGTCATTCGCTACCGCCCGCGGCGTCATCCGCCCGGCTTTGCTAGCGGACATCTACCGCCTCCTCCCTCGGCTGCTGAGATTTAACGAGAAGGATCGTGGCTCGTCTGCCATTTGGGAAGCAGACGCGCCCCGGGGGGAGGACAGGAGGCGTCCTGAATGGTGGACGACTTGCCAGGTTGGATGGGCAGCTGGCGGAATTCCAGAATGGCATCGCCGGCCTACGCGACGGGAGGAGAATGCCGCCTGCGGAACATTTCTTGCCGGCCCGCTGTCTTAGTACTGAGATGAGCCTACTTCCGGAGGTTTGATGAGTTCCACGCACAGCGTGAGAGCGTGCGTCGGCGCGATCGTGGCGAGCGTCGCCCTCTCCGCCACGGTCCCCACCGCCGAAGCGCAGTACTTCGGGCGCAACAAGGTGCAGTACGAGAATTTCGACTTCGAGGTGCTCAAGACCGACCACTTCGACATCTACTACTATCCCGAAGAGCAGGTGGCGGTGGAGTACGCGGCTCTCATGGCCGAGCGCTGGTACGCCCGGCTCTCTCGCCTGCTGAATCATGAGTTGAGCGGGCGACAGCCCCTCATCCTGTATGCGAGCGGGCCTCATTTCCGCCAGACCAATACGCTGCAGGGAGACCTCGGCGAGGCCACGGGGGGCGTCACCGAGATCCTCAAGCGGCGGATTGTGCTCCCCTTCGCGGGGCCCCTTCCCGAGACCGACCACGTGCTCGGTCATGAGCTAGTGCATGCGTTCCAGTTCGACATGACCGGTGAGGGTGGCGGCATCGCCATGGCAGGCGTCCCCAGCGTGATGCGCTTTCCGCTGTGGTTCGTGGAGGGGATGGCAGAGTACCTATCGGTCGGCGCCCGGGATCCGAATACGGCAATGTGGATGCGCGACGCCGTGCGGGAAGAGCTCCCGTCGGTGGAGAAGCTGAGCGACCCGAGGTTCTTCCCTTACCGCTGGGGGCAGTCCTTGTGGGCGTATGTCGCCGGGCGCTGGGGCGACGACGCAGTGGGGCGCATTCTCAAGGCCTCTCGTTCGGCTCGCAACCCAGCGCTGGCCTTCGGTCGCATCCTGCGGGTGTCGGCGGACTCCGTGGTTCAGCAGTGGCATCGCCAGCTGCGTGCAACGTATCTGCCCCTGATGGACGAGACGAGCCCGCCCGATGACTACGGACGCGCGCTCATCACCCCAATCACGAGTGGGGGCCGGCTCAACATTGCGCCCTCCCTGTCACCTGACGGCGACCGGATCGTGTTCCTTTCGGAGCGGGATCTGTTCTCCGTCGACATGTTCCTGGCTGACACCAAGACGGGCGAGATCCTGAAGAAGATCACCAGGACAGCCGTCGACCCCCACTTCGAGAGCCTCCAGTTCATCTATTCGGCGGGAGCTTGGGACCACAGCGGCGAGCGGTTCGTATTCGGCGCCATCACCAAGGGCCGACCGGTGCTCACGATCATGAATATCGAGCGGGGCAACGTTGAGCGAGAAGTACAGCTGCCCGAGCTGGGGGAAGTGTACAATCCCAGCTGGTCCCGGGACGGACGCTACGTAGCATTCTCCGGACTGGTGGGGGGCTTGTCGGACCTATATGTGTACGATCTCCAGGAGAGCGTGCTCAGACGGCTCACCAACGACGCGTACGCGGACCTTCAGCCTGCCTGGTCACCAGACGGCAGTACGCTCGCCTTCGTCACGGACCGGTTCTCAACTGGACTGTCGAGTCTGCTCTACGGCAACTACCGCATTGGACTGATTGATGCTTCGTCAGGGGCGGTCCGGCCCCTGCAGGCGTTCGATGAGGGCAAGCACATCAATCCCCAGTGGTCGCCGGACGGCCAGAGCCTCTACTTCGTCTCGGATCAGAACGGGATCTCCAATCTCTACCGCGCGGAGGTGGCGAGCGGTGAGCTTCACCAAGTCACCAACCTCTACACGGGGATCAGCGGCATTACGGCGCTGAGTCCGGCCCTCACGGTGGCGGCACGCAGCGGCGAGGTGGCGTTCAGCGTGTACGAGGAGGACGTGAACGCCGTCTATTTGGCGGAGGAACCCGAGGTGTTGGCTGGTGGGCCGGTCCTGCCCCCGTTTGTCGGGATTGACCCGGCGCTGTTGCCGCCCACCCAACGGCTCACGGACGATGTGGCGAGTCTCCTCGCCAACGCCTTCTTCGGGCTGCCGGACACCGTGGGGTACACCAGGGACACCTATCGTCCCAAGTTCGCGCTCGACTACATTGCGCAGCCGTCTCTCGCCGTGGGGGCGGACCGGTTCGGTACCTACATCGCCGGTGGCGCGGCACTGTTCTGGAGCGACATGCTCGGCGGCCACAACCTCGCCACGGCGCTCCAGGTGCAAGGGAGCCTCAAGGACATCGCTGCGCTGGTGGGGTATTCCAACCTCACTAAGCGACTGAACTGGACCGTGTCAGCCCAGCAGATCCCGTACCTGAGTGGGTTCGTGAATCTCTTTATCGATCAGTCCGGGCACCTGGTCGAGGATGTCCTGCTCTTGCGGCAGACCAACCGGAGCATCTCTTCGACGTTCGCCTATCCCTTGAGCCGGGTGCAGCGGATTGAGGGGTCGGCGGGCTTTCTCAACATCACGTTCGACGCCGAACGCCGCATCCGCGGAGTCTTCATTGATACGACCATTAATCTCGACGCACGCGACGCCCTCAACCTGGGTCAGGCAAGCGCCGCTCTGGTGTATGACAACTCCTTCTTCGGCATCGCGAGCCCCCTTCTCGGACAACGCTACCGGCTGGAGGCCGGCACCACCTTCGGCTCGCTCGACTTCTTCACGGGCATCGCCGACTTCCGCAAGTACGTGATGCCGGTGCGGCCGTTCACGCTGGCCGCACGCGTGTTGCACTATGGTCGGTACGGACCGGACGCCGACACCCTTGCCCTCCCCCCATTGTTCCTGGGATACGACGGACTGGTGCGTGGCTACGGATTCGGCTCGTTCGATTTCTTCGAGGAATGCGAGATCGACGGCTCCTGCCCCAACTACAGCCAGCTCTGGGGATCCAAGATGATCGTGGCGAACCTGGAGATAAGGTTCCCGCCCCTGGGCGTACTGGGGCTTGGCAGTGGGCTGTTCGGGTTCCTCCCGATAGAGATGGTGATCTTCGGTGATGCAGGGCTGGCGTGGTACGGTGCCGACCGCATCGACTTCGTGGGAGACGAATTCGACGATCGCCCCTTCTTCTCCGGCGGCGACCGCAGGCCCATTTACAGCGCCGGCACCGGACTGCGGATGAACCTGTTTGGGATAGCAATCATCGAGCTGGACTGGGTCTACCCATTCAATCGGGCGCGGGGTGGTCACTTCCAGTTCTCGTTCGCACCGGGATTCTAGCAGGCGGTCGGGCGTACAGGCGGTCGGGCGGTCGGTCGTGGCCGCCTGACCGCCTGACCCTCACGAAACAAAGAACGCCAGGACTTCAGCCCTGGCGTTGCCCCTCCCGCGACTCCTCTGCCGCTACTGCCCCTTTGATTGCTGTTTTTTCGCCAGCACCCGCTCAACCCGCCGCGCCGCCGCGCGCAGAGGAGATTCGTCCCGCTCCGCCGCCTCGCTGAAGATCTCACCCAGCACCACCTCAAACCCCCGAATCCGTTCGCGGATCTGCTCCTCCGTGTGATCACCACGGTCCAACAGCGGTAGGGCCGTGGCGCCTCCGGCATTGATAACGTAGTCCGGCGCGTACAGAATGCCGCGGGCGTGGAGCCGCTCGGCATCCTGGTCCTGCGCGAGCTGATTGTTCGCGCATCCGGCCACGATGCGGCACTGAAGGGTCGGAATCGTCTCCTGATTCAGTGTGGCACCCACGGCGCAAGGGGCGTAGACATCGCACACGGTAGAGTAGGCAAGCTCCGGTGCGATCACCTCCCCACCCAAGTCCCGCGCCACCTCCTCAGCCCGACCAGCCACAGTGTCAGTCAGCAACACGTGAGCACCAGCGTCAGTGAGCATGCGGGAAAGCGGCACCCCAACATCGCCGATCCCCTGCACCAGCACTGTCCGTCCAGCCACGTCGGGTTCGCCGAAAAGGTGCCCCAGTGCGGCACGAATGCCGGTGAACGTTCCCAGCGCCGTGTACGGCCCCGGATCCAACGTGCGGCCGTCGCGGGCACCGCCGTGCACAAACTGAGTCTCGCGCGCAATGACGACCATGTCCTGCGGCGTGGTGCCGAGGTCCGGCCCACAGGCGTACGCGCCCCTGAGCAGCGCAACCAGTCGCCCGAAGCGTTCCAGGAGTCCTTCCCGATCCCGCCCCTGGAGCGGACGCGGCACCGCCAGAACGCTCTTTCCACCACCGAGCTCGAACCCGATGGTGGCCCACTTGTAGGTCATCCCTTCCGCCAGACGCATTGCGTCGCGCAGGCCCTCCTCCGGACTCGAATACACGTTCATACGGCACCCACCCATGGCGGGGCCGAGCGTCGTGTCGTGAATGGCGATGAAGATCCAAGTACCGGTGGGCTCGTCGTAGGCCGTCACGACCGCTTCACCATGCCACTGTGCTATGAGGGATTGCATGGGAGGAGAAGCTAGACCGAATGGCACAACGGCGAAAGGGCAGCTCAGCGACGCCGTGACGGCTGTCGAGGGTGGCAAGGCGAACCGGAGCCGGATACACTTCCCACATGGTCTTCTTCGTCTCGCGCCACCAGCGCGCTCAGATCCTCATCGGGATCCTGGGCATCTTGCTCGTATTCGCCCTGTGGCCGTACGTGACGGGACTCATCGGGGGGCCCGTTCTCTACGTGATCTTCTGTCCCCTCTACGAGTTGGTGCGGCGCTGGATCCGGCCGACATTGGCGGCCGCTCTGGTCGTCGCCGTTGCTGTCTTCATCGTTCTGGTCCCTGGGGTGTCGGTAGCGGGACTGGTTGTGAATGAAGGACAGCAGATCGCAGGACGCTTCATTCAAAGCCCGCTGGTCGGCCAGTTGGGAGAGCTTCGCGTCGGTCAGTTCGAGGTAGGCCCTCGCCTGGTCACACTCGGCGAAAACGCAGTCGCGTGGATCGGCTCGAGCGCCTTCGGTCTGCTGGGGACGGCCACCAAGGTTGCTCTGAACCTCACCATTGCGATGTTCGCCCTGTACTTCCTCCTCCTCCGGGGCGGCCAGGCGTGGAGCGCAGTCAGCCCATACATCCCCTTCAACGCCGCCAACACCGAGAAGCTGCAGAAGCGGTTCCGCGACGTTACGAACTCGACGCTCATCGGCACGGGCCTGATCGCAATCGCACAGGGGGTTCTCCTCGGAGCAGCATTCGTTGCGGTGGGTCTGCCGAGCGCGATCTTCTGGGGCGTCGTCACGGCTGTGTTCGCGATACTGCCGCTAGTGGGGAGTGGGCTCGTTTGGGGACCGGCGGCGATCGCCTTGTTCGTCAGCGGCCGTTACGGGGCAGCGATCGCAATTGCCCTCTGGGGACTCGTCGTGGTAGCCAGTGTGGACAACTTCGTCCGCCCCATTGTGTATAACAAATGGGCCAGGATTCACCCGGTGGTGACTTTGGTCGGTGCTCTCGCTGGCATTCGGTTCTTTGGCATCCTCGGCTTGCTGATCGGCCCCCTCGCCCTCTCCTACTTCTTCGAGTTGATCCAGATGTATCGTGAGGAATACATCGAAGAAGAGGAGAAAGCGGACGAGGTCGAGGGGCTGGTCGGAGTCACGGAAGTGAGAACGCCATCGGGCCCGTTCCCACAGCCCGGGACCGGCGGAGACCACTGAATAGCCCATCGCAGGACGGCCGGACAGCGTGAGACATCCGAAGGTCCTCGCCGCAGCGCTGGCACTGCTATCGGCGGCACCGGCATACGGCACCCAGCAATTGCCGGATTCCCTGCGAATCCTGGCGCCGCTCCGCGACGCGCAGGCTCGGTTCGAGCGCATCCGCCGCTGGAACCTCCCGTGGACGCCGCAGTTCGGCGGCGGAGAGGGAGAGCAGATCATCGGCCGCTTCCGATACTGGCCGGAATACGACGCACGGTGGACGCCCCGGCCTGAGCATGACCGCGTGATCCGGGAGCGAAACAAGCTTCTGGCGCTCCTCGATTCAGCGGCCACGATCCTTCCGGACAACGGGTGGATTACCGGCCAGCAGGTGCGGTACCTCATCGATGGTGGTCGCCTGGAGGACGCACTGCGGAGGGCAAGCGAGTGCCGGGCGCAGGGCTGGTGGTGCCAGGCCCTGACCGGACTCGTTGCGCACCTGCGCGGGGATTTCACCGCAGCCGACTCGGCTTTTGCCGCTGCGCTGCCGACGATGACAGAGGCGGACCGCTGCCGCTGGACCGATCTGTCGCTGGTGGTTGACCGTGATCTAGTGCGCAGCTATCGCGCCGCGGGGTGTGGCAACCGTGATTCCCTCAACCGTCGGATCTGGTGGCTCGCCGACCCCCTCTACCTAGTTCCCGGCAACGAACGCCGCACGGAACACTATGCCCGCCTCGTGATGAGCCACCTCTTCGAGGACACCGCCAACCCCTACGGGGTGCCGTGGCGCGATGACAGCCACGAGATGGTCATCCGGTATGGTTGGAGCGTCCGTTGGGAACGGGAGTCCCGGAGCCCCGGCGCCAGCGCCACGCAGCCAACGATCATCGGTCATCAGCGTCGAGGCGGCAGGCATTTCCTGCCGTCCGCATCGTTCCTGGCGGAGCCATCCACGATGGGATGGAACGATTGGGAACTCGACCCGGTGAAGCCGCGAGAGATCGCGTCGCCTCCCTACTCGACAAGGTTCGTCCAACTCGAGCCGCAGGTGTTGGTCTTCCGGAGAGGGGATTCGGCGGTAGTGGCGGGGGTGTTTCACTTCGGGGAGCGGGAGGAGGGGGAGAAGAACGCAGAGGTTGCACTGATTGTCGTCCCAGACGAGCATGCGGCTCCCACGATGGTGCAGGAGACGGTAACCGATGGCATTGCGCGGCTTGAGGCCCGAGTTGCGAGAAGGCCTGCACTGGTAAGCCTCGAAGCTTTGGACAGTGCCGATAGTCTCGCGGCTCGCAAGCGGTACTGGCTTGACGTCGACTCCGCGGCTGGCACGGGCTTTGCCCTGTCAGATCTCTTGCTCATAGAGGGTTTCGAGCCCCTGCCGCGGCAGCTGGGGCGCGCGCTCAGACTAGCTCGCCCGTCTGCCCACTACAAACCAGGTGAACCGATTCAACTCTACTGGGAGATCTATCGAGTGAGTGCCGACGAACCGCCCTTCGTGTCGCTCACGGTGGTCAAACAGGGTAAGAGCGTGTTCAGGAAGGTTGCCGAGTTCTTGGGATTCGCCAGCCGCGAACGGCCGAAGATAACGCTGGAATGGCGTGAGGCTCAGCCGACCACTCGAGCCAGTATCGGGCGCTCAGTGACGCTTCAGCTTCCCGATGATCAGGCGGGTAGGTATGCCATCCGGCTGAAAGCAACGACGCCCGGCGGGGAGACGGCGGAGACGGAGAAGGAGATTTTCGTTGAAAAGCGGTGAGCTGTGAGCGGTGCGCTGGTGCGCACAGCGTAAAGTCAACCAGGGATCCAAAGGAATGGCCTCTGTGAGAATCAACCTCGTTGTTTGCATCGTGCTTGGCATTGCCGCCTGCGGAGAGTCACGGTCACCTGCCCCATTTGTACTTCCCCCAGGGGCCGAGGCGATATCACTCCTCGGCGATACCCTATCACCGCCGCCACTTGCACCTGACGTTCGGCAGGAGCGAGAACGGCGGCTGGCTGAGGCCCAGGCAGCATACAACGCCACGCCGGAAGTCGCCGACTCGATCATCTGGCTCGGACGACGGCTCGCCTATCTGGGCCACTACCGGGAAGCGATCGAGACGTACACCGCAGGCATCGCGTTGCACCCCGATGATGCGCGGCTATACCGCCACCGGGGACACCGTTACATCACCACCCGCAGGCTGGACGCGGCCATCGAGGATCTCGTAAGGGCAACGCAGCTGGTAGCCGGCCAGCCGGATCAGGTCGAGCCGGACGGACTTCCCAACGAACGAGGCATTCCCACGAGCACCCTGCAGTCCAACATCTGGTACCACCTGGGCTTGGCTCACTACCTGAAGGGCGACCTCGCCCGGGCGGCGAGCTCATACCGCATGTGCCTCGACTTCTCCAACAACCCCGACATGCTGGTTGCTACCAGCCACTGGCTCTACATGACGCTCCGACGGCTGGGGCAGAGCCAGGACGCGGCTGCAGTCCTGACCCCGATTGACGCAGGCATGGACATCATCGAGAACCACAGCTATCACCGGCTTCTGTTGATGTACAAGGGAGAGATCTCGCCCGACTCGCTCCTGGCGGAGGCCGCCTCCGGCGATGCCTTGGCCAACGCCACCGTCGCCTATGGCGTGGGCAACTGGCACCTGTACAACGGCCGCGCCGAAGAGGCCCATCAGATCTTCCGGCAGATTCTGGAGGGCTCCCAGTGGGCGGCGTTCGGCTATGTCGCGGCCGAGGCCGAGCTGGCGCGGCGATAGAAGCAGAACCCCGGGCCTGAGCCCGGGGTCAGTGCAACAAAGAAGAAGTCCGGATGCCCCGTCTCTCCTCCCCCTCCCCCCTCCTCCCCGTCCGAGAGGCGGGGAGGGGGTGAAATCAGCGCCTCCTCACCACCACCCCGCCGTTAGTGGTGGTGGCCCGGATCAACCGGCCCCCACTGCCCAGATCGACGGACAGCCGACGGTTGAGACGCCCCTGCACCGTCACGGGAAAATCAAACCGCAGGCCGCCATTCGTGGTGCCGGTCTCAAGCCGGGCGGAGTAGTCCTCTGGCACTTCGATCCGTACACCACCGTTGGTGGTTCGGACGTCCATGCCGTCGCCCTGCCACTCCGTCCCGGTCAGTTCGACGTGCAGGCCCCCATTGGAGGTGTGTCCCCGCACATCACCGCCCACACCGAGGAGCCTGACACCGCCATTGGTGGTGTAGAACTCGATGTCGCCTGCCACGTCCTCGATCGTGATCCCACCATTGGTAGTCTCGAGTGAGAGGTTCGAGCGCATGGGCGCGAAGATCTCATAGCTCACGGCCCAGTGTTCGCGCCGTCCACCCCTGGGGCCCCTAGCTTCGATCATCCGCCCCCCGGTCAGAACCTCGACCCCCGAAACCAGGTCACGGGCCTCCTCGTCGGTCCATGACTGGCCACTCACCTTGGCCCGGACCAAGATCTCATTGCGATCCCAGCCCTCGACGCGAATGCCGCCGTTGGGATCCGCATCCACGGCGATGGGATCCCTATCCGCTGCCAGGGTTAGTTCCCGCACCTCGCAATACCATCCTCGGTCGCGGTCGCCGTAGTCGCGATCCCTACACCACTCGTCGTCGTCAACCACCCGCCACTGAGCCCCCGCCGTGGACACAACGGCAGCGCTGAGTGCCAGGGTCACGAAGAGTCCTGCAGCAAACGAAGTTGCTTTCTGCAACATGAGGGTACCCCCGATGCTAGCCCAACGGTTAGACACCCTTGCGGCAAGAACGTTGCCAGCAAACGCGATGGAACAAGTCGGAGACCACACGGTGCCCGCCTATCGGCACTAATGCTCGAGCCCGAGGAGCTCCTCCAGCGCCATGGCGTCTCTCACCGCGTGCCCCTCCCAGTCGTTGTTGAAATAGACGTAGACATCGGTCCCCTGGTTTCGCAGATCACCCACTCGTCCGGCCCAGGTCTTCAACTGCCGCTTAGTGAAGTTGCCGCCGCTCCCGGCCCCGGAATGCATGCGAACGTAGGCGAAGGGGGCCGTAACGACCACCTCTTCCAGCTCGAGGCTTCCCCCAACGGCAAGGCAGAAGGCAACCCGGTGTCGCTTTAGAACCTGATGCACCTCGTCGACCAGCCAAGAGGGATGACGCACCTCCAGTACACACCGCTCCCTGCCTCGCAGCAGATCGAGGAAGGCATCCAGGCGCCCGACGTCGACCCGCATATTGGGCGGAATCTGAAACAGGACAGGCCCCAGCTTCTTTCCCAACCCCCGCGCCCGTTGGAAAAAGGTCACCACCGAATCGCCGCAGTCTCGCAGGCGCTTGATGTGAGTGATGTACCGACTGGCCTTGACCGCGAAGCAGAAACTCGTTGGCGTTCGCTGCCTCCACCGGACAAACGCCTCACGCTCGGGAAGCCGATAGAAAGGACTGTTCAGCTCAACCGTGCGTAACTTGCTCGCGAAATACTCGAGCTCCTGTTTCTGAGGAAGGCCCCTCGGGTAGAACACACCCTTGCGCCAGTGGGGATAGACGAAACCGGAGGTACCGATGAGCACGCGTCCCGCCATGCGAAAAACGTGGGCGGCTGAGCAGCCAACTGCAAGCGTCGGGCGGCCGGAGTCCGAGCGTCCATGACACGCCTTGCCCAGCCACCGTCCCATCGTAGCTTTGGCCTCGTCTGGCGGTGGGAAGGCGTGACGGCGTGGAACGCGTGACGGCACGGGGGCACGACGGGATGAGTCGAGCACGATGACCGATCTGACGCTAGAACGATTCACCGACGCTCGCGAGCGCATTGCCGGGCGGGTCCACACCACCCCGACGGTCAGCGCGACACTCGTTGGCCGGGCAGCGGGTGTGGAGCTCTTTCTCAAGTGCGAGAACCTGCAGAAGACCGGCTCGTTCAAAGTCCGCGGGGTACTGAATAGGCTGGCACAGCTCAGTACGACATCTCGGTCCCAGGGCGTGGTCACTATCTCCGCAGGCAATCACGCCCAAGCGTTAGCGTGGGCGGCTCGGACCACGGACATCCCATGCATCGTTGTCATGCCTGAGAGCGCCGATCCGTCCAAGGTCGAGGCGAGTCGGGAGTATGGTGCTGACGTCGTCCTCCACGGCGACGTATTCCAGGCGTTCGACAGGGCGCTCGCCTTGGAGAAGGAGCGGAATCTCACCTTCGTGCATCCCTTCGATGANNAAGCGCAGTCGTGGTGCCTATCGGTGGCGGCGGACTGATCGCCGGCGTCGCGGCAGCGGTGAAACTGACGCAGCCAGGCGTCCGGGTTTACGGAGTAGAGCCAGAAGGGGCAGCTGCCATGCGCCGCAGCCTCGATGCGGGCAGAGCGATTCGCCTCGAACAGATCGCCACGATCGCCGACGGCTTGGCGTCGCCCATGGCCGGCGAGCTCACCTACGCCATCGTCAAGCAGTACGTAGATGATGTCGTCACCGTCACCGACCACGAGATCCTCCGGGCGATGGGGATGATCCTCTCCCGGGCCAAGTTGCTCGCGGAGCCGTCAGGAGCCGCAGCCACAGCGGCGCTCCTTGCCAGACGCATTCCGGTGGACGAACACGATCGGGTGATCGCGGTTGTGAGTGGGGGCAACGTGTCCGTGGATAAGCTGGGGGAGCTGCTTGGGGAGGACAGGGACTGAGGGCGGCACACGGCGGCAGGAGCGGTTGAGGGCGGCAGGAGCGGCGGCGGGCAACAGCATCCCGACAACGGCACCGCCGGAACCCTCACACGGTTACGCCGTACATTTATTCAGATACTCAGACATGGCATCACTCACTGGCTGACTATGCTTCGACCTTGATGAAGGCCGTACCCCGCACGCTCTCGTTGCTCGCAGGGCTACTCGCGGTGGCAGTCATATCCTGCGAGGGTCCGGCTGAGCCCGTGCCCGGCGCCTTGCAGGCGGAGCTCGTCTCGCCCGACGGTGACAACGGGGCGGCTGTCCTGGAATTCAGCGGTGCCGCGATCAGCAGGGTAACGCCGACGGAGGGGATGGCCTACTCAAATCAGGTCGGTGACGTGACGCGAGTGGTCGTCATCCTCGACACACCCGGCCGCATCAGCCTCGAACTCAGCGTGGACGACATCAACACGCCCCCCGCTGCTACCGTATTGGAGGTCGCCGACGGCAACAACCAGCTTCGCAGCGCTCTGTCCGGCTACACCGTCAGGTACACCATGGTGGCGCAACAGTGATCGAGGTCCGGAGTCGGTCCCCCTCAGCGTGTCTCCGCGTGGTGACGCTCGGCGCCGCCACCGGCCTGATCTCGACGCTGGCGAGCTCGGCCGCCGCTCAAGACATCGAAGTGACCGCACAAATGGCTGGGCGCACCCTGCCGCCGGCGTACTACGAGCTGGTCAGGCAGCGACCAGACTTCTTCGAAATCAGCCGGGGGTGGATCGCCCGGGCGAACCGCGCCGCGGAGGCAGGCGCGGCCGTTGGTGACACGCTGCCGCTAGTCGTCATACAGGCCCTCTTCGCAGATTCGCCGGAGCCGACCTTCTCCTCGCAAGACGTGCAGCGGGTGCTGTTCGACGGTCCCTCAGACGACGGGACGGTGAGTGACTTTTACTCCGAGGCATCCGGCGGGCGGTTCGGCATCAGAGGTCAGGCTCTCCCGTGGGTGCGGACCAGCGTCACCCTGGCTGCGGCGGTCGGTTCGTCCTACGGCCTGGGCAGTGATGCTGAGACAGGTGTGTATCTGGTTCAAGCCCTCGGGGCCGTGGACTCCGCTATCGATTTCGGACAGTTCGACAACGACGGACCGGACGGCGTTCCCAATAGCGGGGACGACGACGGCAACGTCGATGCTGTCGCATTCCAGTTCCTCGAGGTTTCGGCCTCCTGTGGCGGCCCCGGGATCTGGCCACACCGGTCCCGCATATCCAACCGGACCGACACCCCGTATGTCACCGACGACCTGCGCCCGAGCGGTGCGCCGATCCTGGTAGACGACTACATCGTTCAGAGTACCGTGCGGTGCGACGGTGTCCGGATCCAAAGCGCGGGGACGATTGCCCACGAGCTGGGGCACGTGCTCGGATTGCCAGATCTGTACGATGCGGCCGACGGCATCCTGCCGGAGCGGCGCCGCTGGGTTATCGGCTGCTGGTCACTGATGGCGGCCGGTTCCTGGGGTTGTGGCACGGCGAATCGCACGGAATGGAGACGGCCGACACACCTGGGCCCGTGGGAAAAGATCCGCCTCGGCTGGCTCGCGGATGAACAGGTGGTGGACGACGTTCAGGGCCGGGAGTTCATCCTCGAGCCCATCATTACCAGCGGGCGGGCGCTACGGATCCCCCTCTCTGAGACCGAGTACTTCCTGGTGGAGTACCGCAAGCAGATGGGGTTCGACCTTGACCTCCCCTCGTCTGGCGTCCTGATCTACCACATCGACGACGAGCGCCCGATCCGGCCATGTCGCGAGTGCGAGAAGATCTACCAGGTCGCGCTGGTGGAGGCCGATGGGAACGACGGGCTGGTCCGGACCTTCCTCCAGGGAGGGAATCGTGGCGAGCCCGGAGACGCATTCGGTGCGCTCGGCCCGGCCCGGTTCAGCAACTCCACAACGCCATCCACCCGGTTAAATTCCGGCGGCAACTCCGCGGTGACGCTCTACGACATCACCGTTGACGACAATGTGGCCCGGGTGACCCTGTCCACCACAGCTATCGCGTTCAACCGTCTCGTGGAACGCTTCCTGCAAAATGGCGCTGACCCACTTGCTCCCCAGGAGGAGGAGTACCTCGATTCCGTGGGGAACCGGAATGGGCGGTATGACGTGGGGGACTTGAGGGCGTATTTGAAAAGATGATGGTGGCGGAGGGCGGGAGGTGCGGCAGGAATGTGGGGGGAGGAGGGGTAGAGGGCGGCAGGAGTGGCAGGGGCGGCAGGGGCGGTGCGGAACATTTGCAGATCCGATGGCGTAGTGCGCTAGATCCTTATTCATCATTTCAAACGAGCAGGAGATGGAGTATGCGCAGTCCACGTTCCCGAGCGTTCATAGTCAGAGTGCTGCTAGCGACTATCGTGATGGCGGTTGGTGCCGCCACGGCCGTGGCCCAGTCCACCACCGAAATCGCCATCCCGTATGAGAAGTTCGTCCTCGACAATGGGCTCACCCTGATCGTCCATGAGGATCACAAGGCACCCATCATCACAGTGAACGTCTGGTACCATGTGGGCTCGAAGAACGAGAAACCCGGGCGTACCGGTTTCGCCCACCTCTTCGAGCATCTGATGTTCAACGGCAGCGAGCACTACAACGACGACTACTTCAAGGTGCTCGAGCCGCTGGGGGCCACCGACCTCAACGGTACCACCAATAACGATCGCACCAATTACTTCCAGAACGTTCCCACGCCCGCCCTCGACGTCGCGCTGTGGATGGAGTCCGACCGCATGGGGCATCTCCTGGGCGCCATCGACCAGGCCAAGCTCGATGAGCAGCGGGGGGTGGTGCAGAACGAGAAACGGCAGGGGGAGAATCAGCCCTACGGCAGGGTGGGGATAACGGTCACGGAGAACACGTATCCCGCTGGGCATCCCTACTCGTGGAGCGTGATAGGCTCGATGGAAGACCTCGATGCCGCGAGCCTGGAGGACGTGCAGCAGTGGTTCAAGACGTACTATGGGGCGGCGAACGCGGTGATCGCCATCGCCGGCGACATCGACCCGCAGACGGCGAAGGCCAAGGTTGAGCAATACTTCGGCGACATCCCCTCAGGGCCGCCGGTGGCAAAGCACGACGTGTGGATCGCGAAGCGGGCCGGTGCCCACCGCCAGATCATGCAGGATCGGGTACCTCAGGCCCGGATCTACAAGGTTTGGAACATCCCGGAGTGGGCGTCGGAGGAGGCGAGGTATCTGGACCTGGTCACTGACGTACTGGCTGCGGGCAAGACATCTCGCTTTTACAAGCGTCTCGTGTACGATGAGCAGATTGCCACCGACGTCGCTGCCTTCGTGAGCTTGCGGGAAATCGGTGGGCAGCTGCGAATCCAGGGCACAGCCCGGCCCGGCGTGGACCTGGACGACGTGGAGCGCGCACTCGACGAAGAGCTGGCCAGGTTCCTGGCTGAAGGGCCGACGGAGGCAGAGCTCCAGCGGGTCAAGACCCAGTTCCGGGCCAGGTTCATCCGCGGCATCGAGCGGATCGGTGGATTCGGTGGAAAGTCCGATGTGCTCGCAATGAACGAGATCTACGGGGGCAGCCCCGACTTCTACAAGACCACCCTCGAGCGCGTGGCCAATGCCACCGCCGAGGACCTGCGAACGACCGCTGAGAAGTGGCTCTCCGACGGCGTGTACATCCTTGAGGTGCATCCGTTCCCCGAGTACACGACGGTCGCTTCCGAGGTGGATCGCTCGAAGGTGCCGGAGGCGGGCGCACCCGCCTCTGCGAAGTTCCCCGAACTTCAGCGGACTACCCTGTCCAACGGACTGCAGGTGGTTCTGGCTGAGCGGCACGCGGTTCCGGTGGTGAACTTCCGGCTGCTAGTGGACGCTGGCTACGCCGCCGACCAGCACGGCATCCCGGGCGCCGCGAGCCTTGCCCTGTCGATGCTGGACGAAGGCACCAGGCGCCGGAGCGCCCTGGAGATCAGCGAGGAGCTGGCCCTGCTGGGAGCGTCGCTCGGCGCCAGTTCCAATCTGGACATGTCCCAGGTCTCGCTCTCCGCACTGCAGGAGAACCTGGACGCGTCACTCGACATCTTCGCCGACGTGATCCTGAACCCGTCGTTCCCCGAGGCCGACTTCCAGCGGCTCAAGCGCCAGCGCCTGGCTCAGATCCAACAGGAGAAGGTCCAGCCCATCGGCGTAGCGCTCCGAGTGTTCTCCCGACTGCTGTACGGTGAGGGACATGCGTACGGCAACCCGCTTACCGGCTCCGGCACCGAGGAGTCGGTTCAGCGGATCACGCGGGAGGATCTGGCGGAGTTCCACCAGACGTGGTTCAAGCCGAACAACGCTACGCTGGTCGTGGTGGGTGCCACCACCATCGACGAGATCCAGCCGACCCTGGAACGTCTGTTCCGGAACTGGCGTCGCGGCAACGTGCCGCAGAAGAACCTCGCCACCGTGCCCCAGAAGCAGCGCTCAGCGGTCTATCTCATGAATCGGCCAGGGGCAATCCAGTCGGTGATCTTCGCCGGTCATGTTGCGCCACCCAAGGCGAATCCCGACGAGATCGCCATCGAGACGATGAACACCCTCCTCGGTGGCAATTTCACGGCCCGGATCAACATGAATCTCCGGGAGGACAAGCACTGGTCCTACGGTGCAGGCAGCATCTTCTGGGATGCCCGGGGCCAGCGCCCGTTCTTCGTGTACGCGCCGGTGCAGAGCGACAAGACCAAGGAGTCGATGTACGAGGTTGCCAAGGAGCTTCAGGGGATTCTGGGCGAGAAGCCGGCAACGTCTGAAGAGCTGAGCATGGCGGTAGCCTCCCAGACGCTCACACTCCCCGGATCCTGGGAGACGGCCAACGCCGTGGCATCATCCATTGCCCAGATCGTGCGGTTCGGCCTGGATGACCAGTACTTCGAGACCTACGCGGACAACGTACGGGGCTTGAAGCTGCGTCAGATTCAGAGCGCCGCGGCAAACGTCATCTACCCCGACAAGCTCGTCTGGGTCGTGGTCGGTGATCGGGAGAAGATCGAGGCCGGTATCCGGGAACTCGGTCTCGGCCCGATGTACGAGATCGACGCTGATGGGAACGTGAAGGGGGAGGTGGGGACGAGATAACGACGGAACGGCGGTGCGACGGAACGGCGGTACGTGGGCCCGGAATCTTGCCGGCCTACGTTCCCTCGTTCCGTCCTTCCGCCGTTCCGCCGATTCAGCGCTCCCCCACCAACCGGGCAATCCGCTCCCTCACGTCCCGCACCACCGGCTGAAGGGCCGGGCGAATCATCGTTCGGCTCTTTGCTTCCCGCGCACCGCTCACCCATTGTGGCTCCAACAGCAGCTTGTAGGCGGGCCGGGAGGTCGCTCAAGAAAGCGGAACCTTTGCTTAGAGATAGGCCAAACTAGGGGGGCGGCCTCCGGAAGCCAGGGGGGGAACGGTAGAGGTAGGGGAGAAAGCCGCTCACCATCTATCTTTAACCCATGCAATCGTTCCTGGTCGACCTAGTAGGGCTGTGGGACCCCTTGGCGGTCGCCCTCACCGTGCTGCTGTCGATCATCGCCTCGGCGCACGTAGTGCTGTACAAGCGGGACAGCCGAGCAGCGGTGGGGTGGGTCGGTTTGATCTGGCTCGTACCCATCGTGGGCGCCGTACTGTACGCGCTGCTGGGGATCAACCGCATCCGCCGGCAAGCCGTGGAGCAGCGGGGTCTGCGGCTCCTGATGTCGGGCGAGTTCCCGAGGGCACCAGTCCAAAAGGGCGTGGCACTGCCTCCCGAGGTGCACCACCTCCACACGCTGGCAGAGCTGGTGGACCGGGTTGCCAGCCGACCACTCACCACCGGCAACGCCGTTCAGCCACTGGTGAACGGCGATCAGGCCTACCCTGCGATGCTCGCAGCCATCGACGGCGCCAACCAGAGCATAGGCCTCAGCACCTACATCTTCGACAGCGACGACACTGGCCGCCAGTTCCAGAATGCCCTAGAACGGGCGGTCAACCGCGGCGTCGCGGTCCGGATACTCATCGATACGGTGGGCGCCCGGTACTCTTGGCCTCCCATCGTGCGCGAGCTCAAGCGCCGCAAGATCCCCGTGGCAAGTTTCGGTCGAACTCTGCTGCCCTGGCGCATGCCCTACTTCAATCTTCGGAATCACCGCAAGCTGCTGATCGTGGACGGCAAGATCGGGTTCACAGGGGGCATGAACATTCGCGCTGGGCATGTCCTTGAGAACTCGCCCAAACACCCGGTTCAGGATCTGCAATTCCGGATCGAGGGCCCTGTGGTCGCCCATGCGATGCAGACGTTCGCGGAGGACTGGGCCTTCACGACCAAGGAGCAATTGAGCGGCGAAGCCTGGTTCCCTCGGCCCGCCGATTCCGGCACCGTGGTCGCCCGGGGAATCAACGACGGACCGGACGAGGACTTCGAGCGGGCACGGTTCGTCTTTCTCGGCGCCCTGGCATGCGCCCAGAAGTCGGTGCGCATCGTGACGCCCTACTTCCTCCCCGACCAGGGACTCATCAGCGCCCTGGACGTGGCGGCGCTCCGAGGGGTACAAGTGGACATCATCCTCCCCGAGGTCAACAACCTCGCCCTGGTGCACTGGGCGGCGACCGCGCAGCTGTGGCAGGTGCTGGCGCGAGGCTGCCGGGTGTTCTACACCGCACCGCCATTCGACCACTCCAAGGTCATGCTGGTGGATGGGGGCTGGGCGCTGTTTGGCTCGACCAACTGGGATCCCCGAAGCCTGCGGCTGAACTTCGAGTTCGGCGTGGAGTGCTACAACGCCGAGCTGGTGCGGTGCCTCGACGGCCTGGTGGGCCGGAAGCTCGAACACGCCCGGGAGGTGACCGCAGAGGAGGTCAACAGCCGGAGCTTACCGGTGCGGCTGCGGGATGGGCTGGCGAGGCTGGCGGCGCCGTACCTCTAGGAGGGATATGGGGGAGGAGGGGCAGGTCAAGACGCGGCAAGGGGTGGCAGGAGCGGCAGAGGCGGCAGGGGAGCAGGACTCCAACGATTTCCCCTCCTCAGGCATCTAACCCCTTGAGACACACCGACTCAGGGAGACCCACCATGAAGTCCCTCTTTGCACTGGCGACGATGTCGCTCCTTCTCGTGCCCGCCGCCCTAAAGGCCCCCGCACAACAGCGGACCATCGAAGGCCGGTGGGAGGCAGAGGCCCAGTACTGGGACCGGGAGGACCGGGTCCAGATCCAGCTGCGGGCCGAGATCGAGGGAGATCGCATTAGCTACGGTACAACTTTCGTGGCTGGCGAGCTTGCCGGCCTCGACCTGCACCAAACCGACCGCAGCGGTCCCGTCCACTTCGAACTCGAGCGGGAAGCCGGGACGGTGGTGTTTGACGGTGAGCAACGTGGCGACGAGGCATGGGGCGAGTTCGTGTGGACCGGGAGTGCCGAGTTCCTCCGGGGGATGGAGCAGCTGGGGTACGACGACCTCTCCCTCCGGCACCACTTCTCCATGACCCTGCAAGACGTGACGACGGCGTTCGTCCAGGCCATGCAGGAGCGGGGATACCAGCGCGTTTCGGCCCGAGACCTCATCCGCTTCCGGATCTTCGGCGTTGACTCGGAGTTCGTGGACGAGATGGCCGAGGCGGGCTACGAAGATCTATCCGCACGGGAGCTGGTCCGGTTCCGCATCCACGGCGTCTCCGTCGAGTACATCGAGGACCTAGCGCAGCAGGGCTACCGGAACCTCACCGAGGAGGATCTGGTCCGGTTCCGGATCCACGGAGTGAGCCCTGAATTCATTGCCGAGATGGGCGAGCTGGGGTACACCAACCTCTCTCCCGACGACCTGCGGCGGGCCCGCATCCACGGAGTCAGCCCCCGGTTCGCCCGGGAGATGAGCGAGGCGGGTTTCGACCGCGTCTCGCTGGCCGATCTGGTGCAGTTCCGGATCCATGGTGTGAGCCCCGAGTTCATCGCCGACATGGCGGAGCTGGGGTACCCCGGCCTGTCGGCCGACGATCTCCGCCGGGCCCGAATCCATGGGGTGAGCGTCAGCTTCATCCGAGACATGAGCGAGGCGGGATACGACCATCTCTCCATGGACGATCTGGTGCAGTTCCGGATTCATGGCGTCAGCCCCGAGTTCGTAGACGAGCTGAAGGACGCGGGGTACGACGATCTTTCCGGCAGAACCTTGCAGCGGATGCGCATTCATGGCGTGAGTCCGAGGTTCATTCGAGAGATGGCCGAGGTTGGTTACGAGAACATTCCTGCGGAGACACTCATCAGGATGCGAATCCACAACGTGGATGCCGACTTCGTGAAGGAGCTA
Organism: Gemmatimonadales bacterium; assembly: GCA_011772755.1. Taxonomy (GTDB): domain Bacteria; phylum Gemmatimonadota; class Gemmatimonadetes; order Gemmatimonadales; family GWC2-71-9; genus WVYX01. The sequence goes on from WVYX01000082.1 coordinate 149,483, forward strand.
GAGGAACACAACTTCAAGGATCTCTCCGCCGAGCAGTTGATCGAGGCGAAGATTCACAGTGGGTGGTGGAGGAGACGGAGGCCCTAGCGACTGTGAGCAGTGTGCGGTGCGCGGAACACGAGGGTTCTGGACTCGGCGCAAGGTGCTCGGGACTCAAGATCCGACTCGTGCACCCCTAGGACCGAGCCCCAGGAGCTAGGACCCCGCCCCCCGCGCACCGCTCACCGTAGGAAGCGCTTCACCCTCCGATCAGACCCAGAATCCAGGCGCATCCCAGCGCCCCATAGATCCCGAGCACGTACCCTGCCACCGCCATGAGCAACCCCACCGGCGCCATGGCCGGGTGGTAGACGCTTGCCACCACGGGGGCAGAGGCCGCTCCGCCGATGTTGCTCATGCTTCCCGTGGCAAAGAAGAAGAGCGGTGCTCGGACGAGACGGGCGGCGAGGAGCAGCACCACTGCATGCACCCCGATCCACACCACCCCGGCGCCGAAGAAGGCTGGCGCATCCAGCACCGCCTTCAAGTCGGCCTGCGCGCCGATCGCCCCCAAAAGCAGGTAGAGCGCCGTATAGCCGATCTTCGACGCCCCGACCTCCTCCAACAGGCTCACCCGGGTGAACGACAGCATGAGCCCCCCGGTCACGACGATGAGCACGGCCCACGTGGTGTGGCTGATGATGGTTGGATCACCCAACACGGGAAGCTGATCTCCGACGAAGACACAGAGTGCCGCCGCTCCGAATCCCATCCCGATCATGAACACCGCGTGGCGCAGCTCAGTGGGGTGACGGTGCGCGTTCATCTCAGCGAGACGTCGGTTGGTCTCCTCCACCGCGCTGGTGCGGGCACGCGTCCTCGCGTCGAACTTGTGCTGCCAGGCGCTGAAGAAGAGCAGCACACCCATCCAGCCGTACCCTACCACCGTATCGATCACGATGATCGGCCCCATCAGGGAATCCGGCGTGCCCACGCTCTCGGCGATGGCCACCATGTTCGCCGTGCCGCCGATCCAGCTCCCGGACAGGGCGGCAAAACCCTTCCATGCCTCTTCCGGCAAGAGCCCGCCGAACAGCACCAAGGCCACCGGAGCCCCGACAATGATGCCGATGGAGCCCGCGACCACCATCAAGAGCGCCATAGCGCCAAGCCTCATGATGCTCTTGAGATCGACCGAGACCATGAGGAGGAACAGCGCCGTAGGCAGGAGGTAGCGGGTCATCCAGTCGTAGGCCACCGACACCTGGGGAATAATGCCGACCGTAGTGGATATTGTGGGGATGAAGTAGGCGTAGATGACCGGTGGTGTTATCTCGAAGAACTTCTTGAGCCGAGGCAATCCGCTGAGCCAGAAGATTCCGGCGATGACGACCGCGATGAAGGCAAAGACTGCTGTGGGGTCAGTGATCAAGCCGTGGGAGGCAGCCTCGGGCATGGGCTGGGTGCTCGACGGTCAAAGGACGGTGAAAGATAAGGGGGAGGCGGGGGAGGTGGGGGAGAAGACTCAGAACGATATCCACTCCCTCTCCTCCCCTACCTCCCCCTCCCCTAGGGGAAGGTAGGAGGTAGTGGTCAGCACCACCTGACCCTGACGCGATAGCTCACCTCGGTCTCGCCCCGAGCCGGGACGTTCACTGTGTAGCTGAATGTGAAGGCGTCCAGCTTGGTCGCCCGATGACTCGACGACAGGATCTCCCAGTCACCGCCCACGGGCTCCATGACCTGGACCTGGGTGTCCTCGTCCTTGTGGTTCCTCAGGGTGATCTCCCAAGCGCTCTCCGACACGCAACCGCTGATGACCTTGTACTCCATCTGCCGCCGGTCACCCACCACGTCGAACGCCTCGCCCATCTTGATCCGCACCCGCTCGTCCCGCGGCGTGTGATCGATCTGATCTTCGCCGATGAACTGTTGGGCGCCGGAACGATCCGCCTTGTAGACCCGGACGATGCCCTTGGGAAGCGGCATGCCCAAGTTGTTGGCTTCGCTGTTCTGGAAGTCGAGATAGACACCGACCTTTTGGTTCGACTGAACCTGGCCGTAGGACCCACGGTAGTAATACGGCGCACCGTAGAAGATGAGCCGCTTGTCCACTCCGATACCCGAACCCTCGAGCAGCGTCACCTGCTTCTGCTCATTCTGCCGCAGGGTGGTCGGACGCTGCAGCGTATACAGGTGGTACTCGAAGAAGCTCTCCTCCTGGAACTGCACAGCTTCTGCTGCAGCAAGCTCCCTGAGCGCATCCCGCTCCATCCTCCGCCGAATTCCAGAGGTGACACGCTGCACGTCACCAGCCACCAGCTTGAGGTGGGCGTTCTCGTACGAGGCGCCGCTCTGATTGGTCAATGTCACCCAACCAGTGAGGTCGCCTCGGGTATCGTCTTCGTTGATCACGAAAACGTAATCTGCCTTCCAGTTGAGGCTGTTCGTGAGATAGGAGACCTCCAGCCTCTGTCGGGGCGCTCGGCTGTCCAGCAGCCAGACCAGGGTCGGCCTCGCGATCAGGTTGTCCGGGATCTCCGGAAACGAGAATCGCCCAGGGAAGTTGAAGGTGATCTCGTCACCGATCCGAAGAATGGGGCCGCCGTTCACCGACAGCACCTCGGCCTCGTACTCCTCATCCTGACCGGTCTTTGAGTTGTAGCGGTAAACCTTGATCGTCCGTCCCACGTACTTCTCCAACAGCTTCTGCGGATTCAGCAGATCGTACTGGTAGTTCTGCTCGAGCACACGAAGGCTGCCCTCTCGACCAAACGCCCGGATGTGAACGGTCTCCGGCTGGATCTGTGCGGCCACGTCACGGAACTCCAGCGCGGCCTGCCCCCGCACGAGCGTGACGTCTCGTACCTCGCGGACCAGTCCGAAGTTCTGGTTGTAGACCGTGATCGTCACATCCCGCCGCTGATCGGCCGTGGACTGAAAGGTGTGCGTCTGGCCTTGGGCATGAGCCGCTGCCGGCGAGCAACCCATGGCCACAACGGTCATTCCCAGGAACAGAGCGTTCCACCAGGGACTATGCGTCTTGTCAAACATCACGATACTCCTCGTTGCGTTGTCTACTTCCTATGACGCGTCGAGCTTGGTTTCTTGCACAGGCGGGGGAGACACGGCAAGAAGCTGTGACGGCACAACGGGATAACGGAATGACGGGATGACGGGACGTGGAGATCATGGAACTACGCGAGGGCTACGGGGTCACACCGAAACGGTGATCCAGATCACACTCTCACGTGACACCCCACATGGATGAGACCGTCCACTCCACGGTCTATCGGGACAACACCGCACGGGTGGACGTGAAGCTGCGTGCGTCGTCCTGGTTTGCTCAGGTACGGGTGTGGCGAGGCAGGCGGTGGCCGGACCTGGAGCGAACCTGGTATGCCCGGACGCGCCGATGGATCCCCTGGTTCTCCCTCGATCACCAGGTAGCGAGGGCAGTGGAGTACGTTAACCAGCACAAGAAGAACCAGCTGACGTCCCGGGAGATTCAAGGACGTGTAAATGGGGCGTTACGGCTGGTGAAGGATGATCTGGAGTGGCTGAGGGCGAGACGGGAGAAGAGGAAGCGCAGGTAGACGTAGCAAGATGCGGCAGAGAGCGGCGGGGACAGGCAGCCGGTGTCCCGCCGCCCTCTGCCGCTGCCTTCCGCCTCCTATCCCTAGACAATCATCCTGTCAGCTTAGCCTTCCCCTTCAACTTCCGATCAAAGAAATCCGCCGCCGCTTTGTAGGCCGCCAGCCAGTTTCGGTGCAGCAGGAACCCGTGGACCTCATCCGGGAAGATGAGTTGCTCGACTTCCACCCCTTGGCGCCGCAGCGATTCCACCAGATCCACCGTCTCACTGAACGGGACGTTGCGGTCGTCGTCGCCGTGGATGACCAGCACCGGCGAGCGCCAAGTGTCGATGTCGGCCATGGGTGAGGACTCGAATGCCAGGCGCGCCGCGTCGGCACGGGCCGCAGGGTCGTATCCCGCCACGAAGTTCCTGATCACCACATTCCAATCGTGGACACCGTGGAGGTCCACGCCGGCAGCGAACAGGTCTGAAGCCCGGGCGAGGCCCAACGCCGTTAGGTAGCCGCCGTACGAACCACCCCAGAGCCCGATCCTGTCTGGATCGACATCCGGGCGGCTCTGCAGATAGAGCCCTGCACCCATCACGTCGTTGAACTCACTGGCGCCGCGGGCACCGTAGTTCAGCGCCTCACGGAACTCCATGCCATAGCCGATACCGCTCCGGTAGTTCACCGATAGGACGACATAGCCGCGGCTCGCCAGGTACTGGTTGAAGGCGTACGCGTTGTGGTAGTACCCACGGTCATGCCACCCCAGGAACATCTGGCGGCGCGAGCCGCCGTGGAAGAACAGCACCGCTGGGTACCGCTCGCCACGTCTCGCACCCCGCGGTAGGAACAGTTGGCCATGAATCTGCATCCCGTCGGCAGCGGAGAAGACCACCTGCTGGGGTTCCACCAGATGCCGACTCGGGAAGTCCTCCGGGATGGTACCAGGGGCGAGCGGCCGGCGCTGGCCCGAGCCGGTCATCACCTCGGCGTGGGCGGGTGTTCGTGCGTCAGACGCCAGCAATGCCACCGCGCCGTCCTCCGTCACGACTGGCGACCACTCGATGCCCTGGCCAGTGGTGACTGCCCGCGGACGACCACCCGACACGGCCACCCGCCACAGGTGCCGACGATCGATGTCGCCCTGGTTGGACGAGTAGACTGCCTCCCGCCCGCTCGAACGGAGCGCCACATGCTGCACCTCGAACTCACCGGGGGTGAGAAGCGTGGCCTCGCCGCCGCTCACGGGTACGGAATAGAGATGGGTCCAGCCGTCGCGCTCCCAAGGGAAGACCANNCTCCACGCCGCGGAACACACTTCCCCTCCCCGGCTTGGCACGCCAGACCTGCCGAGCCTCGCCGGTGGCGACGTCCACTACTCGAATGGACCACGGCTCGGCCTCGCGTCGAGGCATGAACGGCAGGTGCCCCCGCTGGTTGGGAATACGCAGGAACGCAATCCGCCCGCCCTCCGGCGACCAGGCCGGGCTCCCATCCCGGTCCACCGATGGATCGAGGTACGCGAGCCCCTGGCCGTCCACGTGATACACGCCCACGAAGCTGTGGTCACCTCGGCTGCTCACGAACGCCAGTCGGGAACCGTCGGGGGACCAGCGGAGCGAGCCGGCGGATCCACGGATGCTGAACAGCCGTTCGGCCTTGCCCGAGTCCGCCAGGGAGACAGACCAGACCTGCCCGCCGCGCAAGAAAGCGACGATCTCGCCGCGAGGCGACACGGCCGGGGAGCTCCCCTCGGCAAGCTTCCTCGGCTCACCGCCCGAGACCGGCACGATCCAGATGGCACGCTCTGCCCCCTCCGGATCGCTCAGCGGATTCGGGATCTCTCCACGGCGGTTCGGCGCACCTCCCCGGATGTACACGATGGAGCCGCCGTCGGGGGTGAACCTCAGACTCGAGATCTCCTGTCCGTCATCGCCCGTGTATTGGGTGAGCTGCCGTCCCTGATACGCCGGACCCGCGGCAACCCAGATGTTCCGCTCGCCCCGGTCATTGTGCACCCAGGCAAGCAGTGACCCACGCGACGCAGCGGTGAGTTGCGTCGGAAACGGGGCGCTGAGGATCTGTTCGAATGTGAAGGGCTGCTGCGCTACGGCAGGTGCGGTAACGGCCAACACCGCGACGAGCGTACTGAGCAACGGACCACGGTAGGGAACGCGCATCGTCGAATCTCCCAATTGTCATCGAAGCCGCACGGGCGTCTCACCGGGAGGCATGATGTCAGGTGCACGCGAGAGTGTTCTACACTACGCGGCTGGCAGGCTGGTGGCCAGGCGGTTGCCGAAGAGCAACCCAGACCCGTCATACCCGCTCGTCATCGGCCCCTATCACCACCGCTCGTCAACCCCCCTCGCCACGTGATCCGCGATCGCCATGATGGTGATCATCGGATTGACCCCGCTCGACGTGGGGAACGCACTGCCATCGGCGACGTAGAGATCGCGGATCTCGTACGTCTCGCCGGTCTCGCCTACTACTGACCGGGTGCGGTCGGCACCCATGGTTGCACTGGCCATCTGGTGGAAGGCGATGTACGACATGCGGCAGTAGCGGTAGCCGCGGCTGTCCGCCGCGGCGGCAAAACGGTCGAGCCAGGCTCGCTCGCCAGGGCGTACGCGCACCGGCGGAGTGTGCAGCGTGAAGATCTCGCTGGCACCTGCAGCCGCCAGCACCTGAGCTGCACCTCTGAGCGCCGTCCGCACATGTGCGACGTCGTAGTGAGATAGCTCGTAGTGGACGCGGGGTCGGCCATCGCGGCCCACCGCGACACGACCGGCATCCCGATCACGCAAGAGCACACCACAGAGACTCAAGTGGCTGAGGCGTGCCACATCCCTCTTGAACTGGCGGGCACTTTCCCACCCGAACGCGCTCGCTGCCAGGGCGAAGTGAGCAGGCGCCGTCTCGAACTTCGCCCCGTAGCCATCGTGCAGATCAGCATATTGATCGGAGTAGCGACTCTGGATCGAGCCGCTCCACGGCTCCACCCGCTCCGGAAAGACCCCCATCACCGCGGTCGCCGGATGGAGTCGCAGCCAGCGCCCGATATTCTTGTTTGACAGGCCCGATCGCTTGAGGATGGCTGGCGTGTGGATGGCGCCAGCGGCCAGGACCACGGCTCGAGCGCGTACGGTGAGTTTGTAGGGCTTCCCTGCCGGACTGTGCACAGTGCCAACCACACCGGTCGCTCGACCGCGCTCCGTGATCACTCGGCCCACGTCGCAGTGCACCACCATCCGGGTTCCGGCGGCCGCAGCGTCTTTCAAGTACGTGCGATCCGTCGAGTTCTTCGCTCCGTGACGGCACCCATAGCCGCAAAAACCGCACTCCAGGCCCTCAAGGCAGTCAGTCACATTCCGCGGCATCACATCCACGTGCCACCCCAGGGCGTGGCAGCCCCGCTCCAACAGCTGATCCCGCATCCCCGGAGTGGTCCAACGCGTACCCACGTTCAACCGTCTGTTCACTCGCTCCAGGGACTCGGCGAACCGCGGACTGGAGAACAAGCTCAAGCCAGAGTGCCGATCCCACTGCGCGCGCGTCCGCTCCGGCAGCGGCAAGCTCGTGGTGTAGTTGATGACCGTTCCCCCACCCAGGCAGCTTCCGGCGAGAATCGGCATCGAGCCGCTCTTAGTCATGAGCAGCCCGCCGTCCAGGTAGAGCGAACTCAACATGTCCCCTTCGACCTGGGTCATGTCCCGAGAGCCTGCGTTGGGACCCCTCTCCAGCACTACTACGCTGCGACCCGCCTGGGCGAGCACACCCGCTACCACCCCCCCTCCCGCCCCTGAGCCGACAATCACGACGTCACACTCGAGTGCCGTGTCGCGATCAACCTTCAGCACCGGCAGGGGCTCCATGGGAGTGGGCGGCTGTGGGAGCGGGCCTGGGTATCCCACCGCGCTCCAGGCAGGGTGAACGTGGTCGCTCACCGGCCAGCCATA
>WVYX01000082.1:157151-157390 GCA_011772755.1 Gemmatimonadales bacterium
CCAGCACGGAAAGCAGCATCCGGAGTCTGGCGCGGTCATCAGGATCCCTGAGGGATGCAATCAGCCGCTCCACGCGCTCCGCCGTACCGGCCGCACCTGCCCCGGTGGCGAAGAACCCGGCTGGATCGTCCTCCTCGGTGAGCTCGGGAAGGAGCGTGTCGCACACGGCTGCGAGCACGGCTCGCTGGCGTTCGGAAAGTGCAGTCATCGTGATTGCGAAGCCATGGGCGTTGAAATGT
>WVYX01000270.1:0-122 GCA_011772755.1 Gemmatimonadales bacterium
CTACATGACCGAGCCCGCCACGTTGCGAAAGTACCTCGTCGTGGGGCTGGTCACGCTCTGGGGTCTCAGGCTCTCCGTGTATATCCTGTGGCGCAGCTGGGGTAAGGACGAGGACCCTCGTT
>WVYX01000270.1:310-1043 GCA_011772755.1 Gemmatimonadales bacterium
TGTTGGCTTCGTCTTCGAGGCGGGCGGCGATTGGCAGTTGGCGCGTTTTAAAGCCGACCCGCGCAACCAAGGCAAGGTCTTGGACCGTGGTTTCTGGCGCTATACCCGGCACCCGAACTATTTCGGAGACGCGATGGTGTGGTGGGGATACTTTCTCTTCGCCGCCGCGACGCCCCGATCGCTGTGGACGGTGTACAGCCCCGTCTTGATGACCTTCCTGTTGATGCGGGTTTCGGGCGTCACGCTACTCGAGAAAGGCTTGAAAGACACCAAGCCCGAGTATCGAGACTACGTGCAGCGCACCAGCGCCTTCTTTCCCTGGTTCCCCAAGAAGTCCGATTGAACGACGTGGGAAACTGGCGGCGACGCTCCCACTGGTGTCACGCCGGCTCCAACGTCACCGCCAAGCTGTGCTGGCGGCCTGAGCTTCGCGCCCGGCGCAGGGCGTCTTCATCGGCGAAGGTCCTGCCTCTAATCTCCGTGCTTCCTGCTCGGCTAGGAACTGTGCCGCTCCCGGCTGGCCTGATCGGTAACGCGAGTAGAGCAGCGAGCCGTGCAGGCTCACCATCAGTCCCGCGTAACGGTCTCGGCGCGCGGTGCGCTCGATGCCGCGGCGGTAGATCTCCAAATGCTGGTCGACGGGGATGTCGGAGTAGCTGTGCGGCCGCAGGGTCTGGGGATTGAGCCGAGGAGTATCCTCCCATTCCTTCCAGCCGTTGTCATGCTCCGCGGC
>WVYX01000221.1 GCA_011772755.1 Gemmatimonadales bacterium
CCCCGCAGCAGGATAGACGCTGTGGGGTTCGTTGCGTTCGGTCGTGAAATGTCACCAAGGTTTGTTACAATCATTGGCCTCGCGAGCCAACGCCCCTGACCCCGGGGTACGACGCAGGGTCACGACGAGCATCGAGGACAAGCTCCGGCTGATCGTGACCGCGCTTCCCGAACAGGCGAGTGTCACCCTACCGATCCTGGTGGTGATGAAGTGGTTAGAGGTTGAGGCCGACGATCCCCTCGCCGACCTCACGGTGGCCGACTTTGCGGAACAGCCCGGCCGCTCCCGCGGCACCGTGCGTGACCGGATTCGGCGCGGGGAGCTGGAGGCGCATCAGTTGGGCAAAGAGTACCGCATTACGCGCCTGGCAAGAACCATGTCTTGCCGGCGGCAACGGAACGGACCAGGGACATTGGACCGATCCGAAAACGCACCAACCTTGTGGCACCGCGGTCGCCTACAAGACGTCCCGAAGCAGCGTCCGCCCCGGTCAGGGAACCCGGGAGCGATGGCGGTAGCCGTTCTCCGTGGTCCGGATATCTTCATCGCGGACCCCAACACGTGAAGCGTGGAGGTTCCCATGACACTCTCCCGCCGCGCAGTCCTGAAGCTCGGCCTGGGAGCCGGAGCCACACCGCTCTTGGCACCCCTTCAGATTGTGGCAGGTGAGCCTGAGGAGTGGGCGAGCGCTGCCAAAGACGAGGCCCTCCGCGCCCGACCGCTTCCACTGCACAGCGTGCGGTTGCTCGGTGGCCCCCTCAAGCACGCACAAGACCTGGACGCCCGGTACCTGCTTCGTCTGGAACCCGACCGGATGCTGGCGTATTACCGCGAGCGCGCCGGGCTCCCCCCCAAGGCGGAGCCATATGGAGGCTGGGACGGCGGCGGCCGGAACCTCACTGGTCACATCGCCGGCCACTACCTGTCCGCCGTGAGCTTGATGTGGGCGGCGACGGGAGACGGGCGCTTCAAAGAGCGCGCCGAATACGTCGTCGGCGAGCTGGAGGTTGTCCAGGACAAGCACGGTGACGGGTACCTAGGCGCGCTGGAGGGAGGTCGCAGGGCCTTCGGCCAACTCGCCCGCGGGGAGATCCGGTCCAGGTCGTTCGACCTGAACGGCGAGTGGTCGCCGTGGTACACGCTCCACAAGACCTACGCCGGTCTGCGGGATGCCTATCGGTTCACCGGCAACCGCACCGCGCTCGAGCTGGAAGTCAAGTTCGCTGCGTGGGCCGAGCGGACTCTGGCGGGGCTCAATGATGCGCAGATCCAGCAGATGCTGAACACCGAGTTCGGTGGAATGAACGAGGTCATGGTGGATCTCTATGCCGATACCGGCGACGAGCGCTGGCTCGACCTCTCCCACAAGTTCGAGCACAAAGCGTTCATCCGACCCCTCCAGCGCCACCGTGACAACCTCGCCGGAACGCACGGCAACACCCAGGTGCCCAAGCTGATCGGCTCAGCCGACCGGTTTGCCTACACTGGGACGCCGGACGCCCTAGTGGCAGCGGCCTTTTTCTGGGACCGCGTGGTGCAGCACCACAGCTTTGCCACGGGCGGCCACGGCACCGACGAGTACTTTGGGCCCCCGGATCGGTTGAGCGGCCGCATCGACGGGCGGACTGCGGAGACATGCAACATCTACAACATGCTGAAGCTGACGCGACGGCTGTTCGCAATCCGACCCGACGCCCACTACTCCGACTTCCACGAACGCGCCCTATTCAATCACATCCTGGGTTCGATCGATCCTGACGACGGGCGGATGTGCTACATGGTCCCGGTGGGTCGGGGTGTGCGGCGCGAGTACCAGAACATGCTGCGGAGCTTCACGTGCTGCGTGGGCACCGGCATGGAGAGTCACGCCTTGCATGGTGACGGGATCTACTACGAGTCGGACAATACCCTCTGGGTGACACTCTATGCCCCGTCGACGGCGGAGTGGTCCGAAGCGGGGCTCCGTCTGCGCATGGACACGACCTTCCCCGAAGGCGAAACGGCGAAGCTCACTTTGACGCTCGCCCCGCAGAAACCGATAACGCTGGCGTTGCGCCGGCCGCACTGGGCCAGTGACGGGTTCGCGGTAAAGGTGAACGGTCAGACCGTGGCGGACACGCCACGGGTCACCGAACCCGAGCGACGAGACGAACGGCGCGCCCGCCATCAGTACGATTATCTCGACACGGCCAGCACGTTCGTTGAACTCGAGCGCACGTGGCGGAGCGGCGACACCGTCGAGCTCACGCTCCCGAAATCACTCCGTCTCGAGCCACTGGCGGACAATCCGCGGAGGGCCGCCGTCATGTGGGGGCCGCTGGTGCTCGCCGGAGACCTGGGACCGGAGGTTGAACGCGGACGCGCGATCCAAGTCCCGGTGTTGGTCGCCGCCGAGCGGCCGGTGGCGTCGTGGCTCAAGCGCGTCGGCGGCGCTCCAATTCGCTTCCGCACCGATGGTGTCGGCCGCGAGCCGAACGCGGCGGGCGGCGTGCACGATGTGGAGTTGGTCCCGTTCTATCGTCTGCACCGGAGGACCTACGCCGCCTATTGGGACCTGTTCACTGCGGACGAATGGGGGGAACAGAAAGCCGTGTACGCCGCAGAGGCGGAGCGGGTGCGGGCGCTCGAAGCAGCCACGGTTGCCTACCTCCAGCCGGGCGAGACGGTGTTCGAGCGGGAATTCAACTATCAGAGCGGCGAGGGCGCGGTGCCGCAGAGGATCCAGGGCCGTCCGGGCCGACGGGGCACGACCTGGTTTTCCTTTGATATGCCCGTGGATCCACCGCACGCCATGACGCTGATCGCGACCTACTTCAGCGGCGATCGACGTGGCACGCCGGCAGAGTTCGAGATCCTCGTGAACGGCATGCGAGTGGCCGACCAAGTAGTGGAGCTCAGCGACCCACATCGGTTTTTCGACGTGGCGTATCCCGTTCCATCAGAGTTGGTCCGTGGTATGGAGAAAGTGACCGTGCGCTTTCAGGCGAAGGACCGCAGTCAGATCGCCACGGTCTTCGGCCTCCGCATGATCCGCAGCGACGCGGGCCGGTAACGCATGAGCACCGTTGCACTGAGCCTGCTCGTTCTCGTCCACGTACAGGTGCCTGGGCAGACGGGGACCGACAGCCTGCAGACTCTGGGATTGGACCAGGGACTCCTGCGTTTCACAACGCCGTCGTTCGAGCTGGAGCTCGTCCGTGCGTCACAAACCGTTGCCGCGCTCCGGCCCGACGGGGCGGACGGTTTCGACTTCACGCCGAGCGACTGGCTGGAGCGGCGAAGCCAGAACTCGTTCTACCACTTGGGTGATCTCACAATCCGGCTACGCCGAGCGGGCTCGGACGTCTGGCAGGACGTCTCGACTGCCGCGCGGCGTCAGCCGGTGCGTCCACTAGCGACGTCACCGCCCGAGCTGGCGGCCGCCGACCTGGCGCCAACTATGCCGGCCGACCTTCCCCTCGCGGTGCGACGGTATTGGGAGGTCCGTGGACAGCAGCTCACGCTCCGATTCGAGCTTCGCAACATGACGGACCAACCGGTGGAAATCGGCGCCCTGGGGATACCCCTGATCTTCAACAACATCCTCACGAATCGCTCGCTCGACGAAGCGCACGCCGTGAACTCGTTCTCCGATCCGTACATCGGCCGTGATGCAGGTTACGTGCAGGTCACCCGCCTGAACGGCGCCGGGCCGGCTCTGCTCGTGGTGCCGTACGGCAATACGCCGTTCGAGGCGTACAATCCTCTGCTCCGCGACCGGACCCGGCGCGGGATCACGTTCGAGGGATTCTACGAGTGGTTGGTGCACAGCAAGGCGCACGCGGAAACCGACTGGGCGACCGCGGAGCCGTGGAATCCGCCAACTTCGGCGACGCTCGCGCCCGGCGAGCAGCGATCGTACGGTGTCACGTTTCTCGCCGCCGGCACCATCCGCGACATCGAAGCGACGCTGCTAGCCCACGGCCGGCCGGTCGCCGTGGGCGTGCCCGGGTACGTGCTCCCGATGAACCTCGAGGCACGGTTGTTCCTGAAACACGACACTGACGTGCGGTCCATTCTTGTCGAGCCGGCCGATGCGCTGGCTGTCGCCGCCGCCGGCTCCACACCGAAGGGATGGCGTTCGTTCGACGTACAGGGCCGGAGATGGGGGCGTGCGCGGTTGACCGTCCAGTACACCGACGGCATCACCCAGACCATTCATTACAAGGTCATCAAGCCGGCGGCACAGGTCGTGGCCGATCTGGGCCGCTTCCTCATGACAGAGCAGTGGTTCGAGCAACCGGACGACCTCTTCGACCGCAGCCCCTCTGTCATGAGCTACGACCACGACCGCCGCCGTCCGGTGACCGAAGACAATCGTGCGTGGATCGCGGGCCTCGGCGACGAAGGCGGGTCGGGTTCATGGTTGGCCGCCATCATGAAACAGCTCGTCCAACCCGACCCGGCGGAGCTGCGAAAGCTGCAGCGATTCGTGGATGGTGTGTTGTGGGGTGGGATCCAGTACGCGGAGGGGGAGCTCAAGTACGCCGTGCGCAAGAGCATGTTTTACTACCAGCCGGACTCCATGCCTGGCGGGACCTATAGCGATGGCGTGCGGTACGGCGGGTGGTCGAGCTGGAACAGAGAACACGCGATGACGGTGGGTCGCTCATACAACTACCCGCACGTCGCTGCCGCCCACTGGGTGCTCTATCGTCTGGCGCGCAACTATGAAGGTCTGGTGACCAATCACCCGTGGAGCTGGTACCTCGAGCGCGCGCATGAGACCGCGCAGGCTATGGTCCGGCACGCCTCGCATTACGCCCAGTTCGGCCAGATGGAGGGCACGGTCTTCCTCATGATCCTGCTCGACCTGCAGCGCGAAGGCTGGACGGATGAGGCCGACACGCTGGAGACCACGATGCGCGAGCGCGCGGAGGTTTGGCGCGACCTGGGTTACCCGTTCGGCAGCGAGATGCCGTGGGACTCGACCGGTCAGGAGGAGGTGTACGCCTGGTGCAGGTACTTCGGTTTCGATGAAAAGGCGATGGTGACGCTCAACGCCATCCTGGGCTACATGCCGACGGTCCCGCACTGGGGCTACAACGGCAGCGCGCGCCGCTACTGGGATTTCATGTACGCCGGCAAGCTGCGCCGCGTCGAACGCCAGCTCCACCATTACGGCTCGGGCCTGAACGCGATCCCCGTGCTGACCGAGTTCCGCGATCATCCCGAGGATCTCCAACTGCTGCGCGTTGGGTACGGCGGTCTGATGGGTGCGATCGCGAACATCACGCAGGAGGGTTTCGGACCCAGCGGGTTTCACGCCTACCCCTCGACGCTCGCGATCGACGGCTACTCCGGCGACTACGGCCCCGGGTTCTTTGGGCACGCCGTGAACACGGCCACCTACATCACTCGCGACCGCGAGTTCGGTTGGCTGGCGTTCGGCGGCAATCTGACCGTCGCCGGAACGTCGGTGCGGGTGCGGCCGCTGGACGCCGCTCGTTCACGTATATACGTGGCCCCGTTCGGTTCGTGGCTGACCCTGGATGCCGGTGCGTTCGACGCGCTCGAGATCTCCGGCGATACCATGCGCGTCACACTAGCGCCGGCGACCCCGCACATGTCGCAGGCGCGCTTGCGCATCGAGCAACCTGCAAGGGTGGACGGCGTCAGCACCATCGCTCCCGTCGACCGGTACGGGCTGGAGCGCGGCGCGTATGTGATACCACTGAGCCGACGACCCACGCACGTGGTGCTTCGGAACCTGCCATGACGCGATTCCGAAGATCACCTCGACTTCGCCCGCTCCAAGCAGGCCTACATGGACCGCGCTGAGTCCATCGAATTCCTCCGGACGATGAACATCAAGATGAGCACGGGACGTTGGCCGGCGGGCGGCTTCTCCAATCGCTGCGCGCCGCCCGGGTATCACTCCGACGACCCCGGGTTCGCCAGCGACTTCGAGTCGCAGTGTCGCCGCACTCACGCGCCAGCATCAACGCGATCGAGACCCATTGCTTGTGATGTGACTAGTACAGTGCGGCCCGCACCGGACCCGACTCGCCGAGCGCCTCCTCGATGGTGAGCCGAACGGCCGACACTGACACCGATTCGAACCGGTCGAGCTTCCGATAGCCGATCGTGGTCCCGCGGGACAGAACACGCCATGTTCCGGCGACCAGCCCGTGGAGCGAATAGCGCGCCACCGATTGACCGTGGACGATGTCCTCCCGCAAGTCAGCCACAGAGATGGTCGCGGCTTGTCCTGCGTTCACCTCCGCGAATCGATTCCTGGCAAAGATGGTGTCGAGGCGTGCGCGCATCCCGTGAAGCCGCGCTACATCTGTCGGGTGCAACAGCCCGCCTCTAGTCGGCGGGACATTGAGCAGCAGCTTCGAGTTCCGACCTACCGACGTGAAGTACAGATCGACCAACTCGTCCACTGACTTCACCTGCTCATCCTCGGCGGGGTGGTAGAACCAGCCGGGGCGAATCGAGACATCGGTCTCGCCGGGCCGCCAAACGGTACCCGACGGGTCGCCGTGCTGAAGCATCTCTGTCACCTGCTCCCCCGTGGCGCCGGGGAACGGCACCACTTCGGGAACCACGGTAGACCAGTTGGTCTCGCCAGCGACGCCGATCTCGTTTCCGATCCAGCGCACGTCGGGCCCCGCATCCGAGAAGATCACGGCGTCCGGCTGGAGCCGGCGCACCAGACTCCAATAGCGGTCCCAGTCGTACTCCTGGCGGCGACCGTTCGGCCCCTCACCACAAGCACCATCGAACCAGACCTCGTGAATGGGGCCGTACCGGGTGAGTAGCTCGGTGAGCTGGTCGCAGTAGAAATCGTTGTAGGTCGGCGAATCGCCGTAGCTCGGCGCGTTGCGATCCCACGGCGAGAGGTAAATACCCGCGCGCAATCCTTCGGCCCCGCAGGCGTCGGTGAACTCGCGCACCACGTCGCCGCCGCCGCGCCACGGACTCGAGGCGACCGAATGTCTGGTCGTCGCTGTGGGCCAGAGGCAGAAGCCATCGTGATGCTTGGCCGTGAGGATCATGGCGCGGAAACCGGCCTCGCGCGCCGTGCGCGCCCACTGGCGGGCATCGAACCGCGACGGGACGAAGATGGCCGGGTCCTCGGTTCCGTCACCCCACTCCCGGTCAGTGAACGTGTTCACGCCGAAGTGGATGAAGAGCGCAAGCTCGTCTTGCTGCCAGAGAAGTTGAGATGGAGAAGGAACGGGACGCTGCCCACTCGACCCGAGTGGCTTGGCGGGCGGTTGCGGCTGTCCGCGTAGAGTCCACAGGCATGGATACGGTACCGCGACTGCACCCGCGACTGATGCCAGGAATCGCCGCCGAGTGATTGTCATCGCACGACTACCTCTCCCCTGAGACGGATCTCCCGCGATGACGCGGCAACATGGACGCGGGATACCCCCGACTCCACCACGCGCTCAAGATTGCGGTCGACCAGTGCGGGCTGATCAGGACCGTCGCCATCCCACCGCTGCCGAGTTCCCGCTCAATGCGGTAGCGGTCAGCGACGGTGGCTTTCAGACGCTCGATCCGGTCGGACATGTGGGGTGAGTCTCTGCCAGTCTGATCTGCCTCAATAATGAATGGGGGGGTCGCTCCGTCGGCAACAGCACCCGCCTCGCCAGCGGAGCCAAGCCGCGTTCACAGACAATCATCCGCGGCTCGTAAGTAGAAATCCCACAGCGAGTTACACGCCGTGGGATTGATACGTCCCCCATGCGGCCCGCAGCGACGATCACGTCGTGCGCTTCTTGCTCCCGCGCTCGCTCCCCGCCCGCTCGGCGGCGGCAATCAGGTCATCAACACCCATTGCGCGCCAATCCACACACCATCCGCGTTATCCGCGGCGCCTCAGGTCTTCTTGCGCGTCGCTGTATACGGCCGGTCTCCCCCCCGGCCACCGGAGAACGTCCCCTTCATCTCATCCCCCTCAATCGTAGCCGTGAAGCTCTGGGTGAACGACCGATCCCCGAAGCTTCGTTCCAGCTCGAAGGTCAGACGTCCGCCCTCGAACGACACGTTCTTGAGGTCGAACGAGCCCCGCTGGGACTCTACCGTCCCTTTGAGCACGTCGCCATCCAGCGTGAACACGAACTGCTGCGTGAACGAGCCGCGAGGCGTCTCCATGGTCATTTCCCACTCGCCCAGGACTGGCTTGTAGCGGTCGGCGGCGCTCTCTTCCTGCGCCGCGAGGGAGCCGGCGGGCGTCGCGAGCGCGGCCGTCAGGAGTACTGTCATCATGGATCGGGGCATTAGTGCACCTCGTAAGAAAGCTCTGTCTCGCCGGACCCAGCCACCGCCCGTCAGCCTCCCACCCATGTCACTATACGCACGGACCGCGGGGTTCGTTAAGGCACCCGACCAGCCGCAGCTGAGTGTTGGCGGACTCAGGTGTAATCGGTCCCTGGTACGCTACGGCGTGGCAGGGCTGGCCGCGAGCCTTGCCGGGCTTTACGGCCCCCCCGAGCGCCGACACGCGCGTCACCTGCCCGCGAGTTCTTGAGCCGGCGCCAGATCGACGACGTCGGCGGAATGCCGCCAATACTCGTCTCAGGCGACATCGACACACCGCCGTTGACGGGCGTCGGGGGGGCCGCAACAATACAGAGACCCTGTGGCCGGAGTGTCCTCATGTCGCGCCTCCATGTGCTGCTCCTGAGCGTGGGCGCCTGTGCCGCGCTCACATCCCTTACCGAGGCTCAGCAGCCCCAGCGGGGCAAGCCCAAGCAACAAGCCGTCGCCGGATTCACCGCCGTCGAGCGTGAGACGATCGCCAATTTCTTCGCCAAGAATCCCATCGAGGTGAAGCCGTTGCCGCCCGGGATTGCCAAGAATCTCGCGCGGGGCAAGCCGCTGCCCCCCGGCCTTGCCAAGCGTCAGCTGCCTCAAGAGCTCGTCGAACAGCTCCCAGCCAGAAAGGAAGAAGGGGTGGTGCTCGAGGTGACCATTTTCGGCGACCGCATCGTGTTGCTCGAGGCGAGCGGGCTGGTAGTGGATATTCTCGAGGGGATTTTCAAGTAGCGAGTCCCTCCGGATCAGCATCGAGGGTTACTACAAGGGCGACCTACTGACTCGCCGCCGACCGACTCGTGTTCCGGATGTCGCCGTGCAACTTCCAGGTGCCCACTTCGAGCTTCCACACAAGCGGCACCCCCCGCTTTCGGCAACCTGGCCGTGCGCCGCCATCCGCGACGCGTTAAGCGGCCGGCTAACCTTCAAACCGGCGACGGCTCGGCGACGAAGACGCTCCACGCGGGGGTGCCGATGACGATCTCGTGGCCCCGTGGATGGATCACCAGATCGTGCACCGGCGTGGTCGGATGGCTGGCGCACAGCTAGTGCCAAGTGCCATCCGCAGCTCAAAGGCCCCTTGAAGTTGCCGTGAAAAAGTGGACACTCCGGTGAGCCTCCCTCAGTTTGAGGACGGCGGTGGGTCGTGAGCAAGAGGGGCAAAGGTCCACCACCTGGCGACCGAGGCGGGGTTGAGCGAGCACCATTGGGAGGGGATTACCGTGTACGTCTCCGATTTCCGCTATCACCGGCCCGAGACACTCGATGAAGCCCTTCGGCTTCTCGAGGCGAGTCCAGACGGTGTCCTGCTCGCCGGCGGCACTGATCTACTCGTCGATCTCAAACAGGGAAAACGGTCACATCAGGATGTGATCTCCCTGACGCGCATACAGAACCTGAACGCTATCAGCGTGGAGCAAGACAGACTACTCATAGGTACAGCCGTCACCCACAATCAGTTGATCCATTCGCCGCTCATCCGAGCGCATTGTCGCGTTATTGCCGAGGCGGCCGAGACCATCGCCACCGAACAGATTCGAAACACCGCCACCGTCGGGGGCAACCTCTGCACCGCGGCATCTTGTGCCGACACCGCTCCGATTCTCATCGCGCTCGGCGCGGAGATCGAGATAGTCAGCCGTCAAGGACAGAGGACTCTCCGGCTTGCAGACTTCTTCGTGGATCACAGGAAGACAGCGCTCGAGACAGGCGAGATCCTGAGAAGGATCATCGTTCCTATACCTCCCCAGGGAACGGGTGCAGCCTACCAGAAATTCGGCCTGCGACAGGCGGCAAATATCGCAGTCGCCTCCGTTGCAGCCATGGTCAGGGTGGCCGACGGCATGTGTGAGGATGCGTGCTTCGTCATGGGAGCCGTGGCTCCGACTCCGAGAGTCTCAGCTGGCGCTGCTGGACTCGTAGTAGGCAGACCGATCTCCCAGCTTTCAGAGGGCAGTCCCCTCTGGAAGCAGGTCGGTCGAGCGGTTGCCGACGACGCCGAGCCCATCGACGATATCCGTGGCAGCGGGGAGTTCCGCCGCGAGATCACCGCGACTCTCGCCCGACGCGCACTCACCATGGCCCTTGGCCGCGTACGAGAGTAGGACGAGGTATTGGAGATGAAACAGATTCTCGACCTAACGGTCAACGGCAGGCCCTATGAGGTGGCAGTGAGACCAGGCGCTATGCTACTCGACGTGCTCCGTGACGAGCTGCAATTGACCGGAACGAAGAGGGGCTGTGAGCTGGGCGACTGTGGAGCTTGCACGGTTCTCGTGGACGGCAGGGCGGTGAACTCGTGCCTGATGCTAGCCCTCGAGGCCCAGGGAAGGCAGGTAACCACCGTCGAGGGAGTCGCGAGCGGCAACGGCCTTCATCCCATTCAACAAGCCCTTGTGGAAGCCGGTGCCATCCAATGCGGCTTCTGCACTCCGGGGATGGTGGTGCGCGCCAAGGCTCTCGTCGATGCCAATCCCCAGCCGACGGACGATGAGATAAGGGCCGCACTCAGTGGGAATCTCTGCCGCTGCACCGGCTACGCCAAGATCATTGAGGCGGTAAAGTCAGCCGCTCTCTACCTCCAAGCCAAGCAGCCCGCAAAGCTGCAATTCGCCACCCAAAGATCGGCAGCGCACCTCTCCATCGTCGGGAAACGTCTCCCAAAGCCTGACGCGCCTGCCAAAGCAACAGGTAGAGCTACTTACACGGACGACATAGCCCTACCGAATATGATCTACGGTAAGCTTCTCCTCAGTCCCGTTCCTCATGCCAACATCAAGTCCATCGACACCAGCAAGGCAGAGGCCCTTGCCGGAGTTCACGTAGTCATGACCGGAGCGGATGTGCCCGACCTCACCTATGGTACTTCTCCCGCCCGCTACGACGAGAACGTCCTGGCGAAAGACAAGGTCCGGTATGTCGGTGATGTGGTTGCGGCGGTTGCGGCCGTGGACGAGGAGACCTGCTACAAGGCGCTGAGCTTGATCGACGTCGAGTATGAGGAGCTTCCCGCCGTGTTTGACGCTCATTCAGCCATGAAGGAAGGCGCTCCCAGACTGTTCGATCAAAAATACGAGAACAACATCAACACGCGCGTGGATCACCACTTCGGAGACGTCGAGAAGGGGTTCGCGGAGGCGGACTACGTAAGAGAAGCAACGTTCGTGGGGAATCGCGCCTATCAGAATCCCATTGAGCCCCACTGCGCCATTGCCGAATGGGACACCCACGGAAAAGTCACGCTCTACACCTCGACGCAAGTCGTCCATTACGTGCACCACCAGCTTTCACGTGTGCTCGGAATGCCCTTGGGTAACATCCGGGTCATCATGCACCACACCGGGGGTGGGTTCGGTTCCAAGGCGGCAACCAACCCACTGGAAATCATCTCCATCCTCCTATCAAAGAAGGCAGGACGCCCGGTCAAGATGCGGTTCAGCCGCGCGGAGATGTACCTCTATGGAAGGGGCCGCCACAAGCAACACATTGAACTGAAGATTGGCGTCAAGAAGGACGGCACGATCACCGCCGTTAAGCACAAAGCCGTACTCGAGGGAGGCGCGTACTCGAGCTTCGGCGTCGTGACCGTGTATTACGCTGGCTCGATGATTCCAACGCTTTACAAGATTCCCAACTACAAGTATGACGGCTATCGGGTCAATACGAATCTCCCTCCTTGCGGCGCCATGCGCGGTCACGGGTGTCCTCATCCCCGATTCGCGTTCGAGTCCCTGCTCAGCATGATCGCCGAGGACATCGGGATGGATCCCATTGACATACGCTTGAAGAACGCCATGGAGCCCGAGACTCGCACCTGCAACGATCTCGACATTCATTCGTGCGAGTTCAAAGCGTGCCTCGAACAGGTCCGCGAGGCATCCGGCTGGGACAAGAAGAAAGGCAAACTCCCTCCCGGCAGAGGAATCGGCATCGGATGCGGTGGCTTCGTGTCGGGCGCCGGATACCCCATCTACCGGTCGCAATTCCCCCACTCCAATGCGATGATCAAGATCGAGGAAGACGGGTCCAAGGCCGTGCTTTTCACCGGTGAGGCGGACATCGGACAGGGGTCGAACACAGTGCTCGCGCAGATGGCGGCGGAAGCCATGGGGATCACCCTCGATCGCGTCGACGTCGTATCTGCTGACAGCGATACGACACCCCTGGGGTTCGGCGCCTACTCCAGTCGCGTCACTCTGATGGGTGGCAACGCTGCGAAGATGGCCGGCGAAGAAGTGAAGAAGCAGGTCCTGCACGCGGCGGCAAAGCTACTTGAGATCCCCGAAGAGAAGTTGGACGCAAGAGCCAACCAGGTCTTCGCCAAAGATCAGCCCGAGAAGTCGATTCCCTGGAACGAGGCGGCTACCGCGTTTTTTGCCGAGAACGGTCCGCTGGTGGGCAAGGGTCACTACTCACCACCCAAGGGCCTCGGCGGGAAATACAAGGGCGCAGCCGTGGGCACCTCCCCTGCGTACTCTTTTTCTGCTGCCGTGTGCGAGGTCGAGGTGGACATGGAGACCGGTAAGGTAAAGGTCCTCAACTTCTGGGATGCTCACGACTGCGGAACCGCCATCAATCCCCTGGCCGTCGAAGGACAGGTCCAAGGCGCTGTGGTCATGGGCTTGAGCGAGACACTTCTCGAGAACGAGGTATTCGACAGCAGCGGTACGATCGTCAATGCCGACTTGCACAATTACCTGATGGCGACGTCGATGGACTCCCCCATCATCGATTGCTCGCTGGTGGACAGCTACGAGCCGGAGGGGCCTTTCGGAGCCAAAGAGGTTGGAGAGGGAGCAACACTCCCGGTGTTGGGCGCGATAGCCAACGCCGTCGCCGACGCCGTGGGGGTGAGAATTCAGGACCTGCCCATAACACCGGAGAAGGTGCTGAATGGCCTCAAGAGCCGAGGACCGACCCTAGCCGCGAATAGCGGGCAAGGCACCCATGGCCGCTCGCGCGTCTCATCCACCCCCGCCAGCTAATGGACAGCACCTTCCAAGCACTCGACGGCTAGTGGTGGGCGGCTACTTCGCCGTCCTCCTCGGACTGGCCTGGCGGGTGCTGAGGCAGAGGCAGGATACCTCGACGGACTGCTTCCTCGCGGGCCGCCACGTGGGCTGATTCGTGATCGGTGCCTCGATCATCGCCTCCAATATCGGCTCCGAGCACATCGTTGGGTTGGCCTGTACCGCCGCGAAGACCGGCGTGGTCATGGGGCTCTACGAGTTGCACTCCTGGCTCGCCCTGCTACTAGGATGGGTCTTCATCCCCTTCTACATGCGCAGCCGGGTCTTCACGATGCCCGAGTTCCTGGAGAAGCGGTACAGCCCCTCGGCCCGCTGGTCTTCAGCTAGCGTTCCATCTTCCTCGTCTGCCCAACTACCTCGAGGCGGCCGGTCACGACTCCGGTCGTGGCGGCGTCAGCGACGCCGCCGAACCCGGGCTGCTTGCCCCCCACGCTGATCTCGAAGACGCCGGGCTCGACCACACGTTGCCACTCGGTGTCGATCAACGAGATCTGCCGCGGCGTCAGCGTGAACGACACGGCCCTCCGCTCTCCTGGTCTCAGGAAAACGCGCCGGAAGCCTTGCAGTGATCGGATGGGCACGGGCGCTGAGGCTTCGACGTCCGTCACGTAGAGTTGGACGACCTCCTCACCGGCCACCGGGCCCGTGTTCTCCACATGGACCGAGATCACGATGTCGTCGCCAACCTGGACCTCTGATGGCAGCTCGAGGTTGCTGTAGGCGAACGTGGTGTAGCTCAATCCGTGGCCAAACGGGAAGAGCGGCTCACCTTCGAAGTACCGATAGGTCCTTCCCTGCAAGTTGTAGTCGGTGAACGGCGGCAGTTGCTCCGCCGATTTGTAGAAGGTGACAGGGAGCCGTCCGGCCGGGTTGTAGCCGCCGAAGAGGACGTCCGCGATCGCCGTGCCCGCAGCCTGACCCGGGTACCAGGCCTCGACAATTGCAGGGATGTGCTCGGCGGCCCAGTTGACGGCAACGGCACTGCCGTTCAGCAGTACGAGGACGACGGGTTTGCCGAGGACACCCACTGCCTGGAGAAGCTCCTCCTGGGGAGCAGGCAGCCCGATGTCGACGCGGTCACCGCCCGCGAACCCGGGCACGTCCACGCGCATCTCCTCGCCTTCTAGGCGCGGTGAGAGTCCCATCACCATGATGATGGCGTCGGCTTGCTCCGCCGCCTGCAGTGCTTCCTCCCGCAGCCGCGGTTCTGGCCTCGCCCAGACGAGCTGCACACTCGCATCGGCGCGGCGGTCCCAGTACTCGATGCGCATGTCGTACGGCTGGCCAGCCTCCAACTCCACATCGGTCCACCGTGCGAGCACGGCATGCCGGTTCGAGAACTCAACCAGCAAAGAGTCATCGACGAAGAGCCGGATTCCGCCGAACACCCGCACACCCAGGGCATAGCGGCCCGATTCCGTCGGTACCAGCGTACCGCTCCAGCGCACGCTGAAGCCGTCCGCCCGCATGCCGTCAATGGGCGCCTCATCCCACCAGTTGAAATCCACGACTCTGTCGATGCGTGTCGCGAAGGGCTTGCCCCCGAAATCACGGTTGTTGAAGTACTCCGCCTTCATGCCACGCACCTGCTGGCCCTCCTTCTCGGTGAACAGCGCCGCCGACGGGACGACCTCGAAGGACGGCATGTTCTCGGCGACGTCGGCTCCCCTGGCGTAGAGCACCCTCGTACCGGGCGAGACCTCGTGGCGAATGCCCTGCAGGGGCGTGACTGGGTCGGATGGGATGCCGTTGTAGTTCCCGAGCAGCACGTCCACGTCATCGGCGTTCGGCCCGATCACGGCGATGGCGCGGAGATCCCTGCGCAACGGCAGTAGTCCGTCCTCGTTCTTGAGCAGCACGATGGACTTGCGTGTCGTCTCGAGCGCGAGCTCTCGGTGCTCCCGTGAGTCGTTCACTCTGTACGGGATGTCCTTGTACGGCACGCGATCCGGCGGGTCAAACATCCCGAGCCTGAAGCGAGCCCGCAGCAGCCGCCTCAGGGAGATGTCGATCTGCTCCTCACTGACGAGTGCTTGTTCAACCGCCACGATCAGACTGTCGTAGGTGACGCCGCAGTTGAGATCGGTGCCGCGGGCAACGCCCATTGCGGCGGCCTCGGCCGCGGTCTGTACGACCTTGTGGGTGTTGTAGATATCCATGATCGCCCAGCAGTCCGAGACGACGTAGCCGTCGAATCCCCACTCGTCCCTCAGAATCTGCTGCAGCAGCTCGTTGCTCCCGCAGCACGGTTCGCCGCGGAAGCGATTGTATGCGCACATCACCGACTGGGCATCCGCATCGACGATGGTTGCTCGAAACGCCGGTAGATACGTCTCGCGCAGGTCACGTTCGTCGACCACGGCGTCGAACGTGTGGCGGTCCGGTTCCGGCCCGCTGTGTACCGCGTAGTGTTTGGGCGTGGCAACCGTCTTCAGGTAGTAGGGATCGTCACCCTGCATGCCGCGCACGAACTCCACGGCGAGCTGCCCCGTCAGGTACGGGTCTTCACCATAAGTTTCCATCCCGCGTCCCCAGCGCGGATCGCGGAAGATGTTGATGTTGGGAGACCAGAAGGTGAGCCCTTCGTAGATGCCCCGCCTACCCTGCCGCTCCGACTCGTGATGCTTGGCCCGCGCCTCATCGGAAATGGCTGTCGCCACCCTCAGCATCAGATCGGTGTCCCACGTGGCCGCCAACCCGATCGCCTGCGGGAACACCGTGGCGCGGCCTGCCCGGGCCACCCCGTGCAACGCCTCATTCCACCAGTTGTACGCCGGTATGCCGAGCCGCTCCACGGCGGACGCCGCGTACAGCATCTGGCCGACCTTCTCCTCCAGCGTCAGTCGTGATACCAGGTCGTCCACCCGGACATCCAACGGAAGATTCGGATCTCTGTACCGAGGCATCGCCTCTGTGGGACCGACTCGGCCAGCACCCGTCGGGGCGCATGCCACGACGGCGCCCGCCAAACTGGCAAGCGCGACAGTTCTAATGAACGTGGTCATTGGTAGTTCTCCCTCAGGACCTGCGCGGTGTCACGGGTCGGCGAGGCTTCGCCGGCGCGGTGGAGGTCAGGCCACGGAACGCAGCCTTTGAGCTGCGCGTGGAGTGGGATTCCCCCGTGCGGTCCGAGCTACCGGGTATGATGCACTCCGCGACGAGCGGGGGCCAGAGTCGCTCCGCGGACTTCCGCACCCGTCCGCTCTCATCCGAGGCTGGCGCGCAACCGGAACGGGTCCTCCGAGCCAACCCCGCGGATTCGGTCGCACAGCGCTCGAAACAGCCGCTTCTGAACCTCGTAGACCTCGACGTTGCGAGCAACGGGCGTCTTGCGCCTGGACTGGTCCAGAATGACGAACGGACCCGCCACGTCCGCGAGGGAGATTTCGGAACCCTGCTCCTTCAACCAAACCCACGCCGCATGAATCGCCGCTCCCAAGGCAGCGCCTTCACCCCGGACGGGAACTGTCTCGGCCTCAAAGACATCGGCAATCATCTGGCACCAGGACGGCGACTGGGACAGCCCGCCCGTCAGGTGAATGGCCTCCGGTACCACCGGCAGCCTGGAGAACCCGTTGAACAGGTTCAGCACATGCCCCTCGAGCACGGCCCTGCTGAGCCGCTCCTTACCGAAATCGTCGACCCCGAACCCGAAGTAGAGTGGAGCGGCGAGCGGCAGATCGGGTGTCCGCTCTCCGCCGTACCAGGGGATGAGCAGCCTGCCTGCGTTGCCCGGCTGTGTTCGACCAATGACCGCGTCGAACTCCTCGTGGCTCATCCCAAATCGCTCGAGCACGGCGTTGTAGCCGTTGGCCATGTTGGAGACACAGAGCAGTGGGAGGTAGTGTCCGGTGCTGTCGCAGAAGGCGGCGACCTCGCCGGTGGGATCCACGTACGGTTCTTCCATGAACGTGTACGCCGTTCCACTGGTGCCCAGGCTGATCGTTACGATCCCGGGCGAGAAGTTCCCGGTCCCAATCGCACCATACATGTTGTCGCCGCTGCCGGCATCGATGGTGCAGCTGCTGGAAAGGCCGTACGCGTCAGCGAGAGCCGGGGCGATCACACCGATCGTCTGATCGGAGGGTTTGACCGGCGGCAACCTCTCGAGGAGGCCCGAGTCGATCGCATCGATCACCACCCTCGACCAATCACTCGTCACGGGGCTCCACAGCGCCATGCCCGAGGTGTCGCCGGGCTCCATGACGGCGACTCCACCCCGTGCCGCCCCGGTTAGGTACCAATTGATGAAGTTGTGGACGAGGAAGAACGTTGTCGCGTTCGCATAGTAGTCCGGCTCATGGCGAAGCATGTGCAAGATCTTCGGGGCGGTATACCCGGTCCGCTGCGTGTTGCCCACCTCCTCGATCATCCGTTCCGGCCCGCCCACGCTCTCCGTGAGCAAGCGGCACTCGTCGGCTGTCGAGAAATCGTTCCACAACTTGGCCCGAGGGCGCGCCAGGTTGCCCCGTCCGTCGAGCGCCACGAGCCCGTGCTGTTGTCCTGAAACCGAGACGCACCGGATACGGCCTTGCTCGACGTCGGGCGCCGCCTTCAGCCGCCGAAGCAGCAGTTCCACCGCCTCGACCCACATGCGGGGATCGGACTCGGACACCCCTTCACCCAACCCCTGGACGGTGCCTTCCCGCGTGCCGAAGTGGGGCAGTTCCTCGTCGTAGCTCACCGAGTCAACGTAGACCGTTCCCCGCACTTCGAGATCGATGACGACGAGCTTGCAGGACTGCGTGGAGACGTCCAGCCCGGCGAACAGCCCTTCCATCGTGCCGGCCTCCTACCAGCTCTCGATCAGGATCTCCTCCAACTCTCCGCGGTGATCGGAGGGGTGGAGGTGACACTCGAGGATCCGCTCGTGCGGCAGACGACTCACCCGTTCTTTCATTTTCTCCAGGGCTCGGATGTTGAGCTCGACTGCCTTCTGAACCGACATGTTCTCTGGATTGATGTCGATCCCGAAGTACTCCTCGTAGCCGATGGCCCAGAGCGCGTAGAGAAGCGCCTCGGTCTCGTGTGGGTTGACGACACCCACGTTGTTGTCCTGGTCGTAGTTGCCGTCGGGTTGGCTGTTCCAGTGCGTGTGCGCAAGTCGTCGCTCCATGGCCACCAGAGAGAAGGCCGCCGGCAGCATCTCGAAGCCCATCTTCACGTGACCGACCTCCGGGTTGAGCCCGACGAGGGTCCGGCCCTCCTCCAGTAACCGGCGGTTCTCGGCGTTCCGCAGCCGACGCTCGATGCGCTGAGCCGCGAGGATCCCCTCGGCCGTGGTTCGATAGATGTTGTTCGCAGCCGGCTCGTAGGGCTTCGGTTCGATGGCCACCCTCACACCCGGTACCTCGTCCATGGCTTCAGCTAAGGCGCCCTCGAAGAGGTCCCACATGTGCATGTAGGGCTTCCCGTGGAGATAGCGGTAGCCATCCATCCCCGGCCAGGAAATCGCGACGTCGGCGCCGAGTTCACGGACCAGACGAAGCCCACCAACCGCGATCTCTATCGCTCGATCCCGGGTCGCGGAGTCCGTGCTCGACAGACTGCCGAACTCGAACCTGCTGTCAAAGAAGTGAGAGAACGGCACGGCGACGAGCCGGATGCCGGCCTCGCGCTCGAGCTTCCGGTAGAGGTGGGCATTGGACTCGTTGACCTCATCGGGGTAGTGCGCCTCGATCCCGGATGCCCCGAGCTCCGCCATCTCGGCCGCCATCTCGATCCGCTGCTCGATGGATGCCTCGGGAACGAACCGGTCGTGGAACCTCCCTCCGCCGGGGGTAAAGTACCAGACTCCGACCGAGATCTTGAGCTCCAGATCCTGCTTCAGGTTCTCGAGCATCTTCTCCGGGTCGCGTGCGCGGCCCTGATAGGAGAGATCCCTCAGCGCGTAGCTCATCGCTTGTCTCCTCTGCCTCTGATTGTAGCTCCCGACCGCAGCCCGGCCGGGGCGAATCCGGCCAGGTTCGCGTATTTCACCGCCCCGCACGGTCTCGAACGGGCGCCAGATCGGCGACGAAGATGCTCCGCCCGTGAGTGCCGATGACGATCTCGTGGTCCCGTGGATGGACCACCAGATCGTGCACCGGCGTGGTGGGAAGGTTGGCACAGATCGAGTGCCAGGTGCCGCCGCGATCGAGAGAGACGTACACGCCCAGATCAGTGCCGACATAGAGGACGTCGGCATGGTGGGGGTCCTCCCGGATGACGTTGACCGACTCGGTGGGGAGGTTGCCAGCTATCGACGTCCAGGTCTCGCCGAAGTCCCGCGACACGTAGAGGTACGTCCCGAAGTCGTCCTCCCGGAACCCGGTCTGTGACGCGTAGACCGTCCCGATCTCATGCCGAGAGGCGACGACCCGGCTCACCCATTTCTTCGGCAGTCCCTCGCGCACGTCGGTCCACGTGATTCCGTCATCCCGCGTCAGCCACACACCACCCCCCTCGGTACCAAGGTAGATCAGGCCGGGCTGAAACCGGGACTCGGAGATCACGGTGATAGTGCCGAAAGGCACTACGGCGCGTTGCCCCCCAACCGGATCCGACAGATCTGGACTGATGGGGTGCCAATCGTCTCCGCGGTTCCTCGACTTGAACAGGCGGTTGCCCCCCACGTAGAGGGTGCGGGGATCGTGATGAGACATCACGAACGGGGTGTACCACCCGAAGCGCCAGGGCTCCTCCCCTTCCGGAGCCCGTGGCCGGATGCCCTCGGCTGCACTGGTCAGCACCGAGTCCCCGGTGATATCCATGCGCCGCATGTCCCCGTGCTGGTGCTCGTAGTAGACGATCGTGCTGTCGGTGGGATCCAGGTACGTGTCGAAGGAGTCTCCTCCCGTCCACTGGTCCAGATAGACGTTCTCCCAGGGATCGTCCGCGGCGTCCTGGATCGCCACGTCGCTGGGGCCGTACAGCGCCGCATTGTCCTGGGTGCCGCCGTAGATCCTGTACGGCACGGCCATGTCCGTGGAGATGGAGTAGAACTCTGCCGCAGGGATGTTGTTGATGTGGAGCCAGCTCTCTCCACGGTCGTAGGATTGGAACAGGCCCCCGTCGTTGCCCAACAGCACCCGGTCGGGGTTCAGCGGATCGATCCAGATCTCGTGCTGATCCAGGTGCATGATCAATCCGCGGGTGTCGTGCATTCGGATGATCTTCTCCCCGATGCGCTCGTAGGTCCGGCCACCGTCGGTGGAGTGGAATCCGCGATTGCCCAGGATGAAGATCTCATCTTCGTCGTCGGGGGACACGCGGACGTCGGTGAACTTCCAGCCAAACACGCCGAAGACCCGGTAGAGGTCGTCGTCGTTGGCCTTGCGCCACGTTTCACCCTTGTCGCTGGAACGGTAGACCTCTCCGCCGACGATCTCGCGCCGCCGCCCCTCCGGTTGCTGCTTGCCGGTGAACTCGGACCAGTTGTCGACGAACGCGTAGACCACGTTTGGATTGCTGGGAGCCACATCCAGACCGATCCGGCCCAGGGGACCCGGGGGCAGCCCCACGGTGAGCTCGGTCCAAGTATCGCCCGCGTCGGTGCTCCGGTAGATGCCGCTCTCTTCGCCGCTGACCACCGGCTCGCCACTCACCGCTTGCCAAGCTGCCGCGTATAGGATCCGCGGGTTCGACGGGTCCATGACGAGGTCCACGGCTCCGGTCTGGTCGCTGACGTACAGCACCTTCTGCCAGCTCTTGCCGCCGTCTGTGGTTCGGAAGACCCCCCGCTCCTCGTTGCGCGACCAGAAGTGGCCGAGGGCTGCCACGTAGACCACCTCGGGGTCGCGTGGGTGGATGAGGACCTTACCGATGTGGTGGGTGTCTCCGAGGCCCATGTTCCGCCAGGTAGTCCCGGCGTCAGTCGACTTGAAGACGCCGGTGCCGGCGTACGAGTAGCCGCTGTGCCGCGGCTGGGTCTCACCTGTCCCGACCCAGACGATGTTCGGGTCCGCGCTCGAGACCGCGACGTCTCCGATGGTGAAGGTCGATTCCTTCTCGAAGATTGGACGCCAGGTGAGCCCGTTGTTCTCTGTCTTCCAGAGGTTCCCGGAACCGACGCCGACGTAGATGGTCCCATGATTGCCGGGAGGCACGGCGATCGCCTCGATTCGTGCGCCCGCCTGCTTGGGTCCGACCGCCCGCCACTGGAGGTCCTTGTAAGGCGACTCACTCTCGAGGCGCACGTGTTCCTGCCAGGACCTCATGCGGGCCCCTGGGGCGGTCACCTGGGCAGCGGCCTCGGCCACACCGGGCGGTCCGGCAGCGGCGCACTGTGACAGGACCCAAACTGCGAGCACCGAAAGAACGCTCCTCTTTGCAGAGACGTCGGCTGGCTTGACCCTCTTGCTGGCTCGACTGCGCCCAGCGGCGCGCTGAAGGCCAGGTTGAAGAATGGCCCTGAGCTCGGGCCACAGGACTCTGACACCGACCTTGCGTCTGTGCATTAGATCCTCGGCGAGATAAACCGTCGCCACCCCGTGCGCGAGCCAACCCTTCCCGCCGCCCGCCATCAAACCCGAGCCGTCAGCGAGTGATTACTCGCGGTCGAACAGCACCTCCCTATTCCCGGCCTCCACAGCCAGGGCGAAGGCGAGCCTGGCCGCCTGCAACACCTTTTCGTAGTTGATCGTCTCGGGATCGTCGGATGACCGGTGATAATCCGGTCCCATGAACCCCCTGGTGAGCAGGATCGCCGGGATGTCCCTTTGAATGAAAGCGAGTTGGTCACTCCTGCTGACGTGGTTCTGCGGGTCCTCCCCCTCATTGAGCCTCAGATCCAGGTTCGCACCCACTCGCGAATCGTTCACACTCGTGATGAGTTCGAGAAGCCGAGGCCTCTCGTTCTCCGAGGCGAGCGCGAGGAGTGACTCGGGGAACGGTGGCGAGTTCCTTCCCACCATGTCCAGATTGATGTTCAGCACGATCTGCTCGATCGGGACGGGGGGGTTGTCGACGAAGTAACCGGAACCGAGGAGTCCGCCCTCCTCGCTAGTGAACAGCACGAAGATGATGGAGCGCTTCGAGGGTGCCATGGCCGCCGCCTCCGCCGCTTCCAGCACTGCGGCGCTCCCGCTCGCGTTGTCGTCAGCGCCGTTGTAGAGTTCCCCGCTCCGTATCCCAACATGGTCCAGGTGGGCCGTGACCACGATGTATTCGTTTTTCAATACCGAATCCGTACCGGGGAGGAGCGCCACGACGTTCGGGGAGGAGAACGCGCTCTCCACATTGCGCTTCAGATCGAGTGAGACGTGGACCTTCTCCAAGGGGCCCGGCGTGTAGGTTCCCGTTCCGGAGACCGGGTCGAACCCGGTACCCGACAGGAGATCCGCAGCCGCCTCCGGCCTGAGTTGAAGGATCCATGAAAGTGACGGCGGGCTGGTCATCTCCTGAGAACTCGGCGATACCGGTCGTACAGTGGGCCTGTTCATCATCGAAGCAAGTCGATCCCACATCGTTGCCGTTGCGGAATCCGGCACCACGATGAGCGTGGCGACCTGGTGGTTGAGCGCGCTCGCGAAGAGGGTGTTCGCGCTTCGCAGGAGCCTGCTGTACATCTGGTGTTTCTCTTCAGGCAGCACTGGCTCACCGTTCCGCGTCGGAGCGCCACCCACGATCAGGGCCATCTTCCCGGCTGCGTCAACGCCCTCGTAGTCATTCCAGCCCAAGTCCGGCTCCTCGATCCCGTAGCCCAAGAACAGCGGCATGCCTGTGATCGTTTGGTCGCCTCCAGACGCGAAAACCGGCTGAGCCAGGAACTCCTGACCGAGACGATAGGTCCTCTCGACGTCTCCCAAAGTCACCCGCATGACGCTCTCCGTGCTGACCGTCGCCGTCTCGAACCTGATCTGCTGGAAGAAGGTGGGAGCGCCGGATGAGTCACTGAGCATCGGAACGAGACCAGCGGCGCGGAAATGAACGGCGCCATACTGCGCGGCGAGTATGTAACCCTCCTCGCCTGCATCCCTTCCCGCGAGGAAGTCAGAGGCGAGGTAGTAGAGGTGGTCCCTGAGCTCAGCCTGCGTGATGCTCTGCAGGGGATCGACCCGCTCCTGACCCCAAAGAGCTGAGGCGGGGACGATGAGCATCGCGCAGGCCGCGAGATTGCGGAGCGACGTTGATCTACGAGAACGCATGGTAATCCCTCCTTCTCCGCTCGTACCCTGCGGGACAGGTCAAACCACGCCGCATTCAACCAGCCCGCCCTTGCAACGAAACGTGTGACGGCGAGCCATGAGATGTCCAGCGCGAGAGCCTGGCGAGGCCGTGCTCAGTACGTGGCGCTAGCTGCCGAGCCTGCTGTTCGGGGGCAGGGCGCCGGAACGGGAGACGCTCGCTGATTTGGGGTACTGCTCGCGATCGTTGCCTTGGCAACCAGCTTGGCGCCGGCCACGCGTGCAACAAGCAAACCATCAATGGTGGCGTTGCGAGACGCTCAGACGCTTGCCAAATCGATCGGTGGCGTGGTCGAGGAAGTACTCCGTAGCCCGCAGGACCTCCCTACCGGTAAACGTGTCCCAACGAAATGTCTTGTATCAGGCTGAACTGCCCCACGGATGGGCACAAACCCACGGCCCCGAGCGTGACCTCTGTTCCACCGCGCCTTGATTGTACGTCGCGAACGCGAGGTGCTACTCAGGCTGCGGCCGTGCCCGGGGAGGTGCGGGTACCTCGCGAATGGCGCTGACCACGAGTGGGCCATCCGGCGACTGGTACGGCGCCAGGCTGATTTCCACCGGAATCTCGTGACCGTCCCTGTGTCGAACGTAGACCTCCAGATCGACTCCCATCGGACGGACGTGGGGGGTACGGCCATAGCGGTCCCGTTCAGCAACATGCCGGTCACGAAACCGCTCGGGCATCAGTGACTCCACAGGCTTGCCCAACAACTCATGGCGCGTGTATCCCACCAGCCGCTGGAGCTGGACGTTCAGTTCGACGATCCGCCCTTCGCTGTCGACGATGACGATGGCATCGGGCAAGGCATCGAGTAACACCGAGTGAGCGAAGCGAGCGGGTTCCATACGATCAGGATCTGCTGGAGGCATGACGTGTCCTAGGGCTTTCTGAACCAAGAGGGCTGCGCTGCAAGCAATATAGCAAGCAATATAGCCGGATACCCCGCCAGAGCCGCTCGGTTCACACGGAGGCCAGCTATCCGGCGGACTCATGTGAGGTCTGGGGTCCTGGGTGTCAGGTGCTGGCCGAGAACTGGCAATCCGGCTCCATCCTAGCACCTATGACCCAACACCGAGCACCCGAAATCCTCCTGAGCCAAGCGCCGCAGGGCAGACCTCAAACCGGCTTCTACCGCCCGCTGGCTGCCGCCGGCATCTTGTTGGGGACTCCTAACACCCGAATCCCGACGGACGAGCCAATGAATAGCAACACCCTCTTCCTCGAACGGATGAGCTGGCCAGAGATCGAGGCAGCACTCCAGGCCGGGATGACCACAGCCGTCGTTCCCTGCGGTGCCGTGGAGCAACACGGGCCCCATCTGCCGCTCTTCGTGGACGCCGAGCATGGAACGAGACTGGGTGAAGAAGTGGCGCGGCGACTGGGCAACGCCCTGGTGGCTCCCACCATTCGCGTGGGATGCTCGGACCACCACCTGGCGTTTCCCGGCACCGTCTCACTCAGAGAAGAAACCTTCCATGCAGTTTGCCAGGACTATTGCACCAGCCTCGCACACCACGGCTTCCGATACATCTGCCTACTACCTTCACACGGCGGCAACTGTAAGCCGCTCGCCAACATGGTGGATGATCTCAATGCTAGCGTGGGTCCTCACTGCCGCGTCGTCGCCTTCACCGACCTCGTGGGCGCGATAGGAGCCTGGAGGAGCACAGTTGCCGAGGAAACTGGACATGGAGAGCGAGTGGGCGGACACGCAGACATTGCCGAGAGTTCTGTGATGCTCTGCCTCCACCCCGATCTGGTTCGTGAAGAAGCTGCTGAAGCAGGCTACCTCACCGAGCTATCGGACGACGTCATCGACCGCATCATCCGTGACGGACTCAAGAGCGTCACACCCAACGGCATACTTGGCGACGCGCGAGGGATGTCCCAGCGGATTGGTGCACGGTGTATCGAGGTGATGGCGGATCTGATGGCGGAGTTCTTCAAGAAAGGCGCATAACGGCAGCAAGACCCGTGTCTGGACAACCTCGGACCAAGTTGGACATCTTGAGCAACAACTACGGTTCAGGGCCGCAGTGTGGCGGTTTCAACATAGTCAGCCTGACAGGAGCCATCTGATGAACGAGGACTCTCCATCCCAACGTGAGCAAGGAAGGATCTCCCGCAGGGACTTCGTCAGAGCGGGAGGCGCAGCCCTGGCCGGAGGGGCGGCGCTGGGAGCCAGCGCCACGCCTGCCGCTGCCAGCACCGGAGGTGGACTGTTCCCCACGCCGGCCCCCGGGAACGTGCGCATCCAGCGCTATCGCACCCTGGGCCGCACCGGCTGGCAGGTCTCCGACATCGGCATGGGGACCGTCCCGCTGCGAGAGTCCGCCGTTGTTCGGTACGCATACGACAAGGGAGTCAACTACTTCGACACGGCCGAGGGCTACGGCAATGGAGCCGCCGAGCGCGCCATCGGCGAGGCCCTACAGCACATGGACCGTGGGAAGGTCTTTATCACCACTAAGCTGATCGTGCGCGCCGAAGACACCGAGTCGACGCTGCTGGATCGCTTTCGCCGGAGCCTCGAGCGTCTGCAAACGGACTACGTGGACGCATTCGGCATGCACGCCCCTGTGACAGTCGAATCACTGAGCCACTCGGGTTTCCACGCCGCAATCACCCGCCTGAAGGCAGAGGGGCGGGTGCGGTTCACTGGCCTCTCCTACCACGGCCCCCAGAGTCCCGAGCAGGACAGCGTAACCGACCTGCTGACTGCCGCCGCCGAGGACGGCCGCTTCGACGTGATGCTGTTGGTCTACAACTTCCTGAACCACGAGGAGGCCGACCGGATTCTGGCAACCTGCAAGGCCAACAACGTGGGGACCACGGCGATGAAGACTGCGCCGGGGATTCTCCGTTGGGAGCCGTTCGATCCCGATAACCTCACCGAACAGCAGGAGCAGTACGTAGAGCGCTTCACTCGCCGGGGAGCCCGCCGGGAGACGGCCCTGCGGCGGCTGGAAATCCGGGCGCAGCGGCAGAAGGACCTGTACGACCGCACCCGCCCCTTCGCCGAGCGGTACGGGGTGCAGACCGAAGAGCAGCTCCGGCTCGGCAGCATCCACTGGGTTATCCAGAATCCTGACATGCACTCCGCGTGCGTGGCGTTCACCGATTTCGACCTGGTGGACAAGGTTGTCTCGCTTTCGGGCACCGAGCTCAGCCCAGCTGAAGAGCAAGTACTGAGGGAATGCGAACTGGCCCTGAACGATCAGTACTGCCGTCACGGCTGCACCCAATGCGCGGAGGACTGTCCTCACTCCGTGCCGGTGAGCACCATCATGCGATATGCCTACTATTACGAGGGGCAGGGACGCGAGAAGTACGCCATGATGCAGTACGCGGGCCTTGAGGGCGCGAACGCCTCTGCCTGCAGCGACTGCACGGCTCCCTGCACCGGCGCATGCCCGTACGGAATCGACATAGCGCCCCAGATGCTCCAGGCGCACGCCCTGCTCACGCTGGCGTAAAGCATGGCATCCGGAAGGAGATTGAACCGGCGACAACGCGCCGCCGCCCGGATCGAGGTGAGCAAGGTGGGCGTGTACGGAATGCGGCGTATGCCGTCCCTTACGGTCCTGATCCTGTCAGCTTCGTTCGTTTGCTGCTCCGGACGGGAAGCCGACTTCCCGGAAGTCGACGGCTGGACGCGGGCCGGTGAGGTGCAGGTATATGACGCCGAGAACCTCTGGGAGTACATCGATGGCGCCGCCGAGCTGTTCGTTGAGTACGACGTGCAGACCTGCATGACCGGCGATCTTGCCTCAGGGAGCTTGGTGGTGACGGTCGATCTCTACGACATGGGCACTCCGCTGAACGCCTTCGGGATTTTCGCCCGGGAGCGTTCGCAGAAGGGTGTGCCGCTGCCGGAGGCGACCGAGGCGGTGGTCTCCCCGCCGTACCAGGCTCTGCTGCTGAAAGGCAGCACGTACGTCAAGGTGAACGCGGTCCAGGGTGCGCTCACCGCCACGAGCGGACGCGCGTTCCTTGAGTCGATCGCTCGGACACTGCCCGGCCGTCCGGGCTATCCTCCCGAGCTCGAACTGTTGCCCCAGAACGGCAAAGTCGCCGGCACCGAGGGGTATCAGCGCGAGGGGTTCCTTGGGCTTGCGGAGCTCAACGACTGTCTCTATGCAGAATACGCCGGCGATGGGGACCGGACCTGGCAGGGCTTCGTCGCACTGCCACCGACCGGCTCCGCGGCCGCGTATCGCTGGAATGCCCTGGCCGGGGAATGGGATGCGCTGGAGCACAGGGGGCACACGGTTCTGTACCGGGAGATCCCCTACCGTGGCCTGGTCGGGGTTGTGAATACGCAACAGGCGGTCGTGGGCGTCGCGGACGCTGCCGACCGAGCGGAGCTGCTGAACCGACTGGACGGCTTCATCCCCTGAGCGGATCTTCGCCAAGCACCCACAGCCCCGGACTCAAGCGGATTCTCGGCGTGGGGGACGGGCTCGCCGTCGTGATCGGGCTCGTCATCGGCGTGGGGATCCTTCGTACGCCCGGGCTGATCGCAGGTTACCTCGGCGGCCCGTGGGTCATCCTGCTGGTATGGGTCGCAGGCGGCGCCATCGCCCTCGTCTCCGCGATGGTCTTCTCCGAAATGGCCGCGATGTACCCGGAGGCTGGCGGCAAGTTCGCGTACGCGCGGCGGGCTTTTGGCCCGATCGGCGGCTTCGTTGCCGGATGGAGCGAAGTGATCGCTACGCGCGGCGGGTTTCCGGCCGCTTCCAAGGCCATCGTGATCGGCGAGTACCTGATTCTGCTCACCGGTTGGGGGGCCATACGAGCCTGGGCTGCGGTCGTGGTAGTCGGGTTCTTCCTGCTGCACCTCTTGGGACTCCAGGCGGGCCGCGTGTTTCAGAACGTCGTCACGGCGGTGAAGGTCGTGCTCATTCTGGTCATCATCGGCGCTGGCCTAATGGGAGGGTCAGGTGCCGGATGGGCGCCCGCGGCAGCGATCCCGCCGGAGCGTGGCTTGCTGCTCGGGCTCGCCCTTGCCTACCTGTCCGTCTCGTTCACCTACTACGGATGGGAAGACGCCATCAAGATGGCGGAGGAAATCCGTGAGCCCGGAAAGAAGCTGCCCAGGATTCTCATTATCGGGGCGGTAGGGGTTGCCGCGCTCTACCTCGCGGTGAACCTAGCGTTCCTCAGTGCGCTCACGCCCGCTGAAATGTCTGGGTCACCACTCGTCGCAGCCGATGCTGTGGCGGTGGCCTTTGGAGAGAGCGGGCGTACCTTCATCACCGTTACGGCGCTCGTCATACTGATTAGCAGCATCAACGTGAACTTCCTCAGCATACCGCGCGTGGCCTATGGCCTGGCACGCAGAGGTCTGGCTCCGGCTGGGCTCCTCGGGGTATCGGGTGGTGGTACGCCCTTGGGCGGTCTGGTCTTCATCACCGCGTTGGTGTTCCTGCTGGCGATGACTCGCTCGTTCGAGTTCCTCATCCAGTTCATGATGTTCGTGGCGATCTCGGTAGATACCATGATCCTGATCGCCCTCTTCCGACTCCGTCGGCTGCACCCGCAGGAACCGCGCCCATACCGCGTGCCGGGTTATCCCTGGATGCCTGCGGTAGTGGTGATCCTGTACGTGATGATCCTCGTGCTGGTTGCTATGACGCAGCCGAAACTAGCACTGGGCGGGAGCGCTCTGTTGGCTGCATTGGTCGTCGCTGGCGTGATCTGGTCGAGGGCGAAGTCCAGCGGTGACCATGCCGAGGAGCTTCGGCCTGCTTGACACGGAGAGGAAGGTCGCCATCTAACCCGCGGAGGGATCAGGGGATGCCAACTTGCGCACAGGTCATGGCGCAGACACTACGTGACGTCGGCATGACCCGCATGTTTGGGTTGCCGGGTGGTGAGATCCTGGACTTCGTTGAAGCGTGCCGAGCGGTCGGTATCGAGTTTGTGCTCACACGAGACGAGGCAACCGCCGCCTTCATGGCCGATGTAACGGGTCAGATCCAGCGCCGCCCTGGCGTCTGCGTATCAACACTGGGCCCGGGCGCGCTCAACATGGCGTTGGGCGTCGCCAACGCATATCTGGATCGCTCGCCAGTCATCGCCGTCACCGCAGCCATCGCAGAGTCCGCAAGACCCTATGCCACTCACCAGAACCTGGATCTCAATGCCGTCTACCGACCATACACCAAGTTGTCCATCGCACTCGATGGCGTGAATACGGCCGCCAACCTCATGCACGCCTACCGTGTGGCCACCCACCCACCCATGGGCCCGGTCCACATCGCCCTGCCCAGCGATGTCGCGCGACGGCCAGACCACACAGACGATGCTGCTGCCCCTGCACCTGCCGTGCAGCCGAGCATCACGCCATCGGCGGGGGACGTGGAGCGCATTGCCCTGGCGCTCCGCGAGGCGCGACGGCCCATCCTCATTGTGGGACACGCTCTCGACGCCGAACAGTCCCGCGCCAGCGTCCACCGATTCGCCGCAATGCTCGCCGCACCAGTCTTCGTCACACCAAAGGCAAAGGGCATTCTGTCCGACGATCACCCGCTGTTCTGCGGTGTCTGCGCAGGGGTCGCGGGAGACGCGGTCATCGTGGAGTTCCTGAGTCGCGCCGACCTCCTCGTCGGGGTGGGATTCGACCCTGTAGAGTCCGACAAGCTCTGGCACCAGACGATGAGACTCATCTCCTTGAGCCCAGTATCGATTGCATCCGGTGCCTACGAGCCATCGCAGGAGTGCGTCGGCGACGTCAACGAGGTGCTCGCCACGCTATGCGCAATGGACTTGGGGTCCTGCGAGTGGTCACAAGGTGATTTGAGTCAGTTCCGGGAACAGCTCCGCGGGGCGCTGCGCCCGTCCCGGAGGCCGCAACGAGGACTCTCCGCCTATGAGGTGACGCAGCGGTTGCGCGAGCTCTTCCCTCGCGAGACCATCCACGTCACTGACGTAGGCTCGGTCAAGCTCGTGACCTCACAAGCGTGGAAGACGTACGAGCCAGCGACCTTCTTCGTGTCCAACGGGCTTTCATCCATGAGCTACGGCTTTCCAGGAGCGATGGCCGCCAAGCTCCTCTTCCCTGACCGGGCGGTGCTCTGCACGATCGGGGACGGCGGATTCGGGATGACGCTCTCCGAGCTCGAGACGTGCACCAGAGAGGGGATTCACTTCGTCACCGTGGTCTACAATGACAGTAGCCTGAGTCTGATCAGAATTGCACAGGAATACAGAGGATATGAGAAATGCGGCGTCGATTTCGGTGCTGTCGATTTCCGCGCCGTCGCTGAGGCGTTTGGCGCGTGGAGCGCTCGTGTGGAGACCATGGACGATCTCGAAAAGGCGGTCAGAGAGGGCCTACGGATGCAATGTCCCGTCGTCCTCGATGTGGTGATCGATCCCACTGAGTATCGTACACACGCCGCTCCGGCGTCGTAGGCCCGAGGTCCTGGGTCATAGGTCGTGGGTGTTAGGGAGACTCGGCCTGCGTCACTCCCCCAACACCGATCACCCAGCAGCTGGCGTTCACCGGAGCCCCGCCCCAAATGATCGTCTACGCCCACGCCCGTGGCAGAGGCGTCGCCGTCTGGCAGCTGCCCCTATCCATTAATCCCTAGTGGATCTATGGTGCCTCGGGATGGAATCGCTCACTCAGGACATCCTGCTCGCCGCAGCGTGAGAGCCAGGCTCCGGTCTGCCATCGCGGTTCGGGCGCGGGGAGCAGATCTTGCTCGGTCCGCTTCCGCGGCACTACCCTGGTGCGGCAGATTGGGAGACCAGAACTTGGGGCACGACATGAAGGGAATAGAGGAATCTGAGGCCAGCCTGACTGACAGCGACGCACTGTCCGTCAGCAGGTCAGAGTCTGTAAGCATTTCGCGCATCCAACTGGTACTAGCCGAGAAGAGGACCACACTCGCCGTCTTGCGTACAGGGATCGGTGTGTTCACCCTGCCACTTTCTGTGATCACCGTCCTGGTGGCAACCTCCCGCTCCTACGTCTTTCTGGAGACGTATCACCTGCTCGTTCCGCTCCTGG
This sequence comes from Gemmatimonadales bacterium, assembly GCA_011772755.1. GTDB lineage: Bacteria > Gemmatimonadota > Gemmatimonadetes > Gemmatimonadales > GWC2-71-9 > WVYX01. The sequence continues at coordinate 31,534 of WVYX01000221.1, forward strand.
TTCTCTGTATCGGTCTGATCGTCTTGGCGATCTACTTGGTGCACCGGTCGGTGATGCGGATTCGGAAACAGGATGCGCTGATCAACAAGATCAAACAGGAAGACCCTGGGCTTGCCGAGTTCTACCTTGGGCAGCTTTGAATGGCTGACCAGCGAGCAGTGAGAGGCCCTGAGGTCTGGGAGCAGCCCACGGCCTGACTCCAAGAATGGCGCTCGCCGGCATGCGGTTCACGTCGCCATAGGCGTGAGGTGCTGGATTCTGCGTCTTGGGTCAGGGAAACTCGTGCTGTCCACCAACTAGCTGTGCGCTTCGTCGAGCACCTGGCGCACCCGCACCGCGAGATCGTTGAGTGTCCACGGTTTCTGCAGAAAGGGTACATCTCCCTCAAGTGGGGCGCTCGAGTAACCGCTGGTGAACAAGACTTTCACGCCCGCACACCGTTGCTTCAGCGCCGCGTAGAGCTCGCGACCACCAACCCCAGACATGACTACATCGGTGATAACGAGGTCGATGTCTGACTGGCCCTCTGGAAACGCCTCGAGCGCCTCCTCAGCGTCGCCCGCCAGCAGGACCGTGTAGCCACACATCTCCAACGCCCGCCTCGCGGCGCGGCGAAGTACCAGGTCATCATCCACGACGAGTATGGTCTCGGTACCCACTGGATACGCCTGGGAGGCTGCCGTCGTCGCGACAGCGCCGGCGACTCCGCTCCGGCGCGGTGATGTCAGGCTCTCCACTGCGGCGCTCATCTTCACCGAGTTACCCCAGCGTTGTTCACAGAATGTCGCGATAGCCTCTGCAGCTACCTATCCAGGGTGGCAAGGAGTGTGCCGCAGCTGCCAATCGCGCAACTTGTTGTGATACAGTGCCTTGGGCGAACTCTGCGGAGCGTTGAGCGGGACCATCTGTCCACGCTGGGTCAAAACGACCCAGTCAGCGTGGGGTGTCTCGTGGAGTCGGCTATTGCGGAACCGGGCCTTTGCAGCTCCAGCGAATCGCGTCGGCGTGTAACTCCACTCTGCTCCACACGTTGCGAGTGATCTCGGCCAGCTTCCTCTTCCCCCCCTCGCACCCTGTCGAAAAGTGGAGACTCAAGCGCCCGGCGCTCGCAACACCTAGCACCTGGCAGCCT
>WVYX01000347.1:0-1081 GCA_011772755.1 Gemmatimonadales bacterium
CGTCGGGCGAAGCGATGAAGTAGAGCCAGCCACCCTCCTCGTCCACCGCCTCCACGCTCACCACGTCGTACTCGCCCGGCGTGACCAACCGGATCCCCTGCCCTGTCCGTGGCGCCACGTAGACGTGCCTCCAGCCATCGCGCTCGCTGATCCAGGTGAACGACTCACCGTCGCTCAGCCAGCGTAGGTCGTCCACCGCGTCGAGCCAAGCGGCATCGGTTTCCGTCAACACGGTGCGGACCTCCCCCGTGCCCACGGTACCCAGCATCACCCGATTGGTGTTCTGCAAACGGTTCATGTACTGGAAGACGATCTCGTTAGAATTCGCGGCCCACTCCATGCGCGGGATGTAGTGCTCGCGTGGGTCGCCCTCGATTTTCAGCCAGGTGGTCGCGCCTCCACCGGCGCTCACGATGCCCAGTCGAACGGCCGAGTTTTTCGTGCCCGCCTTCGGATACGGGAACGAGGTGAGCGTGGGGTAGAGCGAGTCGATGTTGTTGATCAACTGAAATCGGTGCACGCCCTCGGTGTCGAACTGCCAATAGGCGATCCACTTGCCATCCGGGCTCCAGCGAAAACAGTCACGGAGGAAGAACTCCTCCTCGTTTACCCAATCCGACGTGCCGTTGATCAGCGTCTCCGATCCATCGTCTGTCAGGTGAGTGATGTTACCGCTGGCCAGATCCTCCACATACACGTTGTTCTCGGTGACGTAAGCGACCCGCGTCCCGTCCGGCGAGAACTTGGCGAACATCAGGCTGGCCGGCTTGGCGTCTCGACCCAGTTTCTGCAGCTTGCCCGTGGCCAGCTCCAGAACCCAGTAATCTCCGCGCGTGTTCTCACGCCAGACACGCCGCGTGTTCGTGAAGATCAGCAGCATGCTGCCGTCCTCCGACCACTCGTAATCGGAGATCCAGAACGGCGCCGTCTCACCCTCGGGGATCAGGCGCGTCGCTGGAACCAGCACTTCCCGAGCCCCAGTCTCCGGGTCGTAGCGCACGATGTCGCGCCCCCGGGCAGCATCGGAGAATTCCAGCGTCGTATACCCCGAGCCGTCGCTCAGCCAGCGGGCCGGGCCGAA
>WVYX01000347.1:1121-1630 GCA_011772755.1 Gemmatimonadales bacterium
GAGCGTGAGCAGCGACGGGTCCTGGGTCTGAGCGGCGAGCGGCGCCGTGCCGGCGGACAGGACCGCCGCGATCAGAACGAAATGTCTCACGACCGGCTCCTAGTTCGAGAAAGGTAGGATTCTTTTCGGATGTCCTGCGGACGGTCGGGCGCCCGTCCAGCCTGCCAATCTAAGGGCGCTGGCGCGTGGCGCCACGGTTTTCGGTAGACTGTAGGCGGTTCACGGTAGACGGTGGTGGCTTAGGGTAGACCGTCCACCGAAACCGTCAACCGTCCACCGTCTACTGAACACAGCAGTCCACTGGGCATACATCGTGGCTCGGCCCCAGGGACCCCAGGGCGCGCCGCTCGGGCCGGGCGGTCATGCGCTCGAGGATCAGCTCGCGGATCATCTCGATGAACGGTGCGGCCGTTCCCACCGTGGCGGCACGGACCATGTTCATGCCCAGCTCTTCCGCTTTCTCCGCCGCCTCCACGTCCAGGTCGAACAGCACCTCCATGTGATCCGAG
>WVYX01000071.1 GCA_011772755.1 Gemmatimonadales bacterium
CCAGAAGAAGCCGTAGTAGTACTCGTCGCGCACCGGGGAGCGGCGCCAGTTGTTGCCCCCCCACTCGTTGGGCGGTCCCGGGCTGTCGGCCCACCGGTACCAGTCCCGGTAAGGGGAGTCGCGATAGAGCAGCGCGTGCTTGAAGTAGGGGTGCTCGCTCGAGCTGTGGTTGATCACCATGTCGATCAGCACTCGGATGTCGCGCCCGTGGGCCTCGGCGACCAGGCGCTTGAAGTCGTCGTTCGTGCCGAAGACGGGGTCGACCCGGTAGTAGTCGGTGACGTCGTAGCCGTGATAGCTGGGCGATGGGTTGATCGGCATGAGCCAGATGCAGCGGGCGCCCAGGTCTCTACGGGTCTCAGGGTCACCGTCGTTGATGTAGTCGAGCTTCTGGATCAAACCCTCGAGGTCGCCCACCCCGTCGCCGTCGCTGTCGTAGAAGGAACGGACGAAGATCTCATAGCAGACGCCCCCGTCCCTCCAGTCGGAGTCGTCGGTGGTCCGTGTGGGCGCAGCGGCGCGGGGAATGGAGAAAAGGGCCGTGCCGCAGAGCGCCACGATGACGAAGCGTTTCATGGGCGGTTCTCGCCGGCGCCAATAGCTGCTCAAAGAAGAGAAAGTCGTCGCCGCGCTGGGAAGCGGCAAGATCCTTGGGCCGGCTTCACAACCCCGGTGATCGCCCTGGCCTCGATCGAGCTGTTCACCTGGTGGGGCCTGACCGCGTTGGCGGTGCGGCCACGATACGCCGTATTCTTGATCCATCTACACGTCACATCGGAGGGCTGGCAACATGTCATTCGGCGAACGGATTTCACGAATTTGTCTGGCTGGCCTTCTGGCTGGGTTTCTAGTCTTGGGCGTCGGCGGCCGTGTGNNACGCTCGCGGGGACCCTGCAGGTCTTACTGGCCGGCACGATCTGGGGTGGGGTTACGGCACCGCTACTCTTGTCATTAGGAGGTCTACGGTCGGCGGCACGTTGGAGCGTTGGTCCTGCGTTGGGCTTGCTGACCGTCGGTCTGGCGGTCCTGGCCGTCGCTTCCCTTGCGGGGTTTGGTGGTCGGATTGTCGCCCCTCCCGCGTTTATCGTTCTCAGCGCCGCACTGTTCCCGAGCTTGTTTGT
>WVYX01000085.1 GCA_011772755.1 Gemmatimonadales bacterium
CGGAGGTGCGTTCGCGCCCTGCCCGTTGTCCGTCACCCGCCACGCCACCTCGTTGTTCGGGGGCGTGCTGAAGGGGCCGCTCGTGGCATACCCGCCAAGCCATGCCTGATTGCCGATGATCGTCATGCAGGTGACGACGCCGTGGCTCATGTTCCGCTCCCATTGTCCTCTAACGGTTCCATCGGCGAGACGCTGGCCGACGTCGGTGAAGATGCGGATGTAGTTGAAGTCTTTTACGTATACGAAGTGGCCACTACCGGTCACGGATTGCACTACCGGGCCGGCAGAAAAGCTGGGTACCGGCGCCTCCTGGTTTAGAGACGTCTCGGTCACACCCTCACAGGCGACGAGGGCGATGACCCCAGCGAACGCCATTGTCGCTACCTTCTTACACATCGTGGACCCCTGTTTCGAGTGTGTCGATCTGCACCGACCTCCCAGAGAGACCGGTTACGTGAAGCCGCTGGGCGTTCGATCCGGTCGGCGAGCGTTCGCCGGCGCGGATGCGGCAACAGCGGCGACTGACTGCTGCCTGTGAGGCCTGAAATCAGCGAAGTGTCTGTGCGCGAAACTCTGCCTGTTGGCCCGTGCCACGAGCCAGCGCAGCGCTTGGGCGGGTCTTTGAGGTACTGCCACCGGCTGAGGTCTCCCGGACCTGCGAGACTCACATCGCTACATCCTCAGCCCATCTCCCCTAATCCCCATACTTGCGGCGGCTCTGTCTGCGAAAGTCAAACGGTAGTCGTAGCAATTATTTCTCGCTGCGCGGCGACAGAGACGCGGTGCGCCTTTCTTAGGGGCGGACGTCTGTTGGAGGGGTGTGGTCGTCGGCGATCCCCCCGAGAGGCGGACCCGCCGCGCAGCGGCGATGGCGAGTTCAGGCAAGCGTAGCCGGAGGCTGGGGGAGGAATTACCCGCCGTCGGGTGAAATGGAACAGCATCCTACTGGTTTGTGAATCCAGTGAACACATGGAGAATTAGTGGCGACGCGGGCCGTCAGGCCACCTTGCCCAAACCTTGCCCGAGGAAGAGGCGCTGTGGGTCGGTTCTCGGGCGCCAGATCGTCTTGGTGGCGACGACCCCACGCTGATCGGCGGAAATAGGTGCCCGCCGCCGCGACGCCGGCCCGTTAGAGTTCCGGCAGCGTGTGCTGCCGCCCGCGATTCTGCTCCACCAGCCACTCGTAGAGCGGCTGGAAGTACTCGACCATCGCCTGCGCATCCAGCTCCCGCCCCGTGGACTCCCGCAGCACCTCGCGCCAGGGNNACGGCCGTCGCCAAGCCGTCGGCGTCCACCGTCGACTCGCGCAGCACCTCGCGCCAGGGCCGGCTCGCCCCGGGCGCCATCAGCTCGCGCAAGAAGGTGCCGACCTCGCTGCTGCCCCAGTAGTCGGTGTCGTGGGGATCCTGCCTCAAGATGTTCCGGGCGATGTGGTCGTGCAGCTG
>WVYX01000056.1:0-275 GCA_011772755.1 Gemmatimonadales bacterium
TCGAGATGGGGCAGGTGCTCATCAACCTTTCCGTCAACGCGCGCGACGCCATGCCAAGTGGTGGGCGCCTGACCATCCGGACCGAGAACGTCAACCTCGATCGCCGAGCTCGGGCCCACGGGGAGGCCATTCCGCCGGGACGCTACGTGGTGCTGACCATCGCGGACAGCGGGCAGGGGATGGACAACGAGACGCTGGGGCGCATTTTCGAGCCCTTCTTCACCACCAAACACAAGACTAAGGGCACCGGCCTCGGCCTTTCCACGGTGTACGGC
>WVYX01000056.1:353-1188 GCA_011772755.1 Gemmatimonadales bacterium
CGCCAGGCGGAAGACAGGGAGGAAAACGAGCGAGAGGCAACCCCCGCCGAGCGTCCGGTGAGCGCCCGGGGTTCGGAAACGGTCTTGCTCGTCGAGGACGAAGAGGCGCTACGGGGTCCCATGCGCCGGGGGCTGGAGCGTGCGGGCTATACCGTGCTCGAAGCGGGCAACGCGCGCGAGGCGATCGCGATTTGCGAGAGCTTCGGAGACGAGATTCACATCATGGTCACCGACCTCGTCATGCCCGGCATGNNGGCATGGACGGCGTCGAGCTCGCCCGGCATGTGGAATCGATCCGCCCTGATATGAAGGTTCTCTATACGTCGGGCTACGCGGATAGCGAAGTTACCCGCCATGGCTTGGTGGCGCCTGGCGTGGAGTTCTTGCAAAAGCCTTACACGCCGTCGGAGCTGGTGGTGAGGATTCGGAGCGTGCTCGACTGATCAGGGCCACGGGCGGCTCGCCCCTCCGAGCACTTCTCAGCGCGTCACCAGGTTGTCGAACAGGTCTCGTGTCGCGGCCACGATATCGGCGATGGCCTTGTCGAACGGCTCCTTGTTCGCCCGCGAGGGCACACGGTACCCGCTGATCTTGCGCACGAACTGCAGCGCCGCATCCTCGAGTTCTCTGTCGCTGGGTTGACCGACCGGTCGCCGCAGCTTCTTGATGTTCCGGCACATACGTCGTTATCTGCGGTGGTAGGTGGGCGTCAGCTCACGCCGCTGGCCTCGTGCTCCCGTTCTTGACACAGGGAGCCCGAAAGCTACGGCCGCGGATGGGCCTCGTCTAGCTGCGGCAACCCCTCCTCCAACCAGCGGTGCTCGCCGGCCAGCAC
>WVYX01000183.1 GCA_011772755.1 Gemmatimonadales bacterium
CCTGCTCGGGATTTCCCACGCGCTCGTGCAGCATGGTGAGGTAGCTGGACCAGTAGGGCGGGATAGTCTCGATGAAGGTGATCAGATTGCTCGGTCCCACGATGTCGATGGCGCAGCGAAACAGCTCGGGCGTGAACGTGGCACCAACGAGCGCGGCGTACCCGCCGTACGATCCGCCGTAGATCGCGACCCGATCGGGGTCGGCGATGCCCTGCTCGACGGCCCAGTGAACGGCGTCCACCAGGTCGTCGTGCATCTTTCCGCCCCACTCTCGATTCCCAGCGTTGAGAAACCGTTTGCCGTAGCCGGTCGATCCTCGGAAGTTCACCTGGAGGCAGGCATAGCCTCGATTGGCGAACCATTGCGCCTCCGGATCGTACCCCCAGGTGTCCCGGTGCCACGGCCCGCCGTGCACGGCCAGCACCATGGGGAGTCGCTTCGCGTCGACTCCCGGCGGCAGCGTCAGGTAGCCGTGAATCGTGAGACCATCGCGAGCCGCGACCGCGATGGGCTCCATGCGAGCGAGCGTGTAGTCCGACAGCTCAGGGCGGGTGTGAAGCAGGAACGTGCCCGTTCGGGTTCGTCGGTCGAAGGCGTAGTACGACACGGGTCCCGCATCTTGCACGAATTCGACGATCCAGATCTGATCGTCGTGCGTCCGGCTGTGGACCGAAAAGTCGCCGGGGTTCAGCCCGCGGATGGCCTCGACGTCCTGCTTCAGCGCCGGGTCGATGACCTCCCACTCGAGGCGTGCGCGGGTGAAGGCGACCATCTGGATGGCGCGCGTGTCCTGATGGATGTGGACACTGCTCACGTCGTATTCCGGGTCGGCGGCGATCACGTCCCATGTTCCGCTGTCGAGCGAGAGCGTGCACAATCGGGCGGCGTTGACGTCGCGTGAGTCGACGAGGTAGAGCGAGCGACCGTCCAGCGTGAAGCCGAGCGGCCAACTGGTCATGGCGTCGTCCGGCCCCCACGTGACGAGCGTGCGCCACTCGTCATCCGGCCCGTTCCGCACCCGCAGCTCGGATCCCCCGTCCTGCGTGGACGCGAGGGAGGCCCGCACCTGAAACGCCGTGTCCGCAATCCATCCCAGCACGTTACCCGGGTTCTTCGCGACCAACTCGATCGCGTTGGTGCGGAGGTCCAGGTGGTAGACGTCGTGGAGTCGCTGATCGTCCTTGTTCATCGCGATCAGCAGCTCGGACGGATGTCGCTTGTCACGAGCCACCACCTGCACCTGCACCGAGGCGAACGGTGTCAAGTCTTCCATGGAGTCGGTCTCGAGCGCCACCTTGTGCAGCCGCCAGTTTTCGTCTCCGCCCACGTCCTGGAGGTACAACACGTGCCTGGCATCGTGTGCCCAGAAATAGGCGCGAATCCCGCGATCGGTATCGTGCGTGATCGGCCGGAACTCCTCGCCGCCGAGCTTGCCGACCCACACGTTGAGCACGCCGTCCAGCGGCGCGAGATAGGCCAGGTGATGGCCGTCGGGCGAGACCTGAGGGTCGGCCTTCGTCGGGTTGCCGAAGATGACGTCCCGCGGGATGAGCGGTGGCAGGCCGGGCGTCATCTCAGCTCGCCCGCGCGACGTCGGTCGCCTGCCTCGTCGCCTCGGGCAGGCGCAACTCGCCTTCCGTCTTCGCAACCCAGATCGCACAGGCGGTGTCGCCCGTGACATTGACTGCGGTTCGCGTCATGTCGAGAATCCGCTCGACGCCCACCACCAGCGCAATGCCCTCGAGTGGGATGCCCAGTTGGGTCAGCACGATCGTGAGCGTCACCATCCCGATCCCCGGTACACCCGCCGCGCCGATCGAGGCGAGCGTGGCGGTGAGGACGACCGTCAGCAGATCACCGGCCGACAACCCGATACCGAACACCTGCGCGATGAAGATCGTGCTCACACCCTGATAGATTGCGGTGCCGTTCATATTCACCGTGGCACCCAGCGGCAGCACGAATGCGGCCACGTCGTTGGACACCCCCAGCTCCTCTTCCGTGACCTGCAGATTGATCGGCAGGGTGGCGTTGCTCGAGGACGTGGAGAACGCAAACACCATCACTTCGTAGAACCGCTTGAAGAAGAACGCCGGTGACATCCCGGAGAGGTACAGCGACATCGGGTAGAAGCTGACCGTGAAGAGCACCATCGTGCCGATCGTCACCACGACGTACTTGAGCAATGTCAGAAGCACACCGTAGCCGAATTGCGCCGACACGGCCGCGATCAATGCAAATACCCCAATCGGCGCCACCCTCATCACGAGCTTGACCAGCACGATCATGGCGTCGTTCACGCTCTCGAGGACGTCCACGACCGGCTTGCGCCGCTGCTCGCTGAGGATGGTGAGGGCCACGCCGAACAACAGCGCGAAGAAGATGATCTGGAGAAAATTCGTCTCGGCCATCGCCTGAAACGGGTTCCGCGGAATGATCCGGACGAGGAGTTCGGCGATCGACGGCTTCTCCGCCACCCGGGCGAGCTGTTCCTGTGTCACGCCGGCGTAGTCTGAGAGCATGCGTGCCTTGACGTCGGCATCCATCCCGGCCCCGGGGTCAAACACCTGCCCGGCCACGAGCCCAAGGGCCACGGCAAGCGCCGTCGCGACGACGTAATAGCCGACGGTCTTGAGCCCGATGCGTCCCAGCTTGCGCAGGTCCCCCAGGCTCGCGGTGCCGACGATCAGGGAGGCCATCACCAACGGCACGACCACCATGATGAGCAGGTTGATGAAGGCATCGCCCAGCGGCTTGATGCGGACGGCGACGTCGCCCAGCACGGGTCCGGCGACGGCACCCAGGAGCAGTCCGATGAGGATCTGCGTATGCAGCTGCATGCGCCGCAGCCGACCGAAGATGCCCGTCATGACCTCATCCTGTGGAAGGGAGTGGCCCGGAATCTACTCTGTCAGCGCCGCCACCGGGGGAGCGCGGCGGTATCCTTCCGCGAGGCACCCTCACGAGACGAGACACGCCCTCGCCAGAAGTACACGGCGTACGCCAACACGTTCAGCACGACTACGAGCACACCCAGGCCCAGCTGAATGGTGGGGGTCAGCCCGCTCGGATAGATGATCGGGATGATGTAGTGCTCGATGAACCCGCCCTCGTACCCGGCCGTGCCGGCCTGCCGCCTGAGTGCGACTTCCCACGGCGTGAGGGGGCAGATCCATCCCATGAGCTCCACGAGGGCGCCCCACAACGCACACGGAATGTGCACCAAGGCGAGCCGGCGCCAGCGCCAGGCAAGGAAGCCTCCGGTCACGACG
>WVYX01000273.1 GCA_011772755.1 Gemmatimonadales bacterium
ACGGCTCACCCGAACGCGTCGGTATGATCGTCTTGATGGGGTAGCCCCGGATGCCGCTGGAGTTGTCCCGAAAGGCGATGATGCTGTTGTTCGGATTGGCCTGGAGGGTGTCCTTGATCAGGGCGATGAGGTGTTTCGGGATCTCCTGCCCATCCACCACGAGCCGCCCTTTGAAGAACCAGTGGCGGGAATGCTCGCTGTTGGACTGGGCCACATCGAAGCACTCGACGTTGGTGGGATTGCGGCCAATGCGATTGCGAAACAGATCGGTGTAGTAGTCCAGATCCCAGTCATCGAAAGCCAGCCCCAGCTGCTCATTGATGCGCTCGAAAGCCTTCCGGCCTTCCTCCATCACCGGAACCTCGGCAACCGCATCGGGGGCGACACCGGTTTCGAACGTGTCCAGGGGCTCGGGATACCGACACTCCGTCATCCGGTCGTGCACCTCAGCGAGGAACGCCGCCTGCTCAGCGTCAGTAAGGGGTGTCGACGATTCTAGGAGGTAGCGTCGGGAACGTTCGATGCGGCGGATCTGGTGCAGCCCGCAGGCGTGACAGACGGCCACCGCGTTGGTAGACCAGGCCGTGGTGAAGTTCATCCGGGGGCCCACTTCCAGGACCAGCCCCTTGCAATCCAGGAAGCTCTCGCGGCCGAACTGTGCCGGCTCGAATGTCTCGCTCAGTAGCCAGATGAGAGTCTGAAACTCTTCCGGCGTCAACTCACCGGCGGAATCAATGTTGAAGCAGTACTCGGTTTGGATCTCTTTGACATCGGGGGAGATACGCCGGCGGGCCGTCAGCAGCAGCGCGTTCCGTCGAGCAGTGGAGAGGCCGGGGGCGCGGTAGAGGTGCAGCAGGCCCATGGACTAAACTAACGTCGCGGGCAAGCCCTGTGGCGAGGCCCCGTGGGGGTTCTTCAAGACGCTGGGGCGCGGACGATCAGCATGGCCGGTACTCCACCGGCAGCACGGCCGCGATCATGCTGAAGTCCCGGATGTTCTCCGTGAGCACCGTCGCGCCGAGTAGGACTGCGGAGGTGGCAAGCAGCACATCATTACGCAAGGTCCGCAGCCGTGCCGAACTCAGCCGGCGCTTCGCGGCCAACGCGGCGAGCGCTTGCCCGGAGAGGACCCAGGCGGCCGCAGGCGGAGTGGCGAGCTTCCCCGCGCGCCGTGCCAGCTCGTGAATGCGATGGACATCCGCTGCTTCGCGGCTGCCCCGCACCCCGGCCCAGAGTTCCTGGAGCACAATCGCGGACAGGAAGACGCGGAGCCGATCCCCGCGATCCTCGAGTCCAGTTGTCGCCCCCGCCCTGAGCCACCGGAGCCAGACATTGGTGTCCGGCAACACGATCACCGGCGCCGCGGCCTGCGCACGAGGGGGGAGCGGAAGGTCTTCCACTCCGGAGAAGCGCTTCGCAAGATCTCGTTGAGCTGCCGCTCGTACTCTACCTCGTCGAGCAACCGGTCGATGACCTCCGTCTCGGTATCGAGACCCAGGTACTCCTTAACGCGCTTGAGCTTCTCGCTATCGATGTTAAGCGTCTTGCGCACCCTACGGCCCATGGTCGAGTTCTCCGGATGATGGGATGCATACAAGGTATGCATACCATCAATATCATGCCAGAATGGGCGTAGTATTCCACACGCCGCGCCCGCCACTCGCGTCCGCCTCGCGCGAAACCCGGGCTCGGCAGCCGAACGGGAGCCGTGAGCGCTGAGTGTGGCGCTGCCGGCGGCGAAATCGGTCATGGGTTTCGGCCCGTGCGGTCCCCGCGTTGAAACGCGGGCTCGCCGGTGCGTGCCTCACCGAGCTGCCTTGAAAGGCGCTTGTAGGCCCGCCGTCCTTCAGGACGCGCCGCCGCAGGCGCCGAGCGCGGGTTTCAACCCGCGAATAACGCTGCAGGCGCCGTGCTCGGCTCTCGCCGCGAAGCAGACGGGGGCGGATTGGCGGAGCAGAGTGGGCGTCAACCCGCGGGCTACGCGGGGCCCGTAGCCGCGCGCCGAATAGGTTCGCTCGAAATCTCTGTGGCCACGACTGAGATCTCGCGGTCGCTTCGAGTGCGAGGCCGCCGACCCAGCCCGCCACGCGAGGGCATGTTCGAAGCCCCGCGGTTGGGAGGCACCCCGCGGGGCTTCAAGTGTGGAGCGGTGGTAGAGGCCGACGGCCACAGCGGCTCCACGGCCACGAACTCAGTGCGGTCGCGCTACGGCATGGGCCAGTAGCTCATCTCCGGTCGGTAGGCCAGATGGGTGACCTTGGCATCCGTGATCAGGTCCATGAACCGAGTGACGATATCCTGCCACTCCTCGGCCCCACCTTTCTCGGCCATCAAGCTCTCGATGCTGTTGGGACCAAAGAAGTTGGACCTGTCGTCATAGAACGTGACAAAGAGGCGCCTTCCGACGTCGCCCAGCCGGACTCGGTTCGCGCTGATCTCGTAGCGATATCCAATCCTCTTCAGGAAGGCGAGGAACTCGCCGGTGAGGGCATCGAACTCCTCTTCCTTCCCGGACTTGATCCAGTACTCACCCACCTCGGCCCAGGCCAGCTGCTGCACACCGTCCGGTGCCGGGTAGCTCGACTCTCGCACGTGCTCGATGACCTCGTTGCTCACTATCCGGTCGTCGATGGACATCATTGCCTGAAACGCCTCATTCAGGGTCTTCTCCCCGTCCGTGCCCTGGAACTGGCGAACCCACTGATCGGGGTCGTCGAAGTACGCCATACTCTTCACCGGATAGACCAATGTGAAGTTGAGCATGTCGCTCCAGAACAACCACGCGTAGTCCCTACTGAGGTTTGCCTCCTGCGCTGCCTGGGCGATCTTCTCGACGGCGGCCTGGAACGTGAAGTAGTCGTCGGGCTCGACCTTGAACGTCATCACCTGGGCCAAGCCGGACCCCTCTCCTCCCTGTGCCACGGCGGGCACCGGCAGCGCCAACGCCACGAGCAGCGCACCCCGCGACGGGCGCCAGTCAGGCTGCCCGACCTGTCCCCCGGGCCCTCCCGCTCGGGGAGCAGGTTGAGGGGGACGTGGGTTACGCTCACGATGCACCGACCGTTTCGCCTGCGCCTGGCCGCCGGGCTGGTGGCCCTGACACTCCTGGCAGGACAGCCGGCAGTGCTGTGCGCGCTCGCCTGCCTGACGCTGCACTCGGCGCCTCGGGCCGAGCACCAGGCCCGGGAGCTAGGTAGTGCGGCCCGCATCCCCATCACTGGTCCCGAGGCCGACGAGCAGGACGTGCTGATCGTGTTCCGGCTGATCCGGCACTTCCCACTGCCGCGCTAACGGTGGTCGTGCTGATCCGGCCTGGTTCCCCCGGACGCGGCCCTGCCCAGCACCGCCCCGAACCGGACCGCGTTGTGCATCCTGCCCAGTCGAAACCCGTCCTCCAGGGAAAGGAGAAAGGTGCCTTCGTGACGGGACGTCCATTGAGTGCCGGCCTCGGGCGAGGCAAGAAAGAAGACGTAATGACAGAAGCGGAAGATGCTCTCCTCGGTCGTGCAGTCAGCCAGCGACAGGTCCGGCAGCAGCAACGAGATGACCGTCTCCCGCGGCTCGACTGAAGTCACCTCGGCGGGCGTCACCGTGAGTTGGATGGTCGCCTGGGTCTGGGGGCAGCTCGACTCGAGTTCTGCTGTCACGCCCAGGAGTTGAGGAATGAACAGCCCGTCCCACGCACACCAGTTGTACATCGTTCGGCCCCGAACGGTGAAGCGATGGGCCATAGGCACGACGGCCAGCCCACCGAACCCGATGATTCGCTTGTCATCGTCGTACAGGACCAGGCTCCTGAGCCCGCCCTCCAGCAGCGTGACAACCTCACGAGTCGGCACGGCCAGGGCCTGTGCCAACTGCTCTCGGCGTACCGGCGCGCCCCGGGCGAGTAGCCTGTAGAGCTCCAGGCCGAGGTGTTGCTCCGACTCCGACAGCTCAGGATCCGCAGCGGAGAGCCGTGCTAAGACGTCGTCCAGCCCACCCTGAACCTCCTTCACGATGGCGAGCTAGCGGAAGCTTGCGACTGGATCGGCGGGCATCTGGTGGAGCCGTAGGAACAGAACACACAACAGTCGCCCGGTTTCGGCCGCAGCACGACACTGCAGGCGCTGCATTCGTAGAAATACACACAAGCACCGACCGGCATCGACTCATGATGCGTGTGTTGGCAGGTCGGGCAGGTGATAGTGGAGTGCAGTTGCATGGTCTCGAACCGTTCCTTGCGACTGTCAGGGCGACTCGGGCATGCAAGATGCGCCAACAGGCGGGGGGCTCCGAGGCGTCACTATCGAAACATAGACCCTGCACCCAGGTACAGAGTCAAGGCTTCGGGGGCAAGCAGGGGCACTCCACGAGCCTTACGCAGCCTCGTTTGCGGTCAGGCCGTGATTGCAGTTAATTCCTCACCGAACGACGAAGGAATTCCGGCAATGGAAAGCTGGCAGGTCAAAGACCTCCTAGAGACCCTCATCATCGCCGCCGGCTCCCTCGGTGCCCTCGGAATCGTGGCCAAAACCTGGATAGCCACCCGGACCCGCATCGGACGTGGTGACGTGCAGAAGCTCACGGAGTCGGTGGAGCGCCTGCACGAGAGCGTGGAGGGCATGCGGGACGAGCTGGGGGACATGTCAGACCGGCTGGACTTTGCCGAGAGAATCCTGGCACAGCTCGCCGAAGGCAAGGTCGAGCAGCGGCAGCTGCCCAAACACTAGCCCGACATCCCACCCGTTTGCGTTTCACCATCTAGGCCTCCTGGTCGTGCGGCCGACCGATACCCGACCGGACCACTCGGCCTTCCGGGCAGTGCGTGTTACCTTGTGGCAATGATTGCGCACCCGCCGGTCCGGCAGCCGAGCCGCGTCATTATGCTCCTGGCCGGCTCTATTGGAGTGCTCTCGTGCAGCAGCCAAGCTGCCCAACGCACCCAACTCGAACCTTCCTTTGCCTCCCGTATCGCCCAGCTCTCGGAGCCGGCCGGGTATTTCGACACCGACAACCTGATCTCCAACGAAGCTTCCTACTTGCACGTGATGGGTAAGATGCGGGAGCTTGGCGTCACCGGAGGAGCCTACATAGGCGTGGGTCCGGATCAGAACTTCTCCTACATCGCGCAGATCCGTCCCAGCATCGCGTTCATCATCGACATTCGGCGGGACAACATGCTCGAGCAGTTGCTGTTCAAGGCGCTGTTCGCGCTGGCCCGCAACCGCGCCGAGTATCTGAGCCTCCTCTTCGGCAGGCCCCCACCCGGGACCCTCGACGAATGGACCAACCGCGGAATCGCAGAGCTACTGGCGTACATCGACAGCACGCCGACGCGTCCGGAGACGATAGCATCAGCACGCCGCGCTGTGGATCGCACGGTCGCCGCGTTCGATGTGCCACTTTCGGTTGAGGACTGGGCAACCATCGATCGGTACCACCAGACCTTCATCCGGGAGGGCTTGTCCCTCAAGTTCCGCAGCTTCAGGCGGCCGCCACGGTTCTACTATCCCACCTTCCGCGAGCTTCTGATGGAACGGGACCTCACCGGTCGGCACACCAACTACCTGGCTTCCGAAGGCGCGTTTCGGGTCGTGAAGTCACTCCAGGACCGGGACCTCGTGATTCCCGTAGTCGGGGATCTAGCCGGAACGCATGCCTTGAAGGCCATCGGCCAGCTCATAGCCGCCCGCAGAGAACGAGTGTCTGCGCTCTACACTTCGAACGTCGAGTTCTACCTGTTCCGCAGCGGAGGTTTTGGACAGTTCTTGCGGAACGTGGAGCACCTGCCGCGGGATGAGCGTAGCGTCATCATCCGCAGCGTGTTCCGAGCCACCTTCGGCCCACATCCCCTCTCGGTGCCGGGATACTACAGCACCCAGCTGCTGCAGACACTCGAAACGCTGGTCGAGGAGGCCGCGGATGGTGGGTACCGAAGCTACTGGGAATTGGTGACGAAGCACGCCCTAAGGTAGGAAACCCTGGGCCTCGCCCTCGAGTCGCCTTGTGAGATAGGCTTCGAGATCCGGCCCGCCCGGATTCGCCAGGACGGCGTCCACCCAAGCTTCCCGCTCACGCTAAGCACAGCCAGGTCCCACACGCAGGCGACCATGTCCCACGATGTGGTGGGACGGAGGGACCGAACGGCCCGGGGGGCGTACGGCCGACTCAGCGTGATCATTGCTGCCGCCGATTCCGGGACAACGACTTGTAGTACTCCTCCACCAGCCTGCGATACTCTGCCGGCACCTCTTCCGAACCCGACAAGAAGAGCCGCTCGACATCGGCGCCCTCGATCTGCCGCCGGAGGGCGTACTCGAACTCCTTGAGTCCCGGAATGATGTCGCCCGCAAGCTCCGCCAGACCTCGTGGATCGCCGATGGGCAGCCGGTTCTCCAAGGCGCGAACGCCCCTGAGGATCTCGTCGAGCCGCTGGACATCCACCCCCTCGCGCTGGAGCTCGCGCCTCAGCTCCGTCAGCTCGCTCCGTCGTTCAGCCAGCTCACGCCGGAACTGTCGCACGTCACCGGGTGAGAGCTGACCTGGGCCGCCTCCCCTCGGGGGTGCGCCACCGAGCTCGCTCGGCGCCACCCCTTCCTGAGCCTCCTGCCTCCCTTGCCCCTGCCGCCCCTGTTGCCGTCCCTGCCCTTGCTGCCCCTGCTGTGATTCCTGCCCCCGCTGTCCCTCCTCTCCCCGCGCCCTCATCCGCTCGTCCAGCGACTCCAGGGCATTCACGAGTTCTCGCGCTCGATCGAGCGACCGACTCAGGCGCTGCTCCCTTGACTCGCCGATGGCACCGAGGGCATCGCGAAGCTGCTGCGCCAACTCGTCGAGATCCGAGCCGATCTGCTCCTCGAAGTTCCGGGCGTATTCCGGTGATCGCCCCTGCACCACCCCCCGGGAAAAGCGAATCTTGTCGGCCAGCCGGGCATCCCGCATCCCCTTTGCAGCTTCCTGGAGCTTGCGGGAAGCATCAGGCTGCTCATCCCGTGAGTTCCGGGCCAGGTCAAGCAGCTGAGATTCGAGGTCATCCGCCTCGCTGGCCATCTCGTCCTTACGCTCAACCAACCTCTTCACGCGCTCGGCACGCCCCGTCTCGTCCTGTCCGAGCCGCTCCACGTCCCGGATGACATCCCGTTCCTGTTCGGCAAGGCGCTCGGCGCGGCGCAGCGCATCTCGAACCTCCCGCTCCAAGCTGGCAGAGCGGTTCTCCTCCAGTAACCGACGCGCCTCGCGGAGCCGATCCAGCGCCGCGCTCCCCTGGGCAGCGCCCCCTGAGCGCTGATTGGCGGCAGCGCGCCGCATCGCCTCCACCGCATCCCCGAGACGCCGCGCAGTTTCCTGGAGATCCGGCCGCGACTGCTCCCGGGCCAACCGCTCCAGTCGGCGAGCTACCTCCTCGGCTTGGTCTGCCAGGCGTCGCTGCGCCTGGCCACCACCCCCGCCCGCACTGTTGAGGTTCTGCGCCCCCGCGCGCATCCGTTCATTCTCCTGCTGCTGGCGTCGTGCCAGCTCCCTTAGCTTCTCGAGCACCTCGTCGATCTGTTGGTCAACCTGCCGCCGCTCCCCTCGATCGACGCTCTCGTACTGGTTCCGCAGCTTGTCCAGCTCAAGATCGAACAGGTCGGCCAGCTCCTCGGCACTTGCGGCCTGACCTCCACCGCCGCCCTGGCTCACCATCCGGTCGCGGAACGCCGCCTCAGCGCGCTGTAGGTGCTGCAGCGCCCGCTGCTCCGGCGAGAGCGCCTCCTGCAGCTTGCGTACCCCCAGCGACTCCTCCGCCACCTCCATTTCCTTCACGGCCTGGGGCAATGCCTCAGCGACCGCCCGGAAGGTGGAGTCGAGCTCCACGACGCGCCGCCCCTCGATTCGCCGCACCAGCGTCTCGACCTCCTCGCGGAGACGCCCCTGGGCCAGCGCCAACGTGGCGAGGTTCTCACGCATCTCGGAGCCGGTGTACTCGGTGGAGTCCCGCACCAGCTTGAACGTGGCCGCCACGATCTGCCGCTGGCGCCGGGACAGCTCTCCCACGTTGTCCCCAGCTCCCCCACCACCACCACCCTGAGCCTCGGCCTGACGGTACCGCCGGTCGAACGGCCGAACTTCCATGAAGTAGATGTCAGTGGTGGTCGTCTGTGGCCCGCCGACTCGGTTGCCGTCCGTCGCGCGGGCGAAATACGAGATGAAGTCGCCAGGCTGGAGCTCGGTCTCCTCGAGATAGAACGTATGCCCAGCTAGGAGCTGCTTCCGGGCACCACCACCCGTGTACAGCTCCACAATCTGCTCCGGTCCACCGTTCACCGAGTACACCAGTTCGAGCTGGCCGACGCCGTAGTCGTCTTCCGCCTCCACCTCGACGAAAACCTCCTCGATGCTCGTCACGGTGATGTCACGCCCCGGCTTGGCGAACGAGACCGCTGGAGGCTGATCACTGAGCGCGTCGATGTAGTAGTCGGGAGAACCCACGACCTCGGTCCCGTCGAGGCTATGCAACACAACCCGGTACAACCCGTCCCTTCTGACCTGGAGCGTCCCAGTCAGTATGCCGTCGGCCGACTCAAGGGGAATCGTGTCCCGCTCGTCGATCACGATGGCGCCGCCGTCCACCGGCATGGTGGGGATGACCGTCAGGACGACCCGGGTCCCGGCGAGGGCGGCTATGTCGCCACCGTCCTCGTAGCGCTGCGGGCTGAGCCCCGTGTACGCAGGGAAGCGGTACTCGAGGTCGATCCGGTCCACATAGGGCAGATCCCGGACCTCGATCCGATAGACTGCAGAGCGAACACCGCTCGCCTCCACCAGGTACTCGGTGGCCTGTTCGAGGTTGAACGCCAAGAAGACGTACTCCCCAACCTCCTCGTCAATCGTCATGGGCCAGCGCACCCATTGCTCTTCATCGCCCCGCTTGAGGGCGATCTCCACCAGCTCCGAATCGAAGTTCCGGAGGCGGGCCGTCACCTTGAGATCCGCACCCCGGGGCACCGCAGCGTCACCCGGCTCGACCTCGATACTGTAGGGACTGCTCGCCGGTCCGGTACTCCACGGGGCCAAGAGGAACGGCGCGCTGTTGGCGACGAAACCGGGACGCAGCAGGAAGACCGCCGCACTCATCAGCGTCACGCCCACCAGCATGCCGGAGAACCTGGCCAGCCGCGGCTGCTCCACATGGCGGCCGTACTCGATGGCAGCACAGCTCTCTACGGCACGCTCTACCAGTCGCTGAATGAGGGCAGGCGAGGGTGCAGTGCGGTCGCCACCGTCGTTGTCCGGACCGAACTCCACCGCGCTCAATACCTGTCCCTGGAGGGAGGGCTCATGCTCTTCCAGATACAGTGCCACCCGCTCGTCGGACACCTGGCTCCGCAGGGGCATCACCAGGAACCGGATGGCGATTCCTATGAGTGAAGCATACGCCAGCAGCCGAAACACCAGGATCGCCGAGGGCGTGAACCGGAACTGGTCCATGCCGTAGGCCGAAACAACGAAGACCACCAGGGCAGTGCTCACCAGGATCGCGACGCCACGAACGGCGACCCGGAGTCGCCACCGGTTCCGCACCGAACGGATGACGCGGAGCAGGGCTTCGTGATCCGACAGCGTCGCGTGAGGCTGCGATTCGAACAAGCTTCGCATCACGTCCTCCAGGTGCGGTTGAGCCTAGCGTGCGGCACGTGACAGCCGGGTGGCCAGGGCGGTTTCGGCGAGCAGGAGTAGCAGGACGGCCACTAAGAGATACCACCACAGGCCCTGGCGACGTTCCCTCTGAGCCGGCGTGAGCGCGGCGGCCAACGTCGCCGCTCGATCGTCACCGTCGCCCCTGGGAGTGACTGCCCCGACCAGTTCCTCCGGGTCGAGGGGCGTCAGATCCGACTCCACATAGTCGAGATTGACGGCCACGACTCTGCGCTCAAAGGCAGTCCCCTCCATGGGCCGGATGACGTAGAAGCCGTGCCCGCGGAGCTCGAGGTGGCGGCGGTCTCCTCCCGCTGAAGCCATGAACCGCTCGCCGGAGGGCGTCTCGATGACCAGCTCCTGCTGTTCCTCATCCGCCTCGAGCGCCGGCGGCGCTCCCCACGGTTGCGCCGTCGGGTCGAGGGCCAGATCGACCACCTGACCCGCCGTGTACCACGGTGGAGCCTGGCGGTAGCCCGACAGATGTCGGGCGACCTCGTGCACGAACGGGAGAAACACCGGCTGGACCGGCAGATCATTCCACAGGTTGGCGAGCCCGGCGGTCCACACCATCACTCTGCCCGCCCCCGCGGCAACTTCCGTAAGGGCAATCGCCCCGTCGTCGAACCGGGCGAGTACCGCAGCCGCGGGTGGGCCCTCGTAGCGGCGGTATCGGAAAAACCGCGTGGCCGAGAAGTCTCCACTCCGCGGCGCACTGAACGGCGCGAACACCGGATGACTGTACTCCAAGATGCTCAGTGTCCCGCCGCGCCCACCCAGCCGGTCCACCACCGTTCCGGGACCCGGCCCGAGCAACCCGGCCACGTCGGCGGTCCACGCTCCCTGGCCGCTGCGCCGACCGAGCACCACGAGGAGACCACCACCCCCCGCGACGAACTGGCGCAGCCTCTGTCCGGCGGCGCCCCGAGGGAACGGCGCGTCGCTGAGGATCACCAGCGCCCGTTCATCCAGGTCGCTGGGCACGAACTGCGTCACGCGCTTTACCTCGATATCGAACGGGGGATCGTACCCGATACTCAGCGCGCGTCGCAGATAGAGCGTCTCGGACGAGCGAGCGCTGGGATGCTGCAGGACGAGGATCGGCACCGCGCGAACGGGGGCAACCACGAAGTGGAATGCGTCGTCCTGGGACAGCCGGTCCCCCTCTACCCACACGCGCCCCGGTGTGACCCGGTCAGGCACGGCCAGCGCCCCAAAACGCACCGTTGCTGACCCGTCCGACGGAAGGTCGACAGACCGGCGCTGCAGCTCCTGGCCATCGATCTCCAGGACCACCGGCAGATCGGAGACCGGCACCGTGGCGGCATTTGCCACGCGCGCCGATACTGCCACGCGGTTGGAACCCGACTGCGGCGAGCGGTCGAGCAGCACTCCGGTGACCGCCAGGTTGGCGGGCTCGGGATCGGAGAGGTCGATCGGCCTGATGACGGTTCCCTCCGGCAAGCGGAGATCTTGCTGCCCCTCCCAGCCCACTCTCTGAAAGTCCGTGATGAGCACGACCTCCCGCTGAGGCAGGTCTGAAGCCTCGAGCAGATCTCTGGCCAACTGGAACGCGGGACCGTACTGCGTGCTACCGGAACCCAGTTTGGCGCGATCGAGCACTCTATGGAGGGTGGTACCGTCTCCACTGCGGTGATTCGCCGCCTCCGCCCCATCCGAGAACAGCACGATGGTCGCCCGGTCGTCGTGCTCCAGACCGTCGATCGCCCGTCGCGCAGCGGCCACGGCACGAGACCAGCGGTCCCCGTACCCCATGCTGTAGGAACGGTCCAGGAGAATCACCACCTCTCGCGCCGTTCCCAGCACCGCTGGACCGAGGGACGCCCTCTCCAGCAGCGGGCGCGCGAACGCCGCAGCCACCAGCAGGATGGCAGCCACGCGCAACAGGAACAGCAGCCAGTGTCGAATCCGCTGCCGTCGCACCGTGCGGTACGGCACCCGGCGCAGGAACATGAGCGACGGAAATTGAATCGCGTCACGCCGCTCCCGATGGGTGAGGTGGATCAGGATCGGGATGGCCAGGGCCGCGAGGCCCGCAAGGAACAGCGGCGCGAGGAATGTGAAGCCCATTATCGCACCCGGCTCAGCCGCTGGCGACGGGAGAGGTACTCGAACAGGGCGTAGTCCAACGGCTGCGACGTATCGAAGAAGGAGTAGTCGATCTGGCTCTGCGCCATGCGATCGGCGAGCGTCTCCAGGTGCTGCGACATCAAGGTGCGATACTCATCTCGCAGCGTCTCTGGGACCACCGGGATGCGGTCGCCACTCTCCAGGTCCTCGAATTGGGCCGCTTCTTCGAAGGGGAACTCAACCTCCGCGGGATCGAGAATGTGGAATACGATCACGTCGTTTCCCGTGTATCGCAGGCGATTCACGGCGCGCATGATAGTGGCGGGCTCCTCGTACAGATCGGAGATGAGCACGAGGATACTCCGCCGTCGGATGCTCTCGGTGACCTTGAGCAGGGGTCCTTCGATATCTCCCCGGCGGCCAGCCTGGATCCGGGCGATCGTATGCAGCACGATCTCGAGGTGCTTGGCCGAGCTCGGTACGAACTCGAGGACCTTGTCGTCGAACGTGACGATGCCGACCCGATCCCTCTGGCGGCGCGAGAAGTAGGCGAGGCAGGCAGCCAGGTATCGGCCGTAGTCGAGCTTGGTGATCCCGCGGCTGCCGTACTGCATTGACCCGGACACGTCGAACAGCACGCTGAAGTTGGCGTTGGTGTCGGCTTCGAACTCCTTCACGTAGAACCGGTCGGTGCGGCCGAACACGCGCCAATCCATCCGACGGATATCGTCGCCCGGCATGTACGGACGGTGTTCCGCGAAGTCGATGGAAAGGCCGAAGTACGGCGAGTGGTGCAGGCCGTTGATGAACCCATCCACCACCGTCCGGGCCAGCAGCTCGAGGCTGCCAATCCTGGACAACACGGTTGGGTCGAGAAAGCGGGTAGCCGTCACATTCCGGATTTCGGCGTCGGCACCGCGTCGAGCAGCTGGTCGATGAGCTCGTCGGACGTGATGAGCTCGGACTCCGCGTGGAAGTTCTTCAAGATCCGATGCCGCAAGACCGGGTGAGCCAGGGCCCGAATGTCATCGAAGGTGACATGGTAGCGCCCGTCTACCAGCGCACGAGCCTTCGCACCGAGAATGAGGTACTGAGCCGCCCGCACGCTGGCACCGTACGAGACCCACTTCTTGATGAAGTCGGGTGCCCCATTCTCACTCGGTCGGCTGGTCCGCACCAGGTTCACCGTATACCGCAGCACGGCGTCGGACACCGGGACTTTCCGCACCAGCTCCTGGAAGGCCACGATATCTCGCCCCGTGACGGCATGCTCGAAACGGTAGTCCTCCACTGCCGTGGTGTTGCGGACGATCTCGAGCTCCTCATCCTCCGGTGAGTATTCGATCACGATGTTGAACATGAAGCGATCGAGCTGGGCTTCCGGCAGCGGATAGGTTCCTTCCAGCTCGATGGGGTTCTGCGTGGCGAACACGAAGAAGGGCTCTTCGAGAGCGTAGGTTCGTCCCTGCACCGTGACCCGATGCTCCTGCATGGCCTCCAACAACGCGGCCTGGGTCTTGGGCGGTGTGCGGTTGATCTCATCGGCCAGCACGATGTTCGCGAAGATCGGCCCCGGCATGAACACCATCTGCCGCTGACCAGTCTTTGGATCTTCCTGCACCAAGTCGGTGCCGGTAATGTCCGAAGGCATCAGGTCAGGCGTGAACTGAATGCGGGAAAACTTGAGATCCAGAACTTCAGCGATGGTGTGGATCAGGAGCGTCTTCGCTAATCCCGGCACGCCGACGATCAGGCTGTTGCCACCCACAAACAGCGAGAGGAGGACCTGATCAACCACGTCTTGCTGCCCCACGATGAGCTTCCGGAGCTCCTCCAGTATACGCTCGCGCCCAGCGTTCAGCCGATCAGCCAGCGCTATGTCGTCGGTCTCATCCAGGGCCACTTGTTGAGTTGTCATGAGTCTCCCGTTAGTGGGTCATCGCGTAGACGATGTAGTTGATGCCGAGCTTGTAGGCCTCGTTCGTCAGGTCGATCGGTATCCAACCCGTATCCGACCACTCCCACGACTCACCGATGTCATTGTTGTAGTTGGCGATCACCATCAACCGCTTGTTGGGATCGTTGTCCTCGAAGACGCCGTAGAACACGGATGGCACGAACCGATACGGATGGATGTACTGATCTAGCGACTCGATCTCGAAGAAGGAGTGAAAGATCGGATGGGACGCGTCGAGCCTCACCAACCGGTGGTTCGGCAGTACCCGCCGCATCTGCTCCTCGAAATTGAACCAGTGGCCGCCCACGAAATCATCGAAGATGACGAAGCCGCCCTTGTGGAGGTAGTCCCGGAACCCTTCCACCTCGGCCTCAGTCAGGGTCCAGTAGCCCGGCTCCGACATGTATGCCACCGGATACTTGAACAGCTCAGGGTCATCCAACGCCAGGATGTTGCTCGCGTTCGTGAGCGGGCTCAGCGTGGTGACCTCACTGAGAATCCTGGTGAAATGCCGTTCCGCCCGGGGATAGTCGTGATCCCACTGGTAGTTGACACCACCGAAGAAGCCTCCGCCCCCGCCCCAGCCGATCGCGGTCGGCGTGAACCGAAGCCGTACGAAGGCGAAGCGCCCATCGTAGGGTACGTTGAATTCCTCGAAGTTCACGTTCTCGGGCGGCGGGCGCCGGGGAAAGCTCCTCGAACGGCGCTGCCCTTCCAGCGGAGACACCGTGAGCGCCAGCGCCGCAACGAGCAGCACCGAACGAGCTGCACAGGCCATGCTAGCGATCCTTCCGCGCATCGTGAATCTCCAACAACAGGTCCTGTGCCGCAGCATAGTTGGGGGCGATCTCGAGGGCCTGAACCACCGTTCGTCGGGCGCTCTCCCGATCTCCCGCACTGAAGTATGCCCGCGCCAGCTGGTACAGGGCTTTGGCGCGATCGACGGGATCCAACGCCACCGCCGCACGGCGCTCCCGGATCGCCCGCCCCCAGTCCCCGAGCTCCGCCGACAGCTCGGCCAGACGACGATGAACGGCAATGTCCATTGGGTAGACGTACAGGGCGCGATCCAGGGCTTCCGCGGCACCCTTGCTATCCTGTAACGACTCCTGAAGGCCGGCAAGTTCCAGGAAGGCCTGGTAGTTGCCACCGTTGATGGCCGTCAGGGCAAGGAGCTCCTCGACCGCCTTGCGCGCTGCTCCCTGCCGCTTGTGGATGAGCGCAAGGTGCCAGTACGGGTTCCCGGGCCCCGCATATTCGGGAAACAGCGACTTGGCCCGTTCCAGGTGGGGAACGGCTTCATCCAGCCGACCTTCGGCTGTGAGCATCTGGCCCATAGCCAGTTGTGCCGCGAAGTCGTCAGGATCACGCCGTACCCGTTCCGCCACCTCGTCTCGGGAGCGCTTGCCGTGCGCCCCCAACAGCTCAACCGAGCCGAGGGCCGCAAGCGCTCTGCCGAAGCGATCCCGCAGGTACCGTTCGAACACTTCATTGAAGGCCTCGAGGTCGGTGTGCAGCACCGACCGGAAGACCGCCGACGTGCTCCTACCGTCGCGATATCCCTGGAGCATGCGGCTGAGTGCCTGGGGACCGTGGTCGCGCTCGATCAGCTCGCACACCAACGACGCCTGGTAGTACGAGAACGCGACCTGCTCGGGATACTGGGGTCGCATGAACCCGTTGTTCAGCTCACCCACCGGCAGGAGTCTGCCCTCACGAAACGCCATGAGGAACCCGGGACTCACGTCGCCACCCCACCCGGGACGGGCGCGGCGTTCCTCTAACACCGCGAGGCCCTCTGAGAACCAGCGGGGCACCTTGTGGTCGGTCACGCCCAGATGGAACGTGTGGGCAATCTCATGCCACAGCGTCGAACCCCAGTTGAACGAGCCCAGCTCCCGCGCCGACGGCGAGTCCATGGCCAGCACGGGGCCGAAGCTCACCCCCAGAGCGCCGACGCCCACGAGCCCCACCGTGCGCACGGAAAAATCAGCGTGACTGGGATAGACCTCCACGCGGATCGGAGTGGCGGGTCGGTACCCGTACCGCGCGGCGAGCCGGTCGTAGGCCTCTTCAGCGAGCTCGCCGGCATACAACGAGAGCAGCCGCGATTCCTTCCCGTCGATGACGAATCGGAAGCGAGCTGTCGCCGTCTCGGAGTAGTGGGCCAGCGTGTCGAGGAGGTCCAGAGTGTTCTTGGTCCAGACGTCGTACGGGTCACCCTCGAATGCGACCTCCAGGTTCTCCCGGCCGGCCTCCATCGAACCCACCCGAAGCTGGTTGATGCCAAGCAGGCCGTAACCGCGCCACGACTTGGGGTCCAGTTCGACCGCCTGTTGTGCGAACCGGACCGCCAGGTGATACAGGCGATTCCGGGCGCTCACCTCGGCCAGCGTATTGTAAAAACCGGCGAACCGTGGGTTGAGAGAGAACGCACGGCGCCGGGCCTCGTCGAATCCGCCCTGGTCCCCCTGTAGAAACCGGATCGCAGCGAGCACACTGAGCGCTTGAAGAGTGGTAGAGTCGACCTCGAGTGCCCGCCCAACTTCGCGAGCGGCCTTGCCATAGTCCTCCAGCTCGATGTACAGGGTCGCGAGGAACACCCGGGCGGGGACGAGGTTAGGGTTGATCTCGATGCTCCGGCGCGCCAACTGGAGGGCCTCGGGCGACCCGGCGAACCGCCGGGTGCGCGCCAATCCGAGCAGGGCGCGAGGGTGGTTGGGGTTCTTGGCGAGAATGGAGTCGAACGTCTCGAGCGCCTCGGTGCCGCTGTACTTCTCCAAGAACAGCTCACCGATTAGTAGCTGCGGCTCAAAGTCGTGCGGCGCGGCGGACACGGCTTCGTCATACGCCCGCAGCGCGTCTCTGTAGAGCTGCGGATCGTTCACACCCAGGTAGCGCACCGCTGTCGCCACGGCCGTTAGCTCATCTGAGTTCAGGCGCGGAGTTTGGTTGTAAACGTCGATGAAGGCGTCGAACTCACGCATCGCCTCGGCCACGTCTCCGCGCTCGTACCGCAGGATGGCGAGGTTGAGCCGGGCGGCGAGGCTGTCTGATGCCCCGCCCCTCACAGCGTTGGCAAACGCCCGCTCGGCCTCATCACGCCGCCCCTGACGCAAGAGCACCTCACCCAGGAGCGTCCAGAGCTCCGGGGAACGGGAGTTGCGCTCGACGAAGCGCCGCGCCGTGTGCTCCGCGTCCCGATACCGGCCTACCTCCCCCAGCGCCCGGACCAGGCCGCGGGCCGCTTCGGCGGACGCGGGTTGCCGCCGCACCAGGCGCGTGAAGCCGGAGATCGCATCGTCGTAACGTCCCTCGTTGTAGGCAGCCCGAGCACCGGCCAGTTCGCCTTGCGCCCATACGTACGGCGCCGTGAGGCAACTCAGCGCCGCCAACAACGAGAGGGCCCGTCCCCAGCACGGCCTAGCGAGCATGATCACGGCTGCTTCCCTTCGCGCTCGCGAATTGCACGGCTGGTGCGCGCCAACTCAAGCAGCAGGCGCTCCAGCTGCCTCTGGTATAGTTCAGCTGCCATCTCATCCTTGCGAGAACGCAGAGCAGCCAGTTGCTGCTCCAGTTGCTCCTTTCCCTTATACAAGGCCGCCAGCTCAGGATCGCTGATGACCCCGGCGCTCTGGGTGGGGCTGTGCAGAAACAGTCGCATCGCCATCCCGCCGTCGCCGGTGAGGGGATCGGGTTCGGTGCTCCCCCTACCGTCTCCGTCGTCGTCCAGCAAGGCGTGCTCGGTCAGCAGGCGGTTCTCGCTCTCGTAGGCCCGAGCAACCTCTCGGCGGGCGTAATTGAACGCCTCCAACACCGACACCCGTTCGTCCTTGTCCGTGTCGGCACCGTCCCCGGCGAAGGCAGCCACGAAATGGCCGGGGAAAATCGTCTCGTTCCGCTCAAAGCCCGACTTCGTGGCTGTTACGATGGCGCGGCGCTTGCCCGAGAGGACGGGGATGAACCCACCGCTGGCGCTGGAAAGGTTGGCGAAGACGATCTCCTGCGTTGGAAATCTGGACAGCACGGCGGCGAAGTCCTCGGCGGTCATGTCGGGACCCGGGAGGTTGAACCGCATTTGTCCCCCCACCGCGCTACCGTGTCCGACCAGGACAATGAAGATCCGTGCGGCGGGTTCCGCACGCGTTGCCAGGTCGTTCAACGCACCTTCGACATTCTGCTTGGTGGACTTGCCGGCGATGTCGGTGTGGCGGCCGGGCGACTCGGCGAGGTAGACAATGCTCTCATCGGGAAGATGAAATCGATCCCGTGCCGCTCCCACCAGTGTCGTGCACCACTCTTCGAACACCTGACTGTACTTGGGCTCGCCGCCGATACCGCTCACTACCACCAGGTAGGTCTGCGCCATGACGTCCATCGGCCGGACCACCAGGGCACCGCCCAGCACTGCCGCGAGCCACGTCCGCCTCACGCCAAGCCCCGCTGACGCCGATATCCCCACTCGGCGGCGATCAGGCCGACCAGCATGAGAAACAACACCGGCATATCCCACAAGTCCCGCTCCTCGTGTACCGTCGTGCCGCTCTCGGTGAAGCTCACATCTTCCGGAAGCGTGCCGATTGTCGCGGGCGTGTAGAACCGCCCTCCAGTCTCATCCGCGATGCGCTCGAGGAGCGAGGCCCGCATTTCCGCGTCGAAGTACTCCGTCTGGAGGTCGCCGGCCTGCACGTACGACTCCGCACTGCCCAGTGGGACGCCCGCCTGCTGCGCCTGCACGCGGACCTCGTAGAGACCGTCCTCTTCTGCTAGGAAGCTCGCTCGGTACTCGCCATCTCGCTCAACCGTCCACTCCATGGGGACCTCGCGCTCAAGACCGCCAGGTGTCGTGACGTTCGCTACGACCTCGGCACCGTTGAGTCGGATGTACCCTGAGTCAGAAACCTCAGCCGTAATCGTCACGGGTGCGCCTCGCTCCACCCGATCAAGCGAGGAGGTCACCGCAACGCGATCCGTGACCCCGCTCACCAGCCAGCGAAGCAGCTGACGCCAGAAGGTCTCGTGCGTCATGTCGTCTACGGGGATGTCGGCATGCATCTGCCAGAGCCAGGAGTCCTGCACCGGGAACGCCATCGCTCTGCCGCGCCCGTACCGCTGATGAGCGAGAACGACCAGCGGATCCGACAAGTCGGCGGCGCGGCCGGTGAGCAGGGTGCTGGCCCCCGGCTTCACTTCCCTCAGCGGATTCAACATCGACAGCTCCGGAAGCTCCTTCCACCGCGCCTCAGAAGATTCCACGTCCTCTGCAAGCTGCGTCACTGGATGGCCGCGACCGTACGGGGTGAGTCCCACCTTGACCTCTGCGAAGAACGAGCCGCCGTCCGATGAGGCGTCGGAGTCCAACACGATGGGCAACGCCTCGGCCAGTGGCGTGCCGGCATAGCCGCCCCGGGCAAAGGCATGGCGGCCGCCCAGGGCAAGCAGACCGCCTCCGCGCTGGCCGACGAACTCCGTGATCATCCCGAGTTGGTCATGGGTGAAGAAGCTCGCCTCAACGCTTCCGAGAATCAGCCCATCATAGCGGAAGAGCTCTTCACGCACTTTGGGGAAGCCGCCGGCGAGCTCACTGGGGTCGTCTACGCCGATGCGATAGAACTTGTTCTCCGCCGTGCGTTGCAGGACCACTACCCGCAGGTTCTCGTCGTCGGCAATCGCACGTCGAACGAACTTCACTTCGAAACGCGGCTCACCTTCGAAGTAGAGGATCTTCCGTTCCCCACTATCCACGAAGACGAGGGCTTCCAGCACATTGTTCTGGCTTACAGCTTCGCCTGGCTGCGCTGCAGCGCGGAAGCGAAACAGCCGTGGGCCGACTTCGTTCGCGGTAAAGTGCACGCGCACCGGCGCCGTCTCCCCCTCACCCGGCAGCCGCACGTCCTGGGCGCTCACGATCCTGCCCGCGTCCTCCACTGTGAGCCGGACAGTCTCGCCGCCGAACCCGGAGTGGGCCACCGTCAGGTCCACGGCCACCGAAGATCCCTGAAGCACGGTCCGCGGCGTCGCAACCCGCTCCAGCGCGATGTCCTTCGCGAACCGCTGTGCGCCGAGCCCCACGGTATGCACGGGGACGCGACCTGCCGCTAGTTGCAGCAGTATCTCTGTAAGGGGCGCATCCGCATTGTCGGCGCCGTCGGTAATGAGCACCAGGCCGGCCAAGGGAACTGCCGCCAACTCCCGGCGTGCTGCGTCGAGCGCCCGCGCTAGATCCGTCCGCCTGCCGGTGAACGTTAGCTCGCCCACGTCCCCCAATCGCTGCACGGTCTCGGAGAACCGGAAGAAGCGGAGCTTGAACCGGTCACCCAGGGCCGCGACGAGTTCGCTTCCCTCTGGCCCGAACGTCTCATGAATGAACTCGCTCCGGGGCTGCTCTCCCTCGTCGGCAATCTGCATGCTGCGTGAGTCGTCGATCAGAATGCCCAGGAAGTTCTGTTGCGGCACCACGGTGGCGATCACCAGCATGGGCCGGGCCAGGCAGAACACGAGAATCCCCAGCACCGCCAGTCTCAGGCCCGCCAGCAATGCCCGGTCTGGCGTCCTGAGCCTCGCCTGAGGCCGCGTGTAGATCACCACCGCCGGGAGTGCCGCCGCTGCGCCGGCCAGCAGCACCAGCGCGATCGGCCACGGGGCGTCAAACGCCAGCTCGCCACGCTCGAACACCACGGGGCGGTACTTGAAGAGAAACTGAAACAGACCCTCGAACATGGTTCAGCGCCGCCTGCGCAACGGACTTCTGGGAGGCCGCACTAGTGGCTCATCCCGTAGAGGATCATGTTGATGCCCAGTTGGTAAGCGAAGTTCGAGAACTGCAGCGGGTACCAGGGATCTTCGGCCCACTCCCAGGCGTCCCCCAGGTCCGTGTTCCAATTGATCACCACCATCAGCCGCCCGTGCTGGTCGAAGATACCCCGCAGAGCCGGAACGTATCCGTCGTACTGCCACGTAGGCCGTCCATTCACGCCCCCCCCGCGACCCGGCACCTGGAGGATCTCGTCGATGTGATAGAAGGCGCTGAGCAACGCGTGATCCACGGGGATATCGACGATGTCATACTCCGGCAACACACGGCGCATCTCGGCTTCGAAGTTGGCCCACTGTCGTGTGCCCCAGAAATCATCGATCACGAGAAACCCGCCGGCCAGCAAGTAGTCGCGCAACCCCGCCACTTCCGGTTCCGTGAGGGACATGTAGCCGACTTCCAGCGCGTAGAGGAATGGAAAGCGACGCAAGTCGGGATCATCGAGGCGCACGGGATTCTCGAGCTCGTAGGCATCGATATTCGTCAGATGCCGGAGCCCGATGAGGAACTGGCGGTCCGCCTTGGGAAAGTCCACCGCCCAGCTCCCGAAGCGGCGGCGTCCGTAGCTCGTGTACTCAGCCCTCGTGAAGTAGAAGGCCCGACCCTGGGCGTTCGCCTCGCGGGCTGGCCGCTGACCCTGGGGCCGGGCTGGCGCACCGAGGGGCTGCACCCAGAGCACGGTTCCCATGCTCAGGAGGCCCAGAACGGGCAGGGTGACGGCTCGGGTCAGATGTTCCTCCCACCATGGGGGCCAGGTCCGTCAGGACCAATACCAGCAATACCGGCGCCGGCGGCGTTGGTTCCCGGCGCCGGCCCTGGCGGATGAAGCACGCAAGATGCCACCAATGGCGCGGTCCCGACAGGTGTGGTAGCCTCTACGAGCACGGTGCGCACTGGCTAGTGTCCTGTCCCAGAAGTCCGCCGCATATGTTCCGCACCGATGCATGCCGCTTGTGCAACGAACTTCTGGGACGCCGCACTAGCGGGCCATTTGTTTGGGATCAGGACTGGCATCGTCCACGGATACACGGCGGTGTGCCATCGATGGAATCACGACCGCTGGACAGGGTGCGGACTAGGTGTGGCGAGGTGGCGCAGCAGTCCGGGCACGTTCGGATAATGCATCACGCGATCCAGCCCTACGCTGCGTCGCTGCCATCGGATCAACCAACCCGGCCGACAATGGACTCCAGTTGCCATCTCCTGGGCGGGGGAGATGCCACAGTCGCGTTCTTCCTCACCCTGGATGCGATCAACTTCGGCTCGGGCTACTTCCCCCACCTGCGGAAGCGCCCGGGCATGTCGGGGTATTTCACGGTGGCGTCCTCCCTCAAGGACTACTACGAGCAACATGGTCCGCCTTCGGCGGAGGAACTCACGCAGTTCTCCGCCGAGAACTGCGCAGGCATCTTCGATCAGGACCTCGAGCACCCCGTCACCAGGGAGCTGATGCGGCTGTTCGCGACGGCGCTCAACGACCTGGGCGCATACCTACTGGAGCGTTTCGAGGGGAGCTTCTTGGGGTTGGTGCAAGCCGCGGGAGGATCGGCCGAGCGCCTAGTCGAGTTGCTGATCGAGATGCCGTACTTCAACGACGTGGCGTCCTACAACGGCCTCGACGTGCCGTTTTACAAGCGGGCCCAAATCACGGCGGCCGATCTTTCCCTCGCGTTCGATGGCAAGGGACCCGGTCGATTCGACGACCTGGAGCGTCTCACCGTCTTCGCAGACAACCTGGTGCCGCACGTGCTCCGACTCGACGGCATCCTGCGGTACGACGACTCGCTGGCCGCGGACATCGAAGCCGGCGTGCTGATTCAGTCGGGATCGCCTCGAGAAGTGGAAATCCGCGCGTGCGCCGTGCATGCCGTGGAGTGCCTGGCGGACGTCTTGCGGGAGGCCGGGCGATCGGTCACGGCGATGGGACTCGACTACCTGTTGTGGAATCGGGGGCAGCAGCCGGCCTACAAAGCGCGGCCACGCCACAGGACTCGTTCCGTCTTCTACTGAAGGTCGGGGCAGCCCCCAGCCTTACTTCCCCGGCTGTGCGTCGATAGCGCCGACTTCGCGTATCCCCCTGCACCTAGGACCTGTCGTGAACGCGAAGCGCATCACTTTGGTCGTCCTGCACGGCCCGTCGGTGCCGCTCGATGAACTCGTCCACCTCTTTGGGGACGAACATGTTGTCGGCGATGTTGGCAATCGCTTCAGCCTCGCGCCACGCCAGCTCCAGCTCCACCAACTCCCCCATGAGCGCCCGCATCTCCTGCTCCTCGTGCAGCGCCATCTCCAACGCCAGCCTGGTCGGCGCGGGCAGCTTGCGGATCACACCGAGCTTGCCGGGGAAGAGAGGCCGCCCGTGCCCCGGCTGCCAGTTGTCTGGGTCCAGCTCGCGAGACGCATTCCTGAGGTAGCTCTCCGGATCACCGGCGGTTTCGATCTTGGCAACAGCATCTTGTACCGCCCGCTTCG
The DNA here is from genome assembly GCA_011772755.1 of Gemmatimonadales bacterium. Lineage (GTDB taxonomy): Bacteria > Gemmatimonadota > Gemmatimonadetes > Gemmatimonadales > GWC2-71-9 > WVYX01. The sequence continues at coordinate 22,989 of WVYX01000273.1, forward strand.
AGCCAGCCATGCGATTGAGCGCCGGCAACAGGTGACTCGTGACGCGCATGGCCTCGGGACCTTCGAAGGTTTCCTTGCCTTTCGAGTGTTTGATGCTCACCACCCAATGCTCGGAGCCCGGCTCCATGAGGAACCGTGCCTTGTGAAGGTCGGTTTGGCGGAACTTGAGCACCCTCCCGTCGTTGGTCCTGATCCGCACCCGCACGGGGATGTTCAGGACCAGGTTGGGGATCTGCCCCGCAAAGCCGGCGCCAACCCCCACGGCGATCCCGCCAGCCGCCACGGCGCCGGCGGCCACCACCAGGCCGCTGGTCACCAGAATGGCCCGCTTGCGCCGCCGCCCGAACTGATCGCCGTAGCGCCAGGCGGCGAACTCGGGACGCAGCGGCTCGCCGATCCGCACCAACTCGAGGCCTTCCTTGAGCCTGGCGAGGCCGATGTTGTCGCTAGACGCTCGCAAGCGAGTGCCGTGGAACAGGCGCTCGCATTCTTCGAAGGCCTCCCAGCGCTCCTCGAGAGGAGTGAGGTTCCAGCGCTCACATTTCCGACATACGACCCACAGGCGGCCCTTGGCAGAATCGAACGCTAAACGACGGCCCACGGGGAACGACTCAACGACTTCGTTGCTCCCGAGAAGACGCTTGCAGAAGATGCAGGTGGAATACATGCCTACCAGGCCGTATAGGCGGCACGGACGGAATGCCGCGCGAACCAGATGAGCAGAAACACTGGAAAGGCGACGGCAATCGCGGCTCCCATGATGAACGCCACGGCAATGACGCCTTCCCAACCGGCGACTTGCTGCTGCAGCGTTCCCTCCGGAATCCGCTGAAACCAGGCATACGCCAGCCCGGTGTGCACCAAGGCCCACGGTATGGCGACCAGTGACCACGCTTTACAGAGTGTGACACCGATTTGGCGGCGCCGGACCAGAAAGATTGACCCGGTCAAGAGGAGCACGCCGAGCAGCCAGCCGATGATGCTGGAGAACAGAAGCCAACCGGGTGGTGGCAGCATCTCTTCGAGGGACCGAAGGAACTCGGTACTGAAAAGCACTACGAGCTCTTCCCGCGACCAGACGGCCGGACTCACCAGATCGCCGAATGCGTCGATCAAGCTCAGCACGGCCAGAATGATGCCGATGGTGCCAATCACCGCAGGCCAGCGGGCCCTCGTTTTCACAACCTGATTGTCATTCACAGCCAGCCCTCCCACCACTGACTCCCGCCCGGCCAAACACGCACCGGCCCAAGGCCTCACCCAATGGCACCGGTGATTACGGAGTGGCCGCGGTCTCCCGGCGCCACTCGTACGCCCCTGCACCACACAGGATCGCCGTGGGCAGCTCGATGACGCTGAACCCAAGACTCAGCAACACCACGCTCCCGGGAAACACCGCCACATTGGCTAGGCTGGCGAGAGGGAGCAGCGCCAAGAGCAACACCATGGCTACGGTCACCAGCAGAGACTGGCCCACAGGGCGACCGTGGCTGCGCATCAACGCGTAGATCCACATGATCACAACGCACTCGGCGAAGAAGATCAGGTTGTCCACGAGGGCATACCTGAAGCCCGAGCGGGAGAAATCGAAGTATCGAGCAAGCAGCTCGTCTTCACTGACATTGAAGAGGATCGCAACCAGACCCTCCACGACGAATTCCACGACGACATACCCGAGACCGGCGACCACACCAGCAAGCAGCACGCGAGGAACCCTGACCCTCTCCTCCATCACGACCCCCCCTCAGTGGACGCGATCACGCTTCAGACCCCACGGCGAGATGAGCTTAAGAGGCGCAGCTAGCTGGAATGACATCCTGGCAACTTAGCCACGACACCCAATTGGCGCCCACCCTCACCTCCGACCCCGCCATGCTGTCCCGCCTTTCACCATTCCCCGCGTCCACTGGGGCATCGCAGCTAGGGCACCCGGGGCGCCCTCACCGTCTGACCGGCCTGCTGCAACACGAACGCCACCGCGCGATCACCCTCGACCTCAAACGTGAGGCGAATATTCGTGTCCGCCGAGACGACGAACACGTGGTCGCCCATATAGTCCAGCTTCGTCGCCGGCTGCCCGGTGGCCTGCGCCATGAGGCTCTCGCCTTCCTCGTAGATACGCACCTGCATCTGGCCCAGATCGTAGGTACCCACGTAACGAGCCCGCTCCTCAGCCGAGAGCGATACCTCCCGAATATTGGGATCCCACAAGACATTCACGATCTTCCAGCCTTCGTTCCACCGCACGATGTGCAGGTAATCCACGAAGTCCGGCGAGACGGCCTTGACGCTGGCGACGTTGTTGAAGATGTCAAGAACGTACACGCTGCACTTGTCCTTCTTCTCGGGGGCGCTGCTTCCGCCGCCGGACCTGGTTATTTCCACCATCATGGACTTCGTCAGGTGCCGGATCATGCTTCGCTGGGTCTGCGGATTGTTGACTACCGTCCGCTTCGCCAGATCGGGATGGAGAGCCCGCTCCATCCGCTCAGCGCTCCCCTCGTACCAGCCTTCGATGTAGTCCAGCGCAGCCTGCTTGATCGCCACCGTATCTGCCGCGCTCTGCCCGCTCGCTTGCGGAACCAGCACCAGCGTGAGAATGGCAGCTACTCCGATAATCCTTCGCATGCTCCGTCCCTCCGTGGTTCATTCGGTATCACGTGAAACGCACTCTTTGGCAGCCTGACTGAATCGCACATGCCACACCCTGCGGCGGCCACGCGACTACACTGAGACGTGAGCGACTCGGCCGGCTTCACCTAGACACAGCTGCTACCCCGCCCCGCGATCCCCCCGTCCCGGCGACGACGCCGAGGCGACTGTTTCGTCGCCACCGGCGCCCACGATGCGGAGGCGCATCACGTACTGCACATCCAGCTCGTCCCGCCAGACGCCGTAGATGTTGTTATCCCGGAACAGGCGCGGCGCGAACCGGCGCGGCATGGACACCACTCCCAAGAACCGCCCCTCAGAATCGAACACATCCCAATCCGGCGCCCCGGAATCCTCGAGCAGGTTGAACTGTTCGAGCTCCTCCTCGCTGAGCGCGGCAACTGACTGAGTGTGTTGGACCCAGACGGTGCCGTTGGGTCCCGATTGGATGTTGGAAAACGCGGGGAAGAACTCGCCGAAGTGCACGATGCTCTTGAGCTGCGGCAACACGGCAGGTGGCACTCCCGCGTCCGTCCACGCCCGTTCCAGGAATCCCATCACTGCTTCTTTGTCTTGCTCACTAACGGGGGCGCGGTGGAACGGCTTGCTGAGGATCCGCTCGCATGTCCCGTCGGCCAAGTAGACGTGAATGCGGTATTCATCGTTGACCCCAAACAGCAGCCGCAGATCGGGAGTGAGTTCCCACACCGCCTCGCGGGAGTACAGGTTCAGCTCCGGCGTGCTGCCGCCCAGGTTGAGCGTCTTGCCGGACGGGAACTTCATCAGCGTATCCGCGACCGATCCGTCGGACGCCAGTAGCACGATGGCGTCCAGCGAATCCGGTGCCGGCCGGTCAGGGAGCGCCAGAGGACGCACCTGCTCCGCGATCACACCGGAGGGGGTCGCCCTAAAGACCGCCGGCAGCCCATCCTCGAGGGACAGCCGCACACTCTCCAGCGCCGTGCCGTCAGGCGCATACCGGTTGATTCGCTGGGTCTGGATATCGGGGACGAACAGGGTGTCTCCGGGTCCCATCACCAGGGACATGGCTCCCGTCAGCTCGCCCGGTCCCTGGCCAGGCCCGCCGACGGTCTGCTGATACTGGCCGTCCGGCGTAAACACCCTGACTTCCTGTGCCTGACCGTCCAGCACGAAGATCCCGCCGCCCGAGCCCAGCGCGATGCCGCCGATCTGCCCGAACTGGTAATCGGGGTCTCCTTCGACAGCCCCGATCCGGAGCTCTTCCTCAACCGTCCACCGCGTAGCCGGCGTCCACATGCCCTCCGAGGGGTTGGCCACGATGGCTATCCCAGCGCTGTCGGTTAGGGTGCCGGTCCATTCAACACCGCCCGAACAAGCGCCGGCAACGACCGTCACACACATCAGCGCGCCAAGTGGTCTCCTTGTCACAGCTCTCAACCTCCTGTTCTCGGCAAAGCCGGCGAGAGGCCTCGTGCCTAGCACAGCCTCCTCACCACCAGATTGGGCTGCTCCTGGACGGCGCAGTCACCGCCCCAGCTCCACGCAGCAGTGCGGGGACACAGCCGAGATCATCCTATGGAAAATGGATTGTTTCCAGATACATATGTATTATATGTATATTGGCTAGTCAAGCTGCCGGGGTGGCAGCGTCCGGTCACACTCACCCCGAACCGAACCGCCCCGCAGCACCCAGCAGTCCCGGGGCATGTAAGTCGTTGGCTGCCACAACAATACCAAGAGGGATGCCGAAGGAGACCACTATGCTCCGCACCTGTCACAGCTCCCCTCCCCCAGTTGTCCGTGCCCTGCTTGGCCTCGCCGCCGTCTGGGGCTGCGCGTCCGCCCGCCCGTGGGACCTCTCGAAGAACCCGCCCGTGGGCCAGGTGATCACCGCCGAGAGAATCCTGGAGACTGGGGCCAGCACCGCCTGGGATGCCCTGAAGTACACCGTACGCACCCACTACTTCACCGATTACCGGGGGCAACCGGTGCGGATCTTCGCCGACCGGGGGGTGGGAAGTCTGGAGCTGCGCGAAGAGCCGTTGGTGTTCCTAGACCGTGCCCGGCTGTCGGACATCCAGCTACTGCGGTACATCCCCGCCAACATCCTGCTGCGGGTCCAGGTGCTGAACGGCACTGACGGGACCACCTACTTCGGCACCTCTGCTGTCGCCGGGGTGATCCTCATTGAGACGACGATGGGTGCGGAACTCTCAGGCGATTCCATACCGCCCGATACCGCGGGCACCCGGTCGCAGCCTCTGGCATCCGTGACCTCGGCAGTACTCTCACTGCGATAGCACTGGGCAACCCGGGCTACAGACTGAAGCGCCCACGAAGAAGGGAGGCGACCCTCTCGGGTCGCCTCCCTGGTTGGCACTCCCCTGCTGACCCACAGTTACGGGTTACGATCGAGGCACTGCCCGAAGTACGGGTTGTTCTCCTCTTCCTCCGGAATCGGCAGGTTGACGTCGGTGGCGTACGACTCACCTCCCTTGAAGTACGGGCCCGTGGGGAACACAGAGTCAGCACTGCGTCCGTACTGCCTGATCAGCCGCCGCAGGTCGCCCAGGCGGTGGTTGGTGGAGTACAACCAGAACGCCCGCTCGCGGAAGTGGAGGTCTTCCCGCGCCGTACTGGTCCCCGGATCGGCCAGCGGCGCCAACGTCCCACTGGGTGGATTGTCAGGATAGAGAATCGGGGCCAGCGTGGCGAAGTCCGTCCGGAGCTGGTTGAGGATGCCCAGCCAGCTTGACACATCACCCGCCCGCAGGTCCGCCTCCGCCTCGATGAGGCGCGCTTCGATACCCGTGGCCAGCGCCACCCGGTCGGTCCAGTATTGGAAGTGGGTGAAGTGCCACAGTTCCGACGCGCCGTCGAACCCGCCGCGGCTGTCGAGCACGGAGTTCACCCGGGGATCGCCCGACGAGCGGAAGTCCAGGCCGTTGATCCCTTCCCGATCGGCCACTGACCAGCGGCGCTCCTGGTAGTTCAACTCATATATCGGGTTCTGCTCCCGTGTAGAGTTATTGGAGTGCTCGGTGTACCGAACGTAGTCGTACGGCACGCTCGCGACCGCCGTGGCTGCCGCCGCCGGCTGATCGAGATTCAGCAGGGCGCGACCCTTCCCGACCCGCGCCAGATCGGCGATCGAGCTGGGCACTGCGGCGTGCGCCAGCACTGCGTCGAAGTGGGCAACGGCCCGTTGGAAGATCTGGGTGGTCGTTTCGGGCTCCCCAAATACCAGCGCTCCGGTATCCGGCGCCAGACTGAACGGCACGCCCGAGCAGTAGTTTTCGCCGAAGGCGAGGTACGTATAGCCGGCGTACGCCAGCAGCTCGGGGATCCGAGCCTCGGCAGTCGGATCCGGCACGGCTTCCTCGATCTTCCCTGCAGCGTTTTCCAGATCCGACCGCGCCTGTTGCAGCCTCAGATACAAACCGGCCAGCGAACTGTTGTCAGTCGGAATGGAGCGGAGCTCCACCTCCTGACGCGTCGGGAAGGTGCCGGAGTGCATCCACTCGTCGGTCATGAGGCCCGAGATCATCACTTGGCCGTCGTTGAACCCGCCCCCGGCCCACGCCAGGGCGAAGTTCCCCAGGGCTCCGTTGCGGAGCGTCTGAAGCCCCGCCTCATCGAGCAGGTTTCCAGGCGTGACGATGTCGGGGTCGTCGACGTCGAGGACGTCTTGGCATGCGGCGAGGGGCAGCACGAGGGCCACCACCGCCGCGCTGAGCCAGGGGAGGAACCGTCGGATTCGTCCCCGTCGCTCGTTTGTCTGCGGCATTGTTGTGGTTCTCATCTTACCGTCCCTCACCGTTAGAACGTGAGCTGCAGCCGGGCGGTCCAGTATCGCACCTGGGGCTGCGTCAAGAAGTCCAGGGACCCGAAGTTCCCAGTGCCGCCCTGCACTTCCGGATCGACGCCGGTGTAATCGGTGATCGTGAGCAAGTTCCGACCACTCACCGTGAGGCTCACCCGGTCTGCACCGAGCACGCGTGCCCAGCTATCCGGCGCGAAGAAGGTGAACGACAGCTCCCGGAGCTTCAGGAACCAACCGGGTTCCAAGAAGCCGGCGACCGTCTGCACACTGGCCTTCTGCGTCTGCGCCCGCGCCTGTTCGTCGAGTGGGGCAGCGGGGTCACTGAGACCGCGGCAAACGTTCATCCGGCAGCGGAATGCCTCGGTGAAGTTGTGCAGCTTATGCCCACCGCGGTAGTCCAACAGACCACTGATGCGGAACCGACCGCCGATGTCGATGCTGTTGTACAGCGCCGCCTCATACCGGGGCCGGGCATAGCCCATGAACTCCGTGGTGTCACCGATGGTGAGCTCATCCACCGTGATGATGCCGTCGCCGTTCGCGTCTTCGAAGGTGAACGGCTCCTGCCAGTACGAGCCCATAGGATAGTCTTCCTGGTGCTTCTGACGCCCCCCCTGGAAGACGATGGGCTCGACGCCCTCACCCAGCTCGATGAGCTTGTTGGTGTTGGTCGACCCGGTGAGCCCGAGATTCCAGCTGAACATGGGGCTCCGGACGATCGCAGCGTTCACACCGGCCTCGAACCCCCAGTTGAGGGTCTCACCGATGTTCTCCCACCGCTGCTGACCCAGTCCCAGCGACGGCGCCAACTGCCGCTGCACCAGGGCGTCAGTCGTCTTGCGGCGGTAGTAGGTGAAATCGACGCCCAGTCGGCCGCCAAACAGGCCGGATTCGAATCCAACCTCGATCTCACTGGAGCGCTCCGGCTTGAGTGCCGTGTTGCCGGGGTTGTTGATGGTCACACCGGCGAGCTCCTCGCCACCTTCGACAAACGAAATTCCGGTGTAGGACTTCTCGGCGTCATTCGTTCCCGGTTGCTGCCCGGAAGCCCCCCAGGCACCGCGGAAGCGCAGATTGTCCAGCACCCCACCGGGGTTCTCCACCGCGAGATACGAGATGCCGAGCTTCGGATACACCGTGAAGTCGAAGTCCTGCCCGAACGCGCTATTGTCATCCCCGCGAATCGCGCCGGTGACGAACAAACGATCATCGAAGCCGAACTGCTGCTCGAAGAACGTCCCAACCGTCTTCGTGTCGATGAAGTCCTCGTCGATGAACTGATCCGACGCTGACTTCTGGGATCCGGCTCCCGGGGGCAGCACCTGTCCGGTGGTCTCCACCTGCTCCCGATTGTTGCGGAAGTACTGGAATCCTGCGGAGGTCTTCGAGCTCAGACGATTGCTGAGCCGCAGGTATGCCGTGGCTCCCAGATCCACCGTGTAGGAGTAGGTGTTCGTCTTGTCCGACACCCGGAAGCCTTCCAGGTAGTTGGCGAAGTTCGGGCCGGAACCCGTCGCCTGGAACCTGATGTCGGACTTGTTGGCGAAATCCGCGCCAACCGTCGCGCGGCCCTCCAGCCAGGTGGTGGGATGCCAGTTCAGGTTCAACGAGTTGGTGAAGCGCTCAATCTGCTGCTTACCCTCGACGAAGAACACCTCTTCCGGCGTGAAGAAGCCCCAGCCGCCATTGTCGGTGCTATCGCTGCTGCCGAAGTAGCCGCTGGGCAACATGCCCATCACGTTGTTGTCGTTCTGGGGTAGTCCGATGTCCGCCGACACGTACCCCGACGAGACATTCAGCGTAGCCTTCTCTCCCAGGAGGGCATTCAGATTCGCCCGGACGCTACCCCGCTTGAGCCGGTTGGGATTCAGGGCGAAGTCGGGGATCTCGTCCCGGAACTCGAGGATCGAATCCTGGGTCTGCTGCGGCAGGCCGTATACCCCGTTCTCGACCTCCCACTCCCCCGACACGTAGTACTGCACCTGGGAGCTCCCGCCCGCGACGTTCAAGCCGTACTGCTGACGGCGACCTGTCTTGAACGGCGAAGTGGTCTTGCTCTCCAGGGGGTTCGAGGTCTGCAGCTCGGCCTGAGTGCAGCTGCCGGCCGAGACCTGGGCCAGCCGGCAGGTGCTACCGGAGTCATCGAGACCGCGGTAGTTGTCCGGGTACTGGTTGGCCTCCCGGATGATGCCCTGCTCGACATAGGCATTCCACACCGGCGCGCCGACCCGACCCCGCTTCGTCGTCACCACGATCACGCCGTTCGCCGCCGCCGTCCCGTAGAGCGCTGCGGCCGACGGACCTTTCACGATTTCAATACTCTCGATGTCGTCGGGGTTGAAGTCGTTGATCCGCGAGATGGTCTGACCACCGGTGACGAACCCGATGTCGTTCTGGCGGTTGTCGACGCGAACGCCGTCCACCACCAGGAGCGGCTCATTGCTGAGTGAGATGCTGCTGGAACCGCGGATACGGACCTTCGTCCCCGTTCCCGTGGTGCCGCTCGAGTTGATGATCTGCACCCCCGGTGAGCGCCCCTGGATGAGGCTCGCTAAGCTCGGAGGCGCCACTTCCTCGACGGCCTTGGCGGCGTCCAGGGTGGTGATCACGTTGGCGACCTCCCGTACCCGCTTCTCGCCGGTCGCGGTAACCACGAAGGCGTCCAGGCTGATCACCACCGGCCGCAACACGAAGTCAACCGTGGCGGCGAGACCGGCGGCGACATTCACCTCTACCGTCTGGGCCGCGAACCCGATCATGCTGGCACGAAGCGTCACCCGCCCGATGGGAACGTTGATGAACTCGTACTCCCCGTTCGCACCGGATCGGACGGTGCGATTGGTGCCCACGAACTCGATGACGACGTCAGCGATGGGCTGGTCCGTGGCTTGACTGACGACCCGCCCCCGGACCGCACCAGTCTGCGCCTCAGCGGGTACGGCGCCGCCCGCTGCCACGAGAAGGAACGCCCCGAAGGCGAGCACAGAACGTGTCAATCGCATGTTTCCATTCTCCTAGGTTGAGATTTCGATTCGCACAGGATCGTTCACCACAGGCATCACCTCCTCGCGGCCGTCCAGCTACCGCTGCCGAATCGCCCCGGCCGAGTGAAACAGCAGCGACGTGTGGGGCCGGGCTTGCTGGGTCCCGCTCGTCCTCCCCAAACGAGTCTCCTGCCAGGTGGCAAAGGAGCCCCACACGCCGCCATCAGGGGCGCGGGCGAATCCGACACCCGCGCTGGACGTGTCACGCATTCTGGCCTATTCGACCTACTAGATATCGATAGATAACAGATAGATATGTAACGTACTTAGCACACTTCGTCAAGCTACCCCCCCGGTCGGTGCCACTCAAGCCTTTCACTTACAACGACTTGAGCTCACATGGCACAGCGCTACCTGGTGGGGGTAGCTCTATGAAGGGAGGATGCGCGGCCGGGGTCAGGGCGAGGCGGGCGGTGCGGTTGAACCAACGGCTTGCATTTCAGCCGGATAGGTATATCATATACATATGCCGCGATCTTCTGTTGCAAACCGAACTGCCGCCAGCCAAAGCGAGGTTGCCGTGACACAACGTGACGTCGACGCACACCTGCCGCTGACTCCGCTGTCGTTCCAAATCCTACTCGCCCTGGTCGACGGCGAGCGCCACGGCTACGGCATCATGAAGGAGATCGAGCGCAGGACTGAAGGGAGGATGACGCCTGCCACGGGGCCGCTCTACCTCGCGGCTCAGCGGCTGCTGGAGACGGGGCTGATCGCCGAATCCGACAAGCGGCCCGCCCCGGAGCTAGATGATCAGCGGCGGCGCTACTACAAGCTCACGGACTTTGGCCGGCGCGTCGCAGCGGCCGAGGCCAAGCGCATGGCGAGCCTGCTGGAAGTGGCATTCGACAAGCGCCTCGTGGATGGGCGGGTTACGGTTTCCAACGAAGAGGGCGTGACAGCGTAAGCCGAGTCCCGGCCGTCCTAGTTCTCCCTCGCCAGCAACTCCTCGAACCGGGGATGGCCCCGCAGCGGCTGCCACCACGGATGGATCCGCAACCACGTGGGCGAATACGGGGACGGGATCTGCAGTAGGGTCTCAAGCTGTTCCACCGCGGCGTCGTACTCACCCACCATCACGTAGACCTGTGCCAGGGAGGCGAGGGAGAACGCGCCCCAGAATGCGTCCTCGGTGAGTGGCTCCAGGCTCACGCTGATCTCCGCCTCCCGCACTGCATCGCTGCGGCGACCCAAGGCGGCGTAGGCAATCCCCAGGAGGCTATGCCACGCGGCGAAGTCCCGGTCTACCTGCACCCGGTCTTCCGTCCGCAGGCGCAGCGAATCGTAGTAAGGACGTGCCAACCGTGCTTGCCCCCGCAAGTCGTACGCCCCGGCCCGAGCCAGATAGTACAGCGCCGCGTCACCCGCGATCGTGTTGGGGGCAACGCTCTCCAGGCCTCGGCGGAGGTCACCGTTCAGCACTCCAAACTCCACAAAGGACGGCCGCGCCACCACCAGCCGCGATAGCACCTCCGTCATCCCGCACATCTCCACTCCCTCGCGCAGGTTGCGCTCCGCCTCTTGCACATCGCCGTCTCGAACCAGGGCGAGCCAGGCCTTCAGCACGTACCCATCGGCCGCTTCCGGAGCCCGGCGGATCGCTTCGTCCACGAACCGCTCGGCCTCCGAGTAACGACGCAGCCAAAGGTGGGTCTCCCCCAGCGCGTAGGGCCCCGCACGGTCACCCGGCACCAGCGAAGTGAGCCGCCTGAGGGTCTCCAGCGATTCCTCCCACCTGCCCAGGCGCCGTAACAGTAGGGCCTGGAGATACAGGGCATCGGCGTCGCCGGGCCGTGCCTGCAGGAACTCGCCGAGGGGAGTCAGGGCCTCCTCATATTCCTCTTGCGCATAGCGCAGGGCCGCCAGGGCGAAAGACGCGTCAGCAAGGCTCGGATCCAACGCCCGCGCTCGCTCGATCGCCACCCAGGACCTCGCCAGGTACTGGGGGTCCCGCTCGCCGGTGGCGTAGATCGCCGTCAGCGCCTTGGCGACACCGACGTATGCGAGGACGAAGCTGCTGTCGATGCTCACGGCGCGCTCGTACATGCGCAAGGCGCGCCGGTTGTCCTCCAGCATCGAGCTGCGATAGTAGAAGTCGTTGCCCCGGACGTAGTAGTCCCATGCTTCAGGGCTGGCGGTTGGCTGGGCGGCGAGGGCCGCCCGCTCGGGCGCCAAGATCACGACGTCGAGGGCCTGCGCGATCCGCTCCGCGATGTCCGCCTGTAGCTCGAAGATGCCCGCCAGGGGAGCTTCATAGGTTTCCGCCCAGACGATCGTGGCATCGGCCACTCGGACCAGCTCCGGGCTCACCCGCACGCGGCTTGTACCGTCAGGAAGCTGCTGTTTCACCACGCTACCCCGCAGCACATACGCGACGCCCAGTTCCGCCCCAATCTCTGCAACGCTGTTGTCGCTGGCGGCAACTCGTTCCCCTCGGTAGTAGCCGATCACGTCGAGCCCGGACAATCCCGCGAGGCGATTCCTGATCGCCTCGGCGGTACCGTCGGCAAAGTAGTGGTCGCCAGACGGGTCTCGATCAGCGAACGGCAAGACGGCGAGTCGGGGGTTCACCGGCGGCGACGCCGCACCCCAGGACCACAAGCCGAGGCCGCCGGCCACGAGCACGACGGCTGTTGCGACAGCGGCCATGAGGCGAGTGAACCGTCGCCGGGCTGCTCGCGGGACCACGGACGGTGCGTCGTTGGCCGCCTCACCCGGGGTGAGAGCAGTGGCCAACTGACCTGCCGTTGCGAACCGGTCTTCCGGCCGCTGTGCCAAGGCCCTGGCCAGGACCTGCTCCACCGCCGCGGGCAGGGTATCTAGCCGGCGTCGCTGCTCAGGGGGGGTATCGGGCAGCCGACCCGCGGTCACCGCCCGATGGTCCAGCCACCTTCTGGGCGTCCCCCCCAGCAACATCTCGAACAGCACGCAGGCAAGGCTGTAGATATCGGTCCGCTCATCCAGCTCCCGGCTCCCGGCCGCCTGCTCCGGGCTCATGTAGCCCAGCGTGCCCAGCGGCAACCCGGAAACCGTCCACGCTTCCCCGGCAGCCGCACTGACGGCTCGCGCGATCCCAAAGTCCACCACCACGGCTTCTCCGCCTGATAGCAGGATGTTGTCCGGCTTGATGTCGCGGTGGATGATGCCATGGTCGTGGGCGTACTGGAGAGCGGCTGCCACCTCCCGGGTAATCTGCAGAGCCTCCTCCAGTGACACGGGAGGATAACGGCTCATCCGGGTGCGCAATGACTCACCTTCCACGTGCGGCATGACATAGTAGAGCAGGCCATCAGCCTGGCCCGAGTCGTACACGGGCACGATGTGGGGGTGTTGAAGCTGCGCCGCGATTTGGATCTCCCGCAGGAACCGGTCGGCACCGAGCCCGGCGCTGAGCTCGGGGCGCAGCACCTTCAACGCGACTTGCCGGTCGTGTTTGAGATCGTGAGCGAGATAGATGACCGCCATCCCACCACGGCCAAGCTCCCGCTCTACCCGGTAGCGGTCACCCAGGACGGTCGAGAGATGTGCAAGGAGATCCACCACGCCCCACAGCTCCAAGATGCTCGCGCCGTTATACCCCTCAACCGGTCGCGTGAATCAGGAGTGAAGGCATCATGAATGTCAGCTACAGCTTGAGCAGCGCCCGAAAGCGTGGGTGGTCCCGGAGGGACTCGAAATCCGGATCATTGGCGATCCACCGTTTGTTGCCAAACCCACCACGGATTGCCTTCTCCATGGTGTCCAGTGCCTTGTCGCTCAGGCCGACCAGCGCATACACGCACGCCACCGCGTAGACCACCACCGGATCCTCCGAATCGATGGCCAATGCCCGCTCGGTCCACTCCAGGCTCTCCTCGTGCCGGCCCAGCCGTGCCAGGCAGCCGGCGCCTAGGGTCAAGGCCCGCGCGTCGCCCGGCGAGTGCTCCAGCTGCTTCTCGATCACCGCCAACGCCCTGCGATAGGCCGCCTCTGCCTCGGCGTCGCGCCCCAAGCCGGCATACGCCAGCGCGGCCAGGAGCCGAGCCTGATAGTCCTCCCGCACGTCGCACGCTTTCTCAAACAAGTGCACCGCTGCCTCATGCTTCCCCTGCTGGAAGCAGGTCCGCGCGTAGAAGTAGTAGGGCTCGAACAGCGCGGGATTCAGCCGGATCGCCTTCTCGAATTCTTCCTGGGCCTCAGCATACCGCTTGTTCAGCGACACGGCGAGGCCGCGCGCCGCGTGGGCCTCAGCCAGCTCTGAGTCGAGCTCCAACGCCCGGCGGCTCGCGATGTCTGCCCGGTCCAGGTTGGCTTCGCTGCCGTCGAAGTACATGTAGAGGAACGAAGAGCAGTCAGCCACGCCGGCAAACGCCAGCGCAAAGTCCCGATCGATCTCGATGGCGCGGGTGAACATCTCACGTGCGTAGTGCACACTGTTCTTCTGAAACTGGTGCAGGAAGAACCGGCCACGCAGGTAGCATTCGTACGCCGCGAGGTCGACCGTCGGCGACTTGATGAGAGCCTGCTTCTCCTCGTCGCTCAGCACGACACGCAGTGCACGGGCGATGTTCTGCGCAATCTCATCCTGGATCGCGAACACGTCCTCTGCATCACGATCGTAGCGCTCCGACCACAGGTGGTAACCATCGGCGACGCTGACCAGCTGGGCGGTGATCCGCAGCCGATTGCCTGCCTTCCGCACGCTCCCTTCCAACAAAGTTGCGACTCCGAGCTCCTCGCCGATCGTGCGGATGTCCTGATCCGTGTCCTTGAAGGCAAACGCGGAGGTGCGCGAGGCGACCTGCAGGGCCTTGATCCTGGTCAGGGCATTGATGATCTCCTCGGCGATCCCGTCGCTGAAGTACTCGTTCTCCGGATCGGCGCTCATGTTGACGAACGGCAGGACCGCAATCGACCGACCTGGGGGCGTGGTGGGGGCGCCCCCCCACGTGGACCCCAAAGGTGTGCTGGGGGCAAGCCGCGTGGTTAGCGCCTGGGCGAACTCGGCTGAGGTCGCATACCGGTCCTTGGGCCACGTCGCCAACGCCCGGAGCACGATCCGTTCGAGCGTCGCCGAGACCGAGCCTCTGACGACACGCAAACTCGGCACGGGCTCCGTACACTTGCGGGCGAGAATCGCGTGCGGCGTGGGCCCGGTATGAGGAGGCTCGCCCACCAGCATCTCGTACAGAACACAGCCCAGGGAATAGATGTCCGTGCGCGCATCCAGTTGCCGCTCTCCGCGGGCCTGCTCTGGACTCATGTAGGCGGGCGTACCCACGGCGATGCCGTCCAGCGTCACACGATCTTCCCCCGCCGCCGTAATCGCCCGGGCAATGCCAAAGTCGGTCACCAGCGCGTGACTCGACTCCAGCAACACGTTCTCCGGCTTGATGTCCCGATGCACCACGCCGCGGCCATGTGCGTAGCTCAACGCATCCGCCACCTCCAGCGTTATGTGGAGTGCATCCTCCAGCGGAAGCTGCCCCTCCCGCGCGAGGCGGGTCCGGAGAGACTCACCCGCCACGAACGGCATCACGTAGTAGAGCAGACCATCGACCTCGCCGGAATCATACAGCGGGAGGATGTGCGGATGGCTCAGCTGGGCCGCGATCTGGATCTCCCGCAGGAAGCGTTCCGCACCAAGGGATGCCGCGAGCTCGGGCCGCATCACCTTCACGGCGACCTTGCGTTGGTGCTTGAGATCCTGAGCACGGTACACCGTCGCCGTGCCGCCGCGTCCGAGTTCCTGCTCGAAGGCGTAGCTGCTGGCTAGCGCAGTAGAGAGTTGGGCAAGCTGATCGGGCACGGGGCAACACTCCGGATCAATACCAAGCTAATACCCCGGACCGACTCACGAGAAGCGTAGCTCAAGATAGCAGTCGGCGGGTGGGCAGGAGGATAAGGCGGCCTGTCGTCACACTCCCGCTAAGAGCGCCTGGAAACGGGGATGGCTGCGCAGCGAGTCGAGATCAGGATCATGCTCGATCCACTCCTTGCTCCCGAACCCCGTCTGGAACGCCTGCTCGAGGCAATCGATGGCTCGCTCCGCTTCTCCCTCCAGCGCATACAGGCATGCCACGTTATAGCGCACTCCCGCATCCTCCGGATCGATTGCCACTGCCCGCTCGGCCCATTCCAGCCCCCTCGCTTGCTCGCCCAGCCGGCACAAGCAAACCGCGCACATGGTGGCGGCGCGAGGATCATCAGGATTGAGCTCCAAGTGCTGCTCCACCACCCCCAAAGCCCGGCGGTATGCGACCTCGGCGTCCGCCTCATTCCCCAGTGCCGCATAGGATTGGGCAGCGAAGAACGATGCCTGGTAGTCCTCGCGCACCCGGGAAGCATCCTCGAACAACCGCGCGGCTTGCTCCAGCTTTCCCTGCGCGAAGCAGGCCCGGGCGTAGTGATACCGGGCCTCGAACTGCTTGGGATCCAGCCGAATCGCGGTCTCGAACTCCAACTCGGCATCCTGGTGGCGCTTCATCTGAAACAGGGCAAATCCCCGAGCCCCATGGGCCTCCGCCGACTCGGGCTCGAGCTCCAGCGCCTTCCGGCTCGCCACGTCAGCCTGCTCGAGATCGACGTTGCTGGAGGCATAGTACATGTTCAGCATCGACCAGCAGTCAGCCACGCCGGCATACGCCAGTGCGAACTCGGGGTCGAGCTGAATCGCCCGATCGAACATCTGCCGGGCATACTCGAGGCTCTTCTTGCGACTCTGGCGGAAGAACTGACGCCCGCGAAGGTAGTAGTCGTAGGCCTTGACGTCCGCCGTGGGCGCCTTCGCGATGGCACGCTTCTCGTCCTCACTCAGGATGAGCTGTAGCGCCTCGGCGATGTTGCGCGCAATCTCGTCCTGAATCGCGAAGACATCCTCCAGCTCCCGGTCATAACTCTCGGACCACAGGTGGTAGCCGTCGGCGACGTTGATCAACTGCGCCGTGATCCGGAGCGTGCTGCCCGCCTTACGGACGCTCCCTTCGAGCACGGTGCCAACCCCCAAGTACTGACCGATGTTCCGGATATCCTGACGCTTACGCTTGAAGGCAAAGGCCGAGGTACGCGATGCGACCCGCAGGGCGCGGACCTTGGCGAGCGCGCTCGTGATCTCGTCGGCGATGCCGTCCGCGAAGTAGTCGCTCTCGGTGTCCGAGCTCATGTTGGCGAACGGCAGCACGGCAATGGACGTCGCAGGGTAGGCAACCGCTATCCCCCGCTGTGATGCCAGTGCCTCGGCAAAGTCGGCGGCCGTGCCAAACCGGTCAGCCGGCACCGGCGCCAGGGCCCTGACCAAGACGCGCTCCAGCGGATACGGCAGAGTGTCCAGCTGCTGGCGATGCTCAGGCGGGGCAGCGGTAATCTGGCCGGTGGTGAGCGATTGGCGGTCGAGCTTGCCCGGCCTCTCACCCACCAACATCTCGTACAGCACGCACCCCAGACTATACACATCCGTCCGCTCGTCGAGATCGGTACTACCCGTCTCCTGCTCGGGACTCATGTAGCCCAACGTCCCCAGCGGCAGCCCCTCCAGCGTCAGCGACTCCCCGCCGGCTGCGCTCACTGCCCGTGCGATCCCGAAATCCGTCACCACGGCCTCCCCACCGGGGAGCAGAATGTTATCCGGCTTGATATCGCGATGAATCACACCATGGCTGTGAGCGTACGTCAGCGCGGAGACCACTCCCCGCGCGATCCGGACCGCCTCCTCCAACGGCAGGGGCCGGTCGCGACACAGCCGCGTCCGCAATGACTCGCCCTCCACGTGGGGCATCACGTAGTAGAGCATGCCAGCGATTTCGCCGGAGTCGTACACCGGAACGATGTGGGGATGACTGAGCTTGGCCGCGATCCGGATCTCCCGGAGGAACCGCTCTGCACCGAGGGACGCGGCAAGCTCGGGACGCAACACTTTGAGCGCGACCCGTCGATCGTGCTTGAGATCGCGGGCGAGGTAAACCACCGCCATGCCGCCACGGCCCAGTTCCCGTCCCACGCGGTAGCGGTCGGCGAGGATGCCTGCGAGCCTTGAGCTGAGACCAGCCACGCAGCCATGCTCCGAGCTAGATGCAGGCTAATACCCTAGAAACAATCAAATGAATCAATAGTGAAGTAGTCGTGAATGGGTGCAGGAAGGGACGCGGTGTTAGCCGGCCGCGTCAAACGAGCGCGGAGGTGCGTGGCCGGCCCCGGCGAAAGTGGCACACCGCATCAACGCCGGCACCCACACCGGTGAGTCGCGTCGTGAACGGGAAGAAGGGTCGGAGCGCTCCGTTGCCCGGCGCCTCGATGCAGCAGCCGCGCGGCTAGCGGGCCCGCGGCCGGACGGTTGGAACGGAGCGCGAAACTTCGTGGGTGGGTAGCACCCGAGGCTCACGTCAGGCCGAGTCGCTGCTCCAGGTGCGTCTTCACCGTCGGCGTGATGACACCACGTCCCACCAGGCCATCGAGCGTAGCATTGATCTCGGACCGATCTGCGTCCAGCTTCCGCTCCCGTAGCTCGTTTATGATGCGTGCGAGACGCTGATCGTACTCGCCATGCTCCAGCGTCCCCGTACTCATCTCCTGCTTCAACTCCTCCAGCTTCCTGACCAAGTGATCGAGCGCAATAGGCTCACTCATGCACAATCCTCCGGACCCCCAAAGGGGGAAACAAGGGAATACGAGGTTCTCCAAATGGGGCTGAAGAATACGCTGTAGCTCCGGGAGAGGCTAGGGCGGTCCCGCACGCTGGGAGCCTCGAGCCTCCTGGTAGAGCCTGGCTCCCCGCTCTATCTTCGCGGAAGGACTAGGGGTGGCGTGCTGTTGAAGAAGAGGAGGGTGCTGGGTCCTGGGTATTCGGTCCTGAACTACCGGGGCTGACCTCGCGTCTGCCCTAGAACCAAGCACCCAGAACCTAACACCTGCGGTGAAGGCGAACCGCAAGCGGAAAGAGCCGCCGGCACGCGACGCCAGGACGCGCTTCAGGGAGACTCCCCCATGAGATGGTTCATCACTCCGCTCCGGATTGTTCTTGTCGCTGTTTTCACCTTCCCGATGCTTGGCGCGGACAAGGCCACGGCCCAGTCAGAACCGCCTCCGGGAAGCACGACTCTCGCTCTCACCGGCGATGCGATCCTGAGCCGCCGGCTCTCCCCGTTCAGGGAGCCCGCGTACCTCGCAATGCTCGAGGTGATCCGCAATGCCGACGCCGCCTTCACCAACCTGGAAGTCCTGTTCCACGACTACACCGAGGGGTATCCGGCGGCGCACAGCGGCGGGACCTGGATGGCTGCGGAGCCCTTCCTCGCAGGTGAGCTGGTGTGGGCGGGCTTCGACATGGTGTCCCGCGCGAACAATCACACGATGGACTACAGCGCGGGCGGCATGCGGGCAACCACGCGAGCGCTGGACGCCGTGGGGCTGGTACACTCCGGGGCGGGCGAGAACCTCGCTCACGCCCGAGCGCCAGCGTTCCTGGAGACGCCCGGGGGCCGCGTGGCCCTCATATCCGTTGCCTCCACCTTCTCCGATGAGGATCGGGCCGGTCCGCAGCGCAGCGAGCTGCGGGGCAGGCCTGGTCTCAGCCCGTTACGCTACACCAGCACCTACGTGGTGAGCCGCGAGTCGATCCAGAAGTTGCGAGACGTGGCAGGGGAGATGGCGATGCGGCTGCCCGATAGTGATCGACGGATCCGGTTTTTCGGAACGCAGTTCGAGGCAGGCGATTCTGTGGAGCGGCGCACCAGCCCGCATGAGAGGGACCTCGCGGAGATCCTCACAGCGGTCGAGGAAGCGCGCCGCCAAGCAGACTGGATCATCGTAGCCAGCCACACGCATGAGGGGGGCGCGTCGCGAGAGGTGCCCGCCGACTTTCTCGTCACCTTCGCTCACGCCGTGATCGACGCGGGCGCCGACATCTTCGTGGGACACGGCCCCCACGTCCTCCGGGGGATCGAGATCTACGGGGGCAAGCCGATCTTCTACAGCCTGGCCAACTTCATCTTCCAGAACGAATCGGTCCGCTTCCTTCCCGGCGACATGTACCAGCGGTACGGGCTCCCAGAGGATGCCACCCCTGCCGACATCTACGACCGGCGCATGAGCGGACGAGGTGGGGGGTTCCCGGGACAGCAGGTCTACTGGGAGAGCGTGATCGCCGTCCCGCGGTTCCGGGACGGCCGGCTGGACGAGATCCGCCTGCACCCCATCACCCTCGGATACGGCAAGCCTCGTCCGCAACGGGGGAGGCCGCGCTTGGCCGATAGGGAAGCGGGCCGGCGCATTATCGAGCAGGTGGGGAGGCTGTCTCGACCCTACGGCACCACAGTGCGTTATCTGGCAGACGAGAACCTAGGGGTCATCGAGGGGCCGGGACGCAGCTGAGCTTCGCGGTCACGCGGCATCCGTCACTCGCAGCGCCGCGTCGATGATCCGACGGGTGTTGGGAAGGGCCTGGTCCTCCAGTTCCCGGCTGTACGGTATCGTCGCCTCGGTGGCAACCCGGCCATAGCGAGGTTGGAGACCAGCTTCCAACAGCACCGCCCCCACCTCGCCCGACAGCCCGAAGTCCCGGTAGTCCTCGTCTACCACCACAACCCTCCCACTGCGGGCCACCTCGTCGCACAGGGTGTCGCGATCCAGCGGTGCGATGGTCCGCAGGTCCACCACGCCGGCCTGGATGCCCTGCTCTTCCAGAGCGCCAGCGGCTTCGAGGCAGCGATGCACGCCGACCCCGACGCTCACCAGCGTCAACTCCGATCCGTCGCGCACGACCGAGGCCCTTCCCAACGGCTCTGGGGCCCAGGTATCGGGGACTGGCCCACGCAGGCCCTCCTGCGGGACATCGTAGGACACGGTCGATCGCCCACCGGCTCCGAGGTAGTCCAGCCAGTACGATGCCAGGAGCTTGTGCTCTAGGTAGACGACCGGGCCTTCATGCTCGATGGCTGCTAGCATCAAGCCGCCGGCGTCCCTGGGATTGGACGGCACCACTACCACGAGACCGGGGATGTGGCCCAGCCAGCCCCACAGGCTCTGCTCGTGCTGCCCGCCGTCCCCATATCCGCCCCCACACGCGGCCCGAACCACCAGAGGAGCCTTCCATTTCCCTCCCGAGAACGCCTCCACCTTCGCCGCGTGATTCAGCAGTGCGTCCATGGCGACGCCGACGAAGTCCACCAGCATCACCTCGACCACTGGCCGTAGCCCAGCCATCGCCGCGGCCACCGCTGCCCCGACGAACGCGGCCTCACTAATGGGCGTCGGGCGGACCCGCTGCTCACCGAACCGCACCCGCAGGTTGACACGGAGCATGGCAACGTCCTCGCCCAGAATCACGATCCGAGAGTCTGCAGCCATCGCCTGGGCGAGGGCGTCCTCGATCGCTGCGGCGAACTCCAGCGTTCTCACACTCACGCTCTCCGCCCCGGCCGCGTGCTCACTGCTCTCTCTCCACGGCATCCAGCACCCGGCCAATCTGCTGGACCACCTCCTGCTCCAGCTTCTCCAGGCGGCGGGAATCGGCTTTGCTGAGAAGGCGCCGGGTCCGCTCCACCGGGTCACGGCGCCATAGCTCCCGAGCCGCCGACTTCCCCAGCAACGAAGTGACGGCTCCCAGACTCGCGGCACGGCGTGGCAGCGACGCCCCCTTTGGCTGCGTGGCGGAACGCAGCATCGGACCGGCCATCTGCTTCACCTGCTCCACCGGCTTGCGGATCACTCGACGCAGAGGATCACCCAGGAAGTGCCCCTCCAGGTGGGAGCAGTGAGCCAGCAGAAATGAAGGACCCTTCCCCCGGCGCGCCCGGGCAACCGCCGGAGCGGCTGCCGCCCACACGGCGTCGACGTCCGTCCCGTCTACTTCCTGGGCGGGAAGCCCGAAACCCTCGGCCCGCTTCGTGAGCGAGCCTCCGGTCACGTCTGGCGACCGGGTCGTAATCGCCCAGGCATCGTCCTTGCACACGAACAGCACCGGCAGCTTCCACGACGCCGCCAGGTTCAGGGATTCCATCAGCATGCCCTGATTCATTGCCCCTTCGCCAAAGAAGGCGATCGCCAGCTTCCCAGGACGGAGCAGCTGGGCCGCGAGAGCAAAGCCTACCGCTGAAGGACCCGACGCGCCTACGATGCCGGAGGACGCTGCTAGATGGTCGGGAGAGAAGAGGTGCATGTGTCCACCCATTCCACTGCAGAGCCCGTCGGGCCGACCGAGAAACTCCTTGAGGAGGAGCACCAGATCCACACCCCGCGCCACCAGCGGCGGGGTGCCCCGGTGATCCAGTGCCATGGCGTCGCCTTCCTCGAGATGGTCCACGACACCCACGGCCACGGCCTCCTCACCCAGTCCCATGTGCATCTCGCCCGAGATCGCACCCCGCTCCCACAGCTCACGCACCGCCTCTTCGAAGCGGCGGCTACGGAGCATGTCTCGGTATAAGGACCAGCGGTCGGGTTCCATAAGCTCCACCGAAGTGGCAGGCTCCGGGCCTCTACGCCCTGGCGCCCGACACCTCCGCAAGAACCTGATCCAGCATCGCCACCAGGAAATCCGCGTTCGCTTCCGAGAACACCATTGGCGGCTTGATCTTGAGCACATTGCAGAGGGGACCATCGGTGCCGATCAGGACGCCGCGGTCCTTCATTCCCTCGATGACACGGGCGGCGAGGTCGGCAGCCGGCTCCTGCGTCTCACGGTCGACGACCAGCTCCACGCCGAGGAACAGCCCCAGGCCCCTGACGTCGCCAATGGCGGCGTGTTGGGCCATCAGGGCAGCGAGCCGCGATTTCAGCCGCCCACCCACTGCCAGCGCGTTCGCCTGCAGCCCGTCCTCTTCGATGACGTCCAGCACCGCGAGCCCAACGGCGCAGGACACGGGATTCCCGCCGAAGGTGTTGAAGTACTCCATGCCCGTGTCGAAGGAGGCGGCGATCTCGGGCGTCGTGATCACCGCCGCCATGGGGTGTCCATTGCCGATGGGCTTGCCCAGCGTCACGATGTCGGGCACGACCTCCTGCGTCTCAAATGCCCAGAAGTGGGTGCCAACCCGACCGAATCCCACCTGGACTTCGTCTGCAACACAGACTCCACCGGCTTCTCGCACGTGGGCGTACGCCGCCTTCAGGTAGTTCTTCGGGAGTACGATCTGGCCGGCGGGCCCCATCAGGGGCTCGCACAAGAATGCCCCCACCGCTCTCCCCGCCCCATGCGCCTGCCCGATGGCATCCTGCACGTGCTGAGCGAACGCCTCTCCCGCCCCGTCCTCGTCTTTGTAGGGACCGCGGTAGCGATCCGGCATGATCACCTCGTGCACGTGTGGCGGGGCACCGGCACCGCCCGGCCCCTTGTACTTGTAGGGGCTGATCTCCACGAGAGCGCTGGTGTTCCCGTGGTAGGCACCGTCCACCACCACCACGTCCGTACGGTTCGTGTGCGCCCGCGCGAGACGAAGGGCCAGGTCATTGGCCTCGCTGCCGGAGCACACGAGGTAGCAGACACTCAACGGCTCGGGGAATGCCCCGCAGAGGCGCTCCACGTACTGAACGAGGCTGTCATACAGGTACCGGGTGTTGGTGTTGAGGAGTGCGATCTGTTCCTGGGCAGCATGCACCACCCTGGGATGACAGTGACCGACGTGACACACGTTGTTGACCGCATCCAAGTACTCCCGTCCGGTCTCATCATACAGGTACTGCATGGATCCGCGCACGACTTTGAGCGGCTGCTCGTAGTGTACGCTGAGTCCTCTCCCAAAATGTCGGTCCCGCGCCTGGAGGATCTCCGGGACGCTCAATCCCGTCGTGCTCATCGACATAGCTGGCATGCGGCAACTGCTCCTGAACTCGTCGCGGGCCTGCCGCCGGGGTGTCCTGGCAAGCTTCTCCAGCGCGTCCCAGGCAGGCTTCTCGGATATCAAGAGATACTCGTTCGACGCATCGTGCTTCTTCCGGTAGGCTGAGACCGTGACGCTCAGGCACAGCCTCATGCAGATCAACTCGAAGAGCAACTCTTGCTCGACTTCGGTCAACGGGAAGCTCTCGTGATAGCCCCGCACCACGTGCGCCGCCGCAGCTACCGGATCGGGTTTGTCGAGCAGGGCGTAGGCGGCACCGACTGCCAACTCGAAGACCGTGCGACTCTCCACCATGTCACCGAAATCGACGATCCCCACCACCGAGCGCACTCCAGCGCCACCGTCATCGACCAGTGCGTTGTAGTCGTTGCCGTCGTTGTGGATCACGCTGGCTCGCAGCTCTGGCAGTGCCGGGACGACGTCCGCTTCGAAGCGCGAGTGGAATTGCTCCACGATGGCGCGGCGTTGGCCATCCTCGATATGCTCCAGGTGCCCACCCACGATGACGCCTGCGCGCTGCAGGTCCCAATACAGGTCGCGGCGAGCGCCGGGATGGGAGAATCCCTGGAAGGCACCATCGAGCCTACCGAGCAGTCTTCCCAAGCTGTGCAACAGTCTGGGGGTGTGGGGGCCGACCCGCACCAGGGGCGTCCCCGGCACGTAGGTCAGCATCCTGACAAAGTGATCCTGTCCCTGTGGTCCCGAAGCCGTCGTAAGGTGATCCCCAGAGAGAGCGGGACAGGGACGGGGGCAGCGGATGGACGGAGCGCGCCGCGCAACGTGTTCCATTGCTCCGTTCTGGGCGTCCAACACCTCTCGACTGTCCGAGGCGCTGGCAATCTTGAGGACGAACCGCTCACCCGACTCGCCCTCCACGAGGAAGTTCTGATCGCGCTCGCTGGGGAGTTGTTGGACGGAGCCAATGACTCCGAACAGCTCGCGGGCGAGTTTCACCGCCTGGGTGGGGGCGAACTGCGGGTTCTGGATCGCGGCTATAGCCACAGGGCTCTCCAGGCTATCACCCAGCGTACCCATCGCCCCCCCACCCACCACGCTCCTTTTTCAGCACCCTCTAGTGCCCGATCTCGTCGCCGTATGTCTCCCTCAACCCTGTCAAGTACTGCTCCAACCAGGCGGCCATCGCCCGGTGCTCTTCCTTCACGGTCTCGCGAAAGCGCTCGTCGGTGAGAAAGTGATAGAGCACCGCACTCATGATCTTGGCGTCCAGCAAGAACCCGGTGTGGCCCACTGGTTTCATGGAGTCCTGCCAGCGCGCGTATGAGTGCCCCGGCGCAGGCGAGGTGAACACGCTTACTCCGACGCCTGGAATGTCGCGAGTGACGAATCCGGTTTCCTCATAGCCCGCCGGACGCTGGGGTTCCGGATTGATCCCGGGCGCGTTCAGGGCCTCGGCGTACGCAAAGACCAACTCTTCCAACGTGCCCAGCGTTATGCCGTCGCGGTACTCGCCGTAGTGCTCAATAGTCACTTGGGTGCCGGTAGCCAGCGCTGCGCCCCGGGCGGCGTTGGCGATCATGGAATCGATGTGGGCGAGATACACCTCGTCTGGATAGCGGAGATAGTAGTCCACCACCACCCGGTCAGGTACCACGTTGGGAGCGATGCCACCCTCGGGGATCACGCCCTGGATCGATGCCTCGGGACGCAGGGTGGGACGCAGAGCGTCCACTGCACTGTAAAACTGCACCGCCGCGGACAGGGCGTTGCGGCCGAACCAAGAGGACCGCTGATGCGCCGCCCTCCCCGTGAAGATGTACCGCACCTCGTTGATGTTGAGGCAGCAGACTCCGAAGCCCGCCTTATTGCGGTTCGTCTCGTCCGATCCGTGGCTCCTCACCAGGATGTCGGCTGCTTCGAAAACGCCCGCCTGCCACATCGCGACCTTCGGCGGCGGCCCCATCTCCTCGGCCGGCGTGCCATACACCCGGACCCGGCCCGGCAGGCTCTCTTCCTTCATATACTCGACGATGGCGAACGCGCTGGCGAAGCCCACCGGGCCCTGCCCGTTGTGCTGGCAGCCGTGGAATGCCTCGTGGGTGCTGCGGAGCGCGTCGTATTCGACGATCACACCCAGCGTCGGGCCGTCGGATCCAGCCGGCGAATCCCAGCTCCCCACAAACGCCGTCTCGAGACCTGCCTGGCCAGTTTCCACCGAGAAGCCGTGGGCCTTGAGCACCGCGGTGAGCGTGTCCACCGCGTGGTACTCCTGGAACCCGACCTCGGGGTTCCGACCGATGTGATCGCTCAGATCGCGCAGCGAGGTCGTCCAGAGCTCCTCCACGCGCTGGAACAGCCGGTCGCGACCCCGGTCGCGCCCCGCGGCCATCCTGCGAGCCAGCTCGGCCGGCTTGATGCGCGCTTGGAGCGCGTCAATCTCGGCAACCACCTGTCTTGCGGCCGCCCGTTCCGTCGGGGTGGTCTGAGGCAGTGCAGGTGCGGGCAAGAGGAGCTGAGCGCTGACGGCACAGAAAACGCAGAGTGGAATTCCGAACTTCATCGCCGGCCTCCAGTCGGTGCAGGGCGCAAGACCTGGGACACAACGGACTAAGATGAAGCGCGAACTGCCAAGTCGGGAGAGGGGAAGTCCGTAGGGCCGCTGCGTACTGCGCCCCTACAACTCTGCGTGACGCCAGTCGGTAATGAACATGTGCCCCGGCACTTGGGTGACCATCAGTTGCGGCCTGGCACGCATCGCCACCGCCTGAGGAGTGACCCCGCAAGCCCAGAAGACGGGTATCTCGCCCGCGGCGACCGAGACCGCATCCCCGAAGTCAGGCTGCTCCAGGTCGGCAATCCCAATCGCCGCCGGATCGCCCGTGTAGACCGGCGCCCCGTGGGCCAGCGGGTACCGGGTGGTGATCTCCGCTGCGCACTCGACCTGGTGTGACGGGATCGGTCGCATGGTTACCACGAGGGGACCGGCGAAGACGCCGGCCGGATGGCACGACCGATTCGTGACGTACATCGGCACGTTCTTCCTCTCTTCGACGTGCCGCACCGGAATGCCCGCCTCCTGCAGCGCCGCGTCGAAGGTGAAGCTGCATCCCAGAAGAAAGCTCACCAGATCGTCGCGCCACACCTCGAGCAGATCTGGCAGCTCCTGAGCCAACTCGCCGTCCCGATAGACCCTATAACGTGGGAGGTCGGTGCGCAGGTCGGCGTCCGCCGCAAGGGTCGGGCATGCGAACCCGCCGGGGTCGGTCACAGCCAGGAGAGGGCAAGGCTCCGGATTTCGCTGGCAGAAGAGCAGAAAATCCTGGGCCAGAGCCCTAGGCACCACCACTAGGTTGGCTTGGGCGAAACCGGTGCAGCAGCCGGCCGTGGGCCCCTGCCATTGGCCGCTCCGGATCCGCTCACGCATCTCTTGCGGGGAGAGCTGAGCCATGCCACGGCTACCCGATTGGCACTCCATCCCAGAGCGGTCGGCAAGGGCGGCCCGGAGGGGCGCTCAGCGATCCGGCTGCCGCATCTCCGCAGGTCGGTCGACCACCCCAGCCTTCGTCACCCACTCGATGCCTCGCAGGTTCGGTAGTTGTCTTCATTATCTACAAGCTGGAATATGTGTGTGAAATTGCTTGCAACAAACTCAATTGAGTGTTAATAGAACTCCGCATGAAAACAACAATGTCAGGCGCACTAATATGTCCAGAAAGAACACGTTCATTCCTGTCGCATTACTTATCGTAGGCATCTGCGGGTGTGGGGATGAATCAACAAATGCCACTCACACGGCCGGAGAGGTTGACATAGGACTCATAACCCATATCACGGGCTCTCTCAGAGGTGGAGGCTATGATGTAAAGCAGGGTGTCGAGCTGGCGGTTGATATCATCAACAATGAGTATGATCTGGCGTTGCCGATGGCTGTTACAGCGGGCCTTACAAACATAAATGGGGACACGATCAAACTTGTCATCAGAGATGACCAGAGTGACGGAACAGTGGCGGCTGCGCAAGTTGAGAACCTCATCAATATCGATGGTGTTGTCGCCGTAATCGGATCGTACGGCAGCGCCATCACGGAACCGGCGAGTGAAGCCGCCGAGAATCTCGGCATACCCTTCCTGTGCCCGGTTTCAACGGCCCACAGCCTGGGACAGAGGAATTTCGAGTGGTTCTTCAGGACCACACCTGAGCTCAACGTCTTCGCCGAGAACTATTTCCACTTCTTTGCGGATATCAGCACCTGGGGCCATGATTTCGATAGTATCGCCATCCTGAGTGTGAACAACATGTGGGGGAACCAGTTCGCCGATGTGATAAACACTCTCGCTCTGGACAACGGATATACAGTCGTAGCGGATATCTCTTACGAGTTCGAAACCGGCACCCTCGACACTGAAGTCGGGCAATTGATGGCAGCCGGCGACGTCGTCCTGATGCAGGCATCCTACCTTCCGGGAGCCCTGCTCTCCGTGCAGACATACAAAGCGATGGATTACGCCCCGATCGCAATCGTCACATATGGTGGCGGGTTCGTTGACGGTGGATTTGTGGACAGTCTCGGAGCCGATACGGAAAACGTTCTCTCTCGCGGGGATTGGGCGCTGGATCTGGCGGCCGCGAAACCCATCATCAATGATGTCAACGCACTCTTTAACGCGAAATTCGGTGAGAATATGAACAGCAACGCCGCCCGTGCCTTCACCGGGATGATCGTGCTCGCGGAGGCGATTAATAGAGCCGGCTCAACCTCTCCGGAGGCCATAAGGCAGGCATTGCTGGCAACAGATTTCTCAGAAGCGGAAACCATAATGCCATGGGAGGGAGTACAGTTCGACGCCGCGACACATGAGAATGTTCTGGCACGAAGCATAATCGTCCAGATACAGGGCGGAGAATACAAGACCGTCTGGCCCTCGGCATACGCCTCAGCAGATCTAGTCTGGCCATATCCCGCATGGTAGTCTTAAGGAGCGTATCTGTCGTGACGATTTCCGGCGTCGGAGCATTTCTGGTACAATCAGCCTGAGCACCTGCAGATTCTCACCGTCCTCAGGACTCAGTCCCATCATGAGATCCAATATGGCTGCGGTGCCGATCGTATTCTCTCTCATCTGTTTCCGCATAGCCGCTTTCTCCCCGGGTTCGCCTGCGGCATCTTGAAGCACGGTTTCGCGCGGGTGCGCCGTGACAGCCGCGCGCACCAATACCCGCTCGGGTTCTCCCGCACGTGCCGCTATTTCTGTACCACTCGCCAAGCGGTTGGTGCTGTGGGGCCTGTGGCTGGAGGAAACTCTGCTCGCACCGGCAGGTGGTGGTTACCGTACCCGAGCGGCTCAGGCCATACTTGCTCTATCAGCGGGCCCTACTCGGTGACCTGGCGCGGGTGGCCGCGTGCACCATCACCGCGTTCATCCGAACTACGGTTCCAGTGTCCCCGCTGTGGCGGGGCCGTGCGCATCGTGGGGTTCATTACGGAGCCTGGTGTGATCGACCGAATCCTCAATCACCTGCGCCGCACCGCTACTGCCTTCCGCCACTCGCGCGCTCGGCCCAGCCGCTGGAACTCTCCCAGCAGGGCCGCCTCGGCGTAGATCGTTGCGCCACCACCTCGGGATCCCTCGTTCGGGGGGTCCTGGTGTGCGCGGCGTCCCGGCTGGGGGCACTGGCGCCGGCTGATCCCGGCCGCGCGATCGGCTTGCGGCCCCCAAGGGGCCCCGGATCAGCCGCTCCCCCGCCGGTGGACCACCACATGGTCCCATGCCGACATATCCGTTGCCCATCGGGCCGCCGAACTCCTTCACTCACGCGCCAGCCCTGCCGTTCTCGGCGGCACCCAGCACCGCCCTCCGACCCGGAGCCCGGACCGCTGCCCGCGGCCGAAACGTAGATCCCGGCGGCGCCTCAGATATGGCGGCGATGACACCCGACTCCGCCATTGCAACTTTGCCTGCCCCGGCACAATCTAAGGAAACGAGATCCAGCCTCAGCAAGTCGAGACGGAGGGAGAGCGATGCGAGCCCACCGACCCACTCTCGTGCTCCTGCTGTGCGGTCTGCTCTTCGCGCCACAGGCGGCGGCGCAGGAGCGCGTGCCGACCCAAGAGGAGTTCTTCCAGATAATACAGGCAGAGGGCGTGGCGAAGGCGGTCGCGCTGTTCCACGCCGTGCGGCAGCGGAATCCCGATGCGGTCATCTTCGCCGAGTATCCGATGAACAATCTCGGTCTGCGATACCTGTACGGGGGCCGAGTGGAAGAAGCCATCGAGCTGCTCAAGCTCAACGTGCTGGCGTATCCCGAGGCATTCAACACGTACGACAGTCTGGCTGAAGCGTACATGATCCACGGGGATTTTGACGCGGCGATCGAGAACTACGAGATATCGGTAGAGTTGGAGCCCGACAACATCCGCGGTGTTCGGTACATCTACCTCCTCCAGCACTACACGAAGGAAGAGCACTACATCACGATGCGGGACGGCGTGAGACTGTTCACGCAGATCTACGCCCCGAGGGACCGGAGCAAGACGTACCCGATACTGCTCAGGCGCACGCCCTACTCGGTCGGCTACTACGGGCCGACGTACTTCCACCATCGTCTCGGTCCGAACGACCTCTACCCGAGAGAGGGCTTCATCTTTGTCTACCAGGACGTGCGTGGAACGTACATGTCGGAGGGCGACTTCGTCGTCATGAGGCCTCACAAGCCGGACAAGCAGGGGACTCAGGATACCGACGAGAGCAGCGACACCTACGACACCATCGAGTGGCTGCTCGATAACGTCCCGAACAACAACGGGCGGGTGGGGATCTACGGCATCTCATACCCCGGGTTCCAGGCGGTGATGGGGATGATCGAAGCGCACCCGGCGCTCGTGGCGTCCTCCCCGCAGGCGTCGCCCGCCGACATGTGGACCGGGGACGACTTCCACCACAACGGCGCCTTCCGCCTCATGTACACCTTCGACTGGCTGGTCCGCAGCGCCCGCCAGAGGACCGGCCCGTCCACCGCCGGTCCGACGCGCTTCGATTACGGCACCCCGGACGGGTACCAGTTTTTCCTAGACCTCGGCGTACTATCCAACGTGGATGCGCAATACCTGCACGGCCGTGTTCCGACCTGGAACGAGTACATGGAGCACGGCAACTACGACGACTACTGGAAACGACAGAGCGTGTTGCCACACCTTCAGGACATCGAACTCGGTGTACTGCACGTCGCCGGCTGGTTCGATGCAGAGGATTTCCGTGGCCCAATGGACATCTACTACACCGTGGAGGAGAAGAATCCCGACAACAAGAGCACGATCGTCATCGGACCCTGGCGCCACGGCGGCTGGGCGTCGATGGACGGGGATGCGCTGGGCGAGATCAACTTCGTGCAGAAGACGGGCGAGTACTTCCGAGAGAATGTAGAGTTCCCTTTCTTCAACTACTACCTAAAGGACGAGGGGCCGCTAAACCTCCCGGAAGCGCTGGTTTTCGAGACGGGCTCGAACGAGTGGCGATTCTACGACCACTGGCCCCCAGAGGAGGCGACAAGGAGGTCGCTCTACCTCCACGCCGACGGCAGGCTCGCTTTCGAGCCCCCTTCCGACGACGCGAGTGAAGCCCACGACTCCTACATCAGCGATCTCGACAAACCCGTACCGTGGTCGACCGCCATTCAGACCCGGCAGGGGCATCTCTGGATGGTCGAGGATCAACGGTTCGCGGCACGCCGGCCGGACGTCCTGGTCTACCGTTCCGACGTGCTGACCGAGGACATCACCATCGCCGGGCCTGTCATCGCCGACCTCTTCGTGTCGACAACCGGTAGCGATGCCGACTGGATCGTCAAGCTGATCGACGTGTACCCGGACACGACCTCGGAACGTGGCGCTAACTCCCGCATGCGGATGGGTGGCTTCCAGATGCTGCTCGCCGGCGAGGTGTTCCGAAGCAAGTACCGCAACAGCTTCGAGAACCCCGAGCCCATTGTTCCGAACCGGGTGACGGAGATCAGCTTCGACCTGGGTGACAAGTGCCACACCTTCAGGAAGGGTCACAGAATCATGGTGCAGGTTCAGAGCACGTGGTTCCCCGTGATCGACCGCAACCCGCAGACCTTCGTCGATATCTATCACGCGACGGAGGAGGATTATCAGAACGCGGAGCACACGGTATTCCGGGCGCGTGAG
Organism: Gemmatimonadales bacterium; assembly: GCA_011772755.1. Taxonomy (GTDB): domain Bacteria; phylum Gemmatimonadota; class Gemmatimonadetes; order Gemmatimonadales; family GWC2-71-9; genus WVYX01. Next base: position 54,444 of record WVYX01000273.1, read on the forward strand.
TTTCCGTCGCACCTCGAGGTACTCGTGGTGGAGCGGGACTGACGAGAAACGCCAATGAGGAGCGGCTCGCTGAGCTGCGGGAAACCTTGGAGGCACGGCCGCGGCTCGCTCGCCTACCTGCCCACGCCGCTCGAATCCTGCCCCGGCCTCAGTTGCGAGTTCGGCTAACGGTCCTGCGCCAAGCCCGTGCACAGATCTGTACCTGCGAGCCTCATCCTGGTACCGCCCCTGAGGCTTCCGCGCCCCATGATACCGGCCTCCACTAGCGAGCGCTGGCTACATGGGAGCGCCGCCCGCTACGGCCAAGCGTGGTCCACCCCGGGATGCTCCGCAGTCGCGCCGAGCTCGCCCCCCCGGCCCAGTGCCCGGCGCCAACCGAACGCTCCTACCACCTGTAGGATGTTCGTATCTCGTAGCGCCACACCGTAGAACCGTTGTCGCGTGTCTCGTAATCGAGCGCGATGCCGACTCCCACCGTGCTCCGAATGTCCCAATCGACTCCCACGAGAACGTGGTTCGCCGAAAAACCCGCAAATGGGTCTGCCGGATTGCCGGATTCGAAACTCTCGTTGGCCCGAACGTACCCGGCGGAGACTGTGACCGGATCGGTCACGTTCCAATGCACGCGCGTCAAGGCGGAATGGGTGATCGTATTCTGGCCCCCGAATGCGCTGACGGCCAGGTAATACCGCACGAGCCAGTACAATCGGGGAAAGTACCAGGTGACCTCTGGCATGATTATGTGGGTATCCGCGGCCGCATAGTCGGCAAACCGGTACCCCAGTGAAGGCACGAGGCCGTTGGGCAACACTCGGCTGATCTGGACGGTGTATGCCTGCCGGGGCACGACGATCTGTTCGGGCGCCACCGCGATATTCAGCGTGAGGACGGTGCTCCCGCCCGCCCAGTAGCTCCCACCGATCCGAAAACCGGGGGCCGAGTCATCGAACTTGTTGACGTATTCGAACCCCGCCCAGACACCCCAGTCTCTGGGCCGCTCGACGCTCAGTAACATGCTTGCACCCACGGCGTTGGACGCGAAGCTCAAGTCCTCATAACTCAATCCCGAGCGCACTGTGATGCGCGGCGGAGATTCTCCACTGCCTCCGATGTCTTGCTGCACGGGCCGTCCCAGGAGTGGAGCGGCGGGGGCGAGCATGAGGGCCGCCACCGCCAGCGGCATCCGCAGGTGCAAGATCTTGAACGCCACAGCGCGGGCGCTCAATCGTGCCATTGCCATTCGCAGCTCACCGATGGCCTTCGAGCCACGGTCGGTAGCTCTCGTAGGAATGAATCGCGAACCCATACAGACTCTCGAAGTGTTGAAGTTCCGAGGCTGTCTGTTCGATCACGCCCTTGAGTTCGCTCGGGCTGTACCGGGCAAACGACAACTTGCTCGATGGCACGTCTGTCGCCCGCGCTTCCCTCAGGATCACGGTCCCCGTCGTCGTCTTCCGCCGCCCGCCGAGCCGGTCCCACGCCTCCTCCGCGATCCAGTTGACACGCGCCCGCTCGTCGTCGATCTGCTCGACGACCACCCATGAGCCGCCCGACCCCTGGGAGCTGAACGAAAGATCAGTCTCGTCCGGTAGCTCGACGGTCTCGAGACCGAGAAAGACTCGCTTCCCTACGCGCGCCGCATACCGCAGCTCGTCCTGTGCTTGTGCGATCGTCCCATCGGCGCCGTATGCCTGCGTTCGGTAATCCATGATGCCCACGTTGTCCACGATGTCGATGATCAGCTCGCTCACAGGCCGCCCTTCCACGTCCGCCACCATCTCGAAGAACTCGTTTCGTTCGTCAAACCACGCTGGTATATCGACCCCGTACACGAGACCGGCCTGTGCCGCCAATTCTTGAGATGCGGCCACAATCGAGAGGTATTGCTGCAGTATCTGCGTGCGGCGCACCCCACCGAATCCTGGCAGGAGGTAGGGCTCGATGTCGTGTCGAATGCCGTCGAACCGCTCGGCGGGCTGGCTCTCCCGATTGTACTGCGTAATGCTTTGGATCGTCGCGATGACCTGCCCATGCCATTCCGGGAGGCTGAACCGCGGATCCCCATCCAAAGCGTGCACCGCCACCCCAGCGGCGTCGAGCTCGGCGATGAGCGGGCGCAGGCGTTCTCGATCCCACGAGATCGTCCACCGTTCGTTGACGTGCTCTGCCTCATACGGCAGTTGCAGGAACAGATCAGTGATGCCCTCGGTGCGGCAAAACTGCACGAGGCGTTGACGCGCGTCCGGACCACTCGTAACCGCTGGAGTCTCCCAGAGCCACATCGCTTGTCTCAACGATCTGCCCAGCTCCTCGGGCCCGCTGGCCGTGGGTATTGGGGCGTCGCGGTGGGTCGTGAAGGCAATGTCCTTGAGGAATATCCGCCCCCGTCCTTCCCCCTTCGTCAGGAAGACGAGGCTGGCCAGTTCTCGCCCGTTCAATCCGGGAGGCCACTTGTCGCGGGGAACCCACGCGCGCTGCCACGTCTTCTCCACACGTCCAGCACCGAGGAACGACGCAACGTCCCCCATTGGCAGCGATTCTTCTCGCTGCTCCCACGCGCGATCGGCAATGTGCAGCGCCAGGTCCTCCCCTCCGCGCTCGCCGCGAATGGCGAACGTGAGGTATGCGAACGGACTGGCGTCGAAGAGCACCCGTTCCGTGGGATGTCGTTTGAAATCGAAGAGGTGAATCCAAAATCCGGCGTAGCTCCGAGCCGCCTTGTCGTACGAATAGGCCAGGGCCCGGCCGTCATCCGGCGCACGGGCAATGGAGACCGCCGACATGGACGGCGCCTTGGCAAAGCCACCGAAGTGGCCACCAAGCCGATTGGTGTTGCCCCGGTCGAAATGCCCCAGCAGAAATACGCCGCCGGTTAGCGGCGGCGTGCGGCGCTGGGGTTCGCTGGGCCATTGGACCACCGGCGTGCGGTGTCGAACGTCATAGATTGCCAGCCTGCTTCCTCGCCGCTCGTGGATCACGCCCGCGTGCAGGTATCCAATCTCCGAGACATCCGACATGCCCCAGTCGGCCAGCACAATCACTTGGGACGGAAAGACCTCGGGAGCTGATTGCGCCGCGAGCGACCCAGTCAGGAACCACAGGGTCAGGAGCCAGCCGATGACAGGGGGATGCCGCTCGAGCCACGACCCCGGGCTCANNGCGTCCCGACGCCCTAGAATCGCCCACGCCTGAACTTTCCCCACGCTTGACTTCCCTTGAGGAATCCCACAAACCCCTTACTCAGGTAGTAAAGCTGCATCTGCCGATACCCCATCATGGACAAGGTCGCCCAACTCACCAATCGGATGGCGTTCCAGAAGCCACCATACCGAAACAGAGAAACGGAGCTGCGCCCTTCTGCCACCCGACCTTCTGTCCAGAGACCCATCAACACGGCGCCAACCGAGATCAGGGTGCCGTACAGAATCGAGACGGCGAAGAACAGCAGGAACTGCTCGGTGCTCAAGATCCCGAAGAGGTAGAGGAGGGGAAGCAGCGCATAGCCCAAGATCTCCACGAGGGGTCCCAGAAACTCGAATACGAACTGGTACGGCATGGCAAAGAGTCCCACCTGCCGGTACCGAGGATTGAACAGCATCTTGCGGTGGTGGAAGAGCACCTGGCCGAGGCCGCGGTACCAACGGTCGCGCTGGCGCCCGAAGTCCGCGAGGCGTTCCGGAACCTGAGACAGCGTGATCGGATAGGGGAGGAAGTTGATCCTCGCGGGAATCTCTTTTTCCAACAGATACCGCTGCAGCCGCACAATGATCTCCATGTCCTCGCAGACGGTCTCTTTGCCGCCCCCGCAGTATTCCTCCACAATCCGCGATGTGAGTCGACCACTCAGGAAACCGCCGACTTCGAACAAGAGGCTCTTCCGGAACACGGCCGACACCCCGGAAAGGATCAGCAGCGAGTTCAAGCTGACCAGCGCAGTTCGGCCCGCGGTGAACGAGCGCATGTACTCCACGACTTGGAACCTGGCGAGCCAATTACTCGGCAGGCGCAGGTCAACGATCCTCCCGTGCTCGATGGTGCACCCGTTGGCGACGCCGACCTGGCCGCCGCACGCTGCAACGCCCTCCGGATCCTCCACCATGGGTTGCATGACCTCGAGCAGGGAGTTGCGCTCGAGTATCGAGTCGGCATCGATGCAGCAAACAAAGGGAGCTAGGGCGGCGTTGAGGCCGGCGTTCAAGGCATCGGCCTTACCGCCGTTCTCCTTGTCCAGGAGGATGAGGCGCGTCACACCTCCGATCGGCGGCGCTTCATAGGAATCCCGAATGGGGCGGGTGGGGACCACCGATTCGTACCCCAGTTTCCGACGGCTGAAAGAGAAGGCAGTCTTGAGTTCTTCGAGCGTGTCGTCGCTCGACCCGTCATTGATGATGACGATCTCGTAGCGGGGGTAGTACAGCTTCGTTAACGTCCGGACACTCTCGACGATGGTTTCTTGCTCGTTGTAGGCGGGGACGACGATCGAGACGGCCGGCGTCGAACTCGAACTGTAGAGACTCTCCAAACTGCCGACTGCCTTGACGCGGAGAAAGAAGCGCACCTTGATCCAGGCCACGAGCAGGAGGAAGAGATTGGTGGTGTTGTAAAGGATGAAATAGCTGATGACGATGGTCTCAAAGATCCGAACGACTGCGAGCATGACATCACGCCTTCTTGCGCGGCGACACACAGCGCAGTCGTCGACGCTGAACGGCGTACCGCACCGCGTCCACCGGGTCGCGGCCCAGCGCTTCGATTGCCTTCTGAACGGCCGGGTCTTCGTGCTGGCCCAGCACTTCGACCGCTGCGATGCGAACCGCGCTGGCCGGATCCTGCAGCGCAAGAGTGATGTCGGGGGCGTACCGCTCGAGGTCCGCCTGGGCGAGGAAGTACACGGCATCGGCTCGCTTCTGCACGTCGCGGTCGGTCCTCATGATCTCGAGCACCCGGTAGAGCGTTCCGTCCTTGTCCAACCGGCCGCGCAGCGCCACGAGGTCCGCCTCATCCAGATCCTGACAGGCCTCCTCGAAAATCTTGCGCTGCCCCGTCACACCGAGGCGGATGAGGGAAGCCACCGCCTGCGCACGGACGAGCACGCTGCCGTCCTTGGCCAAACTCTGGAGCACCTGAACCGGCCGCTCGTCGTCGAGATCGCTTGCCCGGCCAAGCGCGGCCGCAACCTCCTGGCGCACCGGTGCGGAGGGATCCAGCCTTCGCTCCACCAGGGGGACCACCACCTCGGCACCCATCTGCTTCCCTAGGCACCGGACGATGGACGTGCGGACCCGCTCGCTGGGATCTTCCAGATACCGCACCAAGCTTTCCCGGGGCAGCCGGGAGCAGACGTGGGACAACTGCTCGGCAGCCAGTTCGCGGACGTCGCCCTCCTTGTGATCCAGGATGGGCAAGAAGAGCACGCCGATCTGTGGGTCGCCGATGAGACTGAGCGTCCGAATGAGCCCCCGGAGACTATCGGTCCTCTCGGCCCCCATCAGGCGATCGGCGAGCGCTCTCCAATCGCGCTGGTAGCATCTGGACAGGAGTTTGCAAGCAGCCTCCTGGAGCTCGTCGTTGTCTGTTTCCAGCAGCTGGACGAGTTGCTCGCGGTAGGGTCTGACATCGTCGGCGTCCATCCCGCTGAGGGTGTGGGCCGCCTGAAGCCGGACCTCGTCAGCGGGATCCCGCATGGCCACGACCAGGCGGTCGAGGAGTTCGGGCACCTCGAGGAGCTGACTTAGTGATGCCAGTGCCTGGGCGCGTACCGTCGCGTTGGGATCTCTCGCCAGGCTGGTCTCCAGGATCGGAGTGCACCGGCTATCCGCGAACAGGGCCACTGCCTGCATGGCGCGGACGCGGGCGGAAGGCTGTCGGCTGGAGCGCAGCAGACCCACATAGTGCTCCACCACCCTGGAGCGAAACTCCTCCTGGTCTTCGAGCCAAAAGAGGCTCGGATCGAGGGCTAGGAGGGCGAAGAATCGCTGCTGCGTCTGTTGGGTACAGGTCCGAATCAGATCGCGCAACGGTTGGGCGAGCCGGTGATCCTGCAGTCCTTCGAGAATCGTCACCAGACCGGTTTGGTCGCCCAAGAGTGCCAGACCGATCAACGCCGCGGCCTGGGCGATTGGGTCGACGGTCCGGGCGTGGAACCGTTGGACATACGTGATCCCCGCTGGATGGCCCAGTTGTCCTATAGCCAGCGCGGCCTGGCGACCAACAGCGATGTCGGGATCGGCCAGCAGGGGGACGATGGGATTTGCCAGCTCGGCGTCCCCGCACCGGCCCAGGCTGGCCACCGTTGCGGCACGGACCCGGGCATCGGGATCCTCGAGGAAGGGCAGCAGGAGCGCGCCCGTCTCAGGGGAGGCGAATTCGCCCAGCGCGCGTGCCGCGCTCGAGCGCACGAGAGGCTCCTCGTCCTTGAGGAACAGTTCCAACAGGCGCAGGGCCCGCTTGTCGCGCTTCAGGCCGAGGGCCCAAGCTACCCCCGCCCGGGCCTCCGCCGAGCGCAACCCCATGAGCAGATCTGTGAGGGCGAGCATGTCATCCTGCTTCATGGCGGCCAACGCCCGGGCGATGTCGTCGCGATAGCTCTCGTCGGCGTTCTCGAAGGCCTGGGCGAGTGCCGGAATGGAGGTGGAGTCCTTGATCTTGCCCAAGGCGCGCACCGCGGTCCCGCGGACGAGGGACTCGGGGTCTTTGAGACACTTTTCCAGGGCTCGCACGGAGTCCTTTTGGGAGAAGCGGCCCAACACGCTTGCGGCCTGCGCTCGCACGTCGGCCGCCGAGTCTTTGAGGGACTCGATGAGCGCCCGCCGAACCTGGTCCGAGCGCACCGAGCCAATGAGCGCGACTATCAACGTTCGGATCTTGAGATTGGGATCGTGGAGATAGGGCAGAAGATCCGGCAGCATTGGCTGCAACACGCTGGGGGAGAGCCCTCGCATCGACTCCAGGATGCACTCCCGCACGTCTTCGTCTTCTTCCCGCAGGTGATCCAACCACAACGCTTGTGTCTGGTCGTCGCCGATCCGGATGAGGGCCTCCAGGGCGCGGGCCCGCACTGCCCATTCGGAGTCATTCCGGGCCGTGTCGCTGAGGGGGTCCAACGCGGTCTTGCTACGGGCCTCGCCCAACAGTTGGCAAACCCGCACGCGCACCCGCAGGTCCGGGTACGAAAGCGCCTGAATAAGCGACTCGACGACGCCGGTTCGGGCCACCTTCAGCAGGAGTCGAAACGATGGCCCACTGGTCTTTCCGGGATCTTCCGCCAGACGCTCGATGAGCCGGGTGACATAGCCGTTGCGCTCGAGTGCGGTCGCGGCGTGCGTGCGCGTCCGTTCATCGTCTTCGTCCAAGGCCTGGATAAAGAGCGGTACCGCCTCGTCACCCATCTTCTCCATGGCGGCCAGCGCGCCGGCTCGTACCTCGTAGGGCAATTCGCCCAGGGCCTGTTTCAACGCTTCCAAGGCGCGCTCATCGCCGATTTCGCCCAACGCGCGCGCTGCTTCTTCCCGCACAGGCGCTCGGGGATCCCGCAGCAGCGTGTCGGTGAGCGGGTGAATGGCCTGGCGAGCTTTCAGCCTGCCGAGCGAGCGCGCGGCTTCGGCCCGGACTTTCTCACTGCCATCCTGCAGCGCGGCGATCAAGGGCACGGCGGTTTGGGTATCGGTCGACGCTCCGAGGATCCGAGCGGCCCAATACCGCTGGCTCTCCGTGTTGGAGCTTCGCAACACATCGAGCAAGGCAGGCACCGCCTGTGGTCCAAATCCCTCGAGCACATCGGCGATGGGGCGGCTGATGGCCGCATCATCCCGCCCCAGCGCCTCGACCAGCGGTTGGATGGCGCGGGGATCGCGGATTCTTCGCAGCGCCAAACTGGCGACGCTCTTGACCTGCTTGTCTTCGCTCTGGTCCTGGAGGACGGCGATGAGTGGCAATACGGCCCCCGAATGCCCAATGCGTCCCAGCCGTTCTGCCGCCGCGGCTCGCTCGGGCCACGAGCTGGCGTTGCTCAGGGCCTCGATGCGTGCCTGGACAATGCCGAGGTCCTCGTTGACTTGCACGAGCTTATGGCGCAGGGGCGCTGCCGATCGCTCGGCGAGTTGCTCAAGACACTTTTCAATGACGGGAAGGGGATACGACGCTTGGAGCCGAGCGGCGAGTTCTTCAGGCTCCAAGTCCTTCAGCGTCTGCAACTGCCCGGCACATACCGCGCTCAGGCGTTCAAAGCGCCGACGCTCCCAGGCGCGCCACGTCTCCCGGAGGAGGACGCCGAGCAGCATCAGGCCAATGGCCGCGGCAAGAACGTACACCATCCATAGCAGCATCAGTCGGCCAGCAAGCCTCCGATCTTTTCGATCAGATCTTCCATGTCAAACGGCTTTGTGACATAGTCATCTGCCCCGGCCTCTTTTCCCCAGAATTTGTCACTCTCCTGGGACTTGGCGGTCAGCATCAGGACTGGGATGGGGCGCGTGTCGGCGTTTACCTTCAGTTCGCGGCACACCTGATAGCCGTTCATCGTCGGCATCATGATGTCCAACAGGATCAGGTCCGGCTTCTCGTCGGTGATCCGCTGCAAAGCCTCCTTGCCGTCCGCGGCAGTCGTGACGACGTATCCTTCGAATTCGAGCCGCGACCTCAGGGTCGACACGAAGTCCGCCTCATCGTCCGCGATGAATATCGTTCTAGCCATTGGCCATCTCCTCAACCAGGTTCTCGACGGCAGCGACCAACGCGTCCGGGTTCTCCGCCTCCTCCGGACAGGAGATCGTGGTGAGCGTGAATGGGCAGCGTTCCTCAAACGGCGCGAGCGTGCTCACGAGCCGCTCCCGCACCGAGACTGCTCCCGACTTCGGTGTGTCGCGTAAGAAAATGATCATGCGTCCGTCCCCGCACTGAATCACGGCATCATTCCTGTTGCGCCGGACCACCTGCCGGATTCCTTTCTCTACGTCTTGAAGCATCTGCTTCCAATCGACGCTACCCTCCTGTTTCAGTGCCCCGAATTCGGCTTGCTTGAACGCAAGGACGATAAGGGAGAGGTGATTGTTCTGACCACACATCTTGAATTGGGTGTGCACGGCCTCCTCCAGCAACGCCTCGCTGCTGTAGAGGGGTAGTGTGAAGCTGAACGTACTGCCCATCCCCAGCTCACTCTGCACCGAGATCGTCCCCCCGTGGAGCTCCACCAGCTCCTTTGCAATGGCCAGGCCGAGACCGGCGCCCTTCACTCTTCCGCCGTCCTCCCGATCGCCCTGCTGAAATCGCTCGAAGATGCGCGTCTTGCTCTCGTCGGCGATGCCACTGCCCGTATCCGATACCGAGATCTCCATGTCTTCGCTTCCTTTCCGGATGGCGATGGAGATCGTTCCGCCCTCCCCCGTGAACTTCAGCGCGTTGCCCACCAAGTTCGTGACGAC
>WVYX01000125.1:0-417 GCA_011772755.1 Gemmatimonadales bacterium
GTCGAACCCCTGCGACGAGGCGCCTGGGCCGAACTGCGCGCGATAATTCGCATCGAACACGAAGTTCCGCACCCCCGCATAGGTGCCGCCCGCCGACCAGCTCCACCCGCCGTCTTCGAACACGCCGAGCGGGGTCTGCGTCTCGGTGTCCTCGTACTCGAACCGGTACCCCTCGGTTCTGAGCACGAGGCCGGCGATGGGGTACACCGCCATCGAGGCAAACTGCCGGTTGTACCCCACCGGACTGAACACGCCCCAGATGGACCACACGGGGAAGTACGGCCGATAGCGTCGCTGTCCAACCGTCACGTCGGCCAATCCCCCCCGGTGCCGGTAGCGCACCTGAACGTCGTGGGTGCCCCACTGCTTGGTCAGGAAGTCGTATTCCACACCACCAGTGACCGTGAAGCCGAATCC
>WVYX01000125.1:458-6110 GCA_011772755.1 Gemmatimonadales bacterium
AACTCCCGCCGGTACAGGACTCTTCCCTCGACCATGCCGAGGTTCCAGCCGGCGCTCCCGCCGAACGCGAGTTCCCGCTCGGTGGGGCGGAACTCGGCCAGGGGGTTGAGCTCCGGGCTGGTGATGGGAAGCACCGCTCCTTCGGCCAGCGCCCATCCGCCGTAGGCGCCGATCCGCACCTTGCCTCCCAAGGGCCGCACCCACGCCTGCCCGCCGTCGAGGCCGAGATACCCGAGCCTCGAAAACACCGTCGTTCGCCCGGCCTGCACCGTGACATCGCGCGTGGCGTACTCGGCGTACCCCTCGATCAGTTGCACCTCGGGCTCGACCCCGGGCCAGAAGCCGCCGTCCTCCAGGTTCCCACCGGCGCGGCCTTTGACGTGCACCTTCAGGCCCTCGATGCCGAACCCCCACACGCTGGCGTCGATCGTGGTCACGACGGGCATACCGCGCTGCTCGGCCCCTGGGCGGAAGAACCCGCAGTACAGGGCCCCCGTGGGGCACGACACCGCGAACCCGTCGGGTGACTCGAACCCGCCGCCCGGCAGGGCGACGGCATCGGCGCTGGGGATGCTGTCGGCTTGGACGCCCCGGTAGGCCACAGACTGGAACCACGTATTCCAGCGGACGTGGTAGCCCTGGGCGTGAAGCGGCGGCGCCAATGCAAGCAGTCCCCCAACGGCGGCCGCCGCGCGAACGACGGACCTTCTCATATCCCCTCCCCCACAAGGACTGAACGATCGTAAGCTAGGATCACATACCCGACCCGTCCAGAGCGAATTGACCACCGCGGCAGGGGTATTCAACGACACCCATGCCGGATACTCGCGTAGCTCAGTGGTACCCGAACAGCATTGAGTAGATGATGAGGCCGATGAGCGTGATCCCGATGCCGAGAGCGGTAAAGCCGAACACGCGAAACGCCCACTCGAGCTTCTTCGGATACGGATCCACGAGGTGGCGCTCCAGTGCTCCGCTCGCGACCAACTCTTCGTACTCCCGCGGTTTGTCCCGCTTCAGCTCCGCGAGCGGAACGCGACCGGTGAAGATGACCGGGTCCATCGGGAACTTGTCCGGTCGGAAGTGCGTGTTGAAGAAATGCACGGTGAAGATGAACGCGACCGCCAGCAACGCCTCGTCGCTGTGCAGGATCGTCGCCACGTTCACCGACCAGCCCGGGATGACCCGGGTGAAGAACTCGGGGAACCACAGCACCAGCCCGGTCGAGCCGATCACGAAGATGCCCCAGAAGACGGCGAAGTAGTCGAACTTCTCCCAGTACGTGTAGCGGCCGTAGTGGGGTCGCGTCCCGCGGCCGAGGAACCACTTGATCGACTGCACGAACTCGCGATAATCGCGCTTCGTGAAAATGAGCGATCGCTCGGTTCGGATGAACTGGAGCCACGTGAGCCCCGAGCGCTCCTTGCGCTTTCGGACATCCCACAGATGGGCACCGAAGATTCCGATCAAGGTCACTGCCCCGACGCGATGCAGGGCACCCGTCGTGGGGAATCCGCCCACCAAACTGGCAAACGTCTGCGCCCAGGCCATGTAGGAGAACTTCAACACCATCCCGGTCAGCGCCAGGACGAAGAAGCTGATCAGCATTACGCCGTGCATCGACCGCTCCCACACCGTGAAGCGTCGCACCACACGCTCGCCCTGTGCCGGCTTGGAACGTAGCGCGAGCCCCGGTGTCCAGAGCAGTCGCCACAGCCAGGCCAGCGTGTGTAGCGTGGCAAAGCCAAGGGTGCCGATCAGCAGGGCGGTCATTCCCCAGAACGTCCAGAACAGCCATGGGTAGCGCTCGGCGTCGTGGTGCGTGGCGTGGGTCAGATACCCTGTGAACCGGACGCTGACGCCCGAGTGACACTTCGAGCACGTTGCCACCACGTTCCGACGACTGAGCATCGACGCGGGCTGTGAGGTCGGCAGGATGTTGTGCGTGCCGTGGCAGTCATAGCATTTCGCGGCCGCCGCGTCGCCAAGTCGCGACACCTTGCCGTGGAACGTGTCGAAGAACGTCGTCGCCTCGGTCTCGTGACATCGTCCACACTGCGACATCATGAGGAGCCGGAAGTCCGCACGGTCCACCCGGCTGATGGTGTGCGACGTGTGACAGTCCTCGCAGGTGGGGAGACTATCCGCCGACGCCCGGCTCATCCCGGGCGCGTGGATGCTCTTGGCGAATTCCTCGGCGATGCCATGATGACAGGACCCACACGTGGCCGCGAGGTTCCTCCGATTCACCGTCGAGTTCGGGTCTGATGCCGGCAGCTCTCCGTGTGCACTGTGGCAGCTGCCACATGTCGCTGTGACCAGCAACCCACTCTGGAACAGGCCCTTCCCGTGGATGCTCAGTTCGTAGCTTTCGACGGGTGCCGGCACATGGGGCACGATGCGCACCGCCGCCTTCTCACCCTGCCGGTGGCACTGGGCACAGAGCTGTGGGACGTTCCGCGGGAAGGTCGGCGACTGCGGATTCAGTCGATCCTGGGTCGCGTGCCGATCGTGACAGTCGAGACAGCGGGGCGCATCGTTGTCGCCCTGGGCGGCCAGCTGCCCGTGAATACCGCCGTTGTATTCGGCCACACGGTCGGCGTGGCAGATCCCGCAGTCGACCGGATTCTGGATGGTCGCGCACGGGCGAGTAATGGCAGGACTCACCTCCACGTGACACTGGGCACAGGCGGTCCCGCCGTGATCGTTGGCACTGTACGCGTCGGCGTCGACGTAGAGCGAGACGGTGTCACCGCGGGCGACGCCCCGGAGATCACGGTCCCCGTGACACGCGAGGCAGTCGCGGTTCGCCACACCCGCATCGTAGAACACCCGCCGAATGCGATGGGGTGAGTGGCAGTCCACGCATGCCGGGATCTTGTGTGGCTCCTCCTCCCACAACCGCCCCTCGATCACCTGCTGATGGACCTGCTCGATCTGCGCGTGGCACTGCATGCACGTGGCCGCCACGTTCCTGACGTGAATGCTCGATCGCGGATCAGTATGCGGCAAGATTTGGTGAGAAGTGTGACACGATGTGCACACGGCTGTGACGGTGAGCCCCTGCCTGAAGAGGCCGGTGCCGTGGATCGACTCGGAGTAGTTCTCGAGAATGCTGTCCTGCGGGATCGTCCGGCGGCGCGAGACCGGCGTGCCTTCCTGGTGACACTCACCGCACAGAAACGGGATGTTCATGACCCGCGTCGGGGAGGTCGGGTCCCGGTGGGACCGGATGTCGTGCTGACCGTGGCAATCGCTGCAGCTAGGCGCCAGCCGGTCGCCCCGAGCGGCGGCCTGCCCGTGCAACGAGGTGCGGTGCTGTTGGGCCTGAGCCGAGTGACACAGACCGCAGTCGACGCGCGGGCGTCGCTCGGGATGCGGAAAGTCCATTCCCTGATGGCACATTGCGCATTGCACCCCGGGGGGGCCGTGCACCGACCGCGCTAGTGTGCGGGTGGAGACGTGGAGCCGTGCACTGTCACGCGATCCGGCAAACATCTGCCCGTTGCCGTGACACACGAGGCACGGATCGGTGTCCTGTGCCGCGGCGGGCGAAACACAGACGAGAAGGCCCGCCAGCGAGGCGGCGATGCCGACTCCCACACCACGAAGTGCAATTGCGCGCGGCACCGACCCCATGGACCTCCCCCTTCGCAACACCCGCTCCCACAGCGCGCTGGGCGAATCGCTGCGGAAATGTAGTGAAGCCCGGGAGTAGCCGAGCCTCCTTAAAGGAAGCCTCATGCAGAATTCGAAATGGGGGTTTTCGACTACGGTATTTTCCGGATGCCCGCACGGAGCGGGCCGGAGGGGAGATGTCAGAGCTCTCTCGAGAGGGGTTCTGCATGGGCGGTCGGGGCGAGTCGACGCCGCGCGACGCGCGCACCGACTCGGTCGCACGGGAGGCGCCCGGGCGGGGCGACCTGTTCCCACGTCCCGGTGTGGTTTCCTGCGTGCTGTTGGCAGCCACGCTCGTCGTTCTCATTCCCTCGTTGGCCGCCGCGCAGAGCTGTTTGGCGTGTCACGGCAGCCACGAGTTCATGGCCGGCGTCACCGGCGACTCGGCCCGTGCCGCGCGGCTGTCCGTCGACCCGGCCGAGTTCGCATCCACGGTGCACGGCGCTCTGGGGTTCTCGTGCGATGCCTGTCATGTGGGCATCGGTGATTTCCCTCACGGAGCGTCCCATCGCGTCGAGTGTGGTGGCTGCCACTATCGGGAACGAGAGCAGCTCGCTCAGAGCGTCCACGGTCGGTCCCACCCCCTCACCGGCGAGGAGCCGGCCACCTGCGTGGATTGCCACAGCGACCACCACATTCGTCGCCCCACCGACCCTCGGTCCACCGTCTATCGACTCACGCAGTTCGAGACGTGTGCCGTGTGTCACCAGGACGCCGAGCGGATGCGCCGGTTCGGCCAAGAGAACGTCCGCACCGTGACCACGTATCTCAACAGCGTTCACGGCCGGGGGCTCTTGGCCAAAGGACTCACGGTGGCGCCGGTGTGTACCGACTGTCATGGCGAGCGCGGGTCAGGCGCCCACGAGATTCAGGAGGTCGCCGAGGCAACCTGTCCCATGAACCGCGAGCGGGTGGTCGAGACCTGTGGTCGGTGCCACGCCGGCATCACCGCCCAGTACGACCGCGGGATCCACGGCGAACAGTTCCGTGAGGGCAATCCGGATGCCCCGACGTGCATCTCGTGTCACGCCGAGCACGGCATCCAGCCGGTGGCGAGTCCGGAGTCGGGCGTCAATCCTCGGCACATCTCGCGTACCTGCACGGCCTGCCACGATCAAGAGGAGTTCAACGCCAAGTACGGGTTGGGCGTCGCGCGAGGTCGAACCTTCGACCGCTCGTTCCATGGCATCGCGCTGCGCAGCGGCCAGGTCACCGTGGCCAGCTGCGAGAGCTGCCACGGCGCACACGAGATCCTGCCCTCTAGCGACCCCAACTCGACCATCCACGCAGACAACCTGGTGGCGACGTGCGGGAGCTGTCACCCCGGCATCGGCAAAGGGGTGGCACAAGGGCGCATCCATGTCGTGTCGTTTGTCGACGAGAAGTCGGCGGTCGGCCTCGCCGTACAGTGGTTCTATATCCTCGTGATCGGCGTGACGGTGCTGTACGCGGTCGGGCTCATTGCCCTGGATCAATACCGGTACCGAGTCGTCGATCCGCGGCGGGGCGGAGGCCGCCATGCTTGAGTGGACTCCCTACGAACACGACCTCGATCGTATCACGGTGACGCGGTTCACGCGCCACGAGCAGATTCAGCACGTGATCCTGATCGTGAGCTTCGCGCTGCTCATCGTGACGGGCCTGCCGATGCTGCTCGGGACTGGGGTCAGCGGCGCGTTTTCGCTGCGCACCTGGATTCACCACCTCGCCGGCGCCACCCTGATCGTGCTCGCGCTGTACCACACGTTTTGGATCCTGCTCACCGAGGAAGGCCGTCGCGATTTCGGCAGCGTCATGCCGCGGGTGCAGGATGTCCGAGACCTGGTGCAGTTCGTCAAATATCAGTTGGGGAAGTCGGACGATCCCCCGCAGTTCGACAAGTTCGATCCGTTCGAGAAGTTCGAGTACTTCGCCGTGGTGTGGGGCTCGATCGTCATGATCGTGACCGGCCTCATGATGTGGTTCTTCGAGCTG
>WVYX01000125.1:6122-8100 GCA_011772755.1 Gemmatimonadales bacterium
TCCGATGAGTCGCGTGTGGCTGGACGGGAAGATGACGCTCCGGAAGCTGAAGGAGCACCATCCGCGCGAGTACGAACGGTGGCTCGCGGCCCAGCGGATCCAGCGCGCGACGGATGGCCAGCAGGCGTCGTGACCGCGCGCCGGCGGCTCCTATCGGCCGCCGGTCTCTCGCAGTGATTCCGAGCACCGGGCACAGAACTCGGAACGCTTGAGGTCCACCTCCTCGACATAGGTTGAGGCCCGCATCACGCAGTCGGGCTCCGGGCAGTGCACGAGGCCGAACGCGTGGCCGAGTTCGTGCACCGCCTCCTTGATGGCCCGATCGACCAACAGTCCCTCGTCAGGCGGAAGCCCATAGTACTCCGTGCGCAGGCGGTGCGTGGATACGATGGCACCGGGACCGTCGAGCTGGGATTGACCGAACACGAAAGTCAGCACCGGGATGAACAGGTCCATGGACGTGAGCCCGATGATTTTGGCCGTCGGGTCCCGGCGATGGCGGAGCAGCGCGGCCAGGAGGAGGGTTGCGTGATATTGACGACGGCCCGGCGCGAACGCGAGCACCGTGTCCAACTCGACGGGAAACGCCTCGGCGGGCCGAGACATCGCGTCGGCGATGCCCCCGACCAACGCATCGGTCCACCGCGGCGCGTAGCCGTTGAGCAGCGCGACGTGCACGGCGGCCGGCACGGCTACCGCCTGATTCCGTACCTCTTGAGCTTGTTGTAGAGCGTCGCTCGGTCGATGCCGAGCGTCTTGGCGGCTCGCGTGACGTTGCCGTCCATCTCCTGGAGAACCCGTTCGATATGCTCCTTCTCGACCGCCGCGAGCGACTGGGCGACCGGCTCCGTACCTCCGCCAGACTCGACGTGCAGCGGGAGATCCCCGGGCTCGATGGCCAGCCCCTGCCCGATCACCATGGCGCGCTCGATTGCATTTTCGAGCTCGCGTACGTTTCCCGGCCAGCGATAGCGCCGCAGCACTTCTTCGGTGGCCGGGCTGAGGGTCCNNCTCCACGAAGAACCGCGCCAACTCGAGGATGTCCTCCGGGCGGTCGCGCAGCGGCGGTACGTCGATCCCGAAGACGTTGATGCGATAGTACAAATCCTCTCGGAACGTGCCTTCCGTGACCATCTGCTCCAGATTCTTGTGCGTCGCACAGACCAGACGGAAGTCCGACGAGATTTCTTGGTTTCCCCCTAAACGGGTGAACCGCCTGGTTTCCAGCACCCGAAGCAGGTCGATCTGCATCTTGGGCGTGACGTCGCCGATCTCATCCAGGAACAGGGTGCCACCGTTCGCCAACTCGATCTTTCCCTTGCGGCGATACTGGGCGCCGGTGAACGCCCCTTTTTCGTGCCCGAACAACTCGCTCTCCAGAAGCGTCTCGGGAATGGATCCGGCATTCACCGCCACGATCGGGAAGAAGCGGCGCTTGCTTTGGGCGTGGATCGCGCGGGCGATCAACTCCTTCCCGGTCCCACTTTCGCCGCGGATGACGACGGTCGAATCGGTCTCCGCCACCATTCGGATCGTCTCGAGCACTCGCCGCATCTTCGGGCTCTCGCCGATGATCGGTGCGGCCCGGCTCAGCTCCGACACCTTCTCCTTGAGCCGGAGGTTCTCCTCGGCGAGTTCCTTCTGACGGAGCGCGTTCCGCACGAGGTTGGAGAGATCGTCCGGGTCCACCGGTTTCGTGATGTAATCGAATGCCCCGAGTTTGAGCGCCTCCACTGCCGTCTCTACAGAGGCGTAGGCCGTGAGGATGATGATCGTGGCGTTCGGGTCGATCTCGCGCACGCGACGCTGGACCGCGATGCCATCCATGCCGGGCATCTTGAGATCGAGCAGCACGATGTCATACGGCCCTGCCTCCATCTTGGCAATCGCCCGGTTTCCGTCCTCGGCGGTCTCAACATGAAAGCCGTCCTCGCGAAACCACTCCTCGAGCGAGCCGCGCACCGACAGCTCGTCGTCG
>WVYX01000100.1 GCA_011772755.1 Gemmatimonadales bacterium
GCCCACACCACGGCGATCACCGAGCCGGAGTTCGAAGACGCGCTTCGTCGGCTGGCGGCATGGCGTCAGGATCTGTTCGTGAGCGGTCCGGAAGAGGGCGTGTTGCGTGCGGCCTTGGAGGGCGGGGGATTCTTCCACATCGAGAGGTTCGTCGCGCTCCCGGGCAAGCACGAGGCACTGCTCGAGCAACGGCGCATGGAGAACGCCTACCTCGCCGCCCTCGGCCGTCCCCAGAACCTCATCTTCACCCGTGAGGTCGGTGCCGAGTGGGACCTGTTCACCCTCGGCGTGTATCGCAGTCTCACCCATTATGCCGAAAGCGATGCCATTCCGGTCGACCGGGCGGACGCTGCGGCACGCGCCGCGGGCTTCGACGGTGGCGATCGCATCGGCGCGTACATGCGATCCCTGATCGCGTACCACCATGACACGTTGCTGAGCAGGGTGAGATGAGCAAGCAGGAGGGAGGAAGGCAGACTTCCTCCTCCCTCCTAACTCCGTCGCTATCGACCGCGATAGTCCTCCCAGGAGCGGTCGGAACTCCGACACTCGGGCCATGTCATCTGCTCGCCCGATCGTGGGCTGACCGGAAGCACCCGCCGATCGAGGGGAATGCGTTCCGGCTCTTCCGAGGCGAGATACGCGAGCATCGCCGTGAGGGTGGCGTTGCTCTTGAGGTCGTCGAAGATCAGCTTGTCGAAGGTGTCGACCTGAGTGTGCCACGTGTATCGGAAGTAGCCCCAATCGAGCGAGCCGAGGCCGAATGCGGGCGCCGGGACGCAAATAAACGACGCGTGATCGGTGCCACCACCGCTCGGCGTTCCGGGGAAGTTCACGTCGATCTCGCTCGTGAGTTCCTGCGGGATCTTGGAGAACCACCGTCCGAAGAACTCGCCCGCCGCCAGGAGGCCCGAGCCCGATACGCGCACGATGCGGCCGGTTCCATTGTCCTGATTGAACAGCGCCTGAAGCCCGCCGACCACCTCGGGATGGTCCTGCACGAAGGCCCGGGAACCATTGAGCCCCTGCTCCTCGCTCGCCCACAACCCGATCATGATCGTGCGCTTGGGGTTGGGGTAGGCCGCCTTCAGGATCCGCATGGCCTCCAGCATCGTGATGCTGCCGGTCCCGTTGTCGGTCGCTCCCGACCCACCATCCCAGGAGTCGTAGTGCGCGGACAGCAGCACGTACTCGTCCGGCATCTCGGTGCCCCGAATGATCCCGATCGTGTTGAAGAGCGGCGCCGCGCCGGTGAACTCGGCGTCCGCTTCGGCCTGGAGCACGGGCCCCTGGCCATGCTCCGCGAGACGGAACACCAGACCGTAGTCCTCACAGCTCAGATCGAAGGTCGGGATGGTCTCCGTGCTGGCCGCGAAGATGCGGTTGGCTCCCCATCCGGTGGACCAGTTGGACGACAGGATGCCGATCGCGCCTGCCTGCTCCAGGCGCCGGGCGATCTCGGTGGCCGGCGTTCCCAGCCGCGTGGCCCGCTGCCTCCACGTCTGCTGCAAGGAATCCCGGTGTGCCCGCATCCGCTCGAAGGAGCCCCGAGCCGCGTACTCTTCCCAGTTGTCGTCCGGCCGGCAGGTGGGCTGTGCGTAGG
>WVYX01000234.1:0-444 GCA_011772755.1 Gemmatimonadales bacterium
CTGCATGAGGCCCTGCAGCAGTGCCTGCGGGTCCGCCCCCAACGCCAACTCCACTTCCGCGTACTGCCCGTATGCGTCGGCCTTCGCCACGAGTGACCGATCGCCCAGCAAGCGATGAATCGACTCCAACCCGCGCTCGACCGCCACGATCACGTGCTGGCCACCATGCCTCCGCTTCACATCCGCCAGCTCGCCGTCCAGCACCTTGTCGCCGCGCGCAATGATGCACACCGAATCGCACAGCTTCTCGGCCTGCTCCATGATATGCGTCGAAAAGAGCACGGTGGTGCCCCCCCGGGCGAGTTCAACCACCACGTCTTTCATCAGCTGGGTGTTCACGGGATCAAAGCCTGAGAACGGCTCGTCGAGTATGAGCAACTCAGGCCCGTGAAGGACCGTGGCAATGAACTGCACCTTCTGCTGCATGCCTTTCGACAGGTCATC
>WVYX01000234.1:592-801 GCA_011772755.1 Gemmatimonadales bacterium
GAGGTCGAACACCCGCATCTTCTTGTACAGCCCCCGCTCCTCCGGCAAATAGCCGATCCGGTGGCTCATGGCGCGCCCACCACCCAAGCGCCCGAACAGTCGGACCGCGCCTGCGTCGGGAACGATGATGTTCATGATCATGCGGATAGTCGTCGTCTTGCCCGCACCGTTCGGCCCGAGCAGCCCGTAGATCGACCGCTCCGCCACCC
>WVYX01000234.1:898-1091 GCA_011772755.1 Gemmatimonadales bacterium
TGGTGACGCCGGACAACTCGATCACTGGTTGCTCATCCATGGACACCCGCGTCGTGAGATCGGAAGACCCGTGGCACTGGGACGCGCGAAGGATACACCCGTGCCTTCCGAAGGCAAATCCCGATTGAATCCGTCGCCGTCTAGGGGAACCGTGGCCCCCGGGCAATCGTTACGATGGCGTGATCACACGAGG
>WVYX01000167.1:0-870 GCA_011772755.1 Gemmatimonadales bacterium
CAGCAGTCGGATGCCGTACGTATTGAGCAGGTCCAGCAACGGATGGCTCGCGACGCCCAGGAACGCAAGCAGCAGGATCTGCCGCCAGACGACCGGTTTCGTCGCAGGCCCTTTACGGCGACGGCGCACTGCCCGATCGAGCAACATCATCACGGCGGTAAGCAGTACCGGCAAGACCACCCACGCCAAAATGCCGTGAGTGACCCCACGCCGAAACCAGAGGGCTTCGACCGGCCCGACGGCATAGGCCACCACGTCCACGTCCGGCAGGTTGGCGGCGATCAGCAGCGTTGCCGTCCCGAACGCCGTGCGGCGCTTGAGGCCTGATTCGGCCAGGGAGGCGCCGACGAGTGTATGGCAGACGGGGTCCACGGTCGAGCTACCGTGTGGAATCCGGAAGCGACGCCGTCACGCGGCTACGGCGCCGAGTGGCGATCACCGGCCGGGTGGCACCGCTCGCACTGGCACGCCGATCGCAGCCAGTCGTAGGTAAAGATCCCGGTGTCGTGTCCGTCACTCCAGGACACGCGAATGGCGTACGCACCGACGAGCGTGATCGCGAGGGGTCGCACGTCGTGCGGCACCGAGTCGGGGGCCAGCAGCGGTCGCCCGGACAGTTCCTCGATGCACCCGGCACATTGGCAGCGAAGCCTCAGCCAGCGGGCCGGAAACGTGCTCTCGTGGCCATCCGTCCAGGTGACGACGACCTCGCGCGCTCCGCGGTGAATCCGCTGTGGGATCTCGTGGCTCACTGCTCGAGCGTGGCACTCAACTCGACGGTGAGGTTCCCCTTGAGTGCCTTCGACACCGGGCAGTTGTCCTTCGCGTGTGCCGCCGCCTTGGCGAAGGCCGTCTGATCGAGGCCCGGTA
>WVYX01000167.1:884-2043 GCA_011772755.1 Gemmatimonadales bacterium
CTCGAGGGAGGCTGACAGTGCCATACTGAGGCAGGAGCTATGTGCGGCGGCGATCAACTCCTCGGGGTTCGTGCCCTTGGTGCCCTCGAAGCGCGTGGCGAACGTGTAGGGCCCTTCGAAGGCACCCGACCCGGCGCGGAACGCTCCGGTCCCCGAGCGCAGGACACCGTTCCACGTGGCTGTGGCAGTGCTGGTTGGCATTATGTTGTCTCCTGTTGGACGTGGCTGAGATTGCGCGTCGCAATCTAATCCGATGACCCGCACGATCGGTCGCGCGGGTGCGCTTCAGGGCCGCAACGAGGCTCCCCCGGCGGACTCGGCCGCTCGGTCGAGTTGCCGGTAGTCGAGCTCGCTGCCCCGCAGGCTGTGCGGGATGAGATACACGACGGTCATGACGATCGTCGCAACGAGCACCGCTCCCCGCCGCTGCCCTTCCGACACGCGCCGCACGAGCAGCAGCCCGCACGCCAGCACCCACACGACCCACATGAGCAGGGTCTTGTTGTCCGTGAGATCGTACCCGAACGGAAACCCCGTCCAGAACGCGCCAAACGCCAGCTTCTGGACGACGGGCCCGAGCATCATGCCGCCCACGGTCATGAGAGCGAGGGCCGCCCACGCATGCCGAGGCATGGTGGCCGGCTGCAGGAGCGCCGACAGCCCGGCTCGGAGGCCAAACAGCACGGCGAAGAACATGAAGAACATGAAGAACACGTGCGGCAGCAGCACGACCAGCGGCACGTCATCCTTGAAGCGTATGACCACGGTCGCATCGTCACCCGGGAGCCCGACTGGGCCGTCCGGCCCATCCAGCACCACCAGGTACTCGAGCTTGCCCGCCGCGGGCTGCCGGGGCAGACTGGCCGTGAGAGTGTGCCCATCCCGCTCGAGCGGCACGGCGGTCAGCGAGTCATCCGTCCGGTACCGCTTGTAGTAGAGGGCGCCATGCGTCTCTGGATCGGGGGACGGAATGGTGACACGCCGGTCCTCGTACGACCATCCGGAGCGCGGAAGTCGATAGCGGTACGCGGCGCCCGACACCTCGAAGGTGCCTCGGACGGAGACGGTGGGGCCCGTCAGCCGCTGGAAGGCCGCTGCACCCAGCATGAGGGCCGCGGCGACGATCCACAGGACCACCGTTTTGGCTCGGCTTTCCGTC
>WVYX01000167.1:2051-3963 GCA_011772755.1 Gemmatimonadales bacterium
CCGTCACGGCCGGTGCCCTCGTCCGATCCCCCGTCTCCGCCATGGTGCCGAGCCTCCGGTCTTGCGATGGCATGTCCGGCCGCCAAATCTAGCCAGTCGGTCCGGACCGGACGGTGCGCGGGGTCTACAGGGGACCTGCGGCCGGGGCCCTCNNCCAGACCGCCGAGGCCCAGTATTTCGGTCGAAACAAGGTCCAGTACGAGGACTTCGATTTCAAGGTCCTGAAGACCGACCATTTCGACATTTACTACTACGATGAGGAGCAGCAGGGCATCGAGTACGCCGTCTTGATGGCGGAGCGTTGGTACGCGCGTCTGTCCCGTCTGCTGAACCACGATCTTTCGAATCGCCAGCCGCTGATCCTGTACGCCAGCTCCCCGCATTTCCGGCAGACCAATACGCTGCAGGGCGATCTCGGCGAGGCGACCGGCGGGGTGACCGAGATCCTCAAACGCCGCATCGTGCTTCCCTTCGCGGGTCCCCTGCCGGAGACGGATCACGTGCTGGGCCACGAGCTGGTCCACGCCTTCCAATTCGACATCACCGGTGAGGGGGGCGGTATCGCGCTCGCCGGCGTCCCGACCGTGATGCGGTTCCCGCTGTGGTTCGTCGAGGGCATGGCCGAGTATCTGTCGGTCGGACCGCGTGATCCGCACACGGCCATGTGGATGCGGGATGCGGTCAAGACCGGCCTTCCGTCGGCCAACAAGCTCGCCGACCCGCGGTATTTCCCCTACCGCTACGGGCACTCGCTGTGGGCGTACATCGCCGGTCGGTGGGGCGATGACGCGGTGGGGCGCATCCTGAAGGCGTCACGCACCTCGGGAAGCCCGGCTACGGCGTTCGCCAGGGTCCTGGCGTTGTCGCCCGATTCCGTGGTCGCCGGGTGGCACGGCGCGTTGCGGGCGGCGTACGAGCCGCTCTCCGACCAGACGAGCCCGCCCGACGACTACGGCCGGGCGCTGATCACCAAGGAGATGAGCGGCGGCAGGCTCAACGTGGCCCCGGCCCTCTCACCCGACGGAACGAAACTCGTCTTCCTCTCCGAAAAGGACCTCTTCTCGATCGACATGTTCCTGGCGGACGTCGAGACCGGGAGCATCATCCGTAAGATCACGAAGACGGCCGTCGATCCCCATTTCGAGAGCATCCAGTTCATCAACTCGGCTGGTGCGTGGGATTGGGAGGGGAACCGGTTCATGCTGGCCGCCATCGTCAAGGGCCGGCCGGTCATCACCATCACCAACGTCGAGACCGGGAGGGTCGAGCGTGAGGTGCGGCTCGAGGAGATCGGCGAGATCTACAATCCCGCCTGGTCGCCCGACGGTCGGTACATCGCGTTCTCGGGGCTCGTTGAAGGTTTGTCCGACCTGTTTGTATACGACTTGCAGGAGAGCGAGCTACGACGGCTCACCAACGACGCCTTCGCAGACCTCCAACCGGCGTGGTCACCGGACGGACGGACGATCGCCGTGGTGACGGATCGGTTCACGTCCGGTCTCTCGAGCCTGCTGTACGGCAACTACGGGCTCGCACTGGTCGATCCGGCGACGGGAGAGGCAAGTCCGGTCCAGGCATTCGACC
The DNA here is from genome assembly GCA_011772755.1 of Gemmatimonadales bacterium. GTDB lineage: Bacteria > Gemmatimonadota > Gemmatimonadetes > Gemmatimonadales > GWC2-71-9 > WVYX01. The sequence goes on from WVYX01000167.1 coordinate 3,636, forward strand.
GCGGGAAGCACATCAGTCCACAATGGTCGCCGGACGGTACGAGCCTGTATTTCGTGTCGGACCAGAGCGGCATCTCCAACGTGTATCGGCTGCATCTGGAGCGCGGCGAGCTGTTCCAGATCACCAATCTGTATTCGGGGGTCAGCGGCATCACCAGCCTCAGCCCGACCCTGTCGGTGGCGGCCCGGACGGGCCAAATCGCCATGAGCGTGTACCGGCAGGACATGAACGCAATCTACTACGTCGATCGGCCCGAGGTACTGGAAGGCGGGCCGGTGCTCGGCCCGTTCGAAGGGGTTGCCGATGCGGCGCTCTTGCCGCCCACCGA
>WVYX01000167.1:3977-5233 GCA_011772755.1 Gemmatimonadales bacterium
GTACGCCCGCGACCCGTATCGGACGCGCTTCGCGCTCGACTACATCGGCCAGCCCTCCCTGGCGGTCGGGGCCGACTCGTACGGCACCTATATCGCGGGTGGCGCGTCGCTCTTCTGGAGCGACATGCTGGGCAATCACAACCTCGCCACCGCACTACAGCTGCAGGGTTCCTTCAAGGATGTCGCGGCGCTGGTCGGGTACACTAACCTGACGCGACGCCTGAATTGGGCCATCTCGGCGCAGCAGATCCCCTACCTGTACGCGTTCTGCTCACAGGGCTTCTTCGGATGCGCCTACATCGACCCCAACGTCGGCGTGGTGGAGGACATCACCATCTACCGGCAGTACAACCGCAGTGTCGGCGGAGCGGTCGCGTATCCGTTGAGTCGCGTGCAGCGCATCGAGGCCTCTGCCGGCCTGCTGAACGTTTCGTGGGATATCGAGCGGAAGATTCGGTACCTGAGCCTCGGGGAGGACGAAACCATCGACCTCGAGGCCCCGGACGCGATCACCCTGGCCCAGAGCAGTGTGGCCCTGGTGTATGACAACTCGTTGTGGGGGGTCGCGAGTCCCTTGCTGGGACAGCGGTACCGACTCGAGATCGGTGCGAACGTCGGGACGCTCGACTTCTTCAACGCGGTCGCCGACTACCGGAAGTACGTCATGCCGGTGCGGCCGCTCACGATTGCCGCTCGGTTGCTGCACTTCGGGCGCTACGGCCGGGACGCCGAAGACTCCGATCGACTCCAGCCGTTGTTCCTGGGGTACGACGGCTTCGTGCGCGGGTACGAATACGGGTCGTTCGATTTCGTCGAGGAGTGCAACGCGGACGGCTCGTGCCCGAACTACACCAACCTGTTCGGGTCCAAGATGCTCATCGGCAACTTGGAGGTCCGATTCCCGCCGCTCGGTCTGCTGGGCATCGGCAGCGGGTTGTTCGGATTCCTCCCGATTGAGATGGTGCTCTTCGGCGACGCCGGCATCGCCTGGTGGGAAGGCCATGACGTCAGCGATCCCGCGCAACGCGACCTGCTCCGTCCGTTCTTCCTCGGCGGCGAGCGGAGGCCGGTGTACAGCGCCGGTGCCGGTCTCCGGATGAATGTCTTCGGCTTTATGATCATCGAGCTCGACTACGTCTACCCGTTCAGTCGCGAACGAGGCGGTCACCTGCAGTTCTCGTTCATCCCGGGCTTCTAGCGGCGGCGGCAGCCGAGCTGACGGGGGGAGGTCGGTGATCCGATCTCCCCCCGCGGTC
>WVYX01000215.1:0-147 GCA_011772755.1 Gemmatimonadales bacterium
GCCACGAACACCCGTCCCGCCAGCGCGCCGATGACCTCATCGGCGATCTCATGGAAGGTCGGCTGGTCCCGCACCATGGCGTCGGTGATCCGCGTGACGGAGGTGATGTGTTTCGGAATGGACCGCTCCGGGTTCACCAGACAGTCG
>WVYX01000215.1:286-477 GCA_011772755.1 Gemmatimonadales bacterium
CGATGCCCAGGACATCCCGTGCCAGGGTCAGACTATCCGCCGCCCCCTCCGACAGGAATCGCAAGGTGCGGTCCACCAGCGTGCCCTGAGGCGTGGCCCGGACCCCTGGGCTGCTCACGGATCGTCCCGTCGGAGCGGCAAGGTCATGCACCGTGGACCGCCACCACCGCGGACCAGCTCCGCCCCCTGGA
>WVYX01000215.1:615-829 GCA_011772755.1 Gemmatimonadales bacterium
GGACGCACCGCCACGAGGTTACACCCCGAGCCCCACTGCTCTCGATCCTGTACCGCACGCTGTCGCCCCCCGCAGAGGATGGGCTCCAGTGGGTAGTCGACCGCTTCGAGCGTCGTAAAGAGATCGGGCATTTCCCGCACCCCCGCCGCGCCCTTTCGCCGATAGAGCACCCCCAGACGGCCCGGGCCCACGAAGTGGGGAGGGTACACCACGC
>WVYX01000215.1:934-1135 GCA_011772755.1 Gemmatimonadales bacterium
ATCTCCGTTACGCTGGTGCGCTCAAACAGGACATCGCACAGGTGGTCGAGCGCCGCGGCACTGGAACGCGAGCTGTAGCCGAGCAATACGAGGTCGCTCCGCAGCGGGTGGACGTCACCGCCTTCGAGCGAATAGGTCACGCGCCGCTCTGCCGATCCGTCGTAGAGGATGCCCGCGTTGGCCAGCGCCGGGTGAAAGGCG
>WVYX01000216.1 GCA_011772755.1 Gemmatimonadales bacterium
CGCGGGCTTGGGCTCCTGGATGACTGCGTCGGCTTCGACGCGCTCCTCCTCGGACATGTCGGTCTCGTCGACTTCAGGTTGTCGCGGTGGCCTCCAGCCGGGGTCGAGCAGCTCGTCCATGGAAAGTGATGGGGCTCGCTCGGACTCGCTGGCGTCGGTCACCCGGATCGATGCCGGCAGTCGTTTTGGCTCGACCGCTGTTTGGGCAATCGCTGCAGTGGTCTCGTCTCCCTCACTCAGCGGCCTCGGCTCGGGCTCGCGAGACCAGTGCTCGAGTTCATCGGCCATCTTGACCAGGCCGCGCACGTTTTCCACGATCCGGTCGCGAGTGTCATCGACACCCGCGTTTTCCCATGTGATCGTGGTATCGTCGATGACGGCGTCCGGGAAGAACGCGTAGAAATCGCGAAGGGTGTGACGCCGGAGGGGACCAAGCATGCTGACGACGGCGTCCGAGGCCGTGGCCCGGATGACCAGGCGGTCCTCGAGCTCGTCGAACGAGAGTTCTTTCCCTCTGAAGAGTCGCTGAATGCCGGAGAGCGCTGTCCGCTCGCGGATTCTGAGGCCCACGCCGAGCGACGAGCGGAGGATGATGCGGTAGCGGGTGTGCCGTTCGGATTCTTCACCCTTGGTGAATATCGACACCCTGACCGAGTGACCGTGCATCTCGCCGTGCATTTCGGGATAGGTGAAGAAGTCGCCGGGCTTCAAGCCCAGTTGCAGCGCCGACGCGGCGGCACGCCACGCGTCCTTGACCGGCTTCCGCTTGCCTGCTTGCGCGGCAGCGGAGATACCCAACCCTGCCACTGCGATTAGGACCAGGATTACGAACGACTCCACGTGTCCCTCTCTCGGTCACCCCAACAAAGCTATCGCTTGCGCGCAGTGGCGGTCCAATGCGTATCGCGTGTATCATTCACGGGCGCAATCTTCGCCTGATTTCCGTCAGGAAGGTAGTGATGAGCAGCGAGACGGTAGACATCCGCAACACGGACTGGAACGCGCTGGCAGCCCCGTACAAACGGCCCAGTTCGTGGCGTGCCANNCTCCTCATGCTGTGGAGCCTGGAACGCGGCTATTGGCTCACGCTTACCCTGTCGGTGCCGGCGGCACTGCTGCTGGTGCGGATGTTCATGTTTCAGCACGACTGCGGGCACGGGGCATTCTTCAAGTCCCGCCGACTCAACAATCTCGTGGGGGCCATCATCGGGGTCTTCACGCTGGTGCCGTACCGCTACTGGCGGAAGACTCACGCCATCCATCACGCCGGATCCGGCAATCTCGAGCAGCGCGGCTTCGGGGACATCGACACGCTCACGGTGCGGGAGTACTTGGGCCTGTCACGACTGAAGCGCCTCTTCTATCGCCTGTATCGCCATCCCGTAGTGATGCTGCTCATTGGTCCCGCATACCAATTCATTGTGAAACACCGCCTGCCGCTGGATCTGCCGCGTACCTGGAAGCGTGAGTGGCGCAGCGTGCACGGCACGAATCTCGCCCTGCTCGCGGTGGTGATCGCCATGTGGCTGCTGGTGGGGCTCGATCGGTTTCTCCTCGTGCAGCTCCCCATCACGCTCATCGCTGGATCGATCGGGGTGTTCCTCTTCTACATGCAGCATCAATACGAGGACACCTATTGGCGGTACCGCGAAGCGTGGAACTACTACGAGGCGGGGCTCGAAGGCAGCTCGCACTTCGTGCTGCCGAAGGTCTTGCAGTGGTTCACCGCCAACATCGGTCTGCACCACATCCACCACGTGTGCAGCCAGATCCCGAACTACCGTTTGCAGCGCTGCTATGACGAGAACCCCGAATTCCAGGGGGTCACGCGACTCACGCTGCTCGAGAGCCTCAAGACGCTGGGGATGACCCTGTGGGACGAGGATGCCAGGCGGTTGATCGGGTTTCGTCGCCTGCGTGCTATCCGGCGCCGCCTGTCCGGAGCCGGAAAGTGGGTCGAGCCCACCAAGCCTCAGGCGGTCCCGCCCAGCTGGCGCTGAACCACAGGGCCGCTCCCGTCAGTTTTCCAGGGCGTCGAGCCGCCGCCGGATCTCCGCGATCCGATCGTGCGCTTCCGGAAATCCGCTGGGGAGAATCGCGTCGGGCGCGAGCAGGCTGTAAAGCCGGAGCGCCTTGTCGAAACTGAGCCGTGCAGCCTCGGGC
>WVYX01000291.1 GCA_011772755.1 Gemmatimonadales bacterium
TCCCAGGCCGAGGCGGTCGTAGCGCTGGACTTCCAGCGTCCCGGCGGAGCGCGAGTGCGTCGCAGGTGGTCGAGGATGCGGTCGATCTGCTGGGGTCCGGTGATGAAAGCGACTATGCGCATCTCTTGGCCGCATCGGGGACAGGTGGGCGGGTCGACTTCGGAGATGTGTCGCAGCAACTTGGCCCAACGCCGGCCGGCCTCGCTCAGCGCGTCGGGCTCCGGGTCGACGCATACGATTGGGTGTTCGTCGCCTGCCTCGGTGGCCTTGCGGCGCTCCGGTGGCTGGTTCTCGTGTCGAATCGATCATGAGTGAGGTGTGCCAGGCGGCGATGCCCGAGCGGGTGGCCCAGTGACATGCCACCCGGCGGCGGCTCCGCAAGATGGCGACAGGGCCCGCGGGGGTCAGCCCTCGCCGCTCACCCACCCGGCCGCTTGGTCTTGATGACGATGACGCCATTGGCGCCCCGCAGCCCGTACAGCGCCGCCGTCTCAGCAGGGTTCTTCAGCACCTGGATGGACTCGATCTCGTAGGGATTTATGCCCCTCAGGACTCCACCAGGTCCCGGCGTAACGGGGACGCCGTCGATCACATACAGCGGCCCGCTACCGGCGTAGAACGACGTCGCACCGCGGATGCGGACGGAGATGGAGGTGGGGAGCATGCCGGCCAGGATGCCGGCGAGCAGCGCAATAGGCAGGGCGGTGCGGTCCGTGGACTGCTGTGAGGACGCGAGCATGGAGGGCTCCGAAGCTGGAGGCCGGAGGTTAGCCGAGAAAATCGCCACCACTCCTCCGCACGGACTAGCGGCAGTTGATGCTGGACAGCAAGTTACCGAAACTACGCACAGCGCTTTGTGGACGCGCTGGCGCTCATCGAGGGTGCACGAGTGCAGTCCGAGGCATCGTGGGGCTCATACGACAAGCTCCCGCAGCGTTCGAGGAGCGACTGCCGTGGGCGGATGTGATTGTCGTCGGCGATGTGGAGACCGACTTGGGGTATCGATCTCGTACAATGGGACAACTACAATCAACCGTGGCATCAGTCGTTTACGAGACTGTAGGAGGGAATCGTCTGCAATGAGACGATCCACTGCCGTGCTCCTCGCCATCTTGCTGTCCCTCGCATGCGCCTCTCAAGACGGACTGGACATCGCGGTCACCTGGAATCTCGAGACGAATTTCGCTGAAGGCGGCGGGCATCGGGCGCAATTCACGATTGCCGAGTCAGTCGTAGGGAATTGGAGCTGTGCAACCGCTCGGCCCAGTATTCGGAACAGTGATTGGCGTAGTTGGGACATCCCCCTGTCGACTCGAACGCCGGCTTATCCTGGGGTAGGTGCGTCCCAGTCCTAATTCAACCTGTCAATCGGGTCGCGGCTAAGCGAAGAGAGTGAGTGCCATGAAAAGCTCAAGTGTCGGAGTGCCGTCCCTGCTCCTCGTTGCCTGCATACTGCTGACTGGTTGCGCGGCACCCTCACGGGACTACCTCAGTGAGTCCCAAGACGAGCTCGACGCTCGCATGGAGTGGTGGCGGGACGCGCGCTTCGGGATGTTCATCCACTGGGGTATTTACGCGGTCCCGGCAGGAGTCTACCGCAACGAACCCGTCGGCGGCATTGGTGAATGGATCATGAACTCCGCCCAGATTCCGGTGTCCGACTACGAAGCCTTCGCTGCACAGTTCAACCCGCTCCAGTTTGATGCCACAGAATGGGTGCGCATCGCCAAGGACGCGGGGATGAAGTACATCATCATCACATCGAAGCACCACGACGGCTTCTGCCTGTGGGATTCGGACGTGTCGCAGTACGACATCGTCGACGCGACGCCGTTCGGGCGTGACGTCTTGAGAGAGCTAGCCGACGCGGCCGCGCTGGAGGGCATCCGCCTGGGTTTCTATCACTCCATCATGGATTGGCACCACCGCGACGCGCAGGCCCCCCATTTCCCCACCTACAACACCAGTGAGAAGAGCAACCCGGACTTTCCCCGCTACGTGGAGGACTACCTCAAGCCCCAGATCAGGGAGCTGGTGACCGACTACCATCCGGCCGTGTTGTGGTTCGACGGCGAGTGGATCCCCGAATGGACCCACGAGATGGGGCTCGACATGTACGGCTTCGTCCGGTCCCTGAGTCCCGACATCCTCGTCAACAACCGGGTGGACAAGGGCCGGAAGGGCATGCAAGGCATGACCCGGACCGACCAGCGCTACGCAGGCGACTTCGGGACACCGGAGCAGGAGATCCTCGAGAGCGCCTCCACGCTGTACTGGGAATCCTGCATGACGATGAACGACACGTGGGGCTTCAAGTCGACGGATGACAACTGGAAATCCGCCGAGACGCTGATTCACAACCTGGTGGACATCGCCTCAAAGGGCGGCAACTACCTGCTGAACGTCGGGCCCACTGCGGAGGGTTTGATCCCGGCGGCGAGCGTGGAGCGCCTCGCCGAGATGGGTGACTGGATGGAGGTAAACGGGGAAGCGATCTATGGCAGCCGGCCGTGGACCAACCATCGAGATGGTGACAGGGTCCGCTACACGCGGGTGGGCGACCACATATACGCCGTCAGCCTAGGCTGGCCCGGCCGTCAGCTCACCCTGCACCACGTGCAGCCCCAGGCCGGCTCGGAGATCCACCTGCTCGGCTACGATCAGCCCCTGTCCTGGTCTTACGACGCCAGCGACGGCCTTACCATTACACTGCCCGAGGCTCTGCAGGACGAAGCCGCGCGACCCTGTGAGTACGCGTACTCGTTCAAGATCGCGGGCGGCCTTCCATCTACACCGTGACTACCGATTTGGTTCCTCCTGGGGCACACGCGTGCTGACATCGCTACTCTATGAGGTCACGCCGCAGGATATCTCCACACTCATGACCACTGCACTATTACTCCTGGGTGTGGCGCTGCTCGCCATCTTGTTGCCGGCGCACCGTGCAAGCAGGGTCCCACCGACGGAGGCGCTGAGGGCTGAATAGAGTGTGGCTACGGCTCATGGGTGCACGACGACTCAGTCGATGGTAAGAACGGGCATTACGGAATTGCTCTCATGTGCCCGGCCGGAACTCAAGTCGGCCAAACTGGGGTTGCTGACTCACCCAGCGTCGGTCACGCCCGATCTCACGGCATCGGTCGATGCTCTACGCGCCGCGGAATTCGAGATCTCTGCCTTGTTCGGACCGCAGCACGGCTTCTTCGGCGACAAGCAGGACAACATGATCGAGAGTCAGTCGTTTTTCGATCCGCGGCTCGGCATTCCTGTGTACTCGCTCTACGGGGAGGTGCGTCAGCCGACTCCTCAGATGCTCGACGGCCTCGACGCCCTCGTATTCGATCTGCAGGACGTGGGAGTGCGCGTCTACACCTTCGTGTGGACCATGACGCTGGCGATGGAAGCGTGTCGCGATGCGGGAGTCGAGTTCGTGGTGCTGGATCGCCCGAACCCAATCACTGGAGCAGCAAGAGAAGGTGCGGTGCTCGAGCCTGGCTTCGAGTCGTTCGTTGGACTACACCCATTGCCGTTACGCCACGGCCTGACTGCCGGTGAGATAGCGCGGCTGGCTAACGAGGCCTTCGGTATCGGCTGTCAGCTGGATGTCGTGCCGTGTGTTGGATGGAATAGGGCACAGTGGTACGACCAGACGGAACTCCCATTCGTGATACCTAGCCCCAACCTGCCAACCCTCGACTCTTGCGTCGTGTACCCGGGGATGGTGCTACTTGAAGGGACGAACCTGTCGGAGGGACGCGGTACCACGCGTCCGTTCGAGATGTTCGGAGCACCATTCTTGGACCCGCACCGACTGGTTGCGGCCTTGCGTGGGTTCGAGCTACCGGGGGTGGCATTCAGACAGTGCAGCTTTGAACCCACATTCCAGAAACATGCGCAGGTACTCTGTGGTGGAGCGCAGCTACACGTTTTCGATCGTAACGAGTTCAGGCCGGTAGAGACAGCCGTTGCGATTCTCCATGCGGTGCGGCAACTGGCCAGCGAGTTCGCTTGGCGGCCACCACCGTACGAGTATGAAACAGAGAAGATGCCGATCGACATTCTCTGGGGAAATGACAAGTTGCGATTGGCGATTGATGCCGGCGTTGAGCCAGAGGAGATCACGCGGGAGGCGCAAGCGGGGATCGCCGGATTCGAGGAGCTGATCGTACCATACCTCTTGTATCGTTAGACGTGGACAGACCATCACCTGCTTGCGAAGGCGAATAGAGGGAAGCGGAATCATGGTTCCCGGCGTGGAGCTGGAGACGATGAGTGGGCTCCTATAGCCGCGAGAGATCGCCCAGCAGGGTGCGATGGTATAGGAAGTAGGGTCTGAGCCGCTTGGGTACGGCCAGCACCACCTGGCTGTGCGGCACCTCGGCCAGCAGGACCTGCTCCAGCCACATACCCGACAGTGCCAGGCGCCTGATCCATGCCGCGACGCCAACCTGAACGGATCTGCCGCGCGGCCGCCGCTATCGCCCGCCGAACTCGATGCCCAACATCAATGCGGGCCGGATCCACGTGAATCCTGCCTGCGTGATGTACTCCACGCCGGTACGCAGTTCGACCCACGGCCGCACCGTCCAGTTGGTGAGGTAGGCTCCCACCGCAGCTTCCGGCCCCGCCCCGAAATTGAGACCGACACCGGTGTCGGATTCGCCGCCGTACACCGACGCACCGATGGCCAGCCGTGCGTACACCGTTTCTCGCCACGGCAAGAACGGCGCCGGGCCCTGCTTGCCAAGGTATACCGAGCCGAACAGCCGCTTGGCTCCCGAGTACCCCACGTTGCCTGCTTCGTCGGCCCCGAACAACAGGAGGGGATCGTATTCGCCCACGCGCGCTCGGATGGCGGACACGTAGCGACCAGACCAGGACGGGCGCCAGGCGAGCTCGAGCATGGTGCGCTCGAGTCCCGCGCTCGCTCCCAACGCGACGCCGTAGAACGCTGGCTGGGGTTCGGTCGAGAAGATGCTCCACACCAGGATAGCGCCGCATCGCCCGGCCGGATCGCGCACCGGATCGCGGTACTTCAGGGGGATATCGGTATACTGAAGGTAGACCTCGATGCCATACACCCAGTCGAGCGGGATGTCGCCGTACCCGTAAGCCACTCCAAAATGCGGGTCGGACACGCTCTTTGAGGGCAACCCGTCGAAGTACACCCGCATGCACCGCATTGACGCGAGCGGCGCTCCAAGTTGCAGCACCTCGCCGATGGTCCCGACACGCATCTGAGCGATCTCGCCACGATCGAACGAGTAGTTCCATGGCAGGTGGCGTCGAGAGAGGAACTCCCGCTGTCCCGGCGTCGCTGCGGTCTCACCGATCACCATCACGGGATCCAGCACGGCAGCCACGGGGGAGAGGCTCACACGAACCTCCACGAGCCGGTCCGTCTGGAGCACGAGTTCGGCCGTGGCCGCGCGATAGCCCAGCCTTCGCGCCACCAGCGAGTATGTGCCGGCTCGAGGGGCGGGGAGAATGAAGAGACCGTGCTCGTCGGTTTGTCCTCGGGCCACGACCCGCAGGTCGAGAGTGCGAAGCAGAACCTCGGCTCTCGGGATGCGCTGTCCGGTCTGGACCTCCTGCACGACCCCGGTGACCGCCTGGGCCGCAACGGGAGGGGATACGAAGACTGTTGCGGCTGCGGCGATAGGCGCCCAGACGAGGGTCCTCAGGATCCGCCGCGTGAGCGCGCAAGCGGTTGTCACCCCATGTCGCCTATTGCGGCTTCCGACCATCCGCGCCTTAACCGCTCCAGAATCTCCTCGCCCGACGCGCCCTGATCCAGCGGTAGAGGCGCGGCGCACCCAGTAGCGGGATCACGCCGCCGACGGTGCCCCACAGCGGGCTCCATTCCCCCGTGGTATACGTGTAGCCCATGAAGGACTCGAGCTTGAGGCCGATCACGTAGCCGCAGATCACCGCGGCCACCAGGACGATCACCGCCGCCTTGACCATATCGCCGCGGCGGTGCTCGTCCATGTGCTGCGTGACTCTGGCCGGCCAGTCCTCGCGAGGCATTGCGGGCACACCTGACTCCGTCGGGAGCTAGGCCAAAGATGTTGGGCGAGGCCGGTGCAGACCAGCCGGGGGCGCTGCCGCAAGAGGAGTCGACAGTCAGTAGCGTCGGGCGCCGCCTGACCTTCAGCGCATCTCTGGCTGCGCTCCGCTACTCGGGAAGCGGCAGATCGGAGTTGAAGATGGCGACGGAAACGAGCCATCCCCCGTCCTCCTGCTTGCGGAGGATGGCGAGGAACTTGCCAACGTCCGAGGCAGGCTCGGGCACCCCTGGTATTTCCACCGTCACGGAATAGGACCCGCGGGCGTATGCCAGGTCGCCGCGCCCATCAATTTCCAACGCCGTCTGGCTGAACTGTGTTGTCGTGAGCGGTCCCCAGTTGGCCGCGGCCCACTGCTCGATGACCTCCCGTCCTTGATGCAGTGGCTCGTTTGGCGGCATTCGGACAGCGTCCTCCGTGAACCCTGCTGCGAAACCGGCCCAGTCCTCGGCCAGCAGTACTTCAACCAGCTCTTGCTCGCCGAGGCTACGGATCGCCGCTATGTCCTCGTCAGACAGCGGTCCGGCTTGCTGCCGGCACCCGGCGAGCGCGAGCGCCAGCGCTGCCACCGCTGGCAAGATTCCCAGTGTCCGCATTGTTCACTCTCCCACGCCGAGGGAACGGTTCTCACAGGGAGAAGCTACCGGCGGTGCCGTGCGCTGTCACGATGAAATGCACGGCGGTTTGTCGTCTTTCTCTACTGTGTCGGAGGGTGCTGGGAAGGAAAGGCCGCCACGAGACGCAAACTTGAAGCGGAGGCTCTGCGGCTGGCCGGGCTCGTTGACGTCAGAACCGAATCTCGTGGATGACGACGGCGCTCAGTGTGCCGAGCGCCGCCCCGACCACGACGTCCGAGGGAAAATGCTTGGCCGCTGCGACTCGGGACACGCCCACGCCCGCCGCGGCCACTATCGCTAACACCTTCGGTGCGACTCCCCGCTCGGGATTGTTCAGCCAGTAGCTGGTGGCGAATGCGAAGGCCAGTGCCGTATGTCCCGAAGGCATGGAGCGCAGGTTCTTAACCTTGTCTGCCGCTTCGATGGCGTCGTCTGTGTACATCACCGGCCGCTCACGACCGATGAGTGCCTTGCTCAGCTCCACCACGCCCAACGACCATGCGACGGCTTCCAGCGTGATGATGCTGCGTCGCGGGCCGTCGGGCCCGCGCCATGTGTCCCACAGCGTTGTCCCACCTAGTCCTATCAAGAGCACGTCGCTAGCTCGCGCGAACTCGGTCTGCGCCGGGCGGATCACCCAGCGGTCGAAGGAGGGTACGTCGGCCGGATCACACGGTGCGCAGTGAGGCGGGCCCTCGGTGAGGTCGAGAACGACCGACGTGGCGAAGAAGGCGCCCGCGCCGGCGAAGGACAGTACCTGGCCCGTGGTCGCCAGCGGGCGGTCCGGCGCTTCCTGCGCTGCAGCGGTGGTAGCCCCGATGCACACCAGCAGGCAGATAGTCAGGACGATGCGATGGTGTAGCGGCCGAGAGCGATCGCTGCGCGCTGAGGTGGACAGCGGGGAGGGGATGCTCACAGGGCGAGTTCGTTGGCGCATACGGAGTGAGGGAGCGCCAACCTACATGGTCTGGCTGGTTCCGGCAACCTCAGCCGCGGTGTGCGTCGGAGCCGTGCCGCCAACACGACCTAGGATACGCTCCACTAGTCCTTCTCCATGTCGTTGTCCGCAGAGCGAGGCTTGTGGACGCAGACCCCCAATGAGTCCTGGGGCGCACGTCCCGAGCCTAATGGCCGGGGCAGGCAGTGGAGACCTCGAATCACGAGGCGTCAGTCGAGTCCTGGCTCACGCTCACGAGTTCCAGCCGGTCGTCTTCCTCGATTTCGAGAATCAGGCCCACGCCGCGGGCATAGTACCCCCGCTCCTCATCACCGGGCTCGAGCGGCGTCCAGTCTCGGGTGACGAGGACGCCACCGAATGTGCCGTACGGCACCGTGGCGCTGTCGCTCAGGCTCAGCACCTCGCCCATGTCTTCGGCCTCCCCGACGTAGTACTCCTGGCGGTACGACACCCCGACCTGGGGCGCGCCCTGCATGATGATGCCGGGCAGCGCTCCGTCGCGACCGGCCTCCCAGGAGCCGCCGGTGCCGACCAACTCACCGTCCTTGTACTCCCTCGTGTCTTCGCCGAAGTACCACACGTTGCCGTCCTGATCTTGCGCGTACCAGTCCCATGTCTCCTCAGTCAGCTGGTCGTCCTCGAACTCCTTGCTGTAGACCACGACGCACTGTACGCCCATGACCTCTCGGGTCTCGTGGGTCACGTAGGTCTCCACTCGCTCGCCCCCTCCCGCCTCCTCGTAGATCAGGGTGGTGCCGGCGGTCAGCGGGAAGAACTCGTTGTCCACCTGAGCGACGAACCGGGCCGGGTCGATGGTCGGCGCGTACTCCTCCGCGGCCTCGCGTGGCCGTTCACCGCAGCCCATAAGCAACAGCACGGCCATCGTCACTAGCGCGGAGCGTTCGGTACGGGTCATCGGGTCCCTCCTTGTCTCCTGAGGCTCGTTCACACCTCGGGTCGTAAGCTATTGCGTCCTCCCTGGCATCGCCTCTGATTGCTGCAGGAGGAGGGGGAGGAGATCTCATGCACGACTGACGGGCCTCCGGTGTGGAGGCCCGTGGTGCGTTCGCTACTCCCGTCGCGGCTCGGCTGGCCTATCGCTCAAGCGACGGCTGGGCGTCAGTTGACTGACAGAATAGCCGAGCCGCGGGTTTACCCGCGATCAATCTGCCCGGCGCAATGACCCTTCCGCTTCGTCATCTGGTAACGGTGGGTGCTTGCGGAGTGACTCGTCAGTTCTCGTACTTGGCGAGCAGGGCTTGGAAGCGTGGATGGTCGTGCAGGGGAGCCCAGGTGGGATCGATCCTGAGCATTGGAACGGCGGTGGGCGAGGGAACAGCCAACAGGATTTCGAGTTGGTCAATAGCGGCGTCGTACTCGCCCACCATGGCGTAGATACGCGCCAGGTCTTCCACCCTGTAAGCACCTCGCCACGCTTCTTTGCTCATGGGAAGCAACTCAACAGCCAACTCCCCTTCGCGGATCGCGTCTTCCTTGCGGCCGAGACCGGCATAGGCGATGCCCAGAGCACTCCGATAGCGCTCATCATCGGGACGCTGCTGAATCCTGGCCTCAAGAATGGCGCGCGTCGAGTCATAATAGGCTCGCTCGAGCTGCCGGTTCCGCGTGAGACCGTAGGTCTGGGCATGTAGTTGGGCCTTGGGCACGTAGAGGAATTGATCTTCAAGAAGAATTCCTGACGAAACCGAGGCAAGCCGGTCCAACGCCTCCCGATATTCTCCATCCCATATCTCGAGCAAGACCCAGGTGTATGCGATCGCGGGGTGTTCTGCGAGGCCAAGGCTGCGGGCCTCCTCCAGCACTGCCCGCGCCCTTTCCGTGCTGCCCTCCAAACGGAGGTGTACCCACCCCGCCTTCTCGGCATAGGGATCGGCCCAATCGGGACTCAGGAAGATGGCGCGGTCGAAGTACCGCGCTGCTTCCGCAGGATTGCGCAACAGGAAGTGTGTGCCCGCGAGGTCGCCGACGTTCGCTGCCGAGCGCGGATCAAGCTCTACAGCCTTCTCGAAATTGGCCAATGCCTGCACGAACTTCCCCTGCCGCCGCTGCACGGAGCCGATTCCCAGAAGGAGGTCGCTGCTGTTGGGCTGGCTTTTCTGTGCAACGGCAAACTCGGCCAGGGCACGGTCATAATCCAGGTGACCCCAGTAGTGGTACCACCCCAAAGCCTCATGTGCTTCGGGCAGGTCGGGATCGAGCCTCAACGCCCTGTCCACCGCTCCCCTTGCCATTGCCAGACGCTCTTGGGTGCGGTCATAGAAGAACCACCACATCCTCGAATGAACCCTCGAGAGGCGAGCGTACCCCAAAGCGAAGTCCGGGTCCAACTCGACCGCCTTCTGATACATCTGGATGGCAATCTGGTGGTCCTGGCTTGCTACGCTTCGACCGTAGTAGTCGTTGCCACGCAGGTAGTAGTCGTACGCCTCCATGTTGTCGGTGGGCCTTGCTGCCAGGCGTCGGCGTTCAGGCTCGAGCAGCGTGACGTCCAACGCCCCGGCGACCTGTTCGGCGATCTCCACCTGAACCCCGAAGATTTCGCCGGGCACCAGGTTTGCCGTGTAACCCTGCGTCCAGAGATGTCCGTCGTCGGAAACCCGTATTAGCTGGGGCGTCACCCGCACCTGACCAGAGCCATCCGGTGCCCGGTCAGTGCGTATGGTGCCCTCCAGCACGTAATCAACGCTCAGTTCTTCACCGATCTGTCGCAGCGTCTTGTCGTGGTCCTTGTACTGAATCGCGCTAGTGCGCGAGATGACGTGGAGCCCGCTGATCTGTGCAATGCGACTGGTAATCTCCTCAGTGATTCCGTCCGCGAAGTATTCGTCCTCTGAACTGCCGAGATTGTTGAACGGCAACACGGCGAGCCTGGGTGTCTCGGCTGCACTGACCGGCTGAGGCGGGCGGACGATGCGAGAGATCACCGTGTAGGCCCCGATGATTGCGAGGATGGCGACGGCGGCGTAGGCAATCACGTTGCGCCGCGCCTTTTCCCTCACGGCAGCACCCGGTGCTGTTTCGACGCCGGTGAGCGCCTCGGAGAACTGCGTCGCTGTCCCAAACCGATCCGCCGGGGCCTTGGCCAGCGCCTTCATGAGACTCTGGGAGATCCGCTCGGGCACCGCCTCCCGGAGCCTGGTCACGTCGGGAGGTTTCGCCGACAGGTGCTGTCGGGCGACGCTCTGTACGGTGGGCCCCGTGAACGGCGGCTCCCCGGCTAGCATCTCGTAGACCACGCATGCGAGACTGTAGAGATCACTCCGTCCATCGATCTCGCGCTCCGCGGTGGCCTGCTCGGGACTCATGTAATCTGGCGTGCCCACGGCGATGCCGGTCTCGGTGATGCGGTCACCCGCGGCCGCGCTAATCGCCCGGGCGAGTCCAAAGTCGGCTACCACGGCATGGCCACCCTCGAACAGGATGTTCTGGGGCTTGATATCCCGGTGCAGCACGTTGTGCTGGTGCGCGAAGCCCAGGGCATCGGCCACCTCGGCAGCGATCCGCAGCGCGTCGTCGAGGGGAAGCTGCTTCTCTCGCTCCAGCCGCTCCCGCAGGGACTCCCGTTCCACATACGGCATGACGTAGTACGGCAGCCCCTCGGCTTCGCCTGAGTCCAACAGCGGCAGGATATGGGGGTGATTGAGCTGGCCGGTAATCTCGATCTCCCGCAGGAACCGCTCGGGGCCGATGGCGGCGGCCAGCCTGGGCTTGAGGACCTTGATCGCAACCTGACGGCGGTGCTTCAGGTCTTCGGCGAGGTACACCGTCGCCATCCCACCGCTACCCAACTCACGCTCGATCTGGTAGCGGTTGGCGAGGGCAGCCTTGAGGCGATCCAAGATGTCGGCCATGCAGGCCTGCTGCTGGAGTGGCCTTGTTAAGATGGGGCCCGCAGCGATACGGTGCTACGGAAACAGGTCAGTCGGAATTGGGAAGGCTGTCGCTCACTTGTGTCACAAGCTGCTGCGTGCTGCCCAACACCACCTCTGTTTCAGGTCAGTCCAACTCCTATGTGGGCTCCGGCATCGGCAACGACTCGTGGCTGTAGACGATCTTCCACTGGCCGTCGATGCGGCGGAAGACTCCCGTCCATGCGCTGTGGAACTCCCCCGCTACGCCGGTCGTGTCGGTCCAGCTTATGTCGTCGTTTCTGGTAACCACGGCAGCGTCGGGAGCGAGCACCTCGACGTGCAGGTTCTTGTACGAGCCCTTGAGCGTACGAAGTGACCCGAGCCACTGCCGCGTCAGCTCGAAACGGGCATCGAAGTCCTCAAAGATCACGCCGTTCAGGGCCACGACGGGGTTCTCAGCGTAGCGAGCGCGGATCGCATCGGCGTCCAGCGCCCGTGCGGCGTCCACCAGCCCGGCCATTACCTGTTCGAGACTATCCCTAATCGCCGCCCGTTGCTCGTCTGTCAGCTCCGATGAAACCGGCTGACACGCCGTTACGCTCGCGGCGATGGCCGCAACAGTGGCTATCGATGACCTTAGCATGGGTTCCTCCAACACTCGTGTCGAGCAACGTCGCCGGTTCTCACCTGCAAACCGACGCCGCGCGGGGAGGCATATCAGTTGCCGGTTCGCACGGTCAACCGTGTTGACTGTCTCTCGACTGCGTCCAGGGCGTCCTGGCACAGGTCCACGGTGGCATCCCGGCCGTCAATGGGATTGCCACTGTAGGCCGTCAGTCTGCAGAACGGCAGAGGGAATGCATAGTGCCATGGTCGCTTGAGCATGATGATCGGTCGACCGCGCACGATGAGCGGGACCAGCCAAGCGTCGGTCGCCCGGGCGATCTCCGGCAATCCAGGCTTCACGCGACCGTACGGTCCGCCGGCATCGGCGAACAGCCCAATGTTGCACCTGCGAGCTCGAACCATGTCGATGATCTGTTGCTTTGGCCGAATCGGTGAATCGCGGCGGTAGATCCACAGGCGAAATCCGAACCACGCCGTGGCCCGCTGCAGCATGCGCGATAAGAGACCATCGTGCCCGATACCGGTGGGCATCAGTTCGGGAGGCACGTCACGGAAGGCGCACAGAGTAAGCGGCTCGTAGGCGTGCCAGGAATAGAAGACAAGCGGCCTTCGCGTATTTTCCGCGAGTCGTGTCAACACGTCGAGCGACTGGGTCCAGCGGATGCGGGCCGTCCGCCAGCACGGGTATATCCAGGCCGCCAGCGCAGCGTTGGAGACAAGCTCCACAGGCCGGTACAGCGATCGGTACCGGGGAGTCTCACATGGTACCCTGGCGAAGGAGATGCGGCCACGGGGCCGTGCGCGGTCCGCGCTCGCCATGCCACCACGTCCTAGTTCACGTCGGTCCAGTAGCAGCCGGCGAGCGCGGCCTTCAGGCGGTCCGGCAAGTCGCTCACAGAAATGAGTCCCGCTGGGTGTTGAGGTCTAAGGTACGGGCCGAGGTCAGCTCGAGCTAGGTGAGGGCTCGACCGCGCCGTTCAGGGCGACCGACCACAGCCTCGGACCGGAACGTTGCCTTTACACTGGGGCATGGCTGAGGATCTCCTGCGGCGTGAGCACCGTGCCGCCCCTGATTACGCGGTGTATACGGCGCGAGTCCTGGATCCGGCTGAGCGGATCGCTGGGGAAGGTGGGTGTCAAGCGGCGCCGCGAGCCCTCCCTACGACTCAGCCTCCCAGCAGATCCAGGCGCGTGCCCTTGCGGGATTCCACTGCCTTCTCGAACGCAGCGGCTGCTGCGGCCACGTCCTGCAGTGCCGTGCCGGTGGAGTCGAAGACCAAGATCTCATCGGGTGTGCTGCGCCCCGGCTTTCGTCCGTCTACGACCTCGGCGAGTTCCGCGTGAACCATGTCTCTGGTGGCCAGTCCTCGCTCCAGCGCGTGGTGCAGCTCCCCCACGGTGGAGCATTGATCCAACAAGTCAACCACGACCGTGGTGGAGGCCATGATCCCGGGATCGATCTCATGCTTCAGAGGGCTGTCGGCGCCGACAGCTGCCAAGAACATGCCGGGGGAGACATGCTCCCTCCTGAGGAACGGTTCCCTCGACGGCGTGCAGGTCACGCACACATCGCTCTGGGGCACTGCTACCGCCGGATCCGTGACCGCGTTGATCCGGATTCCCAACTCCTGCGACATGGTGGATGCGAATCCCCGGGCAGCACCCTCGTCGAGGTCAAACGCGTAGGCTTCCTCGATGGGAAGCACGTGTTTCAAGGACCGGAGTTGGACTCGACCCTGGGTCCCGCAGCCACAGATCGTCGCCACCCGCGATTCGGGTCGCGCCAAGTACTTCGCAGCCACCGCTGTGGTGGCACCCGTCCGGTTGATGGTGATCTCAGTGGAATCCATGTAGGCAAGCGGATACCCGTTCTCCCCGTCACACAGGACGATGGTGCCCTGCACGTTCGGCAGTCCGTACCGCGCCCTGTTCTGGTAGAACCCTGCGTTGACCTTCACGCCGGCGTAGATCCTCGTCAGCTCGAGCACCCCCGCCTTGATGTGGAACTCCCCATCGCGCGAGTCGATGTGCAATAGGCCGAGGTCGAGCGTCTTCCCTTGCGCATAAAGGCGGAATGCGCTCTCCACGATTTCCACATAGTCGGCCAGCGTGAGGAGTGAGGCGATCTCGCTCCTCTTCAGACACAGGGTTCCCCGTTGCTTCATGTCAGATCCCCCAATCGCCCACCCATGGGGTGGTACTTCAGGTCCTGCCGAAATAGACCATGGCTATCCGGCCCCGATCCCACTCGCGCTTGATCAGACGCTGCTGCTAAGATGGACTGCGCGGCCGAGCCGGGCTACGGAAGCGGACGAATCGGTATTCGGATTCTGCCGCAGCTCGCAAACCGGCCCGCCGCATCCAGGAGAGCCCCGGGGTGGCAGAGCCGTCATTCATGCGTGCTTCACTCACGCTTCATTCCGGGCCCTCGATAAGTACGCGTTCAATAGCCGGTGCCTCCAGCGCGACAGAGGAACCGGCAGATCGCCTTTCATCGCCTGCGCGAGAGGGTTGACGATGAGCGAACCGAAATCGAATCGCAGGCTGAACCGCAGGCAGTTCCTCAAAGCTGCAGGAGCGGCCAGTGCGGTCGCGGGTGGTGCAGGCCTCGGGCTGTCCGGCCACGCGGCGGGGAAGGATCCCCAAACCTACCTCGGATGGCAGAACGAGGAGGGTGCGAGCCAGACGTTCAACCGCAAGCGGTACGAGGTCGATGAGCCGACCTACGAGACGGTCGGCCCAACCAGTCGGCCTGACGCTCGAGTGGACAACATCTTCGCGCGGCGCGGTCGCTTGGCGCGGCAGTACCAAGCCGTGAAAGAAGGCGGCGAGTTCGACGAGTTGCTTCAGGCCTACTACGACGAGCACCCCGAAGACCTCGAGCTGGATATGCTGGCCACTGAGGAGATCCTGCCCAAGCGGCGGGCCGACCAGGAGGAGTACGGCGACCGCTACATCCTCGCCGCCGCATGGTCGAGCGCCATGGGGGCAGTCTCGCCCGGGCCGCCGTCGGGTCCGCCAGAGGAGGCCGACTTCCCAAGGCCGGGTCCCGACGGCACTCCGGTTGAGCCCGCCAAGATGAAGGACCCTGTCAAGACGTCGGAGTTGATCAAGAAGATCGCCCACGAGCTTGGCTCGACTGTGGTGGGCATCGCCAAGCTCAACCACGACTGGGTCTACCTGCACCCGCTCCCCCGGCGCGGGTTCGAGAACGTGGACGAGCCCCTGGAGGTGCCAGAGCACTGGGAGTATGCCGTCGTGGTGGGCACGCCGATGTCGTGGGATCCGATGTACGCGAACCCCACCTACGGCACGTCGAACGATGCCTACTCCCGCTCGCGCATCGTCGCCACTCGCGTCGCCGCGTTCATCAAGAGGCTGGGGTACGCCGCCCGGACACACATCCCCGGCAACAGCTACGACCTGATGGTGCCACCAGTTGCGATCGATGCCGGGCTGGGTGAGCAGGGGAGGAACGGCATCATGATTACGCCCGAGTTGGGCTGCAACGTGAGGCCCGCGGTCGTGACCACGAACCTGCTGCTGAAACCGGACAGGCCCATTGACTTCGGAGTGCAGGACTTCTGTGCGCACTGCAAGATCTGCGCGGAGAACTGCCCAGCCGGATCGATCACGCTGGGCGACAAAGTCGAGGTCCGCGGGTACCGCCGCTACGAGATCAATAGGGCAAAGTGCCTGAACTTCTGGAACTCGAACTTGGGGAACTCGGGTTGCCGGCTGTGCATCAGCGTGTGCCCCTACACGCGCAAAGCCAACTGGCTGCACAAGACCGCTCTCAGGGTCACGGCAAACGATCCCACCGGGCTCTCAGAGCGTGCGCTCACGGGGCTCCAGAAGGGTCTGTACGACGCCCCTGACCCCCAGGACTACTTCATGCCGTCCCTTGGCGGTGAGAATGCGTCCTACCGAGAGCCGCCGTGGTGGCTCAGAACCGAGGACTTCATCGATCTGGAGACGGGCGATGCAGGCGTTTAACAGCGGGCTGTTCTGGTTCGTCGAAGGAGTCCTCTTCTGCGTCATGGTGATGGGCTTGCGGGCCTGGGCACAGGACCGTGGCATTCCCACCCCCTGGTGGAAGTGGGTCGCGTTTCTCATCTGGATTCTGCTTGCCGGGTTCGCAATCGGATTCGTCGGCACTAGTTGGGGTGAGGGCGAGACCACGGCAGCCATCCGTGGCGGCATGCTGTTCGGGTTCGTAGCAGTGGCCTCCGGGGTCGCGCTATGGCACGTCTGGATGATCGGTGCCAAGTCCCCAGGGCATGGGTCGGGCGTCGAGTCCTAGACTCCGGCTGATCTGGCCTTCGCTCTCGAGTGCAGCCGGGCGTGCAGCGCTACGAGCACACCGATGCCGCGAGCCCGATACCGTGCGCTGCGACACGGACCTAGCGACTTGCAAAGGAGAGGTTCAAGCCGAGCCCAATGCGGACCCAGGTGGCAGTGCGTCCGGACCCGGGGTAGCGAATTTCTGGCGGCGTGCAATCGCCGCTTATCGCGGTGATGGGTGCTGGATAGAAAGGCGGATAGCAGGTGATTAAGGGACTACCAGCGCTGCCTGCGCACTGGAGGACACTCTCGGGCAGTGGAGTACCGGGCTCAGTGCCGTTCAGGCAGTTGTACCACCCAACATCACCCGTGAACCGATAGTCTCCAAACGTCACCTTTCCGATGGAGACACTGCCTTCGATGGCCACCTGGTGGATCAACCGAAGCAGCACACCCCCACCCCCACCCACTGAGTAACCGGAGGCCGCCAGCCTACCCCCAGGTTGCTCGGTCCTCTCCCAGGCGCGGGCGATTCGGCCACTGAGGAATGGGGCCCAGCTGGGTGAGATCCCCAGCGCAACGAACCGCGGTTCCAGGTACACAGCGAAGAGACCGTAGGGGTCGCGCACTTGTTCGATTCCGTGGTGGCTCACGTGCACTCCCCCAAGTACGAACAGCCCAGACCGCGTCCCGTAGCGAATGAATACCTCGAAGCCCACGGCGTTCCGAATAGACCGATTTGGAGTGCCACCGAGACCGTCCATGCCCGCCGACCCGCCTATACCAAGCCCAGGTGGCAGTGCGACGCGCCGAGTGGACCGGAACGTCTCGAGCTCACCCCGCTCAGGCGTCGGATCGAGGTAGACGATGAGCCGCATCCCGAGCCCGGCCGTCACACGCTGGTTGGCGTACGTCACTGACCGGAACCCGATGGCTTGAACGCGAATATCATGGACGCCGACCGGGACGCCTCTGATGACGTACTCGCCGTCCGCGTTCGTCACGGAAAACAGGTCCGTGCCCACGAGGCTCACGCGCGCGCCGTGCACCGGCGTGAGCGTTTGTGAGTTCCACACCGTTCCCTCGACGCGGCCGGTCTGCGGGAGTAGGCTCGCGAATGGGACGAGCGTGAGAAGCGCCGCGAGGAGGATGCGGCAGCTCGAGTCACCGGCGACAGTCATCCCTGCGCCTCTCGTTGCGCCTCACCGATTCCTTCTAAGAGCCCAGCCCGCACTGCGACGTGTCCCCACTCACGGGATCGGCTGCTGCAGAGCATTGGCATGCGCTTCGATGTCGGCACGAGGGAGTTGTTGCGCCAGAGTGGGGGTTGCGCCGGTATGAGGCAGCACCACGATGGCCAAACGTGCGGTCTGGCGAAGACCCAGTCTTTGCAGTTGACGGTAGGACATTCGTCAGTTCCTCCCTTCGACTTCGTCCGCCAGATGCGGCGACGGCGCCGTTCAGGCCGCCAGAGTCCGCGCTACTTGGCCGGCCCCGCCGCTTCGCGCAGCAGGTTCCGGGCGATCACCAGGCGCTGGATCTGGTTCGTTCCCTCATAGATCTGCGTGATCTTCGCATCACGCATGTACTTCTCGATCGGATAGTCCTTGCAGTAGCCGTACCCACCGAACAGCTGAACGCAGTCGGTGGTCACCTTCATGGCCACGTCGGTGGCCATGAGCTTGCACATCGCCGAGACCTTGGTGATCTGCTTGTGTCCCGAATCGATGACCCGTGCGGCGTGGTGCACAAGCTGGCGGGCGGCCTCTATCTGCGTGGCCATGTCTGCCAGCATCCACTGTACGCCCTGGAAGGAGCTGACGGACTGACCGAACTGCTGACGCTCGTGGGTGTACTGCATCGCTAGGTCGAGGGCGCCTTGGGCAAGGCCGACGGCCTGTGCCGCCACGCCGGGGCGGGCCCGATCGAGCGTGACCATGGCGTGCTTGAAGCCGAGCCCCTCTCGGCCGCCCAGCAGGTTGTCGGCCGGCACGCGGCAGTCTTCCAAGTGGATCTCGACCACGGGCACGCAGCGGATGCCCATTTTGTCCTCGTGCTTGCCCACGCGATAGCCGGGGCTGCCCTTCTCGACGACGAATGCTGAGATCCCCCGTGCCCCGCGATCAGGATTGGTGACGGCGAAGACGGTGTTGAGCGACGCGACCGCGCCGCCGGTGTTCCACTTCTTCTCCCCGTTGAGGACGTAGTGGTCGCCGTCCCGCTCGGCGCGCGTCTTCATCGAACCCGCGTCCGACCCGGCCTCCTTTTCCGACAGGCCGAACGCGATGAGCTTCTCACCCGCAGCGATCGGCGGGAGCCAGCGCTGCTTCTGCTCGTCGGTCCCCCCGACCATGATGGGGAACGATCCCAGCGCGTTGACGGCGAAGCCGACGCCCATGCCGCCGCAGGCCCGCGAGAACTCCTCGACCACGATGCACAAGTCGAGCACCCCTCCGCCGAGCCCGCCGTACTCCTGTGGGATCCACACGCCGGAGAGTCCCGCCTCCTTGATGGCCTGCTGGACCTCCCAGGGATATGCCTGCTCGACGTCGTATTTGGCCGCAACGGGGCGCATCACTGTTTCGGCGAGTTCCCGCGCGCGCCGCTCGAGTTCGATCTGCTGGGGAGTGTAGAGCTCTTCGATCATGGTTCCGCTCGTCTTCCGTGGTGCGATGTCCGATGGGTGGGATCGTGCCTGCGGTCGAACAATCTACGTGTTCGCCCGCCGGCGCGCAGCCGGGCGCTGAGGAGCTTCGCTTCGGGTACCAATCCGTCCGGCGCCTCTGGGATGAGTCCTCGGCAATGCCGAGGCTTTCGTGCTCAGGCGGGCTCAGGCTCGAACCACTGCCGAGTCGCGACGCAGACCCGGCACACCGAGAGCATCACAGGTACTTCGACCAGCACCCCCACCACTGTGGCGAGAGCCGCGCCGGAGCCCGCGCCGTAGAGCGCGATAGCAGTCGCCACCGCCAGCTCGAAGAAGTTCGACGCACCGATGAGCGCACCCGGGGCGGCGATGGTGTACGGAACGTGGAACAGCCGCATCAGCCCGTAGGTCAGCGACGAATTGAAGTAGACCTGGATCAGAATCGGGACGGCGATCAGCAGCACGTGGAAGGCACGAGTCGTGATGTTCTCGGCCTGGAAGGCGAAGATCAATACTAGTGTGGCGAGGAGCGCGATCA
The DNA here is from genome assembly GCA_011772755.1 of Gemmatimonadales bacterium. GTDB lineage: Bacteria > Gemmatimonadota > Gemmatimonadetes > Gemmatimonadales > GWC2-71-9 > WVYX01. Next base: position 19,612 of record WVYX01000291.1, read on the forward strand.
CGGTCGCCGGCGCGAAGAACGCCACGTAGCGTGTGTTGAACCACTCCGGCCCCTTGCGACGGATCAGCACTCGCCGGCTGACTGATCCGGCCGCCAGCGGAATCACCACGAAGATGGCCACCGAGTAGAGCAGCACCTCGAACGGCACCTCCAGCCCGGAGGCGCCCGATACGAGGAGCTTCACGATGGGCGCGAAGGCGACCAGCATGATGAGGTCGTTCACCGAGACCTGCACCAGCGTGTACGCCGGATCGCCGTCGGAGAGATAAGACCACACGAACACCATCGCCGTGCACGGCGCTGCGGCGAGGATGATGACGCCAGCGATGTACTGGCTCGCGAGTTCGGGACCGATGAGGGGCAGGAACAGATGCTTGAAGAACAGCCAGCCGAAGAAGGCCATGGAGAACGGCTTCACCAGCCAGTTGACGAACAGCGTGACGAATAGCCCGCGTGGCCGCTTGCCCACGTTCAGGACCGACGTGAAGTCGATCTTGAGCATCATCGGGTAGATCATCAGCCAGATCAGCACCGCGATCGGTACGTTGATGTGGCTGTTGTCCCCGAATTCGAGGTCCCGCAGGCCCCCCACGAGCCCGGGATACAGCTTCCCCACCGCCACGCCGAGTGCCATGCACAGCGCTACCCACATACTCAGGTAGCGTTCGAACACGTTCATCTGCATGCCGCCCCCTCCCATTGCCCGTCTGTCCTCCCGCGTGAGCCACCCGGGTTCGCACGATGTGGAGCCGCTTGAGGTCGAGGTCCACTCGGCACAGGTCCTCGACAGGGATTGCTCTTAGCTCGTGCAGTACGGCGGCGTCGCTGTCCACCTGCCGGTCTACCTGCAGTTGTCGCCACACCGACTTGAGGATCTGGCGGATGCCGACGGCCCGCGAGAGCCGGAAGTGCACCCACCGGCCATCCTTTCGCTCGTTCACGAGGCCGGCACGCCGCAGCTCGACGAGGTGGGCAGAGACCGTGGAGGGAGCGAGCTCCAACACCGCCGTGACCTGACACGCACACAACTCCCCGCTGCGGAGCATGGCGAGGATGCGGAGCCGCGCAGGATGGGCCAGCGCCTTGTGGATCTGGGTCGCCTGATACAGTTGCGTCAGTTCGTTAGTTGGCGAAATGTAGTATTGGCACGGTCGGATGACAACGGCTGGGACGAAAGGCAGTTGAGTCGTGCGGCTTGCGCAGCTAAGGTCCAAAGGGGATCATTGTCTTCGGGTATGGAGTGGCGGGGAGCGACGTCACCTGGACTCTGAAGAAAGGGGAGAGTATGCCTGCCCGAAGGCGAGCGCGTAAGGAGCGTAAGAACACGTGTACGGAAAAGCCGCGTGGGCCACACGAGAAGATCCGGCTGTACACGAGAGCGATGACGGCAAGAGATCGGAGGCGGGCGGCTCGATGGGAACGAGACTTCCACGTCTGGGAGCGGAATCTTTCGGACTGGCGGGCGTTCATTAATGGGGGCGCGCCATACTGGGTTGGCCCCAGACCGCGCCGGCCAGGTCCTCCGCCGAGCCCTCCAGTACCGCTGAACACGGCCTGCCGGGCGGTGCAGCGGTTTGGCATAAACCGCATATACAACGCAATGAAGCGGGAGCTTTCCAACCAGTTCGAGTGTGTCGGTTCGTGTCGCAGCGGAAGGTGTAAGAAGAAGTACACGACCAAGAGGAATCCCGGATACAGTCTCGCAAGGAGGAAGACCTACTGCGAACTCGTGGTGACTGGATTCTGCGGCTGCGGATAGATCCCTCCGGCGCGGATCTACTTAGCAACGAATCCGTCCGGCGCCTCTNNGCGCCTCTGGTTGCTGTGGGGGGGGGGGGGGGAGATGGGGCAGTAGGGGAAGAGGATAACAGGCTGTGGCACAGCGATAGAATCACGAGCCGCGGGTGCGCCCGCGTTTCACGCCGTTGATGTTGCGGGTTCGCGTCCTTCGCTGGGGCGCTCATGTACTTCGCGACGCTCACCGAGGTGCCGATTCTAGAAGGGCTCCTCGGCAGCGGCATGGGGCAGGGTCCGGCCCTGGCGCTGCTGCTCGCGGGGCCGGCGCTGTCGCTCCCCAACATGCTCGTGATTCGGAGCGTGATGGGTACGAAAAAGACATTGGCGTTCATCTGCCTGACGATCGTGATGGCCACGATTACGGGCCTGCTGTATGGCATGATCATGGCGTGATTCACACATGCCGAGGTCGCAAGACAACTCGGGTACCAGATTCATGGAGGAGGTGGGGAGGCTATGGATGTGCGTGTATACGGTCCAGGGTGTGCCAACTGTAAGCGGTTGGAGCAGCGCACCCGCGAAGCGCTCACCGGGCTGGGGCAGCCCGCCGACGTCACGAAGGTCGAGGACATCGGGGAAATCGCGGATGCCGGCGTGATGCGGACGCCAGCGCTCGGTATCGACGGCGACATAGTGCTGCAGGGTCGCGTGCCCGAGGTGACCGAGCTGATGAGCCTGATCGCCACGACGCTTGATCGGGAGTAGGGCCCGTGGGGCGAGTGCGGCACACGGCGGGACCATTTCTAGCAGGTCATGACGCAGGTCCAGCACGACGCGACAGCTGGAAGCGCTGCATGAAACGCCGATCAATGCGGTCCTTGAGCTTCATCACCCACCGCCCTTCGACCGAGAGTCCCCATTTCGTTCCCAGCGCGATGCCTCCACCGAGATTCAGCAGGGTGAGGAAGTCGCTCTGGGGCGTGTACGAGCGTAGCGGCTTTCCTGCGAGTAACGCGCGGATGTTGCCCGTGAGGTACGGTCCCTGTCGCACGGCATAGACTCCCGCCTTCGGGGTCTTCGGGTGATCGATCAGGGTAGCGCAGTCGCCTGCCGCGAACAGATTCTCGTAATCCTCGAACTGCAATGTGGATCGCACGCGAACGAACCCGCGCTCGTCGGTTGACAATCCCGAGTCGCGGAAGATGGGGTGGCTTACGGCGCCGGTGGCCCATAACAGGGCGTGATAGGAGAGGTTTTCCCCGTTTGCGAGCCTGAGCGCGTCCCGTTCTGCGGCCACCACTTTTTCGTGGCAGTGAACCGCGATTCGTCTCATCTGGGCATGGCGTTGCACCCGACGCACGAGTGATTGAGGATACCCGGGGAGGATCGTCGGGCCGCCCTCGAGCAGCAGTACCTCCACTTGGCCCTTCGCTTCCTGGCCAAGGCGATGCTCTAGCGCGAACGCGACCTCGATACCCCCCGCTCCACCGCCCACCACCACCACCAGAAACGGATCACCTGGATCATGCGCACGAGCCCGTGCCACGAGCTTCTCGACCTCTCGAGTGAACACGTTGATTGGACGTGCGGCCAGAGCGTGTTCTCGGATTCCAGGGAGGTCCAGCCCTGCCACCGTTGAACCGATGTCGAAGGAGGCGACGTCGTATGGAACGGGCGGCCCGTCCTCGACGGCGACCTGGCGGTTCTCGGCGTCGATCCTCACGCCTCTGGCGATGATTACCTGAGCGCCCGCTCGCCGAGCCCAGTGTGCAACGTCGATTTCCAGCTCTTCCGCGCGATACTGGCCGCCGATGAGTCCCGGAACCATCCCCGAGTAGATGGCAATTGGCCTGTCCACTACTAGCGTCAGGCGCGTGTCCGGCAGCGGTTGAGTGGCGAAGCTCTCCAGGACCTGGATGTGGGAGTGCCCGCCCCCCACGAGAACGACGTGCCGAGTTCGAGTCCCGCGCATGTGTCACAGCCTCTCTATGCCTGCCGTTCAGCCCGGCCGCGTGTCCAATCGGGTTTCCTTGGCGTGGGCACCTATTGCACCGTCGTGCGCCGGAGTTGCTCGTAGGCAGAGGAGTTTCCGCCCAGGTGCCTAACGTGTAGATTTTGCCCGCTCGGTACCAACCGATCCCTAGTACTCGCTGTACCGAAACGGAGTCGTGATCCAATGGCCATCTCCCACCTGCACCGCTGCGTTGTTGCGGCGAGTATGCTTGCCGTGGTCGTCGTCACTGGCTGTGAACGGCCACTCCGCGTCTCGTCCTCCTTCGGCGAGTATGAGAGTCCGTACTCGGAGCGGTACGATGAATGGGTCCGAAGTTCGGAATATGTCGAGATGCGGGATGGCGTGAAACTCGCCGTCGACATCGTGAGACCGGCTCGAAACCAGACGCCGGTCGACGAGCCGCTCCCGACTGTGTGGACGCATCACCGCTATCATCGCGCTCGTTCCAACGAAGGGCGAGTGTACTCGATCGTTGACGGGTCACCACCACTTCAAGCCCTCGTTCGGCACGGCTACGTCGTAGTCGCGGTGGACGTCCGAGGCAGCGGTGCGTCATTCGGCCGGTACACGGGAGCCTTCTCGCCCGAGGAGACTCGCGACGCATACGAGATCACCGAGTGGATCGCGGCGCAGCCGTGGAGTGACGGCAACGTGGGCATGTTCGGTGGGTCCTATCTCGGCATCACCCAGTTCATGGCGGCAAGCCAGAAGCCGCCAGCGCTCAAGGCGATCTTCCCGTCGATGGCCGCATTCGATCTCTACGACCTCGCCTATCCCGGCGGGGTGTATCGCAACGATTTCATCGAAACGTGGGGTCGCCTGACGCGGCGGTTGGACATCGAGGTCCCGGTGCCCCCGGTGGATGGCGACGAGGGTAGCGCGCTCCTCGCCGAAGCGGTGGGCGAACATCAGGACAACTGGGACGTAATTGCTGAAGTGCCCAAAGGGCGGTTTCGGGATTCTGAGATCGAGGGGCGCAATCTGTGGGCGCAGAACAACCCGGTCGGGTACCTTCGCGAGATCAACGAGTCCGGCGTCGCTATCTACCAGTGGAATGGCTGGTTCGATATCTATACGCGTGACGTGTTTCTCTGGTTCGCCAATCTGGAAACGCCGCAGAAACTTGCCCTAGGCCCTTGGTCCCACGGCACGACCGACAGTTTGGTGCGCGCGGAACGCACGGCACTCATCACGATCGAGCAATTGCGCTGGTTCGATCATTGGCTGAAGGGTGTGGAAAACGGTGTGATGGGCGGCGACGCGATCAACTACGCCACGATGATCGAGCCGGGGCGATGGACCTGGCAGTCCACGAGCGAGTGGCCGCTAACCAGCGCTGAACAGCAGGCGTACTACTTCGCCGAGGGACCGAGCGGGAGTGTGTCTTCGGTGAACGACGGAGTGCTTTCCCGCAGTGAACCGGGCGAGGACGGTCGGGATCTCTATCGGGTGGATCGCAGCACCACAACGGGTCAAGCGACACGGTGGGACAACGGTGTCGGTGTTCCGATGGCCTATCCCGACCTGGGGAGAAACGATGCCAAGGGGCTCACATACACGTCGCCACCGCTCGACCAGGACGTGAACGTCACCGGGCATCCAGTTGTCACCCTCTATGTCACTGCGAGTTCCGGCGATGCTGACATCTACGTGTATCTGGAAGAGGTGACGCCCTACGGCACCGCGTACTACGTGACGGAGGGTATCCTTCGAGCCTCGCACCGGGCACTCGCCGACCCTCCGTATGACGTCCTCGGGCTGCCCTATCACCGAAGCTACGCCGGAGACGCGGAGTCGCTGCCTCAGGGTCAGCCGACGGCTTTGGTGTTCGATCTGATCCCCACGTCGAACGTCTTCAATGTCGGGAACCATATTCGGGTGACGATCACCGGCGCCGACGCCGACAATACAGAGCTGCCAGCTGCCGGCGCTGCCTTCACCGTGTACCGAGGTGGAGGGCACCTCTCGAACATAAGCCTGCCCGTGGTTCGCTGAGTTCGGCGGCGAGCTTGCCGCTCTCTACCTTCGAGCGGCGCGCGCTAGCGGGCGGAGCGTCGCCGCTGCGACGTGCAGGTCCAGCCGCCCCACCGCTCTGGCACAAGGCCCTGCGATGCAGGGCCTTGCTCTCTTGGGTGCGTGACTGCGGATTCGTGGATGGGTTACGCGGAGCTCGATCCCCCCTGTGCGTAATCAATCGTCCTCGTCACCAGGACGTCCGTCGAATTGACCAGCGGACGCGCGACATCTGTCTCATCGAGCACCAACGGAACCTCCGTACAGCCTGCGACGATGATCTCCGCGCCGCGAGCTATGAGCCCTGCGGCTATGACCTGCATCGTCCGCTTGATGTCGCCCGATTGATTGCCCGACTTGATCTTGCATAGCAACTGCATGAACGTGTCCCGGTCGGCCCCTGTTGGTACGACGATCTGGACTCCTTTATCAACGAAGGCTCGCTTGTACAGCTCCGCGTCAATGCAGCCGCTGGACGCCAGCACACCTGCACACTTGATGTCTGGGAAGCTCCGCATCACCTCATCGCGGGTCTCCTTAATAATGCTCACGAACGGAATCGACACCGCTCCCGCGATTGCGTCCTCGAAGGCGTGAGCCGCATTGCACGGCATAACCAGGAAGTCAGCGCCGGCGTTCTCGAGCCTCTTGGCCATCTCCGCGAGCATGGGCGCGGGTGATGGACCTGTCCCCGCCACCGCTGCATTGCGATCGGGTACCTGCGGATTGTTGTCGATGATCAGGTGCACGTGATCCTGATCGGTCGCGGCAGGTGTGTTTTCCAGAACCTTGGCAAAGAAGTCCAAAGTGGCCCCGGGACCGAGTCCACCAAGGACCCCAACGGTAGCGTACTTCTTGTTGATCACCGCACCTCCCTCGCTGCCAGAACACGTTCGAGCATGGGCGAGACGAACGCGTAGAGCGCAACGCCGTAGGCAATCCCGGCCACCGAGTCTATCGCGAAGTGACCCTGTGTGTACACCGCCGAGACCGCGACTCCCAGGGCACCAAGCAGATAGAGCCGGGCCATCGGCCGCGAGAACCACCTGGTCGCGAGCAAAGCCATGGTGACGACGCCAACCACGTGAGAACTCGGAAACGCCGTGCCCATCGAGTCGGCGGCATGGATCGCGGACGTGACCAGCTGGTAGAAGAAGCCCTCCGTATGCGGCCCGACAAAGCGCTCCATGGTATGGCTCGGCCCGTCCACCGGGAAGATGGCATATGACGCGTAGCACGCGAGATAGGCGACGGTGGTGCGAAACACCACTCGGCCGGCTGCGGCGCGCCTGCGGAGCACCAGAACCAGCGGAGTCACAAAGACTATCGGGTAGTAGACCCAGTAGGCCGCGAACATCAGCTCGCTGAACCACACCTGGGGCATGGCGGGCATCCAGATCTGCTGGAGATGGCGTCCGAATGGCCACCGGTCTGCGGCGGCGATGACGGCATCGAACGTGCTAGGATGGAACGCCTCGCGTACCAATCCCATCTCGAGCCAGTAGATCGCGATCAGCGCGATGGGGTAGAGGTCGCCGGCGCTGCGCCCGAATCCCGATGCCTCCGGGCCCAGCCGTCCGCACAGCACGGCTAGCCAAATGGCGCCGGCGTGCGCTACCACCATCCAGAGCGCATCCGGGTATCGTCCGAGAGCTGACACCCAGAGGAGGCCGAAGCCGGCGTTGAAGACGATCAACAGGTAGTCGACCGGCCTGAGTGTGCGCGTGAGTCCCATCTGCCTCCTCTTACCAGCGTGCGACTGGGCGGATCTCCTGCGCCATTGTTACACAGCCTGGTTATTCCTCGCCTGGCTGGTGTGAACAGCCCCGCGTCGGCGCCGGCTATCGAAACCCACCGAGTGCTCGCAGTCAAGGCCGACAAAGGGGGCCGCCGGCCGCTTTCGCGAATCCAGTGTATCGTACACCTTGGTGATGATGGGATCGAGCACAGGGCGCCGCGGTAGCTCCGCGGCCCGTCTCACTCGCTTCGCGTCATCCCGGGGCGCGCTGCTCACCATGCTGGCGGCCGGCCTGGCCGGGTCTTGTTCCACGGAAGGGCCGTTCCTCAAGCGCACCGGGGACTTCGAGCTGAGCTTCGAGCTGCACGGCCGGCAGCGGGAAGTCCAGGTGCATCTCCCGGCCGGATACACCGGTGCTGACCCGACCCCACTGCTGTTCGCCCTTCACGGCGGCGGCGGCAGCGGCTCACAGATGCGCCAGACGAGGCAACTGGATCCGGCGGCTGACGAGCTAGGCTTCATCGTGGCGTATCCCGACGGCGTTCTGGGGTGGGCCTATGCGGGAAGCGACCTCGAGCAGCAGGGCGTCGATGACGTGGCGTTCGTCGCCGAACTCATCGAACGATTGGACAACCTCCTCGTTGTGGACCCGGATCGCATCTACGTGACCGGGTTCTCCAACGGTGGGTTCATGGCGCAAACACTCGCGTGTCGTCTCTCGAGCTCGTTTGCAGGGGCGGCGCCCGTTGCCGCGACAGTGCCGCACGACATCGCCGGGGAGTGTCGGGTCGGAGGGAGAATCTCCATCCTCATGGTGAACGGTACGCGGGACCAATCCGTGCCGTACGACGGTGATCCCAGTCGTGGGCTGTTGTCGGTCGATGAGTCGATCCGCATCTGGGCTGCGCGGAACCGGTGCGACAGTACACCTAATGTCTCCAGCGTGGTGACGGACTCCGTTTCAGGATTCGCCGCCCGGCGCGAGGCCTACCCGGACTGCGCGGCAGGCGTCGAGACCGTGCTCTATGCATTGGAGGATGTGGGCCACCAGTGGCCCACGACGTTCTTCCCCACGAGCGTTATGATCGGAGAGTTCTTGCTGCGACACCACCGGTAGGAGGCGTGGCTGGCACGGGGTGCTGGGTGCTCGGCGCCAGGGCCTCGGGCGCCGACCTCGCGCATCCCCTAGAACCAAGCACCTAGCACCTACACCGACTTTGAATGCACACCACAGCGCCCGGCAGGACTCACTGGTACGCGCGAGTCCCCGTGCCAACAGTCCAGACGAGGACGGTGCCGCAGTCCGGTGTCTGTTCCTCCGGTGGGAGGTACGCCTCCGGGGTCTCGACGGCGTTGCGGAACACTTCGACTGCGGCTACCCACTCGATGGGCAGCGTCCTGAGGAACTGCCACGTCACCGCTGGATGTCCGTCGATGTAGACGGCGGGCGGACAGCTACTGGCGTTCAGGGCGACTGAGCGCTGCTCGGGCGGCCCAGTCACGCGGGCCCCGTGCACGGTGGCGACCAGTGCCAACAGGGTTTCGGCGGCCCGCTCTTCGATTTCGCTTTGGTTGAATGAGAACAGCGTGATGCCGGATGCGCGTCGCTGGCTGAAGGCGGCCAGCGGCTCGACAACCCTGCGTGGCGCCGTGTCCGGCACGGCGGAGTCCGGTGGTGCTACGAGGTACCGCAGGTTCGCCCGCAGATCCACCATCTGACCCCGGGCCACTTCCAGCGGCTCCGACGAAACGCCCCGGTATCCCCAGCGGCTCACCTGAAGGCGGAACAGCCCGGGACCGGGAGCCGTGAGTTCGAACCATCCTTGCGGGGTACTCTGAGTCACAGCGTGCACGCTGTCGGAGGGGCCCAACAGCAGCACGGTTGCCCGGGCTACAGGCCCGCCGGCACCGAGCTCGGCCGCCACGCCGCGGAGAACGGGACCCGGCGAGGGTCGCATGAGGTCGGGGCTCGCGTGCCACTCGGTGTCCGGCTCGTCCGGGACGTCGCTGACGGCGACCGCCCCCGCACTCGATGCGACTGCGACGTCGTGCTGGAACTGAATTACGTATCCGCCCGTCTCGTGAAACCCCAGGAGTGTTGGCCGCCGGATGGGGTCTCGCCGGACCAGCACCGGCATGCGCAGCCACCAGTGGCTTACAATCCAGGGTCCGGTGGGGAGCTGCTCGAACTCGACGTGGCCACCGACATGTCGCGTGGGTACCGGCCACGGCAGCCGCGTGTACTCGAAATCGACGTATCTGAGACGCGCGGTCTCCTTGCTGAGCCAGAGCACGCCCCTCACGTCCGGCAATTCGCGTCGGCGTACCGGCTCGAACCCGAGGCCCACCAGCTCGGCTTCGTCGCGATGTTCTCGCAAGTAGAAGCAGTGGTCGTTCGCGAACGTCTCCGACAGCAGCACGTCGGCGTCGGGACCGAAGTGCTCCCATGCCCCGTCTGCGTTCCGGCGGATGTATCCCGTGGCAGACAGCTCCGCCGCCGGGGCGCTGGCGAAGGGGGAGCCAGCAGTGGTGCCTGAGGCCCGGGTCGCCCTTCCGCCCACGGGCTTGAGGCTCCCCGGGTTGAGCCGTCGAGTGTAGTGGATGATCTGGTATTGGAGCGAATCCGACCGCTGGCTCCACGACACGGCCGACAGCGCCTTGCGTGCCTCCTCCCACACCTGCGCCACGGCGGCACCGGCATCCGGGGTGACGCGGCAGCGGGCCTCTCCCGTAACCACTACTGCACTCAACCGTATCGGGAGAAGTACCACCTCCATCCGGTACGGGAGGATCTCGTCGGCCCCGAGGACGAACGGGCGCGAGGTCTGGCTCTTGACGCCAATGATGGCCGTCTGCAGCCGGTACGTCCCTGCTTCCGGTGCTTGGAGGGCGAACCGCCCCAGCGCGTCTGTGCGGGCTCGCCCACGCTCGGCACCGGTGGAGTCCCGGAGCACGACGAACGCGTAGGCCACGGGACGCCCGCTACCCTGGGCCACTAGCTCGCCCTCGATCTGCTGCGCCTCGACGGCCGCCCACGGGGGGCAGACGAGGACGCCGACTGCGAGGATCAGCCAGTGGGAGTTGTTCGTCCGACTCGAACGGCCTGTCCTGACCACGGTTTCAGGGCACCTCTCCTCATTAACCCGACTTGGCCGCCCCCGGTTCATCCCGTAGCCACCGGCGCCTGCCCCCGGCTATCTGCCTCCGCCGGGCGGTCCGTAGTACAGCTCCCTCCCGTCTCGGTCGAGGCGGATCGACCCAAGCTGCACCGAGGCGACCTGGCTCGCTGCGAAGGGAGGTGCGTACAGCTCGAGGCAGCCTTCGTCGAGCCGCAGGCCTTCTATGATCCCCATCACCACCACGAACCCACGCCGGTCGCACAAGGCGACGAGGCGCGTGCGGAAGCGTTCGGGACTATCGGTGGCCGGAACCATGCCGTGGAATCCGACGCCGTCGAGGGACAGTGTCCGCACCGCTGCCCCCTCGAAGTATTGCCTGAACTTGCGGTGTCGGTAAGCCCGGCGCTCTGTGGGATCTCGGCCCACCACGGCTTGGGAGATCGGTAGGCGGCACACCTCGAGGTCCACTCGGCGCGCGAAGCTCCCAAGCAGCGGCTCCAGCTCGTCTGCCTGCTGGAGGGCAACCAGGTAGTCGGGCTCGAGGAGGTCAAGCGTCTGATAGTGGAACTCTCGGAGGGCGCCGGTGGAGCCGTAGCCCGACGAGTCGAGGACGATTCTCTGAGCGCCGTCTTCGGACGCCCGATCGACGAGCCGCTTGACGCCTGTCAGCGTCTGCAGCAAATGCCCGCTGGGCGTCGTCGAGCCAACGAACCGCAACGCTGAGACGCGCTTCCCATCCCATGGCTCCCAAGCAAGCCCCAGTGCGGCAGGTGGTCCCAGCACCGATTGCCCGGGGTCACAGTCGATGGCGGCCGTGCGGTGGGACTTGGCAAGCTCCCTCCCCAGGTAGCGACACAGCGTCGTCTTCCCGGAGTCGACGGGACCGAGGACGATGATGCTGCGCCACTGCCGGTCGTCCTGCAGTCGAGCCAAGAGTGCTTGCCAGGAGCGTTCGACCCGGATCGTCACGCCTCGATGTGCCGCAGTCGCCCGGCGAGCCATTGCGCTTCGTCGTCGAAGCCGACCTCCCGCCAGAAGTCCCGCAGGCGTCGGTATCGATCCACGACATCGAAACCAACGCTGTGGTGCAGCTTGCGGAGGTCTGCCGGGCAAAGGTGAAGCGGCCGCGCATCACTCTCGGTGACGTGGTTCGAGCCGTTCATCAGGCAGTGGAAGAAGATGCAGTGCTGGATGCCGAACATGTGCGCCGTCTCGTGCGCCAGCACCCTGCAACTTCGACGGAGCATCACGTGCTCAGCGTGCCCCCGCTCCTCCCCGTAGAACCGGGGGTCGTAGCGGGCGAAGCTATACACAGCCACCCGTTCCAGTAGCGAGGCCTGGCCGAAGACGAAATTCCACGCCGGCTCCGGATAGAGGTCCGACATGGTGATCCCGAGGAGACAGAAGGCGTCGCTGGGGAGCCGGCGCGTGAGGAGTGTCAAGATGTCGGTGGTCAGCAGCTGTATCTGTCGAGTGTAGGGATTCCTTCTCGACGTAATGGGGTGCTGCCCCAGGCCGCCCGGCGACAGGATGGTGACCTCGATGGCAAAGAAGGCTTGGGCGAACCGTCGAAGCTGCTCGAGAGATGGGCCCTCGCCTGCCGGAAAGTCCTCCAGCGGTTGGAGGTAGATCTTGCTTCGGGTTGTATCGGGCTTGTTGCAGCCGGCATTGACAAACTGTTCGAAGGTTTGACCCAACTCCGGGTGGTTCGCAAGCCAGTCATGGGGGGCCGGTTCCGGGATCGGCCGGAACTCATCGCCAGGTTCGCAGGCCCGCTGCAATGCTGGGGGGAGCCGGTCGACTGGTCCGATGGCTCGGTGGCGCATGTCTGACGCAGGTGGAGTGAAACCCATGGCGCAGCTCGACGGGTCGCACGTCAGTATCAACGTATCGGTCGAGGGAGGTCTTGTCACGCCAGTGTCGCGCGGTGTCACATTGCGGAACCCGAGTACTGGCATGCGCAACTGAGAGGCGGCAACTGCGGCGAGACCAGGTGTATTACGACTACGTGGCCGCGTGGAGTACCTGCCTCGCAACCCCTAATTGCGACAGTAGCCGTTGGGTTCGCTGACGCGGGGCGGAGGCGGCCTGGAGACTGCAAGCCGCAGGCCATGATGATGGAGGTGCCCTATGCGGGTCCACGACGCCTCCCCTCGCCAGCAGCGACAAACTCTCAGGGCGGTCCTCGGCCTGATCGTCTCCCTTTCATTGCCACTCGCGCCGGCCTTGCTTGAGGCGCAGACCGACAGTGCCGTTGTCGTGACGGGGAAGGTTGTCTCCAGTGAGACGGGGGAGCCGATTCAGGGAGCCATTGTCGAAGTCGTAGCGCTCAACCTGCAAACCCGGACTGATGCACAGGGCCGGTTCCGACTCGCGGGAGTACCCATCGGCCGGCACGAGTTCAGGGTGCGGCAGCTCGGCTTCAGAGCCCTCGTGCTGACGGTGGGAGTCCCCCAGCCTGGGCAGGCAGAGCTGGGTCGACTCGAGCTCACTGCGGGAACACCTGTGTTGGAGGGAGTGGTGGTGGAGGCTGAGCCCACGGTGCGGCACCTCGCGCAGGTGGGATTCTACGAGCGCAAGGAATCCGAGGTCGGCGCGTTCGTCGAGCGCAAGCAGCTCAGGGCTTGGGCGCCTCGGGTGACCACCGACGTGTTGCGGCACATGCCGGGGATCAGAGTCCTTCCCAATCCCAACTACGGACGGGACCTGCCACCACCCAGGTCGGCCATGGGATTTGTGCTTGGCCCGAGCCCTGGCAGGGATTTGCGCCGATTCCTCATCTATTCGACACGGGCGCCGAGCGCCGAGCAATGTCCGCCGCTGTACTTCGTAGACGGCGTCTACGTCGGCGATGGACTCACCGTGGACTTGGACTCGCACGTCAGCGCGGCTCAGCTGGATGCCGTGGAGTACTACTCCGGCTCAGGCAGGGTGCCGGCGCGGTTCAACCGGCCGGGATCGGCGTGCGGCGTGCTGGTGCTGTGGCGGAGGGTGGGTCAGTAGGGGTCGGAGGCCGCGCTGCCGAGCCGTGCCCGGTCGGAATCACCCTTCCTTTGGCGGCGGCTCGTCGCTGGGAAGTTGAGACCCGCACTGACACGGAGCGTCGTGTCGCGTCGCTAGGAGACCGCTCTCTGTTGTCAGAGGAATTGACTTGGCGCTCACGTCTGGCGGCAATTCACCACCGCAGTTGGGGCAATGCTCCTTGGCCATGACAATCCTCCTGGTCGTTCCCGACGCTCGGGCGCCAATGGCCTAACATACCGTTCGATCGTTGCGCGGGATAGAGCGATTCGCGGCGGTCACCGGCGGTTCGGGGCGTCGCTCTCACCCAAGGCCTTGGCCTCACAGGAGGTGCAGATGCCGTGCGTCAGACGCGGCAGCCGAACGGCATCGAACAACTTCAGCCGGCGTACGGCGTCCTCGGGCTCGAGCCACTCCAGGTCAGATACTCGGATCTGCTTGCACCAACTACAGATTGTCAGGAGCTTGTCAACGCGAGCTGCTGACGGATCGAGGAGTGCGAGGTAGGGTCGCTGCTCCTCGCGAAGGAGGACGCCACGGAGCTTCACCTCCCCGCGGGGGACGGCAGCGATCCGGAGTTCCATGTGCCTCAGCAGCGTGGGCGAGTCGCAGCGAAACGGGAGCGTGACGGTTCGGCCTCGGGTTCTGACGGAGGCGAGCATCAGACGGTACAGGTACCGAGTTTCCTCTCCCGAGACGTAGTCCCAGAGATAGGTGCCAAGCACGGCCCCCTCAGTGAGATGGGGTGCTCCGTTCTGCCGCGCGAAATCCTCCCAGGCCGGGCTCACCCAGCAAATGCGATCCTCGGAGTCCACCCTGTAGTCGTACGTAGTCGGGTAAGCCACTGGCATCCGGCCGGGAAGTGTTCTGACGAGTCAGCACGACAGCCGAGTCTCAGCCGGGCTGCGCCGTGCCCGGATTCAACATGCTAGCGGGGCTCCGATTGGCATGCAAATCACGCCCGGCAAGGCGCCTTGCGCAGGACCGCGCGCCTGTGCACGTCGTGCTGCAGCGATCCGGGATCAGGTCGGGTAAGACGGGTGGGCAATGACTTGGACCTCGAGCTTCGTAGGGAGGGACCGTCATGGAGCGAGTGACCGGGATTGGAGGCATCTTCTTCAAAGCCCACGATCCGGCAGAGCTCAAGGCATGGTACCGGGAGCACCTGGGTATCGTCCGGAAGCCGGATGGGTTCATTGCGTTTGAGTGGCGGGAGAAGGACGACCCCGATCGCACGTTGCGTCGTAGCCTCTGCTTGCGCGAGATGACATCATCGGGACCAGGTAGGAACCTGGCAGTGCCGCCCGGCGCTTGAGTAGTTGGCATGGGCGACCCGCGGCATAGGATACGCGCTGTGGCATATCAACCCATCGAGGACTACGGCGTGATCGGAGACATGCGCACCGTGGCGCTAGTGGGGAAGAACGGCTCGATTGACTGGGGGGCGGAGCTTAGCGAGTTCCCGCGTTCGCAGCCGTACAGCGATACGTATCTCAACCAGGCTCAGCTACCCGGCTTCCTCCACACTGCGATCACCCCACACAGAGACTCGCGACCCGTGTAGAACTCATCGGGCACGACGGCAGCGGTGTATATCTCGACGCCAGCCAGGTCACGGGGGAGCAACTCGAAGTCGGGGCCACGATCACCGGCATCGTCGATGGTGCCCCACCACTTCCCGTCTACGTAGAGCTGCGGTGGGCAATCGCCGCTGCGCTCGCCGCGGTGTCTCACCCCAGCTCGCTCGGCACCGGCGTGTGAGCCAGCGAGGCGTACCGTGAAGTAATCGCGGCTCCCGGGCAGCGGGACGACGCTCACACCTGACAGGTGCTGCATGATGTCCGTGAACCGGTCCCCGCCCCGCTCCTGTATGTCTTGCGCCGTCAGGAACGTCCCGTTCCCCGTCGCCCTGCGCTGGTAGAACGCCTCCATCCAGCCGGTTTCACCTCCCACCGGCGCCAGTCGCACCTCCAGCTCGCTGGCCTCATCTGTCCTGAGCTTCATCGGCTGCGAGTCCCACGTGCTGTAGCCGGCACCACCAACGCGAACGGTATAAGTGTCGTTCTCCGGTATCGCGAGCGAGAAGGACCCGTCGGGTGCTGTGAGCGTCCCTCGGCGAATCTGGCCTTTGCTGTCAAGCAGCACGACCGAGGCGTCGGCGACCGGGTCACCGGTGGCAGCGTTGACCACCACACCCCGAACAGTTTGCGCAGCGAGCTCGCCCGCCGTCGGGAGGGCCAGAATAGCAGAGAGCGCAATGCCACAGATCATAGTCCGCATTGTGGCCTCCACACTTTTTGAACTCCCGCCTAAAGATGCCGTCTTCCACGGTAACCGGTCAATCGAGAACAGCAGGGCCAGACCGGGAGCCGCGCATCACGCCGAGCAGTTGGCCTAGGCGAGGGCCCAATCCACGGCCGCGCGCGCGTGGATCGTGGTGGTGTCGAAGAGAGGCAATGGCGAATGCTCGGGAGCGACCAACAGGGAGATCTCGGTACACCCGAGGATGATCCCTTCGGCGCCGCGGGCAGCCAGCTTGTTGATGATGTCCACGTACTGCTCCCGGGAAACGTCGAGCAATCTCCCCATGCAGAGCTCGTCGTATATCACCCGGTGGATCAGCTCCCGCTCCGACTCGGCGGGGATCAATACTTCGAGACCGTGTCGTGAGACGAGCCGTCCTCGATAGAAGTCCAGCTCCATGGTGAACTTGGTTCCCAAGAGGCCAACTGTGTGTAGAGATGTGCCCTTGACCTCCTCGGCAGTGGCGTCGGCGATGTGCAGCAGGGGGATCCCGATCGCCTGCTCGATTTCCGGGGCGACGCTGTGCATGGTGTTGCTGCACAGCAGGAGGAAATCGGCGCCCGTCGCCTCCACGCGCTTGGCGGCTTCGGCCAGCACCCTCCCTGCCTGGTCCCAGCGCCCAGCGTCCTGGAGACGCTCGATCTCGTCAAAATCCACGCTGTACATGGCGATCTTCGCCGAGTGAAGGCCGCCGCATCGCGCCCTCACTTCCTGGTTGATCGCCTCGTAGTAGGTACGAGTGGATTCCCAGCTCATTCCCCCCAGAAGTCCGATGGTCTTCACCGTGGAGACCTTCCTTGGTCGGACGCCATCAGCTGTGCCACCGCCCGGTGGCGGCGTCAATATCTAACACTAACCATCCGCTCCGGTCGCCGCTGCAAGGGCGCTGGGTGGCATCTCTTGACACGCCTGGGATCCGGCGGGCGTCTTTAGTTCACCGACCTAACAGGACGAGACGTATGGCAAAGCGCCGCCTCAAGGACTTCGACGCTGCTGAGCGGCTCTACCGGGCGCGGATCTTCGTGTACTCCCTCATTGCGGGGCCGATCTTCGGCGCGGTTGCCGGGTCCTCGATCGGGAGGGCTATCGGCGTCGACCCGTTCGTCGCCGCAGCTGTCGGCATTCCGGTAGGCGTGGCCCTGGTCTATTACACCGCCCTAGCTGTGGTCGGCGGCGCAGCCGCGAGTACGGAGAAGATCTACAATCCGTCCGGCGAGAGCACGCCTCGGGCGCGTGAGTATTCGTATGCCGCCTCGCTGGTGGCCCGGGGGCGCTTCGAGGCAGCGGCCGAGGCGTACGAACTGCACGCCATCGAGTACCCGCAAGATCCCGAGCCGTACTTTCAGCTCGCTCGACTGTGTCGGGATCATCTGAACCGACCCCAGGACGCGATCACGTGGTTTCGCCGGGCACGGGCTGACGCGGAGCTCACTCAAGGCCAGGAGTTGCTCGCCGTTCAAGAGATTATCGACGTTTACATCCACAGGCTCGAGACACCGCGGAGGGCGATTCCGGAGCTGGTGCTTCTGTGTGAGCGATTCCCCAACACACCCGCCGCCGAGACTGCCCGTCGCGAACTCAGCGAAATGCGAGACATCCTTGCCCGGGAACACGAAGGCCTGGGGAGCTTCACCTCCCAGTTCCTGAAGAAGGTTGACCGAGGCAGGCTGTCGGCGGCAGCCGGGCTGACCCGGGAGGAACTGGAGAGACAGATGATCAGTGAGGCACTGCAGGAATGTGGCGACGACCGTCGCCGCGCCGCGGAGAAGCTCGGCGTTCCGTTGGAGAGGCTGGAACGGACGATGCATGATCTCGGAATGCTGTGAGTTCTCGGTCCTACTGTCCTGTCCCTGAAGTCCGTTGCATCTCGCACGCGCCGGTGAGTCCCTTCGGGCACCCACGCGCCGGCGGACTCGACGCCCGCCCCTAGGTGAGCGATGGACGCCACGAGGGCAGTGTTGGTTCCGAGACCGCCGGTCGTCCGGCGGCCTGCGGGACGCACCGGCGCATGGCGTTTGTGCAACGAACTCCTGGGACGCCGCACTGGGAATGGGTAGCTATTGCCAACACCCTAGGACCCAGGACCCAGTACCTCGTCTACACCAGCTCCAGCCGCGCCGTGAAGTGACGCAGCACCGGCGCCTCGTAGGTGATCCGCAGACCGCGGATGGACTCCCGCTGCGCATAGAGCTGCGCGCAAACCTCGACCACATACTCCAGGTGGCTCCGGGTGTAGACTCGGCGAGGGACGGCCAGGCGCACCAGTTCGAGCTCGGGCCACTCCCCGTCGGCAGCGAACATGAGACCACCGATCTCCACGCCACGAACGCCGCCTTCCAGGTACAGGGCACAGGTGAGCGCTTGAGCGGGGAATTGCTCCTGGGGGAGGTGGGGTAGGAAGCGTTTGGCGTCGAGGTAGACGGCGTGGCCACCCACGGGCTTCACGATGGGGATCCCCGCCTTGCAGAGCGCCTGTCCAAACTCCTGAAGCTGCCCGATGCGGTGCGCCAGGTAGCGCTCATCCAGTACCTCATCGAGCCCCTGAGCCATGGCCTCCAAGTCTCGTCCCGCCAGACCTCCATAGGTCGGGAAGCCTTCGATCATGACCAGCATGTTCTTGAGACGAGCGGCCAGGTCGTCGTCGTTCAGGGCGACGAAGCCTCCGATGTTCACCAGGCCGTCCTTCTTGGCTGACACGGTGCATCCGTCGGCCAGCTGGAAGAACGCCCGCGCGATCTCCGCGATGCCCTCGCTCTGGTTGCCGCGCACCTTGTTGAAGTAGGCGTTCTCGGCGAAGCGACAGGCATCGTAAAAGAACGGGATGTCGTGTCGACGACACCAGTCGGAGACCTGGCTGGCGTTCTGGAGGCTTACCGGTTGGCCGCCGCCGGAGTTGTTCGTGATGGTGAGGACTACCAAGGGTATCCGCTCACGACCGACCTCGAGCAGCACGCGATCGAGCTTGTGGAGGTCCATGTTTCCTTTGAACGGAACCTCCTCAACGGGGTCGTAGGCTTCATCGATGACGCAGTTTACCGCCACGCCGTTGTTGTGCTCGATGTTCGCCCGCGTCGTGTCGAAGTGGATGTTGTTGGGCACATGGTCGTACGGCTTCACCAAGTTGGTGAACAGGAGGTTCTCCGCCATCCGCCCCTGGTGCGTTGGGATCACGTGCCTGTAGCCCGTGATGCGGCGGACCGTCTCTTCGAGTCGGAAATAGTTGCGGCTTCCTGCATACGACTCGTCGCCCTGCATCAGGGAGGCCCATTGCTGATCCGACATGGCCGAGGTGCCGGAGTCGGTCAGCAGGTCGACGGTGATGAGGTGAGACGGAAGGTTGAAGACGTTGTAGCCCGCTTCCTGGAGCGCGGCCTGGCGCTGCTCCCGGCTGGTTACGGGGATAGTCTCAACGGCTTTGATCTTGAAAGGTTCCATGATGTTGACCGGATGAAGGACATGGTCAGCGGGTTCAAGGGAAGATATGCTGGTCGCCAGCCTGTCACGACCCAGGGTGCCTCCGGGGAGTCTTGCGAATCCGGGCCAGGCCGCGAAATTGGGCGACGCTAATTTGTCTGTTTGGCGCAGCTAAAGATTTGATGCCGGAGGCTGCCCTTGAGCTCACGGACGGCTCTCCTCCCGGCGGCGTCGCAAAGGGGGCTGGTGCTCGCGGTCGGGTTGGCACTCTGCGGCGCGGTGGCTGAGGCACAGACCCTGGGACCGCTGATCACCGACCGTCCGGACCAGACCGAGTCAGCGTCTGCGGTCAGGCCGGGGTTCGCGCAGCTGGAGCTGGGGTGGACCCTGAGCCAACACGAGGATGGCGGCGTCACGGTTCGCAGTCATGCAGTGCCCCAGGCCCTGGCACGCATCGGAGTGGCCCGGCGCCTGGAGGCTCGCCTGGGGTTTTCCGGCTGGCAGCGGATGCAAACGCGTGATGCCGGCGACACCAGGAGCGTGGCTGGCGTCGGCGACCTGGACGTGGGCTTCAAGTACATGCTGGCCCGGGGGGTTGGGCTGCGTCCTGGCATCGCACTCTTGGCAGGCTTGACTCTACCCACCGGACAGGAGGGGTTCGCTACGCCCCGCGTGGACCCCGTGTTGCTCCTTGCCGCCGCCCACGAACTCACGGAGCGAGTCGGGGTCGGATACAATGTGGGACCGTCTTGGTCCAGTGAAATCGTCCAGGGCGGTGACGAAGAGACGCTGGTGGATCTGTCGTACTCGGTTGCCCTGGGTCTCTCACTGCACGACCGTGTAGGTGCTTTCGTAGAGAGCTTCGGTTCGTTTGCCCTCAGTACCGGCAGTGCGTCGCGGCACTCGCTGGACGGAGGGTTCACCCTCCTGGTTCGCGACAACCTGCAGCTGGACGTGAGCAGCGGGCTCACGCTGACGGGAGGCGTCGACAGCTGGTTCGTTGGCGCAGGCGTGGCGCTGCGTGTGCCCCGCTGAACGGACCCGGGCCACATCGCAGTCGAGCCCTTGTCCGCTGTCCGTTCCAGCTGGACTGCCGCAATCGCCTACCATCAAATGAGTTGACTCGCGTGGGAGTTTCCCGTGGTCACTTGGTTGCGCGACTGAGGTCTTGCGCTTAGCCCAGCGGAATGATTAACTTAGTCAGGGCTAATCATTTGGCGCGATGGTCGATCCCGCCCTGGCACTCCTGGTATTCGCGTTGGTCGTCACTGGCCTCGTCGGGCTCTTGTGGCCGCGTCGGGGGCTCGTTGCGCGGCTCTCGAAGCTGGTCCGACCCACCTGGCGCACACGGCTAGAGGACGCACTCAAGCGCCTGTACGACGCCGAGTACTCGGTGAAGCCGTGCTCGCTGGAGAGCCTCGCCGGCGCGCTGGAGATCTCCCGTACCAGGGCCGTAAAGCTGGTTGCCCACTTGGAGCTGGTGGGACTCGTTCGGTCCGCAGGGCCCGCGCTGGCGTTAACCGACCGGGGTCGGGCCGAAGCCCTCCGCATCGTTCGAAGCCATCGGCTCTGGGAGCGGTACCTCGCCGACCGAACCGGCGTGTCGCCGGCCGATTGGCATGACGACGCCGAGCGTCGCGAGCACACCATGAGTCCGGGCGTGGTCGAGGAGTTGGCGTCGGCCATGGGCCACCCGCTGTACGATCCCCACGGGGACCCGATCCCCACGGCCCGGGGCGACCTGCCCCCCCAATCCGGCATTGCGCTCACAGCGCTTCGGCCCGGTCAGCAGGCCACGGTCGTCCATCTGGAGGACGAGCCACGGGAGGTCTACGAGCAGATCGTGGCGGCGGGGCTGGCGCCTCGCACACAGGTGCAGATGCTGGATGCCACACCACAGCGCCTCCGCTTCACTGCGGACGGACACCAGCGCGTGCTCAAGCCGGTGGTCGCGACTAACGTCACGGTTGCTCCACTGCCGGCAGAAGCCGTACCCCACCGCCCGCTCGAAACGCTATCGGATCTACATCCCGGGGAGTCGGCCTCGGTGATTGAGATCGCTCCGGCATGCCAGGGATCTCACCGTCGGCGACTTCTCGACCTGGGGTTGGTGCCCGGCACGGTGGTGCGTGCGGAGTTGCGGGGTGCTTTCCGTGAGCCGGTGGCGTATCGGATTCGAGGTGCGCTGATCGCGCTGCGTGCGCAGCAAGCCGATTGGGTCCGGATCGAGCGGCGGTCGCCGACCGGCGCGGAGTGAGATGACCGGCGCCGCCGCTGCTCCATGTACGGGATGTGACGCCCACCGGGCCGCGACCCTCGTGCAGTTGGGGATCCGGCCCGATCGATGGGACTATCTCGTCGCGCTGGCCGGGAACCCCAACACGGGGAAGAGCACCGTATTCAATGCCCTCACCGGCCTGCGGCAGCATACAGGCAACTGGCCAGGCAAGACGGTGGCGCGGGCGGAGGGGTCGTTCGCCCTTGAGGGGAGCCGCGTCAAGCTCGTCGACTTGCCCGGGACCTATTCTCTCCAGGCGGGCAGCGTTGATGAGGAGGTGGCACGGGACTTCGTCCTCTTCGGGCAGCCTGACGTCACCGTCGTGGTGGTCGACGCGACCCGTCTCGAGCGCAATCTCAACCTCGTCCTCCAGGTGCTCGAGATCACCGACCGGGTGGTGGTCTGTCTCAACCTGATGGACGAGGCCAAGCGTCACGGTATTGGCGTCGACGTGGGGAAGCTCTCGGCGGAGCTCGGCGTGCCGGTGATCCCGACCACGGCTCGGCGTGGCCGGGGCATTCCACAACTCCTGGAAGCGATCCACGGTGTGGCCACACGTCGCACACCGACTAGACCGTTTCGCATCCACAACCATCCCCCTGAGCTGGCTGCGGCCGTGAGCGCTCTGGTTGGCCCAATCGAGGCGGCCTACCCTGACCTATCGAACGCGCGCTGGGTTGCGCTGCGCTTGCTGAACGCGGACGAGCGGGTAGAGGCCGCCGTTCGTGCCGGAGACCTCGGCAGCCTCACGGAGCGGCCTTGGGCGGCGGGTGAGACGCGTCCGGTCGGCGATGCGGTTGGCGCGGAGGCGAACCATGCCCAGGCGATCCTCGATGCCGCATCCTCACTGCGCTGGAAGTTGAGTCCGACGTTTCATGACAGGCTCACCGAGAGCATCTACGCCGTGGCCCAGGAGATAGCGGCCCGCTGTACTGTGAGGGAGCTCGGGCGCGGAACGTTCGACATCGACGAAGCCATGGATCGGGTGCTCACGAGCCGCTGGTTGGGTTTCCCGGTGATGCTGATGATTCTCACCGTGGTCTTCTGGATAACGATCGCCGGGGCGAACGCGCCGTCCCGGTTTCTGGCCTGGGTGCTCCTGGACACCGTCCATCCGGCATTGAAGGCCTTCGCCGCCAGTGTGGGTGTCCCGTGGTGGATCGACGGATTCCTGTTCGACGGTGTGTACCTCGCCACGGCATGGGTGGTGAGCGTCATGCTACCGCCGATGGCAATCTTCTTTCCTCTCTTCACGTTGCTGGAAGACTTCGGCTACCTACCTCGTGTAGCGTTCAACTTGGATGGGCTCTTCCGGAGGACGGGCGCGCATGGAAAGCAGGCGCTCACGATGTGCATGGGCTTTGGCTGCAATGCCGCCGGGATTGTGTCGACCCGTGTGATCGATAGCCCCCGCGAGCGCCTCATCGCCATCCTCACCAACAACTTCTCTCTCTGCAATGGCCGCTGGCCCACGCAGATTCTCGTGGCAACTATCTTCGTCGGCGCGCTCGCACCGGCGTATCTCGCCGGCTTCGTGTCGGCGACTGCGGTGGTGGCCGTCGCCGTCTCGGGAGTGGTCGCGATGTTCGTAGCGTCGTGGTTGCTATCCCGCACGATCTTGCAGGGTGAAGCGACGACCTTCAGCCTGGAGCTCCCTCCATACCGACCGCCCCGCATTCTTCATACGCTGTACACCTCGATCATCGACCGGACGATCATCGTGCTCTGGCGGGCGGTGCTCTTTGCGGTACCTGCGGGTGGCGTGATCTGGCTCGTCTCCAACGTCAGTATCTCCGACACGAGCCTGGCGGAACATGCTGCGTCGTGGCTGGATCCCATCGGGCTGCTTATCGGGCTGAATGGTGTGATCCTCGTGGCCTACGTCGTTGCGATCCCCGCGAACGAGATCGTCATCCCAACCGTCCTTATGTTGACCGTCCTGACCCTCGGAGTTGAGGGAGTCGGTGAGGGCGCAGGAGTGATGTTCGAGCTGGACTCCATCTCGGCGACTGGTGATCTGCTGCGGGCTGGGGGGTGGACGTTGCTGACCGGCGTCAACCTGATGCTGTTCAGCCTGGTGCACAACCCCTGCTCGACGACGCTCTACACCATCTACCGGGAGACGAGGAGCGCCAGGTGGACGGCGGTCGCCGCGCTACTGCCGCTGGCGATGGGGCTCACCGTCTGCTTTCTGGTGACTCAGATCTGGAGGCTCGTGGCGTAGACGCACCGGTGCCCAGGGCGTCAAGCTCGGCGTCCTGGGCACCGGGAGCTTACTCCGAGGCTACGCTATTATTGGGACTCCCTGCTGCGTAAGTACTCGAAGATGGCCCGCGCATCGTCGGGGGATACGCCCATGTCGGTCATCGGCGTGGGGTATTCCGCCTTTAGCTCCAGCGCTACGGGGTCATTCTGTAGCATCGAGTCGGGGTTCGTCACCATCGCCACGATCCAGCCGTACTCGCGACGATCGGTCACGCCCTGGAGGTCGGGACCGTTGAGCGGCCCGCCGCCGACCGTGTGGCACCCGATGCAGCCCCGCGTCTGGAACAGCTGCTCCCCGCTACCCGCAAGCGCGGTGTCGATGGGGCCACTGGGGGCCTCTGCCGCCGCCGCCACTGCTGGAGTGGCAGCTTCCTCTGCGGCAGGCTGCTCTTCGGCAGCCTCTCCGCCGCAGCCGGCGAGTAGTCCCAGTAGCGATACGAAAGTACCAAAGCGCTTGATCATCGAACTGACTCCCCTGTCCGAGCCGTCTATTGTTGTTTGCGGCTTAGGCTCCAGACGTACGCCGCCACCGCCTTGAGTTGCGCTTCCGAGAGGCTGCTCCCGCCTTTCGGCGGCATGACGGTTCCGGTCGACGACTTGTCTCCGCTCACCCCTTCCATGATGCTCTGCAGAATCCCGTCGTACGAACCATCGCTGTGCAACCACTCATCGTCGGTGAGGTCGGCCCCCAGGTTCGGCAGTCCCTTGGCGTCTTGGCCATGGCAGACCATGCAGAGACCCTGTCCTGCAAACAGGGAAGCCCCCTGGGCGACCATCTCCTTCGTCGCGCCTGGGGGGACGGAGTCGGATGCCTGCTGTGCCTGTGCCGCGGCCACCCAGAGCACTGCCGTGCCGACCGCAAGTGCCACCGAGCGATGAACGAGCTGCACGAACTAAACCTCCGGAGCTAGAACGCCGTCGTGAGACCGAGCGTCCAGCGTGCCTCTTTCAGCTCCAGGTCCCACGTGCCCTCCGCCAACACGCGGAAGTTACGGCGGAGGACGTAGCCGGCGCCAGCGGTCAGCGTCTGGTAGCGGGTCACGTCTTTCGGACCGCCCAGACGCACGTCGAGCAGCGGGAGGTTGGCATCGACCAGATTGTACAGCGCTACGCCGTACCAGCGGCTGCCCGGCGGGTGAATGATCAGTTCCGCCAGCCCGCCGTTGGCAACCGCCTTTGGCTCGTTGGCCACGAAGTTGGGAGCGTCGTCTTCCCGATGGACGTACTGGGCATTCACCTCAATCGGTCCCAGTGAGATCGTCGCGTCACCTCCCACCATCCAGAGGGTGTTCTGCACGGTCGGTCCGGGGTCGACGGTGCCGCGTTGACGACCGTAGTACCCCATCGCGCCAAGTCGGACATTGGGCGTGAGTTCCCGAGTCACGTGGCCGAACACGTTCTTGATCGGATCGTTGTCCAGCCGACGGTCCGGTTCCGCGGGTCCTTTGCCATTCCCGTTCAGCAACTCGCCCGTGATGGTGAAGCCAGCTACCTCGGCGAGCACCATGATTCCCCGATCGTAGGTGAGGTCGGCGGGTTGTCGGCCGATCCGTGCCCTGTAGATGGCGTAGTCCTGGGATTCGAGCCGCAGCTCCCGCTTGAACATCGGGTCGGAGACTTGGAACTGACCGACGGCTACGTCGACGGGTTTGCCGCCTAGGTCATTCACGTATACGAAGGCATCTTCGATGCCGCCTATCTCGCCACGCTCGAAGAAAAAGAAGTACAGGTAGTACGACAGCTTGTTCGAGATCGTGCCGCCGGAGAGGATTTTCAGGTTGTACGGCGTCTGCAGGTCCGTAGCGGCGCTGCCGTTGATATATGCTTGGGCGTACGCGTCGAGCCGCATCGCTAGGGGCACGTCTCGAAAGAGCTGGAGCAGTGCGTCGCCGGTGTTGACGGTGTCCCTCGGGGTCTCATTGGGACTCATGCGGAACCCGTTTCCGGCGAAGACCTCACCGAACGGCGACACCTTGGGGATCACGGTGTGGCACAAATTACAGCTCACTCTGTACCGTCGCGCAAAAGCCGGAATCCCACTGGCGTGGGTCATTTGCGGGACGAATGCGCTGGACAGTAGGAGCAGGATGATCGGACCACTGCGGCACATTCTCATCGTAAGCCCTCCCTGGCGCGTGCTCTGCAAGACGATGCGGCCTCGTCAGGCTGGTGACCCTAGTTCGGTGAGTGGCTAGGCCGGGATTCCGACTAGTGGTGCTGCGGATGCGTATGACGGGCGCGTGTATCGAGGCCGAACAGCCCGTAGAACGGGCATTGGTGGGTCAGTGCCGTGGCGGCGAAGACGAGCGAGAGGAATGCCGCTACGAGCGACAGAATCGGCTGCCAATTGAAGACGACAGCAACTATCAGGAAGACGACCGCGAAGCCGCCCCGTATGCACGCATCGATCTTGCCAACGTTCCGCCGCATCGTCCCACACCTACCTACTGCGATGCCGGCAAGATCGCGGCGGCTCTATGAAAAGAGCCGTAACCGTTTGTGAAGGAGTGGTGAAAGCGCCCTGCTAGGCGGCCGGAGTGGTGCGGGGCAACCGCAATGTGACGCGGAGCCCTCCCAACGCACTCCCGGCGGCCTCGATCGTCCCCCCGTGGGCATCCACGATGGCTGCGGCGACGGTAAGGCCCAGGCCGGCCGCCCCGGTTCGGGACCGAGCGGCGTCACTGCGGTAGAAGTGCTCGAACAGGTGGGGTAGCACCTCGGCGGGCAGGCCGGGCCCGTCGTCCTCAACCGTGACCGTCACGTCGGTCGCGTCGGCTGTCACCGTCGCCTGGACGCGGGTGTCGGGAGGCGTGTGCTTGATGCAGTTGTCCAGCAGTTGGTTGATCACGACCGAGAGCATTTGGGCGTCGACGGCTGCGGTGGCGTCACTGGTGGGACCAGTGAACCGAATCTCGCGGCCGTCGGCACGGGCCCTTGCGTGCCCAGTGGCTCCGTCGACGATGGCGGCGACGTCCGTGTCCACCCGGTCCAGGGCGAGTTCGCCCGCGTCGAGTCGCGCCAACAGAACGAGGGAGTCACTGATCGAGATGAGGTGATCCACTTCTTCGAGCACGCTGTTGAGAGTGGACCGGTACGCGTCCGGATGCCGCTCCCCACGGAGTGCCACTTCGAGCTGGCCGCGCATGGCGGTGAGGGGCGTGCGCAGGTCGTGCCCGGCGTCGGCAATCATCCGTCGCTGGGACTCGAATGCTCGGTCCAGTCGCTGGAGCATCCCGTTCAGCACCTTGACGAGGCCCGCGAATTCGTCGACGTCCGCGTGCGCCGTGATGCGCTGGTCTACCGGGCCCGCCTGGATGCCCTCTGCCTGTTGGGTGATCTCCTCGACTGGAGCAACGCTGGATCCTGCCAGCCAACCCGCCCCGAGGGCCGTGGCCACCGTTCCCAACAGCACTGTGCCCAGCAACAGGAAGAGGACTTCCCGACTGGCAGCCGCAAGGGGGCGAAGGGAAGCGGATACTTGCACCACGGCCTCGTCGGTGCGGTTCTCGGCTGGTGCCGGTCCGTAGAACGAGCGTACCCGGTTCCGTCCCCAATTCTGCGTCGTCCAGACTTGTTCCCCGGTGAGTGCCCGCTCGAAGCTCGCTTCGTCGAGTGGCAGGTCGAACGCGAGATACGTGTTGCTCGCTACCACAGTTGTCTCAGCGTTCCGTACAGCAACGAACCGGTTCACCATATCGATGAATTCGTCCATGCGTGCGGGTTCGGTATGCACGGCGATGGGCAGGCCGGCGGCGAGTGCGGCTGATTGGAGTTGTGCCGCCGCGGCGAGGCTTCGATCGAGTTCCCGGCGCAACACGCGCTGCGCGCCCAAGTAGGCCCACAGCGCGATGAACAACAGCGCGACGAAGATTGTAAGGGAAAACCGCACGGCGAGCGTGCGGCGGAGGGAGTACATCAGCTCTCGTCGTTATTCATCTTCAGGCAGAAGCCAACGCCGCGGACCGTTTGAATGAGCCCGGTGAATCCCGATTCCCGCAGCTTGCGTCGCAGATTCCCGACGTGGACGTCTACGACGTTGCTCTCCGGATCGAAATGCATGTCCCACACCTTTTCCAACAGCTCGGTGCGGCGGACCACGTCCTCCGGGTGTAGCATGAAGTGTTCCAGCAGCTGGAACTCCCGCGGGGTGAGATCGAGTAGTATCTCACCGGCCCAAGCTTTGTGCTTGAGGCGGTCGAGCTCCAAGGGGCCGTAGCTCAGGCGGTCGAGTCGGGCGGCACCACCGCGCCGGACCAGCGCCCGCAGGCGGGCGAGAAGCTCGTCGAACTTGAAGGGCTTCGTGAGGTAGTCGTCCGCACCAGCGTCGAGGCCCCGCACAATGTCCTCGGTCGTATCCCGGGCCGTGAGCATGAGGATCGGGGTGCTCCGCCCCTCACGCCGGAGCTCGGAGGCAACCTGAAGTCCGTTCTTCTTGGGCAGCATGAGATCGAGGAGGATTGCGTCGTAGTCGTTGATGTGGGCAAAGACCGTGGCCTCCTCACCGTCCTTTGCGACGTCGACGGCATAGCCCTCCTCGCGGAGGCCCATCTCGATGAAGCCGGCGACCTTCCGGTCGTCCTCGACTACCAGGATGCGCATGGGCAAACCCTAGCGGTGTGCCCGTAAGTGGGCGTTAAAGCGACTGTTAACGCGTCTTTATGAAGCCTTGGCGTAGCGGGGCAAGTGGAGGATGAAGCGTGCCCCGTGCCCCGAGCGGCTCTCGACTTTGAGGTCACCCCCCAGCAGCTGGGCCAGCTTCCGTGACAGGGCGAGTCCCAGGCCGGTCCCCCGCTCCGCCTGCCGCCCCGCGCGTTCGTATGCTTCGAAGATGACGGCCTGCTGCTCGGGGGCGATCCCCTCGCCGTGATCCACCACGTCGAACCGCAGCATTTCAGTATCGACCTTGAGCTCGACCGTGATTGCTTGGTCTTCCGGACTGTGTCGGACGGCGTTGGTGAGAAGGTTGATCAGGATCTGTCGGATTCGCTGGGGATCGGTGCGACAGGGGACGACACCGTCCGGTCCGACCAGCTTGACCTCGATGCCTTTCCGCTGCGCTGCCGGTCCCACCGTGGCGACGGATTCTTTCACGACTCTCCAAGCGTCGCTGTCCCGTACTACTGGTTCTAGCTTGTCGGCCCCTAGCCGGCTCAGATCCAGCAAGTCTTCCAACAGGGTGAGTGCACGCTCGGCGGATTCTTGGACTTCGAGCGCAGCCGTGGGTGTGTCCGGCGCCGTCCTACGAATCCAGAGTTCGGTCCAACCGTGCACTGCTGTCAGGGCGTTGCGGAGTTCGTGATTGGTCATGGCGAAGAAGCGGTCGCGTGACACATGTAGCTTCCGTAGCTCACCGAGCAGTTCCTCTCGCTCCGAGTGGTACCGAGCATTCTCCACGGCGACAGCCGCGTGCGACGCCAGCATGAGCGCGATGGCTTCGTCCTCTGTGGTGAACTCGTCTGCGCCCAGCTTGTTACCCAGGTAGAGATTTCCAATTGGCCCTGACCGCCCAACGATGGGCACGCCCAAGAAGGATGTGATGGCCGGATGATGCTCGGGGAAGCCAGAGGCCTTCGGGTGGTTCCTCAGATCCTTGAGTCGGAGCGGACGCGGATCGTGGATCAGCATTCCGAGAATGCCCCGACCCCGGGGAGGTTGCCCGATCTGGTCCTGCTCTGCCGGCGAGAGGCCGCTCGCAATGAAGGTCTCGAGTTCCGGGCCACTCTTGGCGAGAACGCCCAAGGCGGCGTATTGCGCACCGATCACCGCGCGTGCGGACTCGACGATCTCGTGGAGTACCTTGTCGAGATCGTGCTCCGCCATGATGCGGACCGTAGCCTTGGACAGGCTCTCCACCCGCCTCCAAAGCTCCCCGCTCGGTTCCTTGGAACGCGCTGGCATATGGCACAAGCTATGTGAGGCCCTACCGCGGGGCCAGGGCGCCAACGCCCCCCCAGGGAGCGGGCACGCCTCACCGTTGGCGGGCCAGCACTGTCTCAAGGAAGCCCGACGACGGTGTCGCGCTCTCTGGGAAGCGCAGTAGTTTACCTCGGAATGACGAACTGGTATTCCAGGGTCTTCGTAGGCCAGGGTGCTGCCGAGCGAGGAGGCCGACCATGCGTTGGCGAGTGACAGTGTCCGGTGCCACTGTCGTTGCGGCCATCCTTGGGTGCGTCAGCACCCCTGCACCGGTGCCCCTGCGCACCAGGTCCCCAGGCCTGGCAAGTGTCGAGGGCAGGTGGGAGGGCGAGTACGTGGGCGCCGGTAGGTCGGGGACCATCGTCTTCGTGCTTGCCGCCGGCGGGGATAGTGCCTTCGGAGAAGTGGTCATGGTTCCGCCGGCCGGGTTTCAACCGGCACAGCCGGCACGTGAGCCTGATGTTGAGCCCGCCCGCCGGGAGCGATGGCGCGCAACGCCTCAGGTGCTGAAGATCCAGTTCGTGCAGGTCGTACAGGGCCACGTGAGCGGCAAGCTGGCCCCGTACAAAGACCCGGAATGTGGTTGCACCCTCTACACCACGTTCGAAGGCCGGGTGATCGGCGATACCATCGAGGGCACGTTCACGATCCGCCATAAGGAGGGCGGCGACGTGCAGGCAGGGCGCTGGAAGGTAACCCGCACGCGGGACTGACCCGCACCGTACAACTTGGATCCGACCCTAACGGTACTCTTGTTCTCGTCCGTAGCCGCTGGCTCGGCGAGCCTCGGTGCCCTCCCCCTTGTCCTGCGTGAGCGCCTCCCAATCGCCTGGATCGGGTGGGCCAACGCCGTGGCCGCCGGGCTGATGCTTGGCGCCGCATACGCGCTGCTGGTAGCCGGGTTAGACCTGATGCCCGTGTGGGGAGCCACCGGTGCCCTGTTGGGCATCGCTTTCGTGTACTGGACACATGCGGTGTCGGGTACCGCAGACCTCGAGCTCAACCGCCTCGAAGAGACCAGCCCGGAGTACGGTTACAAGGTGCTGCTGGTGAACGCCCTGCATTCCGCGGCGGAGGGGATTGCCATCGGTGTGGCAATGGTGGAGAGCCTGTCGTTCGGCATCTTCATGGCGCTCGCCATCGCCGTGCACAACGTTCCGGAGGGGACGGTCTTGTGTGCCATCCTCAAGAGCCGCGGCGTGCGCTTGGCGGACGCCGCCGGTCTCGCCGTCGCCACGAACGTGAGCCAGGTGCTGCTCGCGGTTGCGGCGTTTGCGGTTCTCACGGCAGCGCCGTCGGCCGTGACGTGGGTATTGGGCTTTGGGGTGGGGGCACTGGTCTACCTCGTCGTGTTTGAACTACTGCCCGAGTCCTACCGGCAGGCGGGAAGCACCAGCATCGCGCTGGTGACGATCGCCGCCATGGGCATCGTGGTGCTGCTCAGCGGCTGAGGTCGGTGACGGTGCATCCGGCGCTCGTCGTCCTGTCCTACGGTCTAATCACAGCCCTCGCTACCGGACTCGGTGCCGTGCCGTTTGCCTTTGTCCGGATGGTGTCGGCGCGAGCGGTGGCGTACGCCAACGCCGTTGCCTCAGGTCTGATGCTTGGTGCGAGCTTCGGGTTGGTAGCCGAGGGGACGCGGCATGGAAGCTGGCAGACCATCGGCGGTGCGATAGTTGGTGTCGCGTTCATCCTGGCGACGCAACGATTCCTCGGGCGCTACGACATCCAGTTTGGGACAGCGCGGGGCGCCGGTGCTCGACGGGTGACGCTGGTGCTCGTGGTAATGACTGCCCATTCGTTTGCCGAGGGCGTGGCAGTCGGCGTGGCGTTCGGGGGGGGCATGACGCTGGCGGCGGTCATCACCGCAGCCATTGCCGTGCACAACATCCCTGAGGGATTGGCCATCAGCGCTGTGCTGCGTCCCCGCAATGTGTCGGTGTTTCGTTGTGCGGCTTGGAGCATCGCCTCGTCCCTGCCCCAGCCGCTCATGGCGGTACCGGCGTTTCTCTTCGTGGAGACGTTTGCCACGGCGCTGCCCTACGGCATGGGGTTCGCCGCTGGGGCCATGGTCGTCATGGTGTTCGTGGAGCTGTTGCCCGAGGCGTACGAGCAGGCGCGGAAACCGACCGTGGCTCTACTGGTGAGCGTCACTCTCGTCGCGATGGTGCTGTTTCAGCAGTACTTGTAGGGCGGTACCCCGCCGCCGCACACCGCCTCACCCCATGGAAGGGCGGAAAGACGGAAGGTGTGACTAGCCAACGCCTTCCGTCCTTCCAACGTTCCGCCGTTCGTCAGAACGGCTTGAACCCCGGCGATCCAAACCGCTCCATCGCTAGATGGCTGGCCAGGGGGTAGGCGTACGCGATCACGACCAGCACGATTGCCACCACGACCCACAGCCAGATCCGATCGAAGATGAGTGGTCGTTCCGGCTTTCCTGCCAGTGGCTCGGCGAACTCCAACGCCGGCTGCTCACGACGCCGACCTGCCAGCACGGTGCCCAACATGACCAGGAGGAAGAACGAGGCACTCACGAACAGGAGGACGCCGCCCAAGGCCGACACCAGGGTCAAGTTCTGCCAGTGGGAGGTGATGGCGTTCCCAGCATAACCGACCTCGTACACGCGCCGGGGCATGCCCATGAGCCCGGTGACGTGGTTCGCGAGGGAAAACAGCAGCATGCCGACGAACCACAGGAACGGCTGTACCCGGGCGAGTAGGTCCAGCTCGAGATCGCGTCCCACCAGTTTCGGGACCAGCCAGTAGGCGCCGCCCATGAATGTGAGGGCCACTGCGCTTCCCACCGTCAGGTGGAAGTGGCCCTGGATCCAGGCGGTGTTGTGGACCACGGAGTTCATGCCGAATGCAGCGTTGACTGCCCCACCGATGCCGCCCAGGGCAAAGAGGATCATGCTTAGGATCACACTCGACACCAGTGGATTGCCCCAGGGCAGCCGCTTGATCCAATCCCACAGCCCGGTGGCACCACGCATCCGTCCGGCCACTTCTAGGGAGGCGGTCACGGTGAACGCGGTGACCAAACTCGGGAACAGAATGGCGGCAGTGTTCACCGTGTGCAGCATCTTCCAGCCGGCCGAGATGCCGGGGTCCATGAACTGGTGGTGGAAGCCGACCGGCGTGGAGAGGATGATGAACAGCGCAAACACCATTCGCGCCAGAGGATCACTGAACAGTCGCCCGCCCGCCTCCTTCGGTAGGACTGTGTACCACACGACGTATGCCGGAATGAGCCAGAAGTAGACCAGCGGGTGGCCGAAGTACCAGAACAGCATCCGGGCCAGGAGCGGATCGACGGTTTCCACCAGCCCGAGAGACCAGGGGATGAGCTGGAACAGCATCTCGGCCGCCACCCCGATGGTAGCGAGCAACCACACGATGATCGTCGCCAGGATGCCGTGGACGGCGAGCGGAGCGGGGACGCCTGGGTGCTCGCGGCGCCACGCGGCGTAGGTCCCAAGGGTCACGGCGCTCCAGATCCAGGAGCCGACGACCAACAGCGTCAGCCCGATGTAGAAGACCGGATGGGCTTCGAGGGGAGGGTAGAACGTGTAGAGCACCGTCGCTTTCCCCCAGAAGATGGCCCACAGCGCTCCGAGCGAGCCCACGGTGGCGACCCAGAATGCCAGCCAGGCAAGCCGCGGATAGCGGAGGGGACGGCCCAGCGCACGCGTGGTCAGGGCGACGCCGAGACCCATGATGAAGAAGGTCGTGAAGACCAGCGCCATCAGGACGCCATGACCGGTCACCGACAGGTAGTACATCTTCGGTGAGCGCCATGGGAGGTCGAGGGCCGCGCGAGACAGGGCCTGCATGAAGGCCAGGAACGTGGCGACACCGAACGCGCCTACGGCCACGCCGACATTCGCCGTGGCAAGCTGTCGGTTGTGCATCATTCGCCCTCCTCTACGATGAGGGTGGCGAACATGCCCTGGTGGCTCAGGCCACAGTACTCGTTGCAGACGATGAGATACTGCCCCGGCCGGTCGAACTCGGTGGTGAATTGGCTGACGTAGCCGGGCACGAGCATGGTATTCGCGTTCGTGCCGATGATCTGGAATCCGTGCAACACGTCGGCGCTGGTGAGCCGGAAGGTCACCGGCGTACCTGCAGGAACCCGGATCTCGTTCGGCTGGAAGGCGAACATCAGGGCGACCATGGTGACTTCGACGCTCCCGTCGGGGTTCGTCTTCACGCCGCGCTCGGCGAACCGTGGGTCGGTCCATACGTTGCGCGGATCCACTGTCTCTGCATGACTGGGCGGGACTCGCCCTTGCGAGATCGCGGCAAAGGCCGTGATGCCGAGGAAGATCGCCACGATGGCACCGGCGCCCCACATCCAGAACCGCTCATAGATGTCAACGTGCATGGCCGCTACCTCGTCACCGCTCCCCGCGGGAGGTAGATGAAGAAGAAGACAGCGAGCCACCCGACCAGGAACAGCAGGCCGTAGAGCCCCACCACAGCCAAGGTCCCGCGCGGGTGCTTGCCGAGGTCATCCTTGTGATCGCTCATGGGGCCTCCATGGTTTGGCTAGCGAAGGGGGGGAGAGTCATTTGGGATCGTGCGGCCGAATCAGAGCTTGCCGGTGGCAACGGCGCGGACGATGTCGCTGTGTGAGATCACTCCGACGAGTTCGCTGCCCTTGACGACGAACAAGCGGTGCACGTTTTCCTCCAGCATCCGTTGCGCTGCGTTCTTGACGTCAGCGTTGGGGGAGATGGTCTGGGGGCGTGGGGTCATGATGTCACGGACGAGGGTTTGCCCGAACCTGGCATAGCCCTCTCCGGCGCTGGCGCCTTCAGCGGCGGTCTGCAGGATATCACTGGAAGACAGTACGCCCACGATCCGTCCCCTCCGGTTGACTACCGGAACGCCATGCACCCGCGCATCGGCCAGTTGAACCATCGCTTCAGCCATCGTGATGTCTTCGTTCACGACCGCGAGATCTGTGATCATCAAATCGGCGACTTTCATAACTCTCCAGCCTTTGTGGGTCACGGCAGCGTTCCGGCCTGCCGTTCTGAGCGAGCGCGGCCAACTGCCCCGATTGGCTCGTCACATGGTACAGAAAGTAGCTGGGCGGACAAGGGCCGGGGCGCGTCTGCACGTAGAGGTTCGCCAGGCGCAGGATGCGGCCTGGCGGAGGACTCACTTCTCCACAGCTGGTGCACGCATCGGAATCACCAGGACCGAGGTTGGCAGGCGGTTGAGCAGCCGTTCCGTTGCGCTGCCGAGCAAGACCCGGTCGACCCACCCCTTGCCGTGTGATCCCACGACCACCACATCCGCCTCCCAGGCCGCGGCTTCCTCCGCGATGGTGCGCGCAGCTGCCCCACGGCGGGTGACCGTTTCCACGGTCTCCGTCTCGGTGGCGCTTGCTACCAGCTCGGTGAACTCCTCTCCCGCGAGCCGGAAATACTCTTGTTCGTCGATCTGGATCGCCACGTCCGGAATGGGCGGAAACGATTCCACCACGTGCATCGCCCGGATCTGTGCACTGAACACGCTGGCGAATCGCAGGGCAGTCTCAAGGGTGGGTTTCCCGGCGTGGGAGAGGTCGATCGCCACCAGGATCCTGGCAATTTGGGGCCTTGGGCAGGCCGTCACGAGGATCGGAACGTCAATGGTCCGCACGGCATGATGGACCGTGCTGCCGCCGAACCACCGCACGGGAGCTGTGTGGCGCTTGCCACCGAGGACCAGCAAGCCGGCCTCGTACTCCTCAGCAACACGGCGCAAGATCCAGGCCGGGTTCCCCGCACAGATCTCCAGGTGGTCGACCACCTCGGGTGGGGCATTCCCCCTCAGAACCTCCTCCACCCTTCGCCGGGCCCCAGCCGCGAGCCGTTGGGCGACCTCCGCCCCACCAGGTGCCTGGGCCACCACCGCTGGCACCTTGGCCATCTCCCGGGCGACATGGACCAGGCGATACTCCGCGCCAGCCGCTCGGGCGATGCTCCATGCCGTAGCGGCGGCCAGGGCCCCCTCACGGGACGCATCCACGCCGACGACGACCGGACTCCAAGTCATGGGCTGTGCTCCTGCGTAGTTGCACCCCTCTGGCGAGCAGTCGCACCCCTGGCGACCGAGCCTGCATCGGGGGGCGTCTAAAGCTCTGCTCCAGGCCCAGTTAGCGCAAATCCAGGTGAAGCGGCATTCAGGCCGATTTCACCGCGGCTTCATACCCTGGGATCTAGGGTAGCTGTGTCATCCTTGAAGGGTGGCCACTGCGGGCAAGCCCCAGGAGGGAGGGGCCGGCGTTCGCGACGCCGCTGAGCTTGCGAGGGGTTTCGAGCATCGGCCGCAGGCGAGACGATCGGGATCGTCGAGCAAGGAATCCGATGCAAGATCGGCGAGGCCCTGCACCCTGTCCGTTCTTGGGTGCCTAGACCGAAAGCTTGGAGGGCAATCCCTCACCCCCGGTGCACGGGAGGGCGCCGGGGGTTTTCTTTTGGGTCCACGCCTCAGGTCAACTGCACCCGTTCTCCATCCTCTGCAACGACTGCAGACCAGCCGAGACGATCCGTAATCAATCCCGCCAAGGTATCAGACGCACCGGGTTCGCCATGCACCAGATACGTTCGGTTGGGAGGGTGCTCGAACCCAGCGAGCCAGCGTAGTAACTCGCGTTGATCGGCGTGGGCGGATAGACCATGGAGGGTGTGAACCTTTGCACGCACTGGCACGTCCCGCCCGTGGATGCGGACCTGCCGCGCGCCGTCCTGCAGGGCCCGCCCCCGGGTTCCGGCAGCCTGGAAGCCCACGAGGAGAACGGTCGTGCGTCGCTGCGGAAGGCGCAACTTCATGTGGTGCAGGATGCGCCCGCCGGTGGCCATGCCGCTGGCCGAAATGATGATCACCGGACCTTTGACATCATTGAGAGCTATGGATTCCTCGCGCCCCCGGGCGAAGCGGAACTGTTCGGGACGGAGGGGGTGCTCGCCAGCTTCCATGAGGCGCCGCATGTCGGGGTCGTGCTCCTCCGTCCGTCGCCGATAGAGTTTGGTCACGTCGATGGCCATGGGACTGTCCATGTAGACCGGTAGCTTGGGGATTCGACCATCGTCTTCGAGCTGCCGCAGCCGCCAGAGCAGTTCCTGTGTTCGTCCCACGGCGAAGGCGGGGATGAGAATCGCGTGACCCCGGTCCGCCGACCGGCGCACGATGGCCGCTAGGTCCTCGTCTGGGTCTGCCTCGTGCATCCGGTTGCCGTACGTCGATTCCACGAGCAGATACTCGGCGTGGGGAATGAGTTCCGGATCGTGTAGGATCGGACGGTCCCACCGGCCTAGATCACCAGAGAACGCCACCTGTATGGGCTTCTTGCCGTCGAGGCTCAGCTCGATGCTCGCGGAGCCCAGGATGTGGCCCGCAGTGCGAAACAGTGCTGTCACTCCATCCGCTACTTCGAAGGGCGTCTGATACGGGCGAGCCTTCAGTAGCCCGAGCGCGGCATCGGCATCGACGCGGGTGAACAGCGGCAGGGCTGGCCGGTGCTTGGTGCGGCCCCGCCGGTTGAGGTGCTCCGCCTGCTCCTCCTGCAGATGGGCTGCGTCCCGCAGTAGGATCCCTAGCAGGCCTCCCGTCGCGCCGGTGCATAACACCGGTCCGCTGAAGCCGTTGCGCACGAGCACCGGTAGGTAGCCCGTGTGGTCGATATGGGCGTGACTCAGGACGACGGCATCGATCGAACCGGGGTCGACCGGTGGTTCGCTCCAGTTGCGCAGCCGGAGCCGCTTCAGGCCCTGGAACATTCCGCAGTCCAGCAGCACCCGCTGCCCGCCGACTGTGACCAGGTGCTTGGACCCCGTCACCGTCCCGGCGGCACCGAGGAATTGGACACTCCGATGGTTCTGGGCCATGGGTGAGAGCGGCTCGAGTGAGGGAGAAGGGAGGGAGGTTCTCGTCACCCCTCCCTCCTCCCTCCCTTCCTACGGCAGCAGGACCTCCATTGCAAGGTTCTCCACGAGGAACGCCCACCGATCGGCCTGCTCCTGGATGATCATGCTGGTGGGCTTCCCGGCGCCGTGCCCGGCCTTGGTCTGGATGCGGATCAGGACGGGCTTGGGACCCACATGAGCGGCCTGCAGTGCTGCTGTGTACTTGAAGGAGTGGCCCGGCACGACCCGGTCGTCGTGATCGGCGGTCGTGATCAGCACTGCCGGGTACGCCGTTCTCGGTTCGACGTTGTGCAGCGGCGAGTACGCGTGGATGAATGGGAAGTGCTCCGGGTTGTCAGGCGATCCGTAGTCCGAGACCCAGGCCCACCCGATCGTGAACTTGTGGAAGCGAAGCATGTCCATGACGCCGACGGCGGGAAGCGCTGCCCCGAAAAGGTCGGGACGCTGGTTGAGCACCGCGCCAACCAGGAGACCGCCGTTCGACGCCCCGCCGATCGCCAGCTTCTCGGTTGAAGTGTAGCCCTCGCGTATCAGGAAGTCGGCAGCGGCGACGAAATCGTCGAATACGTTCTGCTTGTTCTCCAACATGCCGGCACGATGCCATTGCTCGCCGTACTCGCCTCCGCCGCGCAGGTTCGGCACTGCGTACACCCCGCCCATCTCGAGCCAGACGAGGTTGCTGATGGAAAATCCCGGTGTGAGGCTGATGTTGAAGCCCCCGTACCCGTAGAGGTACGTAGGATTGGAACCGTCGAGGCGGATGCCCTTGCGGTGGGTGATGAACATCGGTATCCGGGTGCCGTCCTTGCTGTGGTAGAAGACTTGTGTGGTCTCGTACCCCGACGGGTCGAAGTCAATATCCGGGGATTTGAATACCGAAGTCTCGCTCGTCGTGAAGTCGTAGCGGAAGATCGTCGTCGGGTAGAGGTACGACGTGAAAGCGTAGAACATCTCGTCGTCGTCCCGCTCACCACTCACGCCGCCCACGCTGCCGATGGTGGGAAGCTCCAGGTCGCCCAGGTGACGACCGTTCATGGCGAACAGGGCGATCCGGGTGTGCGCGTCATGCAGGTAGTTGGCGACGAACGTGTTGTGGACGATCTGCACGAAGTTGAGGACGTCTGAGCCTTCCGGGATGAGTTCCCGCCAGTGCTCCCGCTCGGGACTGGTGACGTCGATCGCGATCAACCGCCTCCGTGGCGCGTCGAGATCGGTGTAGAAGTAGAAGACCGGGCCGTCATTGCCCACGAAACTGTAGCTGGCATCGAAGTCATCCAGCAAGCGCACCATGGGCCCGTTCAGTGTCGGGTTGTTGGCCTCCACTAGGTCTGTGTAATAGACCCGATTCCGCCGATCCGTCCCGTGCCAGACGCTTACGACTAGATACCGGCCATCGTCGGTGACGTCCCCGCTGAAGCCCCACTCAGGCTGGTCCGGCCGCTCGTACACGAGCACGTCCTCGGACTGATCAGTGCCGAGGCTATGGTAGTAGAGTTTCTGGTTGCGGTTGGTGGATTGCAGCGTGTCCTTGCCAACAGGCTTCTGGTATCGACTGTAGAAGAACCCGGCACCGTCGTGGGTCCAGGAAGCGCCGGAGAACTTGATCCAGCGGAGGTGATCGGGATGGTCCCGTCGGGCGACGACGTCCCGCACCCGGAATTCGCGCCAATCCGAGCCGCTGGCCGCCGTCCCGTAGACCATCACGTTGCCGTCATCGGAGAAGGCGAGGGTGGTGAGGGCCACTGTCCCGTCTTCCGAGAATCTGTTGGGGTCGAGCAGAATGGCGGGCTCCGCCTCCAGCGTCTCCTGCATGTAGAGCACCGACTGATTCTGGAGGCCGTCGTTCTTGAAGAAGAAATACCGTCCCCCCTCCTTGAACGGCGTTCCGTACCTGGGATAGTCCCAAAGCTCCGTCAGTCGAGCCCTGATGGCCTCTCGCTGGGGCAGCGCGTTGAGATAGGCGAAGGTCACGCAGTTCTGTGCCTCGATCCACTCCCTGGTGTCGTCGGCGTCCACATCTTCGAGCCAACGATATGGATCTGGTACCTTCGTGCCGTGATAGTCGTCCTCCAGGTCGACTTTCTTGGCGACCGGGAGGGTACAGTCCGGTTCCTGGGCGGGGACGGGTGTGGCGAGCGCGATGAACGCGCAGCCGACCCCTACCAGCCCCCAGTGCATGGCCCGCATCCTCATGGTGCTTCCTCCTGTTGGTCCGGTATCCCCGTCGTCGATGTCACCACGATAGTTTTCCTAGAGGAATCCGCGGCGTCAATGGAGGAGCTGGCAGCCCGTCATGAAATGGTCGTGGAAGCTCGGTCGAGTCTCCGGAATCAAGATTCAGGTCCACTGGACGTTCCTGATCATCATCGCCTGGGTCGTGCTGCTACACGTGTCCCAAGGCGCCAGCGCCGCAGCCATGGTCGGTGGGGTGGCCCTCGTGTTGGCGGTGTTTGGCTGCGTCGTGTTGCATGAACTCGGTCATGCGCTCACGGCCAAGCGCTTCGGGATCAGTACGCGGGACATCACGCTCCTGCCGATAGGGGGTGTGGCGCGGCTGGAGAAGATGCCGGAGAAGCCCAGGGAGGAGTTGTTGGTCGCGGTAGCCGGACCGGCGGTGAATTGCGCGATCGCCACGCTGCTGGCCCTCGGACTCGGGCTCGCCCGTGCGCACCAGCCGGTTGCCGAGGTGACCGTGGTGGGCGGCAACCTGTTTGCCCAGTTGATGTGGATCAACGTCATCCTGGTCCTCTTCAATCTGTTGCCGGCCTTTCCCATGGATGGAGGGCGGATTCTCCGGGCGCTGCTCGCATACCGGCTGGACTACCTCCGGTCCACGCGGATCGCCGCCGCGGTGGGCCAGATGATGGCAATCCTGTTCGGGTTTGTCGGTCTGCTCAGCAATCCTTTTCTCGTCGTCATCGCCATCTTTGTCTACCTCGGCGCCCAGGCCGAGGCACAGCAAGTGCAGGTCCGCTTCGCCCTCGAGGGGGTCAGTGTGCGGGAAGCGATGATGACGCGCTTCCAGGTGCTCACGGCGCACCACACGCTGAATGACGCGGTGGGAGAACTGCTGGCCGGCGCACAGCAGGACTTTCCGGTGCTGGAGGACGACCGCCTGGTGGGGATGCTGATTCGGGGGGACCTCGTGAAGGCGCTAAAGGATAGGACGCGGGACACGTCGGTCACCGAGGTCATGCGCCGAGAGTATCAGGTGGTC
Source organism: Gemmatimonadales bacterium (assembly GCA_011772755.1). GTDB lineage: Bacteria > Gemmatimonadota > Gemmatimonadetes > Gemmatimonadales > GWC2-71-9 > WVYX01. The sequence goes on from WVYX01000291.1 coordinate 60,573, forward strand.
GACGAGAACGAGGATCTTCACAGCGCCCTGCTGCGAATGCGTAGGGGACGGTGTGCCTCAGTTCCCGCAGTACGCGGCCAGTCAGTGGTCGGATTGCTGACGCTGGAGAACGTAGGCGAGCTGCTCATGGTCAGTTCCGCGCTGCGGGGTGTTAGTCGCGACAAGATGGCGGAGATCTTCGCCACCGACTGAAGCCAACCGGGTCAGCCGCGCGCGGGCTGGGACGGTGTGCGGTATGTCTTAGATCAGGAACCCACCAGACAGCTATATTCTCCCGTGTCGAGGCGCCTTGTCGTTCTGCAACCCAAGGCGCCGCAAGCACTTGGGCCGCGGCCCGTGTCCACTCGGCGCCGCCCACCGTAGCAGCGCCCGGAGCATGAGTTCGCGGTCAGGAACGGGGCCATGACCGACCCGAAATCGCCTGGCGCACCCCAAGGCACAACCAGGCCTAGCCGGGCATCTCTCCTCGCCCGCGGGCCGGATGAGGTGCGGCGCGAGGGTGCCCTCGAGCAGCGGATCGAGGGCGAGCTCCGGAAGGTGCTGACTCGGCGGTTGCTTTCTGACAACGAGACGGCGGGGGCAGTGGACCTGGTGCTCCTGGTGGTGGTGGCGGTGTTGCTGTGGGGCAAGGTACCGGCCGTCTCGCTCGTCCTCTGGCTGGCGATCGTTGGGCTGGCGGGACTGGCGCGGGCTGTCATCAGCCATCGCTTGTCTGCCATGGACGTTGCGGCGCCCTACGCCACGAGGGCGCTGCGGGGAAGTGTGCTGGTGCATGGGCTCGCGTGGGCGGCGGGGACAGCCGTCATTGCCCCGGGACTCCCGCAACCTGACCTCGCCCTGATCGTGGTGGTGTTCGTCGGCTTGGTGGCGGCAGCTACGGTCACCCTGATCGCCGATGCCGTCAGCTTCTACGGATTCACTGCGGTGCTCCTCGGCCCCTTGGCCCTTACCATGTTGCTCAACGGACAGGGGCGTTTCCCCCTAGTGGCGATCGCACTGGTTGCCGTCCTGGCGGTGGCCCTGGCGCTGCTATACCGCCGCTTCCGGGGTCAGCTGCTGGAGCATCTGCGGACTGCGAAGCGTCTGGAACTCAGTGAGGCGGAGGCTGCGAGGGATCGCCGGTTCCTGGATGCGCTACTGTCGAGCGCCCCGGACGCCATCGTGGCCGTCGGCCGCGACGGCCGCGCCCTGGGCATCAACCCCTCATTTGAGCGGCTGTTCGGCTACACGGCGGACGAGGTGGTGGGCCGTGAAGTGAACGATCTGATCGTACCGGAGTCGCAGCTCGATGCCGCGAAGTGGCTGCATGAGGAGCTGCGGGCAGGTCGAACCGTGGTCGCCGAAACAGAGCGGCGCCACAAGGACGGTGACCTCATTGCTGTGCGGGTTTCGGCGGCTTCGGCCGGTCGGGAGGCCGAGGGAGCAGCGTTTGTCCTCTATGAAGATCTCACGGCCGTGAAGCTGGCGGAGCGTGCCTTGCGTGAGGCCCAGGAGCAGTATCGGGAGCTGGTGGAGTCAGCGACCGATCTCGTTTGGCAGCTGGATCGGGAAGGACGATGGACCTTCCTCAACGCGGCGTGTGCGCGGATCTATGGGGCGCCGGCTGAGGAGCTGCTGGGGCGACCGTTTACAGAGCGCGTGGATCCCGAGCACTTGGAGCGGGATCTGGAGGCGTTTCGCGCGGCTCTTCGCGGCGCCGGAGCAACGGACTACGAGACGGTCCATCGGGATGTGCGAGGAACCAGAAAGCACCTGAGCTTCGCGTCGCGGCCGGTTCGTGGGTCCACAGGGACCATCGTCGGCGCCCGCGGCATCGCCCGTGACGTCTCCGAGCGCGTCGCGGCGCGGGAGGCGCTCGAAGCCGCCCGTGAAGCGGCCGTGCGAACGGCGCAAACGAAGAGCGCATTCCTTGCAACGGTGAGTCATGAGATCCGCACCCCCATGAACGGCGTGCTGGGTATGCTCGAGCTGTTGCTCGACGGTGAGTTGACCGGTGAGCAGCGCCGTTCTGCGGAGTTCGCCCGCAGCTCGGCCGAGGCGCTCCTGACGGTGATCAACGACGTCTTGGACTTCTCCAAGATCGAGGCGGGCCAGGTCGAACTCGAGGAAGTCACCTTCGATCTGCCATCCCTGGTGAGCTCGGTGGTTCGCCTCCTGGCGGTGCAGGCCTCCGAGCGTGGGCTGGAGCTGGTGTGCGACGTTCCTCCCGAAGTGCCCCGGCTGGTGCGTGGCGATCCGGGTCGCCTGCGTCAAGTCCTGACCAACTTGGTCGGAAACGCCGTCAAGTTCACGGAAAGCGGGGAAGTGGTGGTTTCCGTGTCGCTCGAGGCGCAGCGGGACGGCAATGCGGTGACGAGATTCGCCGTACGTGATACGGGTGTCGGCATACCGGCTGACAAGCTGGAGACCATCTTCGAGGAGTTCACCCAGGGTGACGTGTCCACCACGCGGGAGTACGGTGGCACCGGCCTGGGTCTCACCATATCCAGGCGGTTGGTTCGGTTGATGGGGAGCGACATCAGAGTGACGAGCGCGCCAGGGCAGGGCAGCGTTTTCGGTTTCTCTGTGGCATTCCCGGTGGAGCCCCTGCAGCCGGCAGCCGCGGCGCGGGAAATGGAGCGCCTGCGGGGCGTCCGAGCGCTCGTTGTGGACGACAATCCCACCAACCGCCGAGTCGTGCGGGAGATTCTTGGCCCTGCGGGTGTGGCGGTGGACGAGGTCTCGGCAGCGGGCCCTGCGCTGGAACGGCTGCGGCGGGCGCGGATGGAAGGTACGCCGTACGTCCTGGCCATCCTCGATGCGTTCATGCCCGGGCAGGACGGGTTCGAGATGGCGGAGGCCGTTCGCTCCGACCCCGAGTTGCGCGACATCAAGCTGATGATGCTCACGTCGGCGGGCCAGCGGGGTGACGGGCAGCGATGTCGGGAACTCGGGATCGATGCGTACCTGACCAAGCCGGCCTCCCGGTTGGAGCTGCTGGAAGTCACCGCCGCTGTCCTGGCCGGGTCCGGTGCAACCGCATACCCCGGGAGGCTGATCACGCGGTATTCGATCAGAGAATGTCGGGAGCCGCGCCACATCCTGCTCGCCGAAGACAATCCCGTGAATCAGCAGATAACGGTCGCCATGCTGCGTAGGCGGGGGCACACGGTCGACGTGGTCGAGAACGGCCGGCAGGCGGTGGAGGCCGTGGCTAGGCAGGCGTACGACGCAGTGCTGATGGATGTGCAGATGCCCGGTATGGACGGAGTGGAGGCGACTCGGGAGATCCGCCGGGACCCCAAGTCTGTGCACCTCCCGATCGTTGCCCTCACCGCCCATGCCATCGCTCCGGAACGCGAGCGCTGTCACGCGGCCGGCATGAGTGGATATGTGGTCAAGCCGTTCAAGCCACACGAGCTGTTCGCGGTAGTCGAGGGATGGGCGCTGGCTACCGAGGTCGGGGACGCACCTGTGATGGAGGCCGCGGAGTCGGCGCCGCCCGTCGCTCTCGAGGAGCTTCGTGGAATGATGCGCGAAGCGGGGGCCGAGGAGGCCGTCGACCGCATGCTCGAGGTATTTGTGGTAGACGCGCCGGAGCGAATGGCCGCACTGGAGGTAGCGGTAGCCAGCGGCGACGCTGAGCGGATTCGGGAAGCGGCGCACGCATACAAGTCGGCTGCGGGAACCATGGCGGCGTATCACCTGGCCGCTCTCCTGGAAGAGGTTGAGCGTGCCGGTCGGGCAGGCGATAGCGCGGGCGCGTCGCAGCTGCTCGGGCGTGTTCGCCAGGCGCACGACGCGGTCCTCGACTACCTCGAAGCCAGCCAGGGGCAGGACAGCAGTACGACGAAACGATAGCGGCAACGCCTCCCACCTGCGGAGCTATGCCGGCCTGCAGGCCATCTTCCCGTTGCTACACCGTCCCTACAGCTCGAACCCCGTGCTCAATCCGACGACCAATTGAGGCCCGGCGGGGAACTCACTCCCGGCGAGGGGCAGGCGAACACCGCCCTCCAGCCAGAGCGGATTGATGGCACGGACACCGCCGGCGAGCTGCAACGTGATGATACGGCGAACCCTCGCCATCGGAATGCCCTCCACGATCCATTTTCTGCTCGTGAACCCGATCTCCACCCCCAAGACACGAGTTCCGCCCCGCGGGACGTCGGCGTTCGAGCCGGCGCAATCTCGGGACGATCCGGGGACGGAATCCCGTCGCGGCCCGGGACACCGTCGAACATCTCCGACTCGGGAATTGGGTAGGGTTCCCGCGGGAACCGTCAGGAACCTCCTGTGGTTCTCCTGGTCGTATGGAACACCGCCAATTGCCGAACCCTCGCCCCGCGGCGCCCCAGGAAACCAGCGGTCTTTGCCGGTCTGGCGGCTCACCCGCCGTGGCCGCCGCCAGGCTTGCGGCGTGACCGGACCGCGAGGCCGCTGAAGCACATAGCAGGCTCCCATCACTCCGTTCAACCAGGCACCCTGTTTGAGGAGGAGACGCATGGTAAGACGTATGATCGCAGGACTTGGCGCAGGTGCCTTCCTGGCCCTCGCTCTCCCGGCGGTAGCCCAGGCCCAGATGATGGGCAAGGCGCCCGAAGGTAGGGAGGCGACGCTGTCCGGGACGGTGATCGACCTGTCCTGCAAGTTCCGGCATGGCCTGGCCGGAGCGGAGCACCGCATGTGTGCTCAGGTTTGTGCAGATAAGGGCGTACCGCTTGCAATCCTGACGGACGACGGCAAGCTCTACGTTCCAGTGAGCGCCGGGATGCCCGGTGGCAACGAGAGTGAGCGCCTGAAGGAGTTCGCCGAGCAGAAGGTGACGGTGAAGGGCAAGGTGTTCGACGCCGGTGGTGCCAAGGCCATCGAGATCGCCAGCGTAAGCAAGCGGTACTAGGCGTTGCACGCTGAACGGACGGGCCGGGGCATTCCCCGGCCCGTGCTCTTGTTGGCCGGGTTGGCCCTCGTGGCCGGCCTGGCTGTCGCTGCGCTTGGGGTTGGCGACGGGGGCGGGCGGGGGCCTATTGCCGTGCCCAATCCCGACGTGGCGGCACCGGTGGAGTCTCTGGTGGGTGCGGTGCGGCATGTCTATCAGGCCGACGCGCCGGAGCTGCTGCTGCCGGACACGCTCGTGCCAGCTCAAGCGGTTCAGCTGCTGTGGTTCCAGGGACGTCCGGTCTCGCGGCTCCGTGGCGGCGGTTCGGTGACGCTGGACGGCGCTGGCGGCGTGGTGCGATTCGATACGCGCCTCACTGCGCACCGCGTCCAGCTCCGGCTCGAAGGCCGGGCACCGATCAGCGTTGCTGCTGCCGGCGACGGTGGGTTCTGGCTGGTGGATGGCGAGGGAAACGTGTTGCGCACGGGGCCGGGCGGAGAGTTGGTCCACACGCTACCCGCACCGTTCGACTACGCAGCCGTGGTTGCCGATCCGCAAGGTGGTGCGTGGCTGGCCCGTTCGACCGAGCTATTCTCGTACCGCCTCGCCACCCACAGCGATCCCCTGCTCGTGTATCTCGATCCCGGGGGAGAGCGATCGCAGACGATGGGGTCCGTTCTGCTTCCGGAACACGTGCTGCTCGTTGAGCTCGCGAACGCGGGCCATGTTACCGCAGGAACGAGCGCGGTCTATTTTGCGCCGTTCGTTCGGGATGAAGTCATCGCCTTCTCCCGCTCCGGCGATACGCTGTGGGTGGCGCACCGGGGCCTGCCTCAGGCCGTGGATGAGCCACGGTTTGAGCTGACCGATGATGGGCCTACCATTGACTACGCGCCGGTCAACCTGGGGATCGCTCTGGGCCCGGACGGAAGGCTCTACGTGCTTAGCATTCCCGGGTTCACCACTATGGAGAGCCGCCTCGACGTGTACGACACCGAGGCGGGACGGCTGCAGCGCACAGCCTGGCTGCCTACGCCGCTTCCGACGCTGGGACTCGATGCTGAAGGACGGCTCTACCTCCTTGAGCCCTTCAGACTGCTCACCGGCATCGCTCCCCACGAGCGAGAGGCGTTCGCGCCGTTCGATCTCGAGACTCTGGGCGGCGAGCGGACGACGCTTGCCGACTTCCAGGGCAAGGTGGTGCTGGTCAATTTCTGGGCAAGCTGGTGCGCGCCCTGCCGAGTCGAGATGCCGGCGCTCGATAGCCTGTGGCGGTCGATCCAGGATTCGGATTTCGCGTTCATCACGATGAACGAGGACATCGACGTCGGGGACGCGGGGGAATTCCTGGACGAGTACGGCTTCGAGTTTCCGGTGCTCCTAGGCCGCGGCAAGCTCAGGCAGCGATACCACTACCTGGGACTTCCCTTCACGGTGCTGCTGGATCGCCAGGGCCGCGTGGTACAACGCTGGATCGGCTTTGCCGGCGAAGATCAGATTGCGTCGATCCGGGCGGTGATCCGGGCGGAGTTGGATCGGGGCGGCGGAATGTCACACGGGGGGCACGAGGAGTGAGGGGTAAGGAGTGAGGAGTGTAAGCCATCTCGCAGCACTCCTTACTCCTCACCCCTTACTCCTTACCCCTTACTCCTTACCCCTCACTCCATCACTCCCGAGCCACCCGCGTCTCTGGCTGGAACACGGCCCAAGCGAACCAGAAGTGGTTGCCGTGCGGAACGGGTTTGAGCTCGGTGCCAGCGAGTTCACCGCTGATGGCCCGTCCCAAGATGTTCCACGTGGACTTGGTTTCCCGGTCCCTGAACAGCCCCTCGCCAGCGGGCTCGAAGTTGAGGGTCCGGGAGCCTACCTGTCGGCTGAACACGCCGCTAGCGCCGACGTCTCGACCGCGGGCGATCTCCCGATCGTCCAGCGCGCTGGCGGTCCCGGGCGCCCACAATACGACGATGGGTTTGTCGCCTACCTCGTCGTTCACCACCCGCTTCTTCTGAAGGCTCGAAAACGGATAGGCCACCGTTTCCCAGCCGAGAGAAAGTGCCACCACCCGCTCCATGGCGGGGAGTCGATTGTCGGCACGTCGCCGGAACGCCCATGAGAACGGGGATCCGTGTGGGTCGTCGTAGCCTTGGTAGGGGTTGTCTCCGTAGGGCCGGCGGTGTCCGGTGTCACGGGAGAGTACCTTGCCGTGGGGGTGGGTGTCCTTGAATGTCTTCCAGTTCACCACCGGGGCGCTCACGAACTCGAGCTTCCTTCCCGCATAGTCGCCCACTATCCCCTTCCCCACCGCCTGTTGCCACCAGGTCTCCGTCTGGCGGTCGTACATCACGAGATCCGAGTGCCTGAGCCGACCAGTGGTGCCGAAGTCCAGAACGCGGTCATCGAAGCGGCGGTCGAAAGCGAGAGCCGTGTTGCACAACGGGCAGTAGGTCACCGCCACAGGTATCCCGCCCACCAGGTCGTTCACAATCTCATGCCAGATCAGGATCTGCAGCGGGTACGCCTTGGCTTCGCCACCCAGAGAAACGACGGCGACAGGCTCCCGATCGTCGAGCCAGCGATCGGCTTCACGAATCGAGACGAACTTCGGGTTGTCGATGGCCGGGATCCCGTCCTTGGGCGGACCGCCGGAGACGATCTCCTCCAGCGGCACCGTATGGTTGGAGAAGTCAGTGCGCCATTCGCCACGGGACTGGGCCGACGCCGGAGCCGCCGCCATGAGTGCAGTCGCCAAGATCGTCGATATGGATTGCAGCCGGGTTGTACGCATGGGAGCCCTGCCGTTTGGAGGCGTTGTGTCGTCTAGTTGACCTGCTGGTTGGGAAACGGTGCGCTTGGCTGGGAGGTTCCGCGAAGCTTCGTGGGTCGAGTGGGATGAGCGAGGGAGTCAGGCTCAATCCATGGGATCGGCCAGGCTAATCAGGGTCTGCCCCGGCTTGGCAGCCGGCGGGTTGATCGCGGTGAAGATCAGCACCTCCCCCGAGTCACGGATGCCGAGCAGGGGGATGGCGCTCTCGCCGTACCGGGACCTGAAGGCTGCGAAATCGAACTCCTCGGTCAAGCGGGTCTTCTTGATGACGGCACCTCCCTGGAACCGGGCGGCAAGATAATCATGGGTCGCGTCGGACCGAAACAGGAAGCGGCCTCGCAGGTGCTTGGGAATCCAGCTCCGCTGGCCATCGGCCTCGGAACCCTCTGGGGGAAGCTGAAACAGCCGCGCCCGATCGAAAGCGTCGCTGAAGTGGAGAGCGGCAAGGGCGTTCACTTCGTCGTTGGGCGTGAGTGCCAGCAAGCGGCCGATCCCACTGAGGTCGAGGTCTTCCAATGCCCGCTCGGTGAGGACGTCCATGTAGTGGGTCTGGAGGCCTTGGCGACGGGCTGCGGCGACGTTGGCCCAGTTGGAATCGGCAAGGACGACGCGTATGCCCTGGTCCACCAGCGTCTTGGCCAGTGCCCTCACCCAGGGTGCGGCACCGATCATCAGCAGGCCCTGTGGATTGGGTGTGGCTACGGCCAAGCGACGCGCGACGATGGGCGTGAAGATCCCGTAGGTGGCGACGGTGCCAACGATCACCAGGAACGTCAGCGGTACCAAGCGCTCGGCCGAGGCGTACCCCAGCTCCACTAGCTTGAGGGCGAAGACTGACGCGACTGCCGCGGCGACGATGCCCCGCGGCGCGATGAAGCCCAGGAACGCGCGCTCCTGCCAACTGAAGCTCGATCTCCACGTGGAGAGCGCGACCGCCAGCGGACGCACCAGGAAGATGAGCGCGGCGAGGAACAGGAGGCTGCCCCCGCTCGTGTAGGCAGGATCTCGCAGCGGTAGACGCGCCGCGAGAATTATGAACAGGACCGAGATCAGCAGTACGCGCAGGTTCTCCTTGAACTCGACGATGTGCCGAACGGTGACGAACTTCTGGCTGGCCAGGGCAGTGCCCATCACTGTGACAGCGAGCAGTCCGGACTCTGCCTGGATCTGGTTCGACGCTGCGAACACCACCAGGACGACGGTGAGCGCCACGGGGTTCTGCAAGAAATCGGGAATCCAATAATGCCGCAGTAGCAGCACAACAGCGCCGGCGCCGGCCAGCCCGAGGGCACCGCCGGTCGCTACGGCTCGGAGCACGCCCTGGGCAGCTACACTGATGCCTGCCTCGAATCCGCCTGCAGCCATGGCCTCGAACACCAGTACTGCGAGGATCGCGCCGATGGGATCGTTCACGATCCCCTCCCACTTGACGGCCGATCCGACGCGACCGTCCGGTCGGATGTGCCGTAGGAGAGGCACGATGACCGTCGGGCCCGTGACGACGAGAATGGCGCCGAACAGGGTGGAGAGGGCGAAGTCGAACCCGAGGAGGAGGTGAGCCAGCATGGCGGCAATGACCCAGGTGGTCAGCACACCGACGCTGACGAGATTGCGCACCACGCGACCGATCTCGCGTAGCTCGGCGACATCGAGGCTCAGCCCACCTTCGAACAGAATGACTGCCACGGACAGGGAAACCACCGGTAAGAGTAGGTCGCCAAGTAGCCTGTCCGGGTCTATCAGGCCGGCGACCGGGCCGGCCAAGAATCCTACCAGGAGTAGCAGCAGGATAGCCGGCAGCCGTAACCGCCAGGACAGCCACTGGGCGCCGATGCCGAGTGCGGCGATTCCGGCGAGGCCAACCAGTATTTGCTCCACGGTCGGCTACTCCCTGGAGTGGGTGAGAGCGAGCCTGCTGCGCCTCCCCGAACGGGGCGCCGTGGTTCGCGCCCCCGGTCGCCGTTGCACCAGCGCGGCGACGCCGACGGCGGTGAAACCCAGTCCGAACACCAAGGCAGACCCGGTCGGTGACGTACCGTAGCTCAGCAGGACGTGCGCCGCTACGGCGAGCACCGTGAGCCCGACCGTGCACTCGGCGAGGGCCTTCTTGGAAGCCGCGAGCCGGTACGGCGTCAAGCGCCACGAACCGTCGCCCTCTTGTCCCAGCCGATACTTAGGTGTTCGTAGGAACGGAGTGCTCTTGCGGGTGAGTCCACGATACACGGCCGCGGCCTGGCCGAGGGCAATGCCCACACCGAGCACCAGGATGACGGGCACCGTGGCAAGCCGTCGCCACCAGCGCGGTCCGCCTCGAACCCACGCTGCCACGCCGTAGAACACCGTTAGAGCTGCTAGCGCGAACGTGAGCAACGCCCCGTCCGCGGCGAGCAGCCAGCTTCGGTGGAGGGGACCGAGCACCCAGCCCGCTGCAAGTCCCACCATCGCCAGGAGCACCATTGCCGGGTAGGTGAAGTGAGCTGTGAGGTGCCAGAACGCCTCGCGCCTAATCGAAGTCGGGATCTGCGCCCGGGCAAGTGTTGGCAGGATCTTGCAGGCGGTCTGTATACCGCCTTGTGCCCAACGTTGCTGTTGCGTGCGATACGCCGCCACTTCGACCGGCAGCTCTGCGGGCACCTCGAGATCATCGCGGTACACGAAGCGCCATCCCGCGAGCTGGGCGCGGTAGGACAGATCGAGGTCCTCCGTGAGTGTGTCGGTGTGCCATCCCCCCGCCGACTCGATCGCCTGTCGCCGCCAGACACCGGCCGTCCCGTTGAAGTTGAAGAACCAACCTGCTGCCGCCCTCACGCCGTGTTCGACGGTGAAGTGAGCGTCGAGCTGGAGTGCCTGGGCCCGGGTGAGCAGCGATGACTCTGCATTGAGGTGGCCCCAACGCGCCTGCACCATGCCGACGGTGGGATCCCGGAATTCCCCCACGACGCGCCGGAGAAAGTCGGGGGTAGGCACGAAGTCGGCGTCGAAGATGGCCAGGAACTCGCCTCGTGCCTGCTCAGTTCCTGCCGCCAGCGCGCCGGCCTTGTATCCAACGCGGCTCGTTCGCCGGAGATGTACCGCCTGAACCCCCTTGGCCCGTAGCTGCGAGACGGCGCGCGCCACCGCCTGGCTAGTATCGTCGGTGGAGTCGTCCAGCACCTGCACTTCCAGCAGATCCTTGGGGTAGTCCAGCTTGCCGCTGGCGAGGATCGCACGCTCGGCCACGTAGCGCTCGTTGTACAGAGGGATCTGCACGGTCACCGAAGGCAGGAAATCTGGCTCTCTTGCCGGGACCGTCTGGCGGCCGCGGACGCGGCGCACGTAGCGCACGGCGAGCAGGAGCCGGTGCAGCCCGTAGGATGCCAACACCATGGCAGCTGCCAAGTGCAGACCGATTAGGACGGTGGTAGCGGAGGGCACGTCAGAATACGGGACCGGGTCCAGCGTCTCCGCCGCTCACCGCGAGGATCCCGTCGCAGCGCGAGCACACGACCCCCTGCTCGTCTCTGAGTTCGGCGGTCGAGAAGATCAGAGTCTTGCCGACCCGAACGGCACGCGCCTCAACCTGGAGTCGATCGCCGATCACCGGGCGGAGGTACTGGATGCCGAGCTGCGCGACGCCTGCCCGACGCCCAACGGTGTGAAGGTATCCGGCGAGGCCGATTGCGAGATCGAACACGCCAGCGATCGTGGCCCCGTTCACCGCGTCGGTTCCGAGCCCGCCGCGGTGGTGTGGCTGGATTGGGTCCACCACGGCGCGGACAGTGCCCGGCGTGGAGAGGTCGACTCGGGCTCCGAGGTGCTCCATGCCCGGGTGCTCGTTCCATAGCTTCTGGATCTGGGCGAGCTCGGTTTCGGACAGTTGCCAGGTCTGTTGATCCGGATTCATGGCGCGCGCTGGTATTCCGCCTGCGATATGACAGGTTGAGGCTACGTTCTTGCGAGAGAACTGCCACCGTCGACCACAAACACGGCACCGGTGATCCAGGCACCGGCGGGACTCGCCACGTACACTGTCATGTTGCCAATGTCTTCGGGAGTTCCCCAGCGGCCAAGGGGAATGAGTCGTCGCATCTCCTCGTCGATCCCCGCAGTGCTCGTGTCGCCGGTCGCGAATGCCCGCTGGGCGCCCTCCGTGGGGATCGGTCCCGGTGCTATCGCGTTGACGGTAATGTTCGCCGGCGCCCACTCCAGGGCGAGCGTGCGCGTCAGCGCATCGATGCCCGCTTTCGCCGCTGTCGCGTGGGCCATCTGAGGCCAGCCCCGGTAGTGCAGGGTCATCGAAATGGCGATGATTCTGCCGCCGCCCTGGCGCGCCATGATGGGGTACACCGCCTGCGAACAGAAGAACGTGCCGTAGAGATCGGTCTCAACGACGGCCCGCCATCCCTTGGGCGAGAGATCCGCCGAGGGGGCGTAGAAGTTCCCCGCGGCGTTGTTGACCAGCACGTCGATGCGGCCGAACTCCTCCGCGGCGTGTTCGACCATGGCTCTCACGGAATCGGGCTCCCGGACATTGACTCCTACTGGAAGTGCTCGAACGCCATGTTCCCGCAGCCGGGCAGCCGCAGGCTCGATGTGTTCGGGTTTGCGACTGGCGACGACCACGTCGGCCCCGCATCGGGCTAGCTGACTGGCCACGCCGAACCCGATGCCGGTGCCGCCGCCGGTGACCAGGGCCACCTGGCCAGTGAGCAATCTCTCGCGAAAGATCACAGTTGCTCCTTAGGAAGAGACCATCTGCAACGTCCAGAGGCTATTGGTCCTGGATGCGGGTCGCGCGCGCCCGCGCGCGCCAGAGGTAGAAGGCCGGTATACCGCTGAGGATCAGCGCTCCACCGAGGGCCGCGTTGCGGAGATTCCACGCCACGGTGCTGATAACCGTGAATGCCGCGGTTCCGACGAAGAAGAGTGGGATCCAAGGGTATCCTGGTGTCTGGAATGCGAGACCCGCGTCTCGTCGGCGGGATCTATAATAAAACACTGTGGCACCCACCATCCCAAAGAAGATCCAATCGCCAAACACGACGTAGTCGAGTAGCTGGGCGTAGGTCTTGCTCATGACGAGGGCGACGGCCCACCCCGCCTGGATCAGCAGCGCCGCTGCCGGAACGTGGTGCTTCCGATGGAGGTGGGCGGCCGCGCCGAAGAACACGCCGTCTGCGGCCATCGCCTGGTACATCCGCGGGGACGCCAGGATAGCGAGGTTGAGGAATCCAAACGTGGAGATGGTAATCCCAGCGGCGATAGCTGTCCCGCCCATCGGTCCCAGCAGTGCGCTCATCACGTCGGAGGCAGGTGCCGTGGAGGTGGCGAGGCCGTGCACGCCAAGGACCCGAACATAGATGAGGTTCGCGAGAACGTATGCCGTCACGACGGCTGCTACGCCGAAAATGAGCGCTCTCGGCAGGTCACGGCGGGCATCCCGCAGCTCTGCTGCGACGAAGTTGGTGCTCTGCCAGCCACCGTACGCGAAGAGCACGGGAATGAGGGCGGCTCCCACAGCTGCGAGCAGCCCAAAGCGCGATGCATCAGTGACCGGCTCTGGTGAAGGCGGCCCTGGGCTAGACGACACGGCGATGCCGACCGTGATGAGGGCGGCGAGGGCCGCGAGTTTGAGTACCGTGAAGACGTTCTGCACCACGGCACCAGGGCGGATGCCGAAGTAGTTGACCGTAGTGAGCGCGGCTATGGCCGCAACGGCGATTGGCGCGGTGGCGGCTCCCGGTCGGCCGGCTAGTGTTGTGGCGTAGCTCGCGAACGTCATGGCCACGGCAGCGATGCCACCGCTGTTGATAACCAGGAGTTGGGTCCAGCCGTACAGAAACGCCGGGAGCGGGCCGAACGCGTCGCGCAGGTAGACGTAGCCTCCGCCAGCTAGTGGCTTGTGGGCACCGAGTTCCGCAAAGCAGAGTGCTCCCGCCAGCGCGACGGCACCGCCGAGGAGCCAGACACCGACGGCGAGTGTGGGGGTCGCCAGGCGCTGGGCGACGACGGCGGGGTTGAGAAAGATCCCGGCCCCGACAATCCCTCCAATGACCAGCATGGTGGCATCAAAGAGGGTCAGCCGCCGGACATATCCGACCGCTCGCGCTGCAGCGGACTGCGGGGGAGTCATGGCCGCCGAGTATTAGCTGGTTCTTGCTCCAACGCAAGGCACCTCGGAGCTCATTGGGGCGCACCGGCCGACGGGTATATTGCACCGGGAAAGACAGGTACTGCGGCCAGCCGGGCGGACGCACAGCCGCTGCGCGGACGCAAGGAGGTGTTCATGTCCATCGATTCGGTGAATCCCGCTACCGGCGAAACGGTGGCGAGGTATGAGGAGACGACGCCGGGCGAGGTTACCAGCATCCTCGAGAGCGCCGAGCGAGCCTGTGCAGCGTGGCGGCGAACGAGCTTCGAGCAGCGGGCGGCACTGATGAGGCGAGCCGGAACCGTGCTGCGGCAACGTGAGGACGAGTACGCAGCCCTGATGGCGACTGAGATGGGTAAGCCCCTGCCACAGGGGCGGGCAGAGGTAGAGAAATGCGCGTGGGTGTGCGAGTACTACGCAGAGGAGGCGGAGCGGTTCCTGGCTCCGGAGGAGGTCACGACTGACGCCTCCAGGAGCTTCGTCACGTTCCAACCGCTCGGCGTGGTTCTCGCCGTGATGCCCTGGAACTTCCCACTCTGGCAGGTATTCCGCTTCGCCGTGCCCGCTCTCATGGCGGGCAATGCCGCGGTGCTCAAGCACTCCTCCAACGTGATGGGCTGCGCCCTGGCAATCGAATCGGTGTTCCACGATGCGGGCATCCCCAGGGATCTGTTCCGGACGCTGGTCGTCGGGTCGTCGAGGGTCTCCAGCCTGATTGCGGCGCCGCAGGTTAAGGCTGTGACGCTTACGGGCAGCACCCCGGCTGGGAAGGCGGTGGCGGCTGCGGCTGGGGCGGTGCTCAAGAAGACGGTGCTCGAGCTCGGGGGGAGTGATCCGTATGTCATCCTTGAGGATGCGGACCTGGAGGGTGCGGCTGAGACCTGCGTGAACTCACGTCTCATCAACAGCGGCCAGAGTTGCATTGCCGCGAAGCGATTCGTGGTACTGGAGTCTGTGCGGCGCCGGTTCGAGGAGCTGTACGTACAGAAGATGCGGGCAAAGAGAATGGGCGACCCGTTCGAGGAGGGTGTGGATGTCGGGCCGCAGGCGCGCCGGGATCTGCGCGACGAGCTGCATCGACAGGTGACCGAATCGGTTTCCCGCGGGGCCAAGGTGCTGTTGGGAGCCGAGGTCCCTGCGGGCTCTGGCGCGTTCTATCCACCCACCGTCCTGACCGATGTTGTACCGGGAATGCCGGCGTATGAGGAAGAGCTGTTCGGCCCAGTGGCTGCCATCATCGGGGTTCGAGATGAGGCAGATGCGATCCGCGTGGCCAACGACACGTCGTTCGGTCTGGGTGCGGCGGTGTTTACGCAGGACGTCGCCCGCGGCGAGCGCATTGCTGCGGGGGAGCTGGAAGCGGGCTCCTGTTTCGTGAACGCGTTTGTGAAATCCGACCCACGGCTCCCGTTTGGCGGTATCAAAGAATCTGGGTACGGGCGCGAGCTATCGATCTTTGGGATTCGCGAGTTCGTGAATATCAAGACCGTATACGTCAAGTAGGGATCCGAGATGAACCTCCGCGATGCCACATGTGTTGTGACGGGTGCTACCGAGGGCATCGGTCGCGCCGTCGCTCGAGCCCTCGGCACCGAGGGTGGCAAGCTCGCCATCTGCGCCCGCAACGCCGCACGGGTGGATTCGGTACTGGCGGATCTCCGGGGAGACGGGGTCACTGCCATCGGCCGAGCCTGCGACGTGTCCAACGAGGCGAGCGTCGACGCGTTCGCGCGATTCGTGCGGGAGGAGCTTGGCAGCCCGGATGTGCTGGTCAACAACGCCGGGATCGCTCATTTCGCCGCGGTGGACGAGATGTCGACGGCGGAGTTCGATGCTACGATGGCGGTGAATGTCCGGGGTGTCTTTCTCATGACTCGGGCGTTCCTCCCGGACATGAAGCAGCGGGGCCGCGGGCATATCGTGAATATCGCGAGCCTCGCGGGCAGGAATCCGGTGCCGGGGGCCGCGGCCTACTCGGCATCGAAGCATGCGGTCCTGGGGTTCTCGAAGTCGCTGTTCGCGGAGGTGCGGAAGCACGGTATCCGTGTCATCACCATCTGCCCTGGGTCGGTGGTGACGCCGTTCTTCGAAAAGTCCGGCGGTAACCTGGAGAGTCCGGAGCGCAAGCTGCAGCCGGACGACATTGCGGAGACTGTGGTCGCGACCCTGAGCCTGCCGGACCGCGCCCTCATTTCCGAGCTGGATATCCGGCCGACCAATCCGTAGGGCGCCGGGGAGCCGGCTCTGTTCATCTCGGCCCGTCTGCCGTGGTAGCGGCTGGAACCCCTCGGCCATCCGGAACGAGGCCGTATTAAGTTACCGCAATGAGCGCGCCTATCATGGTCCACGGCTTTCCCAGTCGCGGACGGAGTGGGGACTCCCCCGGCAACGGCCTGCCCTCGTGGAGTGACCGTCTTGCGGCACTCAAGTACGTGCCGCCTCTCCTCAAGATGGTGTACCAGACCCACCGGGGTTACACCCTGGCTATCGTTGCCCTCCGAGTGGTGCGGGCTCTGGTCCCGCTCGGGCTCCTGTGGGTCGGCAAGCTCATCATCGAGGCGGTCGAGTTCTCCTATCGCGATGCCCAGCCGGTGGACTGGTACCGCCTCGGGACTCTGGTTGCGCTGGAACTCGGGATCGCAGTGGCTGGCGAGGCCTTGGCCCGGGCGTCGGCGCTGTTCGAGAGCCTGCTGGGCGACCTCTTCTCCAATCGCGTCTCTGTCCGGCTCATGGAGCACGCCGCGCGACTCGACGTGGCACAGTTCGAGGACGACGAGACCTACGATCATCTCGAGCGGGCGCGGCGGCAGACGGTTGGACGGATCGGGCTGCTGGCGCAGATCCTGAGCACGGTGCAGGATCTAATCACGCTCTTGTCCCTGGCTGCGGCCCTCATCCTCTATGTGCCGTGGCTCCTCCTACTCCTCGCGGTAGCCGTGATCCCGGCCTTCCTCGGTGAGACGCACTTTGCCGCCCTGGGCTACTCGCTTCTGTTTCGGTGGACGCCCGAGCGGCGCATGCTGGATTACTTGCGGTTCACGGCGGCAAGCGACGGATCGGCGAAGGAGGTGAAGCTCTTCCGCCTCGCGCCGTTCCTGGTTGGGCGCTACGCAGGGTTGGCGGACGATTTCTACAGAGCCAACAAGCGACTCTCGACCAAACGGGCTACGGTTTCCACCCTGCTTGCGGCCGTGGGATCGGTGGGGTACTACGGTGCCTACGCCGTGATCATCTACCTGACGGTGATCGGCTATCGCAGCCCGGCAGGCCTGTTCACCATCGGTGTGCTGACATTCCTGGCGGGTTCGTTCCGGCAGAGCCGCGATCTGATCCAGCGAATCCTGCTCATGTTGTCACAGGTGTACGAGCAGAGCCTCTACCTACGTGATCTCTTCGCCTTCTTCGAACTCAAGCCGCGTGTCGTTTCAAAGCCTGGTGCAATCGCGGTGCCAAAGCCAATCACCAGGGGATTCCTGTTCGAGGATGTGAGCTTCAAGTATCCCGGCTCAGACCAGTGGGCAGTTCGCAATCTCAGCTTTGCCCTGCGATCAAACGAGTCGGTGGCCCTGGTTGGGGAGAATGGGGCGGGGAAGACGACGCTGGTCAAGTTGCTGTCGCGCCTCTACGATCCGGAGGAGGGACGCATCCTTCTCGACGGCGTGGACCTGCGGGAGTACGACTTGGGCAGCCTGTGGGCCAATGTTGGGGTGATCTTCCAGGATTTCGTTCGCTACGCGTTTCTCTTCAAGGAGAACATCGGTGTGGGACAGGTCGAGTACGTCGATGACGAGGCGCGCATACGCGAGGCAGCCAGGCGGAGCCTGGCTGATTCGGTGGCGCAGCGCCTGGCGGGCGGATTCGACCAACAGTTGGGGCGGCGGTTTGACGGCGGTGTGGAACTGTCGGGTGGCGAGTGGCAGAAGATCGCACTCGGTCGCGCATACATGCGGGAGGCCCAGGTGCTGATCCTGGATGAGCCCACGGCATCGCTGGATGCCCGGGCGGAGTATGAGGTGTTCCTCCGCTTCACCGAGCTCACCCGGGGGCGGATCGCCGTGCTGATCTCCCACCGCTTCTCTACGGTGCGGATGGCCGATCGGATACTGGTGCTGCAGGATGGCAGTCTGCTGGAGCACGGTACGCACGAGGAGCTCCTGACCCGCCGCGGCCTGTATGCCGAGCTGTTCAATCTCCAGGCGGCGGGATACCGCTGAGCCCTGCCACCTGCCCTCCTCCCACCCCCCACCCGGCGGTCCCCCACCCCTCACTACCCCCAACCCGGCGGTCCCCCACCCTACCCCGGCAACCCCGCCCGGCGGATCGGCGGTCGCGTAGAGCGACCCGACCGCCGGGGGTGGAGCGGCTGAGGTGTGGCAGGACCGCCGTGGGCAGGGTTGCGGGGTGAAGCAGGCGGAGGCATGTTCCACGTCCCCTGATGCAGGAGGTGCGAGACCGTGAAGGTCTACAAAGGAGATGCCATCCGGAATGTCGCGGTCGTCGGCCACGGCGCGAGTGGCAAGACAAGTCTTGTTGATGCCCTCGCGTTCGTGGCCGGCAGTAGTTCGCGACACGGTTCGGTCCAGGATGGGACCGCTCTTACCGATCACACTCCCGACGAAATCGAGCGACAGTACTCTATCAACCTCGCCCTCGCCCACGCTGAGTGGAACGGCGTCAAGATCAATCTGATTGACACCCCAGGCTACCTCGACTTCATCGGCGATGCGGTGGCTGGGATCTACGCGGCCGATGCGGCCCTGATCGTCGTGTCTGCCACAGCGGGTGTCGAGGTGGGCACCGAGAAGGTCTGGGAGTATGCTACGGAGCGCGGCATTCCCCGGCTGTTCTTTTTGTCGTTGGAGGACAAAGAGAATGCCGACTTCGAGAAGGTCTTCCAGGACATCAAGGCGCACCTGACCTCAAAGGTGATCCCGATCGAAATCCCGATCGGGGAGGGTCCGGAATTCCGTGGGATCATCAACCTCTTTTCCCGGAAGTGCCACGTCTACAAGAAGGGCACCAAGACCGGGGAGTACGACGAAGAAGAGGCGCCTGAGGAATACCAGGAGCGGCTCGAACGCTACTCGCAAGAGCTCATTGAAACGATCGCCACCACCAATGACGAACTCCTCGAACGTTATTTGGGCGGTGAGGAGATTTCTCGAGAAGAGGCGATCACGGCAATGAAGGACGGTATGGCTCGAGGGGAGCTGTGCCCGCTGTTGTGCGGCTCGGCGCAGCTCACCTACGGCGTGCGGGGGGTCCTGACGAAGCTGGTGGAATTGGTCCCGCCGCCGTCGGAGCGCCCGGCTCTGCGGGGGGAGACCTGGGGTGAGGTGAAGCCGATTGACGTCAGCGCGGTCGACGACGCGCCGTTCGTCGCCCAGGTCTTCAAGACGGTGTCCGAACCCCACGTCGGCGACGTCTCGTTCTTCCGGATCTACTCCGGGGCTGTGTCCAACGGTGCCGTAGTGTTCAACGCGCCGCGAGGTTCGGCCGAGAAGCTCAACCACCTGTCGGTCACCCAAGGGAAGGATCGGGCCGAGGCTCCCTTGCTGCACGCGGGTGATATCGGCGTGGTGGCGAAGCTCAAGGACACACACACCAACGACACCCTGTCGACGCAGGGCACACCCGTCGTGCTGTCGAAGATCCCGTTCCCGGACCCGCTCACGGTGCTGTCTGTGAAGGTGAAGCAGCGGGGGGAGGAGGACAAACTCTCCACCGGGCTGCACAAGCTGCATGAGGAAGACCCCACCTTCCGGCACGAGTACAACGGAGAGCTCCAGCAGACGCTGATCAGCGGTCGGGGAGAGCGGCATCTGGAGGTGATCGTGGGGCGCTTGGAACGGAAGTTCGGTGTGCACGCCGAGCTTGGGAAGCCACGCATCGCGTACCGGGAGACGTTTCAGAAGAAGGCCGAAGGGCAGGGGCGCCACAAGAAGCAAACCGGCGGACGCGGCCAGTTTGGCGACTGCTGGATACGTATCTCACCGCTCGCGCGGGGTGAGGGTTACGAGTTTGTAGACCAGATCAAGGGCGGCGTGATCCCCAACAAGTACGTTCCCGCTGTTGACAAAGGAATTCGGGAAGCAGCTCGGCGAGGGACGTTCGCAGGCTATCCCACGGTGGACTTCAAAGTCGAGTGCTATGACGGATCGTACCACGACGTGGACAGCAGTGAGCAATCCTTCAAGATGGCTGGGATTCTGGCGTTTCGGAACGTAGCGCCCGGTGCGCACCCTGTGCTGCTCGAACCGATCCTGGAAGTGGACATCTGGACGCCCGAGGAGAACCTGGGCGACGTGATGGGCGACTTGTCGGCGCGTCGCGGTCAGATCCTTGGCAGCGAACCGGACAACCGGCTCGCGAAGGTGCGTGCGTTCGTTCCCGAAGCCGAGATGTACCGGTACGCTACGCAGCTCCACTCGATGACGCACGGCCGTGGCACCTTCCGTTGGACGTTTTCCACGTATCAGGAGGTACCGCCCGAGATCGCGGAGAAGGTGCGCGAAGAGCGGCGAAAGGAGTTGGAGAAAGAGAGCGGCAGGTAGGCGTTACGTGGGAATTGCTGGGCGGCAGTGGGGCGCCGCGCGCGCCCTACTGCCGTTTGCGTCTTGTCGGCTTCCGGTTGCCGTTTCCGGATCTGGCGGAGCGATTGTTTCGGCCGAGCGACACCTCATTGTTGAAGAGCGGGAGCGATCCGTAGTCCGACTCTGGCGCGCCCGCCTCGACCAGAGCCTCTTCCCGTGGCTGCGTCCATACGTACCGCTCGCCCCGGTAGTTTCGCAATACGACCTCCGATTCCGTGATGCTCTCGACGTACTCGGGGAGCAGGGGGATCTTGCCGCCGCCGCCTGGCGCGTCGATCACAAAGTGGGGAACGGCCAGCCCGCTGATCCAGCCCCGCAGACCAAGGATGATCTCTAGACCCTTTTCCACGTTCGTCTTGAAGTGCTCTACGCCAGCGACGTTGTCGCACATGAAGATGTAGTAGGGACGCACGCGGGCGGTCAGGAGCCTCTGCATGAGTTCCCGCATGACTTCCACGTCGTCGTTCACTCCCTTGAGCAGCACAGTCTGGCAACCCAGCGGAATCCCGGCATCAGCGAGCATCTCCAGGGCGCGAACGGCCGCCGGGGTCAACTCGGCCGGATGGTTGAAGTGGGTGTTGATGTACAGCGGGTGGTGCTTGGCTAGCACCTTGCAGAGGGCCGGTGTGATGCGCTCAGGCAGATGGCACGGGATTCGGCTCCCGATACGGATCACCTCCAGGTGCTTGATCTTCCGCAATCGACCCAGGATGAGACTGAGCCGACGGTCAGAGAGGAGCAGAGGATCCCCACCGGAGAGGATGACGTCACGAATCTCGACGTGCTGTTCGAGGTAGCGGAATGCGCTCTCTAGCTGCGCCATCGGAATCTTCTGGGGGTCACCCACCTTCCGGCGGCGGGTGCAGAACCGGCAGTAGGCTGCACACACCGGACTGACCAAGAAGAGCACCCGATCGGGATAACGATGGGTGATGTTGGGGACCGGACTGTCCGCGTCCTCGTTCAGACTGTCAACGACTCCGTCGATTACCTCCAGCTCCTGGAGATCGGGCATGTACTGGCGCCAGATCGGATCGCCGGGTTCCTGAATGAGGTCGACCATTGCCGGCGAGATCCGGAACTCGAAGTTGTCCACCGCCGCCTGCAAGCGCGGCAAGTCTGGGAAATGCTCTGGCCCGAACTTGTCGACGAGCTGTCGCAGCGTACGGATGCCTCGGTCGTGAAGAAGCTTCTGCCATTCAGCCATGGTGCGCCGTCTCTGTCGTGGGAGGAGCGAGATGCTTGGTGTAGACGATCAAGTCGTCGCCAGGCGCGTAGTAGTCCGCGATGTGAGCGGCTCGCGTGTAGTCCAGCACCTCGTAGAACGCACGCGTCGGCCCGTAGTCCGGACGAGATGACGTCTCAATGACTATGAGCCGGCCGCCGCGGGAACGAATGGCCTCTTCGCTGGCGAACATCAGCTGCCGGCCGATGCCACGGCGCTGCACCGCTGGGTCGACCACGATCCAGTAGATATCCCACGTTGCGAGGGTGCAGGGAGTCGGACCGTACAGCGAGAACCCGACGAGTCTCGAGTCCTCGAACGCCCCCAGGGCGGTGTAGTCAGCTTCTGGATCTGCGATGGCATCGTCAAAGACTTCCAGTGCAACGGCGACTTCGTCAGGGCGAAACACGGCGGTGGCCTGTACGCTCTCCCGGACCCGCGGTCGGTCGGCTGCGCTGGGAGCGCGAAGCGTGATCACGGCGTCGCCGACGCTCATGCCGGCTGGTGCTCCCCGGACCTGAGAGCCTGCCCGTCATGGCGGAGGACCGCGATCTGAGGGGCAGCCCCGACCGCCGCATGGGCGAGGGCGGCGTCAACGATATGGGAGACCAGGTCGTCGTAAGACCAGCCGAAGGCGCGTGCCATGTTGACCAGGCCGGCGTCGCTGGAGATGTCTGGACTCGGGTTGACCTCGAGGACCCAAGGCTGTCCGTCGGGATCGACGCGCATGTCCACGCGGCCATATCCGCGCCCGTGGACAGTACGCCACGCCGCTCTGGCCACGTGGCGCAGGCTTTCCTCCAACGGCGCGGTGACCTTCGCAGGACAAACCGGCAGCGTGCCGACGTATTCATCGCAGCCGGGTTTCCACTTGGCGTCGAACGAGACGATCGGCCAGGCACCGTCGGGCATCGCGCCGAAGTCGATCTCCGATAGGGGCAGGATGTGGTCGCCCACGAATGCGACCGCGAGTTCACGGCCGTGGATGTACTCCTGGACCATGATCCCGCCATAGGACCGCGCCATCGAGGCCACCCGCTCCTCGAGCTCAGCGCGCGTCGTCGCGACGGACGCCTGCTCGATACCGACGCTGGCGTCTTCCTCTGCCGGCTTGACGATGGCGGGAAGGGGGAACGTCTCGGGCACCGTTTGATCGTGGGGCACGTGCCAGCGCGGGATCGGAAGGCCGGCGGCCTGAAGCACGGCGTTGAGCAGCGGCTTCCGGTGGCAGACGGTCATCGTCCATGCCGAGCAGCCGGTGTATGGCTTGCCGGCGAGTTCGATAGCTGAGGCGACCTTGTACTCCAGGTGACTGATGCCGCCGATGCCCTCGCAGAGGTTGAAGATGAGGTCCGCACCCCGGATGGCGTCGAACCATGCCAGGTCCGGCAGCACCCCGACCTGCTCGACGTCGTGACCGGCCGCGACAAGGGCGCGGCTAACCTCGGTCACGGGCTCGAGCACCGACTGGATGTCCTCTGCGCTCCAGTCGTCGGCTCCGCCGTCGTAGATCACGGCGATTCTCAGCTGACCGCTCCAGCCAGGGTTGTCTTCAGCTCTTTGCCGGTCTGCCGGCGCCACGCGATCCGGGTGACCGTCTGGATCAGCTCGTCGTACGTCATGCCCGCCGCAGTTGCTGCGCATGGAAAGCAGCTGTGCGCCACGGGATCCGGCATGAGGCCGGGAAGCGGATTGACCTCCAGCACGTGGGGAATGCCTGCGGCGTCGAGCCGGAGGTCGACCCGAGCCCAGTCGCGACAGCCCAACACGTGATACGCAGCGAGCGCGGTCTCACGCAGCGACGCCGTGAGCCCTGCCGACACTTGGGCCGGACACTCGAGCACCTCGAAGTCGGCGTCCGGCTGATCCCACAGCCATTTGGCTTCGTACCCCATGATCGGGAGTGCGCCATCCGGAAGGACGCCGAAGCGGAAACGGATGATCGGCAGGGCGTCGGCATCGGCACCGTTGCCCAGTATCGCTGCCGTGAACTCCTCACCGGCGAGGTAGGTCTCGGCAAGCACCGGCTGCTCGTAGGTCGCCAGCAGGTGTCTGACGCGCTCGCGGGCTTCGTCCGGGGTCGTTACGTGGCTGGCTTCTGCTATTCCTTTAGAAGAGCCTTCCCACACCGGCTTGAGGAACAGCGGATAGCTCGCGACCTGGTCGAGCGCCGGTAGGTCAGCTTCGGATTCGATCAGCACCGATGGCGGGGTCGGCACGCCCCGCTGCGCGAATATCTCCTTGGCGCGGCCCTTGTGGAGCGCGAGGGCGAGCGTGAGCGGATCGCTCCCGAGGTAGGGGATGCCAAGGAACTCCGCGATGGCCGGCACGTGCGATTCGCGGCTCGCTCCGCTCGTGCCTTCGGCCATGTTGAACAGGAAATCAACTTCCGCGTCACGCAGGCGCTGGGGGAAGCCATTGACGGCTTCCAGGAATACGACCTCGCCGAAGACGCGAAGTGCGTCTCCCACGGCGGCGATCGTTTCTGGCTCGTCCCATTCGACGAACGCGTCGACAGGACGAGGAGGCTCGTGGGAGGGACGAGGATCAGCATCGCCATCGTCTGCGACACCGTCCGGTCGTTGATTGAAAGCGAGCCCTATGCGCAATCGAACTCCAATCGGAGTTTCTGTTGCGGCACACG
Organism: Gemmatimonadales bacterium; assembly: GCA_011772755.1. Classification (GTDB taxonomy): domain Bacteria; phylum Gemmatimonadota; class Gemmatimonadetes; order Gemmatimonadales; family GWC2-71-9; genus WVYX01. The sequence goes on from WVYX01000291.1 coordinate 84,847, forward strand.
ATAAAAAATGATGGCGAGATGCGCAATACTCTTTTTGTGATTTCCTGCCGCGAGTTTTCGGAGCGATACCCGCACGACCGCGTGTTCGATGCGGTCAACGGTGCGTTGTGACAGGTATCGGAGGAAGGGAAAGAGCTATTTGGCGCTTGATCTTCGCAGGTAGAGTCGGAAGCTGTACGAGTGAGGATTGCGGTCGTCGGCCGGATGGTGGAGGTCATCCTCGAGACGCCAGGCTTCCATATCCAGATGGGGAAAGAACGTGTCGCCGTCGACGACTGCGTGCACCACCGTGAGGTAGATGCGATCCGCGCGCGGCAGAGCGAGTTGGTAGATCTCTGCCCCGCCCGCCACGAACACCTCGTCCTCGCCCGCCACGCGATCCAGGGCTTCGTCGAGGCTGTGGACGACCTCGACCCGCTCTGGTCGGTAAGTCCTGTCGCGGGTCAATACGAGGTTTCGGCGGTTCGGCAGTGGCTTGTCCAGCGAGTCGTATGTCTTGCGACCCATGATCACGGCGTGGCCTGTGGTGAGTTGCTTGAACCGCTGCATGTCGGCAGGCAGGCGCCAGGGCAGGGCGTTGTCACGGCCGATCACGCGATTCTCGGCCATGGCGGCGATGAGCGAGACGATCAGACTGCCACCTTGGCCGCGATGTGGGGGTGGGGATCGTAGCCGTGTAGGGCGAAGTCCTCGAACTTGAAATCGAAGATCGATTCGACCTGCGGGTTGAGCTGCATCGTCGGTAGCGCCCGGGGCTCCCGAGCGAGCTGCAGCTTTGCCTGCTCCAAGTGGTTGTTGTAGAGGTGGGCGTCGCCAAAAGTGTGGATGAACTCCCCCGGTTCCAGCCCGGTGACCCGGGCGACCATCATCGTCAGCAGCGCGTACGACGCGATGTTGAACGGTACGCCGAGGAAGACGTCGGCGCTCCGCTGGTAGAGCTGGCACGACAGCCGACCATCGGCGACGTAGAACTGGAACAGCACGTGGCACGGCGGCAGCGCCATCTTCTCCAGCTCACCCACATTCCAGGCGCACACCATGAGCCGGCGAGAGTCTGGATCAGTGCCAATCTGTTGCACGACCCGCGAGATCTGATCGATGCTTCGACCACCCGCCGTGGGCCAAGAACGCCACTGGGCGCCATAGATCGGTCCCAGGTCTCCCCGCTCGTCCGCCCACTCGTCCCAAATGGTCACCCGATGTTCGTTGAGATACCGGACGTTGGTATCGCCCTGGAGGAACCACAGTAATTCGTAGATGATCGACCTCAGATGAAGCTTCTTCGTGGTGATCAAGGGGAAACCGTCGCCGAGGTCGAAACGCATCTGATATCCGAAAATGGAGAGGGTGCCCGTGCCAGTCCGATCGCGCTTGGGAGCACCGTGATCCAGGATGTGCTGCATGAGGTCGAGATACTGTTTCATGCGACTAGGCGGACGTAGGGTACAGGGTCAAGGCTGATGGCTGGCGGCTGCAGGCTGAAAGGCTCGTCCCATACCCTACTATTGCGCCTTCCCTTCAGCAAGCAACTCCAGCTTGGAAGCGCCCCAGCCACCGGTGTGCTCCATCTTTCGAAGTCCCCGAGCGACGTCGGCGGGAATGGCGGCCGCGCGAGACCCGACCTTGAGATTCGCGATGGGGACAGTCAGGGAGTCCGGGATGACCACCCCGGGATTCATGATGCCCGCCGGATCAAACACGCGCTTCACGAGCCGGAAAAGCTCCATGATCTCGGATCCGTACACGTGCTCCAGCACGGCGGCGCGCAGCCGCCCGTCGCCGTGCTCTCCGCTCGGGGTTCCGCCCAGCCGAGTGACGAGCTGGGTCACGTCCCAGAACAGCCGCAGAAGGCGCTCTTCGAATTCGGGCACCGTGGTGTCGACCACCGCGTTGACGTGCAGGTGTCCGTCGCCGGCGTGCCCGAAGGCCGCGATGTCGATGCCGGCATCCTGTGCGGCGGCACGCACGCCCGACAGGTATTCCCCGAGATGTGGGACCGGCACGCACCCGTCTTCAATGATCTGCAGCGAGCGTCGGTTATCGGGCAGGGTGGCGAGGGCAGGACTGGCAGCGTGTCGTAACGCCCACAGCCGGGCGTGCTCCTCATCGCTCAACGCGCTCTCGGCATAGGAGCAAACATCCGAGGTCAGCCTCACCGCCTCGTCCACAGCCGCCTCGGCGGCCTGGACACTGGACCGCTCGAAGTCGACCAGCAGGACGGCGGCCTTCTCCTGGAGCAACGGAAACGCCCCGCTGCTGGTCAGCGCGAGAAATGACTGGTCGAGTAGCTCAACGGCTGCTGGATCGAGCGTCAGCAGGCGATGGGCCACTTCGCCGAGGCCGGCGAGGTCGTCCACCGCGAGTAGCAGGCCCGCGACGGCCGGTGGGCGGGCTTCGAGAGTCAGCTCGACTCGGGTGATCACGCCGAGGGTGCCTTCCGATCCGATGACGAGGTCGACCAGATCACCGGAGTGGAGATATGCGTCGAGGGCATAGCCCGAGGAGTTCTTGCGGGTGGCGGGGAAGCGCCGGCGGATGGTGGATTCGCTTCGCACGATCTTCCGATGGGCCTGCTGGCTGAAGCGCTGTTCGATCGGCCCACCCTTCGCCGGGAATGACGCGTCCTGGGACTCGCTGGCCTCCAGTGCAGTGGTATCACGGCGTGCTAGCTGTACCACCTCGCCGTCGCTGGTGACGAGGTCGAGGCTGCGGACCCATGGCCGAATGGAGCCAGCTCGCACGCTGCGAGCACCGGCCGCGTTGGTGGCCACCATCCCACCGATTGTGCAGAAGGTCCCGCTTGCAGGATTCGGTGCCAGCCGCAGCCCCAGCGGTTCGGCCTTGCTGTCCAGCGCGCCCCAGGTCACCGCGGCACCGACTTCGGCCGTCTCATCAGGGGAGATGCGGAGCGGCGAGTCCAACTCTTGGAGGTCGAGGATGATGCCCTGCCCCACATTGCCCCCTGCCATGCCGCTGCCTGCTCCCCGGGGTACCAGAGGCCAGCCGCGCTCCGCACTGAACCGCACGAGGCGCACCACGTCTTCGCAGTCGGCGGGAATCGCTACGGCGCTCGGCAGGATGCGGTAGGGGCCGGCACCCTCGCTGTAGGCGGCGCGGGCTGAGCGTTCGGTGAGGAATCGACCGCGGAATCCCTCAGGCGGGGTCAATCGGCTTCGCATCGTCGTGCGGTCGCGGCGGGGGTGGGCCGTACGCTAGGAAGGTGTCGCTACCGGCGCTGGCGGGCGACGGCGCCACCAGGCATCTCCAGCCAGCCTCCGGAAATAGGTTCGCACTAGCGTGTTGCTGGGTGCGACGAACCGGGTCATGGCGAGCGTCCGGTACACATCTCCCCGGGTGATCTTGACCTTGTGGTGAGGGTCTAGCAGGCGCTTGTCGCGCTCAGCGAGGCGCAGCGTTCGTACGGCGAAGTAGAGCGACGCCAGGCAGAAGCGGCGGATGCCGTACTGGGTGCGGGACAGGGTCGTAGAATAGTCGAGGGCGTCCAGTAGGTGGGTCTTGGTCTTGTCGATCAGCGCCAGCATGACCCGCCGACCCTCCTCGCGGTGGCGCTCGTCTTGGAGGTCCTCTGGGCAAATGCCGACGACTTGACAGAGCTGCCGCGGGACAAAGCTCCACCCCCGGCGGCGATCGTCGGCGACGTCCTTGATGATGTTGGTGAGTTGCAGGCCTCGCCCAAAGCTCGTCGCCAACGATTTGAGTCGTGCGTAGCGACGAGCACCTCCCGATCTGCCGTGCAGGTGGAACAGATCGGTTAGGAGATGTCCTACGGTACCGGCGACGTAGTAGCAGTAACGGTCGAGCTCATCGATCGTCGCCAGCGCCTCGAGGCCCTTGCCACCGGCGTCGTCCCTGCGCCTGGAGAACTCCGCCATTCCGGCGCTCATCTCCTTGACCCATGGCCGGACGGCGTCCTGCTGGGCAGCGGGGAGTTGGCGAAACTCCCGCAGGATCGTGTCTGCCTCACGAGCCAGCAGCTCGTGATCGGAGCTGGGCTCAGCGAAAGCGGTCTGGAGCGGTTCGGCATCCGGCCCGCCAGCATCGAGGCATCGGCTGAAGTGCTGCAACAGGTGGTCCTTCTGTCCTGCGGCGAGCTCGATCGAGTCCTCGATCGTGTCGGCGATGCGGCACAGGAGGTATGCGACCAACACTGAATAGTCGAGGGGCGCCGGAAGAAGGCGGATGCATATAGCGAACGTGCGGGAAACCCTGGGCAACATCTCGACGCAGAGAGCCCGATCTGCGGCACTCGACGGCGCCACCATTGTGCCCGTCATCGCTGATGAGCCGCCGGACGTGCCTTCCACGGAATCCACCGCGGCGCTAGTAGCCGCCATGAAAACAGGGTGCGCGGATCGACAGTCTCGTTCAGCACTCCAGCCGCGGCGCGCCGGAGCGCCGGGTTTCGGCGTACCCGACGTGCAACGAAGTCGTTGACCCACGCCTTCGACAGCCAGTTTGCCGCGACCCGATAGCCGACGTAGCGGGGCGCGAGCTCATCTCGAAGTACCCGAGGAAAGGTCGCGAGGGACCCAAGGTCGCCGCCTTTCAGCGCGCGTGTGATGTGGAGCGCAGCGAGTTCGCCGGTTTCCATCGCTTTGCCGATGCCCTCCCCTGTGAACGGAAACGTAGTACCGATCGTCTCGCCAATGGAGAGGATGTGGGCTCCATCATAGGATGCCTCCCGGTCCAGTCCACACCGGAGTCGTGCCCCCTGAAGCCGGCTCACGGACTCCGCCGCGTCGAGCAGCTGGCGGGCCGGCGGGAACCCCTGGGTGAACGCGCTGAACGCGGCCCGTAGGTTCACTCTATTCGGCCACGTGCCTTGGTAGAAAGCCCCGCAGCCCACGTTGTACTCGTTGTTTCCGAGCGGAAAGATCCATGCATACCCCGGAATGATCGATCGATGGAACGAGATGATGAGCTCATCAATCGTCAGTGGCGAGCGTACGTAGCAGCGGAGCGCCACCGCGCTTGGTTGCCGCTGGCGGATCATCCCCAGGCGGCTTGCCAGCGATATGTCGGCCCCCGTGGCCAGGACGCCGACGCGGGCGCGAACGCGGCACTCCGAGCCCACGAAGGCTGCGCTGATGCAGTCGGGCTCCGGACGCAGGCTCGCGACCTCGGCGACTCGAAACACAGCACCGCTCGCCACCGCCGCCTCTTGAAGGAGCTGGTCTAGACGGCGCCGCCGGATGGTGACGAACTCCCCTGGGACGTCAACGCGGATATCCGATGAGCTGAAGGCCGCCAGGATCTCAGCGGCGTAGCCGTGTGAGCGAATCCGACGGTAGAGCCCCGCTCGGCGGAGGGCTTGCAAGGCGTCGGAAATGAGCGCATCGCCGCAGACCTTGTCCCGAGGGAAGTGCTGCTTGTCCACCAGGAGCACCGTGTGGCCGTGCCCGGCGATGCAGCGGGCGGCCGTCGAACCAGCGGGGCCCGCGCCGACCACGACGGCATCCCATACGCGGTCCGCAACCTGGTGGAGGTTGGGCTCTGGCGGTTGCGGGCCGTCGATCATGAAGAGGGCCTTCCGAAGCGCGTGGTCACGGCATCCAGAATCCGACGCAGGATCTGATCGCCGGGGTGCCCTGGCGGCACCATCATTTCCACTTCTCGCGGGGGGACCGACGGATCCAGGGTACGGCGTGAGACAGCCTCCGCCACGAGCTGCGTCTCGTTTTCTCCGACGGGATCGGCGAAGAAACGAAAGCGGACCGCCCGTTCCGGATCGCGGGCGTAGGCGCCGCCCGGTTGGCGCGCGACCACGTCGTACCAATCGGTTTCCAAATATCCCTCCTCCGGACTCGACCAGCGGAGTCTCAGCCCTTCCACCGCGACGAGGGCGGCTATCTCCCTGATGAGGGTGGCAGGATCCGCCGCCAGCGTGTCAGTCGGCGCGTCCGGGAGCGGGGTGAGGTACGGCCGTATACTGCCTGCGCCACATGCCGCTGTGGCCAGGACGGCTGCCACCCAGACGGCCCATGACCAAAGTTGCCGCGTGCGCGATACGACTTCGCTACTACTACTCGTGTTCGTGCTCCGGAGTGCCCGGCGGGTCCGTGTGGTCATCGCCCTGCGCGCTGGAATCTGCCTCCGCCGTGTTGTCGTCGTGCTCCTCACCGGGTTCGTGGGCGTGGCCGGCCGCTCGCTCGGCCAGCGCACCTTCGAGCACGGGCGTGGGGACTCCGCCCCCATACCCATACACGATGGTGCCGCCGACATGGGCAGTCCAGAGCACTGCCAGCACGCCGACGGCGGAGATGGTGAGGTACGTTGGGCGCTCCTTGGGGCGGAGGTTGCCTTTTCGCCAGATGCGCCAGGCAGCGAGAACCCCGAAGAGGATCGCGACCGAAATGGCGAGTGTCTCGTGTCGTTCCATGACCAGATGGACGCTTCCGCCGTGCTCGATGCTCTCCTCGGCGATGAGCCCCGACACCAGGGCGAGGATGGTGCCCGCGGCACCCACCACCAGTAGCCAGAAGCCCGTGGCCCTTAGGGAATCCCGCTTCGTAGCCTCACCGACCAGGTCAAAGGCCAGCGCCAGGATGAACAAGATCGAGGGAAAGTCGTTCAGAGCTGCGTGCCACTGAGCGGCTGTTTCAGGAAGCATTGTCAAAGTCCCGTATCAGTTGCGGTGGGTTGCCCTTGATCTCAGTCATGGTCTCGGTGTCTCGATTCCTTGGGACGCTGCCAGCATGACGCGCCGGTTAGGTGCCCAACGTCCTCTTGATCTCCTCGGCAATCCGGGCGAAGGCACTCGGCCGAGAGCCGCCTGCTCTCGGTGGCACCTCGATCTCGCCATGCTCGAGCCGATCGAGCACCTGCTCCATGGCAACGTTGACGCGCTCGAGCTGGGTCAGTCGTCGCCGGGCGGCCACGAAGCCGACGAGCATGCCGAGCCCCAGCGGTATGAGGGCGACGGGAACGGCCACGCCGAGGGTCAGGCCGATGGCTGAGGTAATGGCCCCTGCCCCCGCCAGCGTTGCGCCACCGCTCAGGTGCGACCGCTGTGTATTGGACAGATCGGCCACGAGCTGCACGTGGCAGCGCTCGTCGTCAAGCTGTACCACCTGACCTACGATCTCCTTGGCTGGCGTGAGGTGGTATGGTCGGCCACCGATTTGGAATCCGCGTTTGATGGTCGAGAACACGTCCTGGCGGGCTTCCCAGGACGTCTGATCGGGAAACCGCCGCTTGACGGTCAACAGTTCCCCTTGCGTCATCCAGTGGTTCAGTGCTTCCTGAATGCGCCGCGGCTGCCCGGGAATGGTGCGGTTGGCTATCAGCCGCCGCGGTCCCAGGAGCCACGCGACCGGCCCAGGCTGCGCCCTGACGACCGCTCCAGTCCGTTCGTCGAGTAGCGCCCGCTGCAGGTAGGCGGCCGGAATGCCAACATCCTGTCCCAGCTTCATGAGTTCTTGTTCGGTCAGGCCCTCACCGATATCCCGTTCCGCGGCCTGGAGCTCCGCCGCCCGCTGGATGATGCGTTCCAGCGCTCCCCGGTCGATGCGCGGTTTGTCGGGAACGAGGTCGCTCATGCGCGCCCTCCACCCAGAGTCGGGCTACAATACCTCGACGATCACTGCAGCGCCCTGGCCACCGCCAATACAGGCTGAGCCGAGCCCGTAGCGCTTCTTGGCTTGTCGCAGCGCGTGCAACAGGTGGATCGTGATGCGCGCGCCGCTCGCGCCAAGAGGGTGGCCAATCGCGATGGCGCCCCCGTGGACATTCGTGCGGTCACGGTCGAGTCCGAGTTCCTTCTCGACGGCCACGTACTGCGGGCCGAACGCCTCGTTGACCTCGACGAGATCCATGTCTTCGAGGCTGAGTCCCGCTCGCGCTAGTGCCTTTCGGGCTGCCGGTGCGGGGCCGATTCCCATGTACCTCGGCTCGACACCAGCCACCGCCCAGGTGACCAGCCGACCAAGGGGTTCGAGGTTGTGCTCGGCGGCGAAGGCCTCGCTGGCCACGACCGTGGCGGCCGCGCCGTCGCAGATGCCGGACGCGTTGCCCGCCGTCACCAGTCCGTCCTTCTTGAAGTACGGTGGCAAGGCAAGCAGTGCCTCGAGTGTGGTGTCGGGTCGCATGTGCTCGTCGGCGCGCCATTCCACGGTTTGTTTGGTCTTCCGATCCTTGATCGGTAGCGGGACGACCTCGTCATCGAACACGCGGTCGTCCCACGCCTTCTTCGCACGCTGCTGGCTCAGCAGCGCGTACTGGTCGACTTCCTCCCGCGTGAGTTCGTACTTCTCGGCGAGATTCTCCGCCGTTTCGGCCATCGACAAGTCACATTGGGGATCCTTTAGGGCCTCCCAGAGCGAATCCTCCAGTGGTGGCGATGGTCCGAACCGGTACCCCCAGCGGGCGCCCCGGGCCACGTGGGGCGCCTGAGTCATCGACTCGGTCCCGCCAGCGAGCACCGCCCGGGCATCGCCGAGGAGAATCTGCTGCGCTCCTTGAATGATTGCCTCGAAGCCCGAGCCACAGAGTCGGTTGACGGTCACCGCCGGGACTTCGGTCGGCAGCCCGGCCTGTAGGCCCACGTGCCGTGCGAGGTAGATGGCATCCGCAGAGGTCTGCAGCGCATTGCCGAACACCACATGATCGATGCTGTCCTGCTCGACACCGGCCCGCTCAACGGCATGACGTGCGGTGACAACTCCGAGCTGAGTCGCGGAGAACTCTCTGAGTGTGCCACCGAACTTGCCAAATCCGGTCCGCACACCTGACAGGAATACGACGTCCGTCTCGTGGCGTTGGGTCATCATGGGAGGATGCTCTCCGTCCGGGCTCCGGTCGGCCAGGAGGTGCAATATAACGGCTGATGGAGGTGGGGGAGACCGGGGAGAAGATGGTGGCGCAGCGTGCCAAGCGACTACTTGGTGACAGACTTGCCGCAGGTGATGCAGAAGCGCCAGGCGGCCTCAAGTGGCTCGCCACACTGTTGACACCTCACTTCTTCCACCTTCCAACCGCAATGCGGACAGAAAACAACCCTACGCCGGGCGGGGAGTCCGGCATCGCAGTGGGGGCAGGAAGGCGCTGCTTCGACGGCTTCGAAGACGAGTTGGGGAGCAGTTGCTTCGTCCTCTGCCATCTTCGCCCCCTCTGTCCCTTCTCCCTCCTCTGCCACCTCTCCCACCGGGGGAGGGTACCCCGGCGGGGCGTAAGCCGCCTCCTCATCGAGGATCGATCTCACCGCACGGCCGTTCAGTACTACAGTAGCTGCTGCGTAGTCCCGAAAGCTGCCCGGACTGGGATTTAGCGACTCTGCCTCGAGGGAGAGGGCTTCCTGAACATCAGGGGGGTCCACTGACGCGTATCCCCGCGCCCCGGCCAGCAGCCGCAGGATGGCCATCTCATAGTCACCGATGGAGTCGAACCGCAGCGCACGCTTGTGGGCTCGGTACGGAATCAGGCTCTGATAGAGTTCGGAGATCTGAAATGGCGCCCGTAGCCGTTCTGGAGATTCGCTCGCCAGCACTTCGACGAGGTGGCGAAACAGCCGGTCCACGTCATCCATCGGGCGCCAATCTCATCGCCATTCGTTGACCCATCGATTGTACAGCACCGGTGTCACCCCCGCGGACGCAAGGAGCTCGACGCCACTCGGATCCCGGTACTCCCTGCGGTAGAACACGTGGGTGATGCCGGAATTGATCATGAGCTTCGCGCACATCACGCAGGGGCTGTCGGTGACGAAGGCGACCTTGTCCCGTGTGCCTCCAGGCGCCTTCACCAGAGCGTTGACCTCCGAGTGCAGGCATCCGCAGATCCCCGGCACGCTGGAGTCGCACCGGTTCGGCAACCCTTTCGCGTTCCCGTTGTAGCCGATGGCCACCACGTTCTCGAGCTTTGCATCCGTGACGACCGTCCCGACCTGGAGGCGGGCGCAGGTAGAGCGCTTTGCCAGCTCTTCGGCCATCCGCATGTACACCTCATAAAGAGGAATACGGCCAAGCTGTGGCTCTGCACCGTCGGGCAGAAGGTTGAGCGGGTGCGTATTGCCACTGACTCCGTCTTTGAAGACCGTCATACCGAGCTACTCAGTTCAGATTCCAGTTCTAAGAATGCCTGATCCGCATCGTATTCCGTAAAATGTCCGCGCGCACGGTAGTCGGCGAGCCAGTCCGCGAAGCCGGAGGGCACCGTACCCTCAGAATGGGTCTGGTCCCTAGCCGCCCGCATGGCGAGGTAGTTGGCGTACTCGTTCTTGGGGTGACCGGCGTGTCCGCGTACCCAGTGCCACACGGGATCGTGCTCGGCGGTGGCCTGGACCAGCTTCTGCCAGAGTTCCAGGTTCACAACTGCGCCGCCCTTCCTGCGCCAGCCCCGAGCGCGCCAGCTGGGCATCCACTCCCGCATGCCCCGTACCAGGTACTGGGAGTCGGATATGTACGCGACACGGAAACGGTTCCCTTTCTGAGAGAGCAAAGCGAACGTGGCGATCGCTCCAGCGAGTGCCATGCGATTGTTAGTGGTATCTGGGGAGGAAATGTACACATCCCTTCGGGCCACTCCTTGCCGTGACCGCACCTCGATCAGTGACCCGGCACCGCCGGGGTTGGGGCCCTCCTCACCGTTCCGGAGGCAGCTCTCGTCCGCGTGAATAACCGCCACTCTCATCGGCGGCCTACGCTGGGCCATCCACCACCTCGAGTGACGAGCTTGCGTCCTCCACGATCTCGCCAACCACGGACGCAGCAGGCGTGCGGTGCTCTCGCAGGGCCCGTAGCAGGGCTTCCGTCCGGTCTGCCTCCACCGCGATCAACAAGCCACCGGATGTCTGTGCATCGCACAGCAGGCTACGGGTCGTTTGGCTCAGCTCCTTTTCCCACCGGGCGTACTCCTCGGCCGCTTGCAGATTGCGTTTCGTCCCGCCCGGCACGGTCCCTTGGATGATCAGGTCTGCTACACCTTCGAACCGGGGGATTGCGTTGGCAAAGAGGCGTCCGCCGACCCCGGAGGCGGCGAGCATGTTGTGGACGTGTCCCATCAACCCGAACCCCGTGACGTCCGTGGCCGCGTGCACGCCCCGTCCCACGTCCCGCATCGCTCGCATTGCACCCGCGTTGAGGGTCGTCATCGATTCGATGGCTGAGGCCATCGCTTCCTCGGTGATGATCCCCTGCTTCAACGCCGTACTCAATATGCCTGTGCCGACGGGCTTCGTCAGTACGAGCCGGTCACCGGGGCGGGCGCCGGCATTGGTGATAACACGATCAGGGTGCACCTCGCCCACCGCAACCATACCGAGCTTGGGTTCCCGGTCGTCGATGGAATGACCGCCCAAGATGAACGCACCTGCCTCCCGCGCCTTGTCCACGGCCCCCTGGATAGCTGGCCCCAGCAGTTCCGAGATTCCCGGCTCCACCGGCCATGCGACGATGTTCAGCGCGAACAAGGGCGTCGCGCCCATGGCGTAGAGGTCGCTCAGGGCGTTCGCCGCGGCGATCGCGCCGAAGCTGTACGGATCGTCGACGATGGGCGTAAAGAAGTCCAATGTCGCGACGATGGCGCGATCATCCGACGTGCGGAACACCGCTGCGTCGTCGCGCGTGAGGGCCGCGACCAGGACTCGCGGATCGTCCGCTGGGGGCAGGTGGCGCAGAACCTGCGCCAACTCAGCGGGGCCGAGCTTGCAGGCTCAACCGGCGCCGTGGGACAGCGTCGTCAGCCTGATTCGCGGACGATTATCGCGCGGGGCGTCGGACATTCCTTCTCCTCTTGCGTAGGTTGGGGTTCGGTATGTGGCTCGCCTATGCAACTGCCCTGGCACTGGGCGCAGCGCACGCCCTTGAGGTCGATCATATGGTGGCGGTTAGCACGTTTGTCGGCAACCGCCCCCGCTTCGCTGCTGCGGTGTCCTTCGGCGCGCGCTGGGGCGTAGGGCACTCGCTGGCTGTCCTGATCGTGGGCACCGCACTCGCCTGGAGCGGGATCGGCGTACCGGAGGGCGTGGCTGGCTGGACCGACTTGGGTGTGGGCCTCATGCTGGTTGCGCTCGGGATAGGGGCGCTGCGCGCCGTCTCCACCTCCACGATCCCGCGCGGCACGGAGGGCACGCCCACCTCCATGCGCACCCGCTCAAGCAGCACCCGCACGACCACTCCCACGCCGATCCGACGAAGCGCCACCGACACCTGTCCACCCTGGTGGGCGCCATCCATGGCCTCGCCGGCACTGCTCCGGTGGTCGCCCTCATTCCCGTGATCCTAATTCCCGACATCTGGGCGGCGGTAGGATACCTAGCTGCCTTCGGTCTGGGAACCATCCTCGGAATGGGCTCCTATGCGGCGCTGGCCGCCCTGGCGGTGTCGAAGGCAGGCTCGTCCATCGGTGCAGCGCGGGCCGTCGCCGTTGTCACAGCGGGGGCGAGTATCGGCGTCGGCGCCTGGTGGATCGTCCGGGCGGCGACCGAGCTGGCTACCTAGCGTGGTGCTGGCGTCCTCCCGCACCACTGGACCGTGCCTGCCATCTTTCCTCGTGCAGCAGCCTGCCGGCGGACCGAATCCGAGGTTGCTACTCCGCCTAGCTGGCGGCGAGTTGCAGGATGCGGAGGGCGATAAGCGCCTGCTCTTCATCGTTGTCCTTGGAGAACGCACCACTCTCCTGCTGCAGGCGACAGAGCAATGGTGCCGCTTGCTGAGCCGCAGTCCGAGCTACCGCGGGAGGAGCAGACCACAGGGCATCTAGGGCGTTGAAGAGGTGGCTACCTTGCCATCCACCGTCGCGATCTTGCTGCTTGAGGACGTGCGTGGCGTAGTCCTCCACACGCGGGCGGTACTCGATCGGGGCGAGAACGAGCGCCCCGAGGGCAAGGAACACGAGGTCGGAAGACCAGGATTCGTTCCATGTGTTCCACAGCTCGGGAAGCTGGAGCAGTGTCTCCACGTGCTGTCGAACTACCGCACGACGGTCTTCCCCAGCGCGCAAGACCACCCGAAGCGCGAGGCAGCTCGCGGCGAGGCGCGCCTCCTCCTCTGCTTCCATCACCGCGCCCGATGGAACAGCGAGGGGCGCGATCGCTATGTCCCGGGCGCCAGGGGAAAAGAGTCCTCGGAGGAAGTGGTGGCACAGCCTTCGCCCATGCCGCTCTCGGCTGCACCCTTCGCCGAAGTGCCCGGGGCCGTCCTGGGCTGCGAGGACATATCCGACCGTGCGAACCACGGCCGCGTGATCGACCGAGCACCCTAGGTCGAGCAGCTCCCAGGCTACCCAGGCCGTGCGCACCAGCGAGCCCTCCACGCTGCCGTCCATCCGTGTCTTGCGGCGCAGCGCCCGTACTAAATGCTCTGCCAGCGTTCGGTCGTCGGGCCGCATCTGCCCCAACAGCCGGCGCGCTAGCACTCCGCCCCGGGATTCCCGATCCCGGAAGAACCACGCGGCGCGGTCCAGGGCGCGTCGGATGGCCTGGGAGTCTGGTGTCGCCGCCACGGGTGCGTCTTCTACCAACGCGCCTTGAAGTCGGTCGGACGATAGGTCGAGCCGTATGCCATGATCATTTCGATGTTGCGCGTGTTCTGGATGTCTTCGAGGGGGTTGCCGGTCAAGACTAGGAGGTCTGCCACTCCGCCCGGCCGCAGCACCCCGATGGAATCGGCCTCGAAAAGACGTGCGGCGTACTGTGTGGCGGCCAGGAGGGCTTCCTGCGGTGTGAGCCCCGCGTCCACCAGCAGTGCGAGTTCGTCATGCAGGCTCGCGCCTGGTGCCAGCAGCTGTTTGGGGGTGTCGGTCCCTGCAGCAACAACGCCGCCGGCGCGACGATACAGGCGCACGAATCGGTCCTGCGCCGGTCGTGACCGCCGGAAAGCGGTGAAATCGGCGGCGGTCAGTCGGGCCCGCCGCACGAGATCGGGAATGTCCCATGCCTGCCGCGCGGAGTCTGGCACACCCGACAGATCGAGCCGCGTGATATAGGCCTGGTCCGTTAGACGGCTGTACGCTTCGTGCAGGGCCAGCGTGGGTACAATCGCCACTCCTGCCTGCACCAGTTCGCGGGCCGTGCGGTCCAGGGAGGCGGAATCCAGATTGGCCCACGCGCGCTCCACCAGGTTCCACCCTGTGAAGAAGTCATTGTGAGCCCTCCGGAACGGCGTTGGATTCTCCACGGTGGCCTCTACCACGCCGCTCATGTGCTCCAGGACGCTCACACCGAAGCGGGCTGCGGTCAGCGCATCTACCCTGCCCAGGTGAGCGGCGACTGGGAAGTTGAGTTCCGCTGCCTCGTCCATGAGCGGGCGCAGCAGGCGGCGGTCGATCTTGGTGTAGATCTTTGCCTGGGCGGCGTCGATCAGCGCGAGTCTATCGATAGCGCGGCGCGCTTCGGTGCCCGTTCTCACGACGGTCGCACTCCGCCACGTGGCTGGTGCGGCGTCGATCATCGCGCCCGAGATGTACATCCGCGGACCCAGGATCACCCCCGCCGCGACTCGGTCTCGTAACGCGACGACGCTGTCGAGCCTCCCGCCCAGGTCGCGGATGCTCGTCACTCCGTAGGCCAGGAAGCGTTCGAGGGTCCAGCGTTCGGCATGAGTGTGGGCGTCGATCAAACCCGGGATCACCCACTTCCCATCGAGCCGCATCTCGCGGGCGCCCCGAGGGACGGGCACTACATGCGAGGCGCCAATGGCTTCGATGCGTCCGTTTGCTACCACGATCACGGCATCGCGAATCACCGGAGCACCGGTGCCGTCGAATACTTCGGCGCCGATGAGGGCAAGTTTATCCTCCTGGGGCTTGCAGGCTGACAGGAGCGAAGCGACGGCCAGCGCAACGCAGGTGTTGCGTGATAGGTGAAGCGTAAGATGTAGTCTGGCTGAAGGCCTTCGCCTGCTTCCACCCTTCCTCATATTCCGCCGCGCGTCCCTACTCCGGGTCTCGTTGCGTGTGATCATGTATGATGTTCCACCCTCCGGCCGTCCGCCTCAAGACCAGCGTGAACAGTCCGCTGTTCGTGACCGAGTCGCCCCGAAAGAGTACATACCGCGCAGTGGCAAGCAAATGGTCGCCACCCAGTGCTCGTGCGGCTACACGCTCGAAACGCAGCGAATCGCGCTGCGCACCGGGCTCGAACCGTGGTGCATAGTTGTCGCGGATCCATTGGAAGCCGTAGTGGACCTCTCCACCGGCCACGAAGGAGGTGGCCGAGTCGTCCGCGTAGTCGGACACGAATGCGTCCAGCTCGCCGCGGTTCCACGCGTCTGCGGAGGCGCGCAGCAGCTGCTCAGCAGTCTGGGTAGGATCTGGCGGAGGTGATTGCGAGGCGACGCAGGCCACGGCCGCGAGTGCTACCAACAGTCGTCCCTTCACGCGCCGAGCCGGGTCGGGCGTGTGAACTCGCCGGGGGGCAAGCCCTGTGGCCGGGAGGCCTCTGACCGGCCTCCCGAGGGCTTCCCCCCACAGCACTCCTCGGCTGCGCCTACCTGCCGGCGGCCAGCTTCCTGGCGACCGCAGGAGACTAGCGGCGCTTCTTAGCCCGCCTGGCGGCCTTCTTCTTGCGCCGGGCGGTCTTCTTCCTCGCCGCCTTCTTCTTGGTGGCTCGTCTGGCCGCCTTCCGGCGTTTCGCCTTCTTCTTCCTGACGGCCTTCTTGGCCTTGCGGGCCTTGGTCTTCTTCTTTGCCGGCTTCTTCTTCCGTGCTGGCTTCCGCGCCTTCTTCTTCACGGCCTTCTTCTTCGGTTTCTTCTTGGCCTTCTTCTTCACCTTCTTCTTCGCCGCCTTCTTCCGAGCGGGCTTCCGCTTGGCAGGCTCTGGCGCGGCAGGCTTGGGCTTCTCCTCGGCCGGTGCTTCGGGCTCGGGCTGTGACCAGATCAGCTTGTCCGGCTCCGGTTCAGATGGGGGTCTGACCGGCGGCGTCAAGGGCATGGGGTCCCACATTCCCGGCCCGCCCAGTCCGCTGCCGTAGGGGTCCGACGTCGGGGTCATGGGGCTTTCCCTCCAGTGAGGTCCATGAAGCATTATAGTTTTTGCGCTCGGGGTGACGATGCGCAAGAGCCAATGCCCCGGGGAGCAGATGTGGGTCACGTCGGTCGCGGGAGGTTTTGCCTTGACACCGGTTGGGAACGCGGCTTAGGTTGGCTTCATATCTCCTGTTGTATTCTGGATTTACGGCATTTGAGGTTGCTGATCCAATGGCTCGAGGCGCATGTGGGGCTACAATGGTGCTGGCGGTCCTGGCGGCGGTGACGCCACTGCCGGCGGCTGCCCAGAACGTCGCAGAGCTAGACGTGAACCCCCGTGATGTCAGGCTGGGGGTAGGGGAACGCAAGGAAGTGCTAGCGGTGGCCTACGACAGTGATGGCGACATCATGTCGGTGACGTTCCAGTGGGCGACCACCAATCCGCAGGTTGTGCAGGTCGAGGAGGACCCAAGCTTGCCGGGCGTGGCCTACCTCCGTGGCATCGGTCCGGGAACTGCCCAGGTTGAAGTGCGGGCCGGGACACAAACACGCCAGGTGAGTGTTCAGGTGACGGGCGCTGCCATCGCGGGTCCCCCGGGAGTCGGCGCCGCCACGATTCTCCAGATCGAACCTACCGCGGTCTTCCTGTTTCCCACAGAGGACATCCAACTGCAGCCGCTATTCCTGAAGGATGATGGGACGCGGGCTGAGGCCACGACGGTGAGCTGGAGTTGGCTTGGGGGCAACGTGGCCCAGGTAGATCAGACGGGCCGTGTCGTGGGAATCGCCCCGGGCAGGGGGCTGGTGGAAGCGACCACGCCCACCGGTCTGCGGCGGCGGGTGCAGGTGCAGGTGGCAACAGCCGAGTGGGCGTTTTCGGTCCCGATCGTGTCCCTTTCTCCCACGGAGTCCGACACGGTTCGGGTCCGCGTCCCCACGCAGAGTAATCGCCCGGTCGATCCCCGGTCGCTCACGTGGCGCACGTCCAACCCCAACGTGGCGGTCGTGTCTCCGGTGGGGATCGTCACCGCCATCGGGGGTGGGCGCGCCGAGATCGTCGCTGCTGGGTTCGGTCAGGAAACTCGGTTGCCGATTACCGTGCATCGGGAAGTCGTGACGATGACCGTGCGGTCGCCCCCGGGTGACACGGTAGCCGTACCCCTCGGCGGAACCGTGACGTTCGCGGCGACGCCGCTTGGTGCCGATGACCGGCCCGTGGCGGACGCGCCACTCATCTGGATCGTGGGAGACACGTCCAAGATCGCGTATCGGCCGGTCGATTCGGTCGCTGTTGGGAAGAGGATAGGTCTCACGACACTCACGGTGCGCGCCCCTGGCGATCTGGAAAAGACCTGGACGCTGAATGTGATCGCCTCCGGACTGGTGCTCGACCGAACCCGGCTGGGGATCGGCCTCGATGATCGCGTGAGCCTGGCCGCGTCGTTCGCGGACTCGACGGGTGTACCCCTTGCCCCCGCCTCCGAAGTGACGTGGACCTCCTCGAACACCGCCGTCCTGCAAGTCGAGCGGAGCGGCGAGCTCAGGCCCCTCAGCTACGGCCGGGCCCAGGTCGTTGCGAGCACGCCTTGGGGCAATGCGGATACAGCGGAAGTTTTCGTCCAGGGTGAGATTCTGGTGACGTCCATGCGGGCCGGATCGCCCGACGTCTTCGCCTTCGAGCGGAGCGCGCCGGCCCAGTTCATCCAGATCACCCACGAACCGTCGCAGGAGTTCTCGCCCGCGTATTCGCCGGACGGGTCCCGCATCGCCTTCGTGACTGACCGGGACGGGAACTTCGAGGTCTATGTGGTGGACGCGGTTGGATCCAATGTGCAGCGCCTCACGACGAGCCCGGCTACCGAGGGTTACCCCGCCTGGAGCCCTGACGGCCGGCAGATCTTCTACCAGTCAGACGCCGACGGTACGATGCAGATCTGGGCAATGAACGCCGACGGGTCGAATCAGCGCCAGCTGACACGGGCTGCCGGCGTCAACCAACAGCCGGCGGTGTCGCCCGACGGGAACACCGTGGCGTTTGCGTCTACGCGTGACGGGAACTACGAAATCTACCTGATGAACTTGGATGGGGCGAACCAGCGGAACTTCACCCTGTCGCAGGCCAACGAAACCGCCCCGGCCTGGATGGGTGACAGTGCCATCGCCTTCGTCCGCGAGGATCGAAGCGGCGGCACGCCCACCCGCATGGTCACGCGGATGAACTTTGCGCGGGAGGAGTCAGCGCTGACGCAGGTGCAGCTCACGGTGACGGATTTCGCGATCGCGAAAGGTGGCGATCTGCTCGCCGCAGTCGTCATGTCGCCGGGGCCCACGGGAGCGACGATCCAGCGCCTGTTCCTCATCCCCCTTGGCCAGGGCTCACCGTCCGAGGTGCCGCGTCAGGGGGAGCGGGACCAGCTGGTCACACCCGCATTTCGTCCATAGCGTTACGGGCGGCACTCGCCGCCCGTAGCACCCTCCGTTGCCAACGATGAGAGCATTAGTCATACGGGGGCACGGCGATTTCTCACAACTCGAAGTCGCCGAAGTCCCGAAACCGGCGGTGAGCGGTCACGCGGACGTCCTGATCCGGCTCCGGGCGGCCGCCCTCAACCACCTGGATCTCTGGACACTCCGGGGATTGCCCGGGCTCTCCCTGCGCTTCCCTCACACGCTGGGTGGTGACGGCGCCGGTGTGGTGGAAGAGGTCGGTGGGCAGGTGAGCGGGCTTAGGCCCGGTGACAAGGTCATGCTCAATCCGGGGATCTCGTGCCACCACTGTGAGTACTGTCTGGCAGGCGAGCACTCGCTGTGTGAGACGTACCGCCTCCTCGGTGAGCACCTGCCGGGGACGCTGGCCGAGTACATCGTGGTGCCCGAGCAGAACGTGGCGGTCATCCCGACGCCGCCGGACCCCCAGCCCGAACTCACCTGGCCCGAGGCGGCAGCGTTCTCCCTGGTTACCCTCACGGCCTGGCGGATGCTCATGGTGCGGGCGGGGGTCCGTCCTGGCGAGACCGTGCTCATATGGGGCATCGGGGGCGGCGTCTCGAGCACGGCGCTCAAGATCGCGAAGCTCGCTGGGGCGTACGTGATCGTCACCTCGTCCAGCGCCGAAAAGCTCGACGCGGCACGTGAGTTGGGTGCCGATGTCACGGTGAATCACGGCACCGAAGATGTGGTGAAAGCGGTGCTGGCCGCCACGGAGAGGCGTGGCGTGGATGTCGTGATCGAGAATGTAGGTGAGGCCACCTGGGATCGCTCGCTCAGGCTCCTGAGTCGCCGTGGACGCCTCGTCACTTGTGGCGCCACCACCGGTGCGAAGGTCACCGTCGACGTCCGACGGCTGTTCTGGTATCAGTGGACAATCATGGGATCCACCATGGGGAGTGACCAGGATTTCAGGGAGGTCGTGCGGCTGTTGGGGCAGGGACACCTCCGTCCCACGGTGGATTCGGTGTTTCCACTGGACCGGGGAGCGGACGCATTGCGCCACATGGAGCGGGGAGAGCACTTCGGGAAGATCGTGGTGGAGATCTAGACGAGGTGGGACGGCAGCAGGCGGCACAAGGGTGGTAGGGGGTGGCAGGAAGCGGCAGAGGGGAGCAGGGAAAGACCGCGGTATTCTGCCGTGCGATGCGGCCTAATGGTTAACTCGTGCAGTGGAAAGTTGCCAGAATTCCCATCATGGATAGCCACTGCCAGCTTCACGTGTGGCGACTGGCGGGAGCGCTGACTAGCCTGGTCTATCGCATCACTGACCGTCTGCCGGAGCACCAACGTCTTGTCGTCACCGTACGGCTGCAACGTGCCGCCTGGTCGGTGCAGAACAACATCGCGGAAGGCAGTGCGAGGCAAGGTCGCCGCGAGATGAGGAAGTTTATCGGCTACGCCATCGGCAGCCTGGCGCAAGTGGACTCGATGTTGGGTACGCTACCGGCCGTCTATGCTGTGGATGCTGGTGAGCTGAAGGATGCCGGTGATCTCCTCCGGCGGATCAAACTGTGAGCTGCTTGCTATGCTCCGCCGGGGTGGCCGCTGAGTTGTGTGGTGAGAATTAGGACCTGCCGCTCCCTGCCGCCTCCTCCCCCTAGTCCCACCTCCTAAGCAACACCGTATCCGCCCCGGGGCCGAATGCCGGCTTGCCCGCAGGTGCGGTGACCATGCCTACATAACGCCCGGATTCGTCGAACAAGGCTATGCCGCTTTGGGTTCGGACGGCTCTTGCGGAAGACAGCGCGGACCGCGGGCGCGTCACTCGGCTGAGCAACATGGAGCGCGCGCCGGTGATGACCCACGGTGAGAGTGTCGCTGCGTCCACCATCTTCACTTCCTGTTGTTCCGCGTCTTGCCCTACGTTCCGCGGGGCAAATTGTTTCAGCATGAACCGCCCGCTGCCGTCCGCGTTGTTCCCTGCCGCTCCTGCCACTCACTGCCTTCGCTGCCAAGCTCCATGGGTTAGATGCGCCGGCTCAGAGGATGGTTGCACGTGTGCCGCTCCCTGCCGCCGGTAGAGTCCGCGGACGTGCGTGATGGAAATCAAGACCTGCCGCCCTCCGGCAGAATCCCCTCCCCCTGCTCCCCCTCCTCTCCCTCCTCCCCGCTCCCCAACCAGCACCCCCAACTCATTGTGAACCAAAGGGTTAGATGCGGTCGAGCCGATTGATTTCGCCCCCGACTCTCGGTATATTGGAAAGACCTCGGATGGGGTCGCTCGCGGCCCCTTTTTTCGTACACCGCATGGGACCACCATGACTGCCCCCAACCAACGCGAACGCATTCTTCCCCGGCTCATCGAAGACGAGATGAAGGAGTCGTTCATCGATTACTCGATGAGCGTCATCGTGCAGCGGGCCCTGCCCGACGTCCGTGACGGCCTGAAGCCGGTCCACCGCCGCATCCTCTACGCCATGAGCGAGTTGGGGCTCCAGCCGGGGCGGCCATACAAGAAGAGCGCGACGGTGGTGGGTGATGTCCTGGGCAAGTACCACCCCCATGGCGACATGGCGGTATACGACTCCCTGGTGCGAATGGTGCAGGACTTCTCCCTCAGGTATCCGCTGGTGGACGGTCAGGGGAACTTCGGGTCCGTGGACGGGGACAGCGCGGCGGCCTACCGCTACACGGAAGCGCGGCTCACTCCCATGGCCGTGGCGATGCTGGAGGACATCGACAAGAACACTGTCGGGTTCGTGCCGAACTTCGATGACCGGCTGGCCGAGCCGACCGTGTTGCCGTCCAGGCTGCCCAACCTGCTGATCAATGGCTCGTCAGGGATCGCCGTCGGCATGGCGACGAACGTTCCGCCCCACAACCTCGGCGAGGTGGTGGACGCGGTGAAGCACCTGGTCGACAACCCCGAGTGCGGCATTGCGGATCTCCACCAGCACTTGCAGGGGCCGGACTTCCCCACGGGGGGTTTCATCTGCGGGCTGGACGGCATCAAGGAATGCTACGATACCGGCCGTGGTCGGATCGTGATGCGGGCCCGGGCGCAAGTGGAGGAGAGGGCATCTGGCAAGCAGCAGATCGTGGTCACGGAGATTCCGTTCCAAGTCAATAAGGCCCGCCTCATCGAGCAGGTCGCCGACCTCGTCCGGCGTAAGAAGGTGAGTGACATCGCCGATCTCCGCGACGAGTCGGACCGCGACGGCATGCGGGTCGTGGTGGAGCTCCGGCGGGATGCCAATCCGACCGTCGTGTTGAATCAGCTCTACAAGCACACGCAGATGCAGGCCACCTTCGGTGCCATCATGCTGGCGTTGGTGGATGGTCAGCCGAAGGTGATGAATCTCAAGGAGCTGCTCCAGCAGTTCGTCGACCATCGGCACGAGGTCATCATCCGGCGGACGGAGTACGATCTCGAACAGGCGAAGGTGCGGGAGCACATTCTGCAAGGTCTCACGATCGCGGTCGACAACATCGACGAGGTGGTGAAGATCATTCGCAAGGCCAAGGACGTGCCGGCGGCCGATGCGGCCCTGCGGAAGCGGTTCGAGCTGTCAGAGAAGCAGAGCGAGGCCATCCTCAACATGCGGTTGGCCCGGCTCACCTCTCTGGAGATCGACAAGCTCCAGGAGGAGTTGAAGCAGGTCCGGAAGCTCATTCGGGAACTCAAGGGCGTGCTCGCCTCGAAGGCGAAGCGGATGGGCATCCTGAAGGAGGAGCTGGATGACCTGGTGAAGAGATTCGGCGATGCGCGGCGCACCGAGCTCGTGCCCGAGGAGGGCGAGTTCTCGGTGGAAGATCTCATAGCCGAGGAAGACATGGTGGTGACCATCTCCCACGCCGGCTACATCAAGCGCATTCCGGTGACCACCTACCGGCGCCAGCGGCGTGGCGGCCGTGGCCTCAACGGCATGGGGACCAGGGAGGACGACTGGGTGGAGCATCTCTTCATTGCCTCGACCCACGACTACGTACTCTTCTTTACCCACACGGGTCACGTCTACTGGCTCAAGGTTTACGACATTCCACAAGGCGGTCGAGCGGCCCGCGGAAAGCCGATCGTCAACCTCATCCGGATCAGGGCTGAGCAACGCATCGCCGCTTTCGTCGCCGTGCGTGAGTTCACCGATCGGCAGTACCTCATGTTTGCGACGGCGCAAGGGATCGTGAAGAAGACATCGCTCTCGGCGTACGGCAATCCGCGTTCGACCGGCATCAATGCCATCAACATCGAGGCGGATGACGACCTCATCGACGTGCAGCTGACGGATGGCTCGAACGACATTGTGCTCGCCACGCGGTTTGGCATGAGCATTCGGTTTAGCGAGAAGGACGTACGTGAGATGGGGCGGGCAACGACCGGGGTGCGGGGGATCCAGCTGGAGGGCGACGATCGAGTAATCGGCATGGTGGTGATCCGGCGTGATGCGACCCTCTTGGTCGTGAGCGAGCGGGGAATGGGGAAGCGGTCGGAACTGACTGACTACCGCGTACAGAAGCGTGGTGGCAAGGGCATCATAACCCTCAAGCGCAGTGACAAGACCGGTGCCGTGGTGGCCCTGAAGGAAGTGCTTCCGGATGACGAGCTCATGATGGTCACGCGCCACGGCGTCATCATCCGAGTCCCCGTCGAAGGGATCCGGGTGATCGGTCGCAACACCCAGGGGGTCAGGGTGATGAACCTGGATTCCGGCGACGCGGTCGTCGACGTGGCCAGGGTTGTGAAGGAAGATGAGACGGCAGGTGTCGAAGAGCCGGCCGCCGCCCAAGTCGTGAGCGAGGGGCGCGACCAGCGGGAGATGGAGCTGTAGCCTCCGAGTCCTCGGTACGGGTGTCCCTGGGGGAGATCCGCGAGGCCGCCCGCGGGCTCGCGGGGGTCGCAGTGCACACGCAACTCATGCACGTACCTGCACTGTCGGATCACGCCGGCGTTCCCGTGTATCTCAAGCTGGAGAACCAGCAGCCTACCGGGGCCTTCAAGCTCCGCGGGGCATGGACCTTCGTGCGCCGGCTTCCGCCGGATGCACGGGCCCGCGGGGTCGTCACGTACTCCAGCGGCAACCATGGGCAGGCGGTCGCATTTGCGGCACGACGCGTGGGCGCGCGTGCGGTGGTGGTGATGCCCGAGACCGCACCGCAGCTCAAGGTGGAGCGGGTGAGGCAGTGGGGTGGCGAGGTCCAGTTCGCTGGTACCACCTCGGAGGACCGCTGCGCGAAAGCCATGGCGCTGGCGGACACTGAGGGCCTCACGGTGATTCCTCCGTACGACCATCCCGACATCGTTGCTGGGCAGGGCACAGTGGGCCTCGAGATCGTAGAGGACTTGCCGGATGTGGCGCACGTCGCGGTGCCAGTTGGCGGCGGTGGCCTCGCGGCAGGTGTCACTACCGCGGTGACGGCACTCCGACCAGGTGTCCGGATCACGGCGGTAGAGCCCGAGGGTGCAGCTAACCTGTCGGCCGCGCTGGCTGCGGGCAGGCCGGTGCGCCTCGAGCGAACGGCAAGCATCGCCGACGGCTTGCTTCCACTTTCGGTGGGCACGGTTACCTTCAACCACCTCAAGGGCCGCGTGGATGCTGTGGTGGTATCGGACTCCACGATTGCGGAGGCAACGGTGTGGTTGCACACCGAACAGGGCGTGCTCGCGGAGCCGTCGGGCGCGGCTACCACTGCGGCGCTCCGCGCAGGCGTGTTCGCGCCCGGTGGGCCAACTGTGCTGGTGGTGAGTGGGGGGAACGTGGACCCCTCGACCGTCATGGCCCTGGCCGATCGCTAGCCAGCCACCCCTGGCCATGGATACAACCCCGGCCAAGATCCTCGTCGCCGATGACGACCGAACGCTGCTCCAGGCGCTCACTGTCATCCTCAAGGACAAGGGATACGACGTCGTCCCGGTCCAGGACGGCCAGCACCTGCTTCGGCTCCTTGAGGAAGAGCAGCCGGACCTCTTGATGCTCGACATCATGATGCCGAAGATCGATGGCCTGCAGCTCCTGAAGCAGGTCAAGACCGACGAGCGCTGGCGCGATCTTCCCGTCCTCATGATCTCCTCCATGTCACCGGAGGAAGCGACGGTTCGCTCCCTGGGGTTGGGGGCGGCGGATTTCATTGCCAAGCCGTTTCGCGTCAAGGAGCTCACCGCCCGTGTGGAGGCCCAGTTGCGGGCGGGCAGAGAGCTTCGCGAGGCGCGGCTGGAGGCGCAGCAGCGGGCTGACGAGGCAGCGATCCGGGCGGAGATGGTGGACATCTTGCACGAGGTGACCGACGCCCTCGCGCCGGAGGAGGTCTACAACGTCCTTACCCGGCGTGTCGCCAAAGTGCTGCGGATCTCCAAGTGCTCCATGGTGCTCGCTAAACGAGGGGACGAGGTGGGAACCGTCGTTGTCGCCGCGGAAAACCCGATGATCCGCAATCTGGAGATCCGGCTGAGCCGGTATCCTGAGATCCGAAAGGCCCTCAGCACGGACCGCCCTGTCCTGGTGGCCGACGTGCACAGCGATCCCCTGTACGGGGAGGTGCTCGCTGACTGGGAACGCGATGGGATCTCAGTTCGGACACGCTCGATCATCGCGGTCCCGTTTGGCCTGCGTGAAGAGCAGTCCGGCGTCTTCTTCCTGCGGACCGTCGGTGATGAGGCGGCATTGACCGAGCAGGATGTCGAGTTCGCGGAAAACGTGGTGCGGACGGCGGTGAGTGCCATTGAGAAGGCGTACGTGCTGCAGACGGCGCAGTCGGACAAGGAGCGCTACGAGTGGCTGGCGATCACTGATCCGCTAACGGGCTGCCTGAATCGTCGTGCGCTCATGGAGAAGCTGGATGAGGAACTGGATCGGATGCGGCGTTACGGGTTGGCGCTCAGCGTCCTGATGATAGATTTAGACCGTTTCAAGATCGTCAACGATACGCGTGGCCACCTGGTAGGGGACAGCGTGCTGCGCCAGGTAGGAGAGCTCCTGCGGCGGCACGTACGCTCGGTGGACGTGGTGGCCCGATATGGTGGCGAAGAGTTCGTGATTGTCCTTCCGGAGACGGCGCTCAAGGGTGCCCTGGCATTTGCTGAGCGTGTGCGGGAGCGGATCGCCGATCACGACTTCGCCGAAGCTGGCGACCCCTTGTTCATCACGGTCTCAGTCGGGGTCGCCAGCGTTCCGCCTGGCGAGGTTGTCGACCCCGATGCGCTCATAGCGCTCGCTGATGCGGCACTCTACCGCGCTAAGAACGAAGGACGCAACTTGGTACGGTCATGAGCAGACGGTGTCCGAAGTGCAAGACGGTCTATGCGGGCGAAGCCCGCTTCTGCCCCAAGGACGGGAGCCCCCTGGTGGACGTCGGCGGTACCGGCGGTAAGCCTCTCGACACCGGCGGCGCGGCCAAGACGGAGGTGCGGAAAGTCGCCAAGGCGAAGCCGGGCCCCAGTCTGAGCCGTGCCGGGTCGCTGACCAATCAGGTGCTGGACAGCCGTTATGAGATAGTACGGAAGCTCGGTGAAGGGGGGATGGCCTTCGTCTACGAAGCCCGGGACATGAGTACTGGCCGGGCCGTCGCGATCAAGGTGCTGAGCCCGAAGCTCAGTAGGGACCAGAGCTCGGTCGAGCGCTTGCGGCGGGAAGCCGGCCTGGCCATGCGCCTCGAGCATCCGAACGCCTGCAAGATCCTGCGGCTTGGCGAGACGGAAGACGGGCTCATCTACCTCGTGATGCCCTACCTGAAGGGCGAGCTGCTTTCCGACCGCGAAGTGAAAGTCGGGCCGATGGCGGCCGAGGAGGGCGTGGAGATTCTGGTGCATTGTTGTGCCGGTCTCCATCACGCGCACCAGCTCAACATCGTCCACCGGGACCTCAAACCGGAAAACATCATGCTCGTGACGGAGGCCGGGGGGCGGGAGACCGCCATCGTCATGGACTTTGGCCTTGCCAAGGAGAATCGAGCCGGACCGGGGGTAGCCAAGCTCACGGCAACCGGTATCATCCTGGGCACGCCGGAATTCATGAGCCCTGAACAGATCCGGGGAAAGAAGCTCGATGCCCGCAGCGACGTCTACGCCCTGGGCATCGTGGCCTTCGAGATGTTCACGGGAAAGCTGCCGTTCCAGGGCCGCACCCCGCAGGAAATGATGATCGCCCGACTGCGGGGAAAGCCCACGCCGCTGCGTCAGTTCCGATCCGACTTCCCCGCCCGCCTGGAGGCGGCGCTGATGAAGTCGCTCGAAGCCGATCCGAAAGACCGCTACGGCACGACCCTGGAGTTCGGGTACGCCCTGGTCGATGCCACGGACAGCGAGGACCGCGAGCGGCTCAAAGGAATGCTGCAGTAGACGTTCCGTCGTGCTGTCCCAGGAGTCCGTTGCAGAGCACGCGCGCTGCGGCACTGCTCGGCGCGTCGCTTTAGTCACAAACTTCTGACTGCTAACCAGCACCCTTGTCCAGCACCCTACTAGTCGTCCGTCCGCCTGACCGCCCGTCGTCAGGGTCTCTCGAACTTCTGCTGCGGTGTCTCCGGATTGACCACCACGTCCGAGACCACGAGCGCTTTGGTGCGCTTCCCAGATTCGGTGAGGAAATCCCGCCGTACCGCGTAGGGATACTCGATCTGTCCCGCGCGGTCGATCTCGCCCCACACCATCCGATTCAGGGAGGTCTTGCCTTCTTCTACGTACGTGGTCTCGTGCGGGAGCGGGTTGTCCGGGGCGAAATAGTAGGTGAAGACGTCTTGGTGCTCGCCGACCCCTACACCGAACGAGACCCCCACGGCGTGATACAGGCCGTCGGGCGCCCGAGTCGGTGAGCCGGCCTCACCCGACCACTCCGCACCAGGTCGTTCGCGTAGTCCGAGGTATTGGAGGTAGACGCCCGGATCTCGCAGCTTGAACGGAAGGCCGAACCAGTAGAACACGTCCCGGGAGACGTACAGAGCCTCGCGAGTGTCCTTGGCGGTGTCCGGCAGCAGCTCCCCCTCCACAGCCGCCCAGGCAGGATCCCGTCCGTTGAACCCTTGCTGGATCAGGCCCGCACCCTCCCAGCGCTCGATGCGCGACTGCTCACCGTAGGGTCCTTTCTTGATCCACACGTAGCGGGGCCGGCTGCGCCTGATCCGGCCGGTCACTGTGTCGTACAGCACCGTGGTGACGGTGAAGGCGGCCGACTGGAACTCGTGGTACGTCTCCATCCCGCCGACCGCGTCGATCCAGCGCCCCACGAGTGAATCCGCCACCTCATCGCCGGGAAACCAACTGCCGGGCTCAGCGGGTTGAGGCAGGACAAGAACAACGAACGCCAGGAGCACACCGGCCACTGTCGCTAGGACGGCCGGATGATGCGCATTGCGGCGGTGAGCACTGCGACGCGGCAGGGTGACCATTGTCTTGCTCGCGATTTGTCGGCCGGGGATATTAGGCACTTCGCACATCGAGTGTAACGCACGAGTCCATGCGCCGGTTCCCTGCATTTGATCCGCCGGAATACGTCGATTGGAAGCCCGACCCGGCACTGGTTAAGGCCTACCCCTCAGCTTGGGAAGGCGATGCCGAGCGACGGGTCGTGGTCGAGGCCCTGAGTCGGGAGGCCAAGCTCGACCTCTATTCGGGCATGCTCCGTGCCAGACTCCACGATGTGATGCTCAAGCGGTGGGTGCGGCAGGGGATCATCTCCAAGGCATGGCTCGGGACGGGAGAAGAGGCGACGACCATTGGGCCGGTGCATGCCCTCGACCGGACACTAGATCTGGTGACGCCCATGGTTCGGAACGCCGGCGCCTGCCGAGAGATGGGCATGTCCCTTGCCGACATGCTGCGGGGCTACCTCGGCACGTACGACGCCCCCTCCAAAGGACGGGACGGTCACGTTGGGAGCTTTGAGCATCGGGTGCTGCAGCCAATCTCCAACATTGGCAACATGCCGCCCGTGACCGTGGGTATCGCGTTGGCGCTCAAGATGCGAGGTGGAGCAGCCGTCGCGCTGACTTGGGTCGGTGATGGCTCCGTCAAGTCGGGACCGACCCACGAGGCCTTCAACCTCGCCGCCGTCCAGCAGCTCCCAGTCGTGTTCATCATTCAGAACAATCAGATCGCCCTCGGCACGCTGGTGCGCCAGCACCATCTGCCGGGGGATTTCGCCGAGGTGCACCGGGCTTACGGCTGTGCAGGCTGGTCGTTCGACGGCAACAACGTGTTGGACGCCTACGCCGCGACGAAACTCGCGGCCGATCGATGCCGCAGCGGTGACGGTCCCGTGATTCTTGCCGCCGAGACCTTCCGGATGGGCGGACACGCGACGCACGACGAGCAAGATGCCCGGCGACTCATTCCCAGCGAGGTCTACGCGCACTGGGGCAAGCGCGATCCCATAGGGCTGTACGAGGAGTACCTGAAGGCTGAGGGCGTTCTTCAGGCGGAGCTGGAGGAGATCGAGGCTGGAGTGACAGCGGAGGTGGAACGGGCGGCTGAGGAGGCCCTGGCCAGCCGTGAGCACAACATGCCGCCGCCGGAGTCGGCGGTGGACGACGTGTACGCCGGTGACCACAGTGAGGAGTGAGGGGTGAGGAGTGCTCCGCTAATCGCTCCTCACCCCTCACCCTACAACCTCGAACCTCACACCCGTAACCTCGCACCTCATACCTCTCGCTTTGGGGGATCGCATGAACACACGAGGTCGCACCCTGGTAGCTGCTGGCGCCTTGGTTGCCGTTGGGGTCCTGGCCCTGGCCGTCCGTTCGACTGGCAGCCTGACTGCTCAACAGGACTACGGCGCCCGCCTGGAGGCTGCCACCACCCACGGCGAGTGGGTGAAGTACACGGGAGTCGCCGGCGATACCGTGGTGGCCTACATCGCTTATCCGGAGCGCAGTGATCCGGCACCAGCCATGATCGTCATTCATGAGATCTACGGCCTGTCGGATTGGGTTCGTGTGGTGGCCGACGACTTCGCGTCAAAGGGCTATGTGGCAATTGCGCCCGATCTGCTTTCGCGCCGGGGTGGAAGCGAGGGTGCCGACGACGCTCGTCGGCTGATCCGGGATCTTCCACCCGACTCGATCACGGTCGACCTGAATGCCACGTTCAGCTACCTGCGCTCCCTCAAGGCGATCCGTGGGGACGCCATCGGCGTCATCGGCTTCTGCTGGGGTGGAAGCCAGAGCTTCCGGTACGCCACCAACAACTCCGATCTGAAGGCTGCGGTGGTGTGCTATGGTTCGGCGCCGGACTTGGCGACCGTGGGGAAGATCAGGGCCCCGGTGCTAGGGGTCTACGCCGAGAACGACGCCCGGATCAATGCGAACCTGCCGGATGTCGAGCGGGCCATGCAGGAGGCCGGCAGAGCGTACCGGTACACCATTTATCCTGGAGCCGGCCACGCGTTCCTTCGCCGGGGAGCACCGGCTGCGGAGGTGGAGCGGGCGTGGCGGGATGTGTTCCGGTTTCTGGCAGAGCAACTGGGGAACTGAGTACTACGGGAGTGAGGAGTGAGGGGTGAGGAGTAAGGGGTATGGAGGGAGGAGCGGAACAGACTCCTCACCCCTTACTCCTTACTCCTCACTCTCTACTCGCCGTCTCAGCCGGTTAGTCCAATCACCGGCTTGATCGCATCCCACACGACCGGCACCATCAAGATCATCACGATGAGGAGCACCACGGGCGCCAGGTAGCGCACCAGGTACGCCCACGTTCGCCTCGCGGCGACGCTGTCGAGTCCGTCCGCCAACTCGGCATCGGCCTGCGGAAGGAGCCTGTAGCCCACCAGCAAGCTCGTGAAGAACCCACCGACGATGAGAAGGAAGTTCCCCACGAACTTGTCGGCAGCGACGAGGAAGTCGATGCTGAAAGCAGACGGCAGGCCGCCGATGGCGATGAGGGTGCCGAACACGATTGTCGCCTTGGTCCGGGTCCATCGCCAGCCATCAATCACCGCCGCCACCACCACCTCGAGGAGCGAGATCGCAGACGTGATCGCGGCGACGAACAGCATGATGAAGAACGCACTGATGACGACGTTGCCGAGGCCACCGAGGCTGTGCAGGCCGGTGGGCAGTGCCATGAACAAAGTTCCCACCGTGTTGTCCGATATCGCGCCGCCGAGGCCGATGGTCTCGCCCAGTCCGAAGTGGAAGACGATGGGGAAGACGACGAGCCCGGCAACGAAGGCGACGCCGAAATCAGCCGCAGCGACGGTTCCGGCTTCCCGGCCCAGGTTCTCCCTGGAGCGGAGATAGGAGGCGTAGGTCATGAGCGCTCCCATCCCCAGGCTCAAAGAGAAGAACGCCTGCCCCGCCGCGAGTACGATGATGTCGGGATCGACGAGCTCGCCTAGCTGCGGCTTCAGATAGTAGCCGTACCCTGCTCCGCTCCCGCTCAACGTGGCGGCCCAACCAGCCAGGCACAGCAGCATGAGGAAGAGCAGCGGCATGAGGATCAGCGCCGTACGCTCCAGGCCCCGCTTCACGCCGGCGACGACGATCCCGACGGTCATCGCCATGAAGGCGAGGTGGGTGAAGATCGCCGGCCAACCGGTGGAGACGGACCCGAAATACGCTTCGGTATCGATGGCAATGGCGTTGCGCACCGCGTCGACCGCGTAGCGCATGGTCCAGCCGGCGATCACCGAGTAGTACGACAAGATCCCGAAGCCGCAAACCACGAACAACCATCCAAGGGGTGCCCAGCCGGACCCGCCCAGGCGACGGACGGCCACCACCGGTGATTCCTGCGATAAGCGGCCGACGATGAACTCCGACGTCATGAGGGGGACACCGATGAACGTGACGAACACGACATAGAGTATCACGAAGGCCGCCCCGCCCCCTTCGGCGGCCACGTAGGAGAAGCGCCACATGTTGCCGAGTCCGACCGCCGAGCCCACGGCCGCGAGAATGAAGCCGGCTCGGGTTGCCCATGCGTCGCGAGTGGTGGTCGGCTCGGGAGTGGTCATTGAGAGATCTCCGGGTGTGAAAGTCCTGGAAGCTTATGTGGCTGGTCTTGCATGTCCTGGGACGCCGTGCCAGGGCCCCGACGAACCACTAACCACACAACCACAAACCACTAACCACCAACCACCAACTGCCGTGGAGCAGCGCTGACCCTCCTGACCTTGTTCCCCTCCTGCCGTTTCTCCCCCTACTGCCGCCCACTGCCATCAAACATCTGCGCGCGGCCCCCCCGTTCCCCGGTCGGCCGCACGGATCGCATCCCACGCCGCGTCGAATACCTGCTGGGGGCCAATGTGCTGGGTCGTCCACTCCTTGTTGGCGATGCGATCGAGGGCCAGCACGACGAGCGCCAGCCACACGTCGGTCCAGAGCTCCACTAATCCCGTCCGCACTTCGCCCGCAGACTTGCCGGACGCGATTACGTTGCTGAGTTCTTGTCGGAGTTCCCGGAAACTGTCGCGACTCTTGGCGTCGAGCAGCCCACCATGGCGGGTCAGGAACACCAGCTTGATCAGGGCTGGATCGCGGCCTGCCAGGTCGCGCCAGGCGAGGGCGATGTGCTGCAGGCGATCTCGGCAGCTGGCGGACGCTGGGGAGTCCTTGACGTAACTGATGAGCAAGCGCAGCGCCGCTCGATAGATCTCGTTGAGGAGATGTTCTTTGCTGTCGAAGTGTCGGTAGATGGTGC
Source organism: Gemmatimonadales bacterium (assembly GCA_011772755.1). Taxonomy (GTDB): domain Bacteria; phylum Gemmatimonadota; class Gemmatimonadetes; order Gemmatimonadales; family GWC2-71-9; genus WVYX01. Next base: position 116,819 of record WVYX01000291.1, read on the forward strand.
CCTCGGCGACGCCGGCCCGGCGGGCGATTTGAGGGGTGGTGCTGGCGTGATATCCCTGGCTGGTGAACAACTCGAGCGCCGAGCGCACTAGGCGCTCCCGGGTTCCCCGCGGGTCGCGCTTGCGCCGAGGTACGGGCTCGGAGCCTCCCGGGAGGTGAGTCATCACTCACAACTCTAGCACGGGAACCCAGGTCTGCCAAGGCAGGTCGGCAACGGCGACTGTAGGATTGTCTATCTTTCACCGCGAAGGGAGCATTCGCGGAGCAGCGAGCTCGAGGAAGGCATTGGTGGCCCCCCTGGAGATTGCTCGGTTGAGGTCATGGGGAGGTAGGGATCTGGAGGTGTGTGGTGACGGTTGGGGGTGGGTTGGACTTCAAGACGATCTGGGGCAACGCGATCCCTTACGATCGGTACATAGCCGAAGCACAAGAGCTGCGGGGGCTATGGGAAGGGGTATATCGAACCACGCAGGTTCCCGACTGGGCGATCGAAGTAGTCCGCGCCCGCGGCAGTGGCCTTCGCCTACTCTTCATCAGCGAGGATTGGTGCTGGGATGCAGCCGCCACGTTGCCTGTNNNTCGCTCGATACCGATCGTCATTGCTCTGGACGCCGATTACCACGAGTTGGGGCACTGGGGTCCGAGGCCCAGGGAGCTTCAGGCCTGGGCGGTGGCGAACAAAGGTCGCCTCCCCAAGGGAGAGTTCTATGCAGCGATGCGGCGCTGGCAGGTGGCGGACGGGGGGGAGTCGACTATCAGGGAAGTGCTTGAGTTACTGAAGTAACTGCGGCCCCGCCCCGCTCCATCACCACCCCGGCGACAGCCATCCGCCGCCCTTCCGCGCCGCTGGCGGCAGAGGCGGCAGGTCAACGGCTGCATGCTGCTGCCCACTGCCGCTCCTGCCGCTGTTTGCCCCTCACCCGCTGCGTCCCGCTTCTACCGCTCCCTGCCGCCGTCTGTTAGTACGTCCACTGCGTATGGAAATGTGCCGTGAAGCCGTCCGGACCGACGGCAGTGGTGGTCCCGAGGATGCCGGCGCGGAAGAGCTGGACGAAGAGACCGAGACCACCTCCCACGTGGAGGTCGTCGGTAGTGAGGCGGAACTCGTCTACCGGAAACACCCGGCCGGCGTCGAGAAATCCCACTAGGGTGACCCGGAAGAGCGTGGGCTCCGCGAGCAGGTCGTACCGCACGTCGAAGTTCGCCAGCAACTTTCCGGCGTCCAGTAGGCGGCGCCTGCGGAGGGCCCGGTGCGAAGACGCGCCCCCAACCCCAAAGAAGGGATCGCTGCTCGCCTCGATATGGTAGAGCGAGCCCAGGCCAGGCGATCCCGTCATCGACTGGCCCACCACCCGGGCCGCGAGTAAGAGGTTGTGCCGCACTGGCAAGTAGCCGGTTGCGGACACGGTGGCGCGGGTGTAACTGAGGTCACCGGCCACGGTGGAGTCGGCGAAACCGTAGATCGCTTCCAGCCGCACGCCCCGGCGCGGCGCGACTTCATCGTTCCGCGTGTCGAACACGAGCCCCACCCTCCCGGAGATGTCCGCAGTGCTGATCCCGATGGTCGGGTCGAGGCCCGCCTGAAGGTCTGCGGCGAGCTGGCTCGCGCCGGGCAGGGTGTCGATGCGCCATCCCTCAGCGTGGAACCCGGTCAGCACCCGCAAGCCGCCGATGATACGCCGCTGGATCTCACCACGGGCGATGAGTCGACGGTTGTCCGAGCGGTAGAAATGGGGCTGGGCGTCGGTGACGTTGTCCCCGTCGAACTCGGCGTCGTTGCCGATCCCGAAGAAGTTCTCTCGGGCACGCCGGACGGCTTGGAGCACGAGGGTGAGCCGCCAGCCGTCGAGCATCTTGGGAAACCGAGCCGCCAGCTCCAGGCCCTTGCTCCCCGAGGTGGCAATGTGGCCGTCGAGAGTAATGGTCCCTCGGTAGGGTGGAGGCGCGTTGTAGTCGTCGTATCCCAGTGGCCTGACTTGCGCGTAGTAGAGGCCGAAGGTGACGCCGTCTCGGGGCGTCCAGTACACCTTGGGGTAGGCGAGGTCCGTCCAGCTGGGGCCCAGCGTCGGCAGGTTGGGGATCTGCGCCAGGCCCGCGCTGGCGGACACCGTCAGGGCGAACAGGGTGGCGGCGGCGGTCCTCACGGCTCTCGCTCGAAGAGGTATGCTGCGTCGTGGTGCGCCGCGGTCTCGCCATCGAAGGCGGCGTAGCGCCTGGGCGTGAAGGCCGCCGCGCCGAACTCGCCCTTCTTGTTCACGGCGTAGAACGTGAGGCCGAACGTCGGCCGACCCTGCTCGTCCAGCAGACGCGGTTCGGAGGTAGCGATCACGCGCCTGAGGGTCTCGAGTGCCGCGTCGGTAGGCTTCATTCCTCGCCGCATGAACTCCACGGTGAGAAAGGCACCACACACCTTGATGTTTGCCTCGCCGCGTCCGGTGGAGCCTGCGGCGCCCACATCGTTGTCGGTGTACTGGCCCGCCCCGATGATGGGGGAGTCGCCCACCCGGCCCGGAATCTTCCACGAGAGCCCACTGGTGGTCGTGACGGACGAAAGCTCGCCTCGGGAGTTGACGACGTTGCAGTTGATCGTGCCCTGCTCCCGGATAGTCAGGCGTTCGTCGCGGGGCACGTCGAGCCAGTCGTCCCTGGACCCCCGGTTGGCCCGCCAGTGGAGCCAGGCCTCCCGGGCGCGATCGGTGAGGAGGTTCTCTTCCTTGAAGCCGTAGGACAGGGCGAACCGTTTCGCTCCCTCGCCCACGAGCATGATGTGGTCGGTGTAGAGCAGTACGTACTTGGCCACCACGCTCGGTGTCTTGATACCCTCGAGAGCGCCCACCGCACCGGCGCGACGCGACGGCCCGTGCATGCACGACGCGTCGAGCTGAACGACGCCCTCTTCGTTGGGAAATCCTCCGTATCCGACGGATGCATCGTTGGGATCGAGCTCCTGGATCTTCACGCCTTCGATGGCTGCATCGAGGGTGTCCACCCCTTGTGCCATGAGCTCGCCTGCCCGCTGCACGGCGCGGAGCCCATTGCCGGAGGCGACCGCGACATTCTTGGACGCGGCTTGGATGTGGACGGCCGGCGCGCCGCGGCCTACGCCGAGTTCAGGACCCAGAACTGCCCCAGCGGCGAGCCCCGATGCCGCGCCCAGAAACTCCCGTCGTGAAAGCGTATCAGACACGGTTCACCTCCTCACAGAATGGAACAGCGATGGGGGAAGCATCGCGTATTGACTGCGATCCGAAGATAGTCTCTCGAAGGCCGATGGATCAAAGAGCCCTCCGCACAGTCCGTGGGAAGCGGGCAGCAGCGTCGCCCCCCAGACCTAGAGGCCCCGGTGATGCGTCTGACGATGGCAGGCTCGCGCCACCCTGTCAAAGGCGATCTCGCGATCGGTGACCTGCCGTCAGCTTGATTCCCGAATCGGAGGGTCGTACGTTCCGGCTCTCGGTAATTGCCCAGGCATTCGGCTGGGGATCACCTCGGCCGGGCCGAAGCGAGGTGTGATCGGTCCGTGGTCTCTGTGGTGCTGCCGGTCTTCAACGAGCGGGACAGTCTGGCACCCCTCCTCGAGGAAATCGCTGCGACCTTTCGGGAGATCCCGCACGAAGTCGTCGCTGTGGACGACGGCTCGACGGACGGTTCGCTCGACGAGCTGAAGCGGCTGCGTGAGCGACATCGGCAGTTGCGGATCGTCGCATTCGAGCGACGCGCGGGACAGAGCGCGGCCCTGGCGGCGGCGGTGGACGTCGCCATGGGCGAGATGGTGGCGACCATGGATGCGGACGGGCAGAACGACCCGGCTGATCTGGCGGCGTTGCTGCGGGTCCTCGAGGGGCGTCCGTCGCTGGCGGCGGTCGTGGGGTACCGGGCTCGCCGGGCCGATTCCCGATGGAAGGTCGTGCAGAGCAAGATTGCCAACGCCGTTCGGAACTGGATCACCGGCGATACGGTGCGTGACACGGGGTGCTCCCTCAAGGTGATGCGCCGGTCCGCGATCTCCCAAGTGCCGCGGTTCAATGGCATGCATCGGTTCTTGCCGACGCTGATTCGGCTACAGGGTGGTGCGGTGGTGGAGGCGCCGGTTTCCCATCGGCGCCGCTGGCACGGGCGGAGCAAGTACGGCGTGAGGAACCGGGCCATCCGGGGGCTGTGGGACGCCCTGGGGATTCGCTGGTTTCGTCGCCGTGCGCTGGACTACGTGATCAGGGAGGACATCGTCTGACCATGCCACGTCGGAAGCGGCTCGATCCGTCAATCTTCCATCTTCCCGTCGAGAAGATGCAGTCCGGCTACTACACCGATAAGTACTTCGTGCGGGCGCGGGAGGTGCTGCTGGCTGACAATCATCACCCCCGCGTCCTGATGCAGGTCTTCACCAAGACCCACGCGTACCTGGGCGGTGTAGACGAAGCCATCGCGATCCTCAAGCTGTGCTCCTTCTCGTGGGATGATCTCACGGTTCATGCGTTATACGATGGTGACGAGATCGGTCCGTGGGAGACGGTCATGACGATCGAGGGGCCGTACGATGCGTTCGCCCATCTGGAGACGCTATACGTCGGCGTGCTCGCCCGGCGCACCCGGGTCGGCACCAACACCCGCCTGGTGGTGGATGCTGCGAAGCCCAAGGAGGTCATGTTCTTCCCGGCACGACACGATCACTGGCTGGTGCAGACGGGCGACGGGTACGCGGCGCACATCGCAGGAGCGATCGGCGTGTCGACCGACGCCCAGGCGTCCTGGTGGGGGAGTTCGGGCATCGGCACCGTACCCCACGCGATCATCGCCGCGTACGGTGGTGACACGGTGCTGGCGGCGCAGAAGTTCGCCCAGTACATGCCGAAGGACGTAAGGGTCATCAGCCTGGTGGATTTCGACAACGACAGCGTGAATACCTCGCTTGCCGTGGCGCGGGCGCTGGGCGAACAGCTGTACGGAGTGCGGCTCGACACGTCTGGGACGTTGGTGGACAGGTCGGTCATGGATCAGATGGGCTCTTTCGATCCCACCGGAGTGAACCCGCAGCTCGTGTGGAACGTGCGCAAGGCGTTGGACGCGGAAGAGTTCCGGCACGTGAGGATCGTGGTCTCAGGCGGCTTCACGGTGGAGAAGATCCGACAGTTCGAGGAATCGGGCGTTCCAGTAGATGCCTACGGTGTCGGCTCGTCGCTGTTTCGGGATCAGGGCAAGTACGATTTCACAGCCGACGTGGTGATGCTGGAGGGCAAGCCGTGCGGCAAGGTGGGCCGGGTGTACCAGCCGAATGGCAGGCTAGAGCGTGTGGAATAGGCAGTCAGCGGAGGTATTGGCCGACGTCTCGCCCTGTGGCCAGCCCCGCGGTTGGCATGTCTTAGTTCGTGTGTTGGGCGCGGCATGAGTCCGACGTTCTGTAGTGCGTGCATCTTTGTGGTAGGCCGTTACTTTTTGGAGTAGGAGATTCCCTCGGTGGGGGACGCAGCGGTGCCCCAACTCCCGGTTCCACCGCACTTCGATCCGCAGAAGGTCGGAGAGATCTGGCGGGTCGATTACCAGCGCCGCGCGCAGGAGGCCGAGACCTGGGCTGCGCGCCACCGTATCCGACCGGCCTCGACTGATGAGGTGCGTATCTGTCTCATGGTCGTGGACTGTCAAAACACCTTCTGCATCCCGGGCTATGAGCTGTTCGTCGCCGGCAGATCCGGCAATGGTGCCGTCGAGGACAACGTCCGCCTGTGTGAGTTCATCTATCGAAATCTCGCTCGCATTACGGAGATCGCCCCAACGATGGACACGCACACAGCGATCCAGATCTTCCATCCGATGTTCTGGGTCAACGATGCTGGCGAGCACCCGAAGGGTGCCGAGACGGTCATCACACTGGAGGATGTCCAGAAAGGTGTCTGGAAGGTGAATCCGGCGGTCGCGGACTCCGTCGCGGCCGGTGACTACGACTGGCTGAGCCGGCACGTGCTACACTACGTAGAGCGGCTCGTCCAAGGACGCTACCCGCTCATGGTGTGGCCCTACCACGCGATGCTCGGCAGTGTCGGACATGCGCTCGTCTCGGCGGTTGAAGAGGCGATCTTCTTCCACAGCGTTGCACGGCAAGCTGCAACTCGGTTTGAGGTGAAGGGAGACAACCCGCTGACCGAGAACTACTCGGTGCTGCGTCCCGAGGTTCTCGACGGTCCCGGCGGGAAGTCGATAGCGGAGAAGAACACACGATTCATCGAGCGGTTGCTCGACTTCGACGTCGTGGTCATTGCGGGCCAGGCCAAGAGCCATTGCGTGGCCTGGACTATTCACGACCTGCTTAACGAACTCAAAGCGAGGACTCCCGGCCTGGCGGAGAAGGTCTACATTCTGGAGGATTGTACGTCGCCCGTTGTTGTCCCGGGTGTCGTGGACTTCACTGAACAGGCGGATGAGGCATTTCAGCAGTTTGCCGACAACGGGATGCACCTGGTCCGGTCGGTCGAACCGATCGAAGCCTGGGCCGGAATCAAGGTGTAGCGGCCAGACACGACCGGCCCTATGCTTCGTCGCCAATGCCCGCCCATGGCAGCGTGGCGTCCCCCAGGAGGCTTTGGAGGCTGTGACAACGAACTCATATGACCTTTGCGGCATGATGGCCTGCCCAGTGGCCACCAGTATCAGTTGGCTGGCATGACCGTGCCCGAGTTCGGGCGGTTCTTCCTGCCCGGGCCTACAGAGGTTCACCCCGACATACTCAAGGCCATGCAGCGCCCCATGATTCCTCATCGGGGGCAGCAGATGGTGGACCTGCTGAAGGGGTTGGAGGCGCCGCTCAAACAGCTGTGTCGCACTGAGCGGAATGTGCTGATCGGCACGTGTGCCGCGACAGGCTTCATGGAGATGGCAGTGCGCTCGGGGGTGCGCCATCGGGCATTGTGCTTGGCGGGCGGTGCCTTCGGCGAGCGGTTTGCCGGAATCGTTGCGGCTACGGGCCGCGAGGTCGTCCGGCTGGAGGTGGCCCTGGGTCGAACGGTAGAGCCGGACATGCTGCGGGACGCCCTGCGACGGTCTGACGCCGATGCGGTGACGCTAGTCCACTCCGAGACCTCCACCGGTGCCCTCGCACCCCTCGAAGAGTTGGCCCACGTGGTCCACGAGTTCGACGATGTCATGCTACTGGTGGACGCCGTGACCTCCATGGGAGGGTGCCCGGTGGAGACGGACGAGTGGGATCTGGACTTCGTGTTCACCGGCTCGCAGAAGGCGTTGGCTCTCCCTCCTGGCCTCGCCCTGGGCGTGGCGTCGGAGCGGATGCTCGAGAACGCAAAGAACATCCCTGAGCGGGGTGCGTACCTCGATGTGGTTGCCTTCCACAAAGCGGCCGCCAACTACCAGCCCACCAACACGCCGGCCCTGTCGCAAGTCTATGCCCTGGAGGCCCAGCTCTCCCGGATTGACGCGGAGGGTGGTGTGGAGGCGCGGTGGCGTCGGCACGACGAGATGCGCAGGGTCGTTGAGGAGTGGGTGTGCGGTCCGGGTGGGGAACTCGGGTTCACGTATCTTCCCCGAGAGGACCGGCGGTCGTGGACCGTCTCGTGTCTCCGCGTGCCGGAGGGCGTCAATGGAAGGCAGCTGGTGCATGCCATGAAGCGTGAGGGCTGGACCATCGGTACCGGCTACGGCGAGCTGAGGCACTCTACCATCCGCATCGGCCATATGGGCGATCACACACCTGCGGGCGTTCGTGAACTGCTCGGGGCCCTGGAGAGCGTTGTGCCATGACGTACGTGGTCGTGGTCGCCGACCGGATTGCGGAGCCGGGACTCGCGCTATTGCGGGCCGAGCCGGAGCTCGCGGTCATCACCGTCGCCGGCCAGCGGGATCGGCTGCGGCAGGAACTCGAGAGGGCCCATGCGCTGATCGTACGCTCGGACACGCAGGTCACCGAGCAGCTCATAAACGGTGCCCCACATCTCACGGTCGTCGCCCGGGCCGGCACCGGCGTGGACAACGTCGACCTGGAGGCGGCGACCCGCCGCGGCATCGCGGTGCTCAACGCGCCCGGTGCCAACACCGTGAGCGCCGCCGAGCATGCCATCGCCTTGCTCCTCGCCCTGCTGCGGCGCATCCCCTGGGCCGCTGCCAGCATGCAGCGGGGTGAGTGGGAGCGAAAGCGGTTCCCAGGTACCGAGCTGCGAGGCAAGCGGATGGGGCTGGTTGGCCTCGGCCGGGTCGGCGTGCGCGTTGCCAACGTCGCCCGGGCCTTTGGCATGCGAGTGGTGGCGCACGATCCCTACCTGCCGGAGGAGCGTGCCCAAGAGTTGGGGATCGAGCTGCAATCATTGGACGAGTTGCTCCGGAGTTCCGACGTCGTCTCGTTGCACACTCCCCTCACTGAGCAGACGCGAAACCTCATATCCGCGGAGCGGCTGGCCCAGATGAAGCCCACTGCCGTGATCGTCAACACGGCCCGGGGCGGCTTGGTGGACGACGTGGCCCTGGTGGAGGCACTGGAAGCGGGTCGGATCGCTGGCGCCGCCCTCGACGTGTTTGAGCCGGAGCCGCTCCCGGCCGACTCGCCCCTCCGGGGTTGCGACAAGGTGCTGCTCACGCCCCATCTCGCGGCTTCGACCTCCGAGGCCCAGGAGCGCGTCGCCTGGGAGATCTGTGCGTACGTTCGCGAGGCGCTGCTCACCGGATCCCTGCGGGGGGCGGTCAACCTGCCTGGCGTTTCCAGTGAGGTGATGGCGCGGCTGAGCGGGCTGCTGGAGCTGGCGCGGCGGATCGGTCGTTTGGCTGCCGGTCTCGCTCGAGACCGAGTGCAGTCGGTCGAGGTGTCCTACGGTGGGAGCGATGATGCCGCTCCCCGGCCTACGATGCTCGCCGCCGTCGAGGGAGTGCTTTCGGCGATGGATGTGGAGCCCGTGAGCATGGTCAACGCAGCGGTGCGAGCCCGCCAGCGAGGGATGTCAATCGGCAGGCGGGTGGGAGCCCCGGTCTCGGGGTTCGAGACTACGGTCGGTGTCACCCTCGGTGCGCCCGATCGCACCGTCACCGTGGAAGGTGCCATGCTCGGCGAGCGCGTGGGCCGCGTGATACGCATCAACGGCTTCGTGGTGGATGTACCGGCCGACGGCTACGTGATAGTGTTGCGAAATCGTGACGTGCCGGGTGTGATAGGTCGGGTAGGCAGCCTCCTTGGTGAGGCGCAGATCAATATCGCGTCCTACCACCAGTCCCGGTTGGAGCGGGCTGGGACCGAGGCGCTGGCCGCGATCGTGGTAGACCAGGTTCCCAGCGCGGCCGTGCTTCAGGAGCTGGAGGCGCTGTCCGACGTGCTGGAAGTGCGGTTTGCGGTGTTGAATGGAAGCTAAATACTGAGCAATTCGCAATTTTCAGTTCGCAGTTCGCACAGTCTTGGGAATCCCCGGATTGCTTATTGCGAATTGCGAATTGCGCCAGTCACGCCGCCGTCCGGCTCCCCTTGGCCCCCAGCTTGAACGAGCTCACCGCCGCCGTGAGGCGATCTGCTGCCTCGGCCAGCTGGGCGGCGGAGCCGGCAATCTCCTCCGTCGACGCACTCTGTTCCTGGGCTGACGCCGCGATCTGCTCTGCGGCTGTCACGACCGAGTCCGTCACGGTCGCGATCGTCTCCAGCCGCTGGGTGATCTCTTCCACGAGGCGTCGCACTTCGCCCGCCGCCCCGGAGATCTCACCGGTCCACGCGCTGGTCTCGGCTGCGCCCCCCGCGACTTCCTGTAGCCCACCGGCTGCCGATTCCGCGATCTGACGTACCGAGGTGCTCGCCTCAGCGAGGCGGGTAAGCCGATCCCGCGTCGCCTCCAAGGTTGCCAGCACATTGTGCACCGTCTCCGAGGTAGTCGTGGCGGCCCGGGCCGCTTGGGTGGCGAGCTTCCTTACCTCGTCAGCCACTACCGCGAACCCCCGGCCCTCGCCGCTAACGGCCCGGGACGCCTCAATGGCCGCGTTGAGGGCAAGCATGTTGGTCTGCGCCGCGATAGTGCGCGCCTGCCGTACGAAGGTCTCGATCTCCTCTGACATGTCCGCCAGGCGGCGCGCCTCCGCGACGCCCTCCTCGAGGTCACCGGCGAGTTGGGCTAATTGCTCGCTGCCTGCGAGGAGCCGCTCCCGATGCTGTTCCGCGGTCTCGAGCAGCGACGCATTGCGCTCGGCAGCCACATTGGCACCGTCGGCGAGCGTGCTGGTGATCCCAAGAATCCTGGTGGCATCGCTGGCGGCTTGGCGGACCATCTCCGCCTGATCCGTGGCCTGGCCCGTCAGATTCTGGCACGTGTTGGCCATCTCTTGGGTGGAAGCGGACATCTGCTCCGTACTCGCGGAGATCTCCTCGGCCATGGCAGCGGACTCCTCTGCCGAGATTCGGATCTGGCCGACTAGCTTCCGGAGTGCCTGGACCATGCTGTGGACCGAGGTGAGTAGTTGACCGACTTCCTGAGAGGCGGCCGTCTCAGTTCCCACGGTGACCGATAGGTCACCGTCTGCCACCCGGCTCGCCACAGTGCCGGCCATCCTCACGGGTTGGGTCACCCGCCGATTGAGCCAGTTCGTTACCCACCAGATCAACGCCAGGACGAGCAGCAGCGATCCCGCCGCCCCCAAGTAGACCGTACGCTGCATCGACCGTGCGGCGGCAAACCTGGCCTGCGCCGGTTCCCGTACAATGGCCCACCAGCGCCCCCGATTGGTGGGCGCGGTCGCCACGAGTTCGGGCCCCGTGGTCAGTTCGACCAATGCCACCTCGATGCCGGAGGAGAGCGAGACGGCGTCCGCTTCAGGGAACACCCGCAGTAGGCTGGTGCTGTCCTGGGACAGAATCACCCGGCCCGTGGAGTCGGCGATCTCGACATCGTACCCCTCTTGATCGTCCGAGACGTTCAGCAGCCGGGCGAGGCGGAACAGCCATACCACGCCTCGTATCACCCCCAGCGGCTCGCCCGTCGAGGGGTCGGAAATCTGTACCGCGAGCTCCACCGTCACAGTCCCCGCCGCGGAATCGAACGCAGCGGCTCCCTGATAGGATCCCGTGTCGAAGGCGGTACGCCACCATTCCTCGTCGGCTTGTGCGAAGTCGGTGGTTGCGGGAGTGCTGGTGACGTTCAGGCCGTGGCGCTCAGTGAAGAACACGTCGGTGAAGTCGGATGCATCGCCGAATTCGGCGAGGAAGCTCCCAAGCACGGTGTCGACTCGGAGCGCCCGCGTCGTGGCGAAGCGGCGCTCGAGGTCGCCGGCCGCCGCTCGGTCCAGGCCACGGCGCTGGGTCTCGCGTCCCGCGCTGCGTGCGGCTTGTACGACGGAAGGGGTGCTGGCGAGGAGCGCGAGCGCGATGCGGCGTTCTCGCATGTACTCATTGGCAGTCCCCGACGCACGGCGGGCAGCGCCGGCTATGCGCGTTTCCCCGCCATGCCTGAACTCGCGTTCGGCGGCGCGACTGGCCAGGAAGGCTGCGAGTGCGATCGTCAGGACGGCGATGGGGGCGCCGACTAGCTGCACCCGTTTGCGCAGATCGGCGGATCGGGCAGGCATAACGTAGCGCAAAGCTAGGGCAGGCTTCCAGGGGTGGCAAGCCGTGGTAGATTATGCCTACCATGGCCGTAGCACGTTCCAGCACAGACACCTACGATCCCGAGGCAGTGGAGGCGAAATGGCGCAGCCGCTGGAAGGAGCGGCGCACCAACTCGGCGGACCTCCACAACGCCGGCCGGCCATACTTCAACCTCATGATGTACCCATACCCGTCGGCGGAAGGCCTCCACGTTGGGAACGTGTTCGCGTTCGTGGGAGCCGACGTGCACGGCCGGTTTCGCCGGCTCCAGGGGTGGGACGTCTTCGAGCCCATCGGGTTCGACGCCTTTGGGATCCACTCGGAGAACTATGCGCTCAAAGTCAACGCGCATCCTGCCGAGCTCATTCCGGCTAACATCACGCGTTTCCGCGAGCAACTTAAGCGCATTGGGCTCATGCTGGACTGGGACCACGAGGTCCAGACCATTGATCCCCGGTACTACCGCTGGACGCAGTGGATCTTCCTCAAGCTGTTTGCGGGAGGTCTCGCGGAGAAGAAGAAGGCGCCGGTGAACTGGTGCCCCGAATGCAAGACGGTGCTGGCGAACGAGCAGGTGATCGATGGTCGCTGCGAGCGCCACCCCGACACCGCCGTGCACCAGCGGCTCCTCGAGCAGTGGTTCTTCCGGATCACCAACTACGCCGAGCGGTTGCTGGAGAATCACACGTGGCTGGACTGGTCTGAGTCTACCCGCCTGATGCAGACGAACTGGATCGGCCGTTCCGAGGGCGCGGAACTGGTGTTCGAGACGCCGACCGGCGAGCCCATCCGTGTCTTCACGACCCGACCCGACACGGTGTTTGGCGCCACGTACATGGTGCTCGCGCCGGAGCACCCCATGGTCGAGTCGCTGACGACCGCTGAACAACGGCCCACGGTCCACGAGTACCAGCGGCGTGCAGCGGAAATGGACGTCGTTGCTCGCCGGGTGGGAGAGAAGGAGAAGACGGGGGTATTCACCGGGTCCTACGCCCGGAATCCCGCCACCGGCGAATCGGTCCCGATCTGGGCCGCGGACTATGTGCTGATGGAATACGGCACCGGGGCAATCATGGCGGTGCCTGCGCACGACGAGCGGGATTACGAGTTCGCGGAGAAGTATGGGCTGGAGATCCGGCCGGTCATTGAGGCAACGGGGAGCGGGGAGCGGGGAGCGGGACCCGGCGTGAGCGGCTCGGGCTCCGACGCAGCGTCGGGTGGTACCGCTCCCCGCTCCCCGCTCCCCTACACCGGTTGGGACGCCGTCCTGATCAACAGCGCCCAGTTCGACGGGATGTCGTGCCGCGAGGCGGTCCCTGCCATCACAGGGTGGCTGGAGGAGCAGGGTCTCGGCCGGCGCCAAGTGCAGTTTCGTCTCCATGATTGGTGCATCTCTCGGCAGCGCTACTGGGGTCCGCCCATCCCCATCATCTACTGCGATGAATGCGGTACGATGCCGGTGCCAGAGGAAGACCTGCCGGTGCTCCTGCCGGAGTTGGAGGATTTCCGTCCCGACGAGAGCGGCGTGTCGCCGCTGGCCCGGCACGAGGAGTGGCTCCGGGTTCCGTGCCCGGAGTGCGGGAAGCTGGGCCGCCGAGAGACGGATGTGTCGGACACCTTCCTGGACTCGTCCTGGTATTTCCTGCGCTATCCGTCCACCGAGTTCGACGATCGGGCCGTCGACGAAGCTCTGACCAAGAAGTGGTTGCCGGTGGATTCGTACATCGGTGGAAACGAGCATGCTGTGCTGCACCTCATGTACGCCCGGTTCATCACGATGGCGCTGCACGACCTCGGGTACCTCCCGTTCGAGGAGCCCTTCACCCGGTTCCGGGCGCATGGCACCATCGTGAAGGATGGCGCGAAGATGTCGAAGTCCCGGGGCAACGTCGTGGTACCCGACGAGTACATCGCTCGGTGGGGTGCCGACACGTTCCGGATGTACCTGATGTTCCTCGGCCCCTACCAGGAGGGGGGCGACTTTCGGGACGAAGGCATCTCCGGGATCAGGCGATTCCTCGATAAGGCATGGGCATTGGTTGCGGCAGCCCCTCGCGGTGACCGCGGGAAGCGCTCACCCGAGGCGGAGCGGAAGCTTCACCAGACGATTCGAGGGGTCACGAGCGACCTGGAGGAGCTGCGGTACAATACGGCGATCTCGAAGTTGATGGAGTATGTGAACGTGTTGCGGGGGAGCCCGGAGCCGGGAGCGGCGAGCGGTGTGCTGCTGGAGCCGTTCGTCATCATGCTGGCACCGCTGGCGCCCTATCTCGCCGAGGAGTGCTGGGAGCGCCTGGGGCACGGCACGAGCGTGTTCGATGCTGGGTGGCCGGCATATGACGAAAGCCTGGCCCGGGAAGAGGAGATCGAGCTCGTGGTCCAGGTGAATGGAAAGGTTCGGGGCCGGCTCCACGTGGCGCCCGGTCTCAGTGAGAACGAGGCCGTCGAGCGAGCTCTCGCCGAAGACAGCGTAAAGCGCTTCCTGGACGGTCGGGAAGTGAAGAAGGTCGTATACGTCCCGGATCGGCTGGTGAATCTCGTGGTGTGAACTGCCCCCGGCCCATCCCCGCAGCGTAAGTGATTGTGTGGTAGGTGGTTGTGTCGTCAGTGGCTGAGTAGTGAGTGGTTATGTGGTGTGGTGGCAGTGAGTTACAGCCCGGGGCCACTGATCACAAACCACTGACCACCGACCACAAACCACCGACCACCGACCACCAACCACCAACCACACCCCACCGGGCTTCACACCACACCCCGCGACCCCCCTGCGACCCTTTCGCCGCCGAGTGCATCTATCTTATCGGGCATGGCAGAGATGACCCTGGCTGCTCTGGACGAGCTCGCGATCCACCGGGCCAAAGCCGGCGACCTCCGGGCACTGGAGCGGGTGTACCGGGCCTACGAGGGATCGGTGTACACGGTGGCGCGGCGGATCTGCCGCACGGCTGAAGACGCCGAGGAAGTGATGCAGGAGACCTTTCTGGAGGTCTGCCGCAGCATCAAGCGGTTTCGGGGCAGCGCGCCGGGGAGTCTGACTGCTTGGATCAAGCGGGTTGCCGCCAGCAAGGCGCTGATTCGCATTCGGTACGAGAAGTACCGGGAGACTGACGAGCTGCAGGAAGAGGGTGGCTGGGCCGGCAGCCGTGACAACGATGTGGGGTTGCAGATGGACCTGGAGGCTGCTCTCGGGCGGCTCTCAGAAACGGCGCGAGCGGTGGTCTGGCTCCACGACGTGGAAGGATACACGCACGAAGAGATTGCCGAGCTGATGGGCAAGACGGTGAGCTTCTCGAAATCTCAGCTGTCACGGGCGCATGCACGGTTGCGAAGGTTGCTCGGCGAGGAGGCGCAATGCTGAGACATTGCACGATCTCGGAACTCCTGGATCTCCGGGACGGGGAGGGTTCCAGCGCGGCGCGGGCCCACGTGGAGGAGTGCGAGGCGTGTCGGAGCGAGCTCGATCGGCTGTACCAGCGGATGGCGGCGCTCAAGGCGTTGCCGAGCATCAGCCCGCCGCGGGATCGCTGGCCCTTGGTGCGGGAAGGGCTGGTCGCGTCGCGCCGCCGAGTCCGGTGGCAGCGGGCGGGGTGGAGCGCCCTCGCGGCAGCGGCGAGCCTGGTGATGCTGGTGGGGGTCGGCGCCGTGCTGCGCGGCGGCCCGACTGCCAGCGAGGGCGGCTCGGAGCTACAGACGCTGGTTGAGCAATCCAGGCAGTTGGACGAGGCGCTTCGGGTGGTGGGTGCTGAGCGGCGGGTTCTGAATGGCCTGACGGCCCTGGCCATTGCTGATCTAGAGGACCGCGTGGCGGTGATCGACTCGCAGATCGCGTATGTCCGCACCGCCAGCATTGGTGAGCGCGAGATGGAGCATCTCTGGCGCATGCGGGTTGCCGTCATGGATGTGCTGGTGACAACGCATGTGCAGCAGGCGGCCAATGTGGGATTCTGAGAAGCAGCGCGCACAGCTGTCAGCGCTGGAAGGAAGGCCCGTGGTTCGCAGTTGGCAATTCGCAATTCGTGTTGCTGGAGCGGCGACTGCGAACTGCTAATTGCGAATTGCGTACTGCTAAAGCAGACCGCTGATGGCTGTCAGCTTAGGTAAGGAGTTACGAGTCATGAAGAAGTCACTAATGATGCTACTTGCTGCGGCCCTGGTGCTGGTCCCGGCGACCGCTGCGCCGGCGCAGGAGCGCGAGGAGCGGGAGCAGCAGCGGCTGGAAGAGGCTCAGCGGGCGCTCGAGCAGGCGATGCGGGTGCTCGAGGAAACGGTGGACCTGCTTCGCCGAGAAGAGACTGCCGAGGCCCGCACGCAGCTCAGGGAGGCGCTACAGCAGCTGCAGCGGGCAGAGCGCAGGTTGAGCACGTGGGGGATCTTTGCGCCGACGGTCTGGGCGACTACGTTTTCGCGATCGCCGCAGATGGGCGTGTATCTCCGCTCCTCCCGGGACCCGGCCAAGGACTCCATCGGCGCGGAACTGACCCAGATCGTGCGCGGTGGACCCGCGGACGATGCGGGGCTCGAACCCGGCGACATCATCACCAGAGCGAATGGTGAGCCCTTGGGCTTGGTGGGGCGCCGTGGAGAATCGCCTCGCGCGAAGCTGATCGGGATCAAGAATCGGCTGGAGGTGGGTGACACGCTTCACGTGGAGTATCGGCGGGGAGACGAAACCCATACGGCCGACATCGTGCTGGACCGCATCGATTCGCCGTTCACCGTCAGCGGGCGCGCAGAGGTTCCGCGGACGTGGGTCATAGAACCGGAGATCGCGGTGGCACCCCGTGTGGACGTGGACTTGGCACCGCTGATTAGCCGGGTCTACTCGCTGGGCTGGCTGGATATGGAACTCGTCACGCTGGATGATGACCTGGCGGCGTACTTCGGCACCGACGAAGGCTTGTTGGTGATCCGGGCGCCCCGTGACGAGACCTTCCAGCTCAGGAGCGGCGACGTCATTCTCAACATCGACGGCCGGGGGGTCACGAGCCAGTCGCACCTCATGCGGATCATCCGATCCTACGAGCCCGGCGAGGAGATGCAGATCGAGATCATGCGGAACCAGCGTCGCCAGACGCTCACCGTCACCGTCCCTGAACGGGACTTCGGGTTCGACTGGGATCGGGACTGGGACTGGGATTGGGGGCGACGGCGCTAGGGAAGTACGGCGGAACGTTGGAACGACGGTAGGACGGAACGGTCGTTCCAACGTTCCGTCGTTCCGCCGTCCCGCCGTCAGCGTCGCGTCCCAAACAACATCGCGTTGGTGAGTAGCCTCGCCGGTCCGCGCCAGAAGGCCCGGTAGAGGGGATCCTCTGCGAACACCACCACCTGCCCGCGGCCCTGGCGCTCGGCGGCGGCCCAGATCGTCTCGTTGAGCAGTCGCTCCGTGTGGTCGGGCCAGGCGAATCCCGCGAGCAACAGCGAATCGCCGACGAACACCACCGGATTGTCCCCCCGTTCTGACGGGGCCAACAGCGTGCTTCCCCGCAGCATCACCGGGAGCGTCTTCTGCTGGTAACCCAGAGTGAGCCAGTGACTCATGTCGAGGGTAGCCCGGAAGATGGAGCCGGGGATGTACTGGGAGCGATCGGTCTCGGCGGAGGGTGAGGCCAGCGGTGGCGTGAGCTCCGGGTCGCTCGGCAAGCTGTCTTTCTCTTCCCGCTTCTCCTCCTCTCCCTCACCGAGAGCTTTGACCGTACTCAGCCCAACGTCCTCGTGGCCCGGGAACAATGCTGCGTTGTCATAGGCGATTAGTACGCCCCCATCTCGCACCCAGCGCTTCAGCCGCTCGATACCCCCCTGACCCAGCTCCCGTCTGATGGCCCCGGGGCTTCCGCTGGGGATGATGAACACGTTGTAGTCGGACAAGGTGTGCATGCCGCCAACCGAGCCGAGGGCCACCGGCACAGAGGGATGCCGGAGCTCCTGCTCAAGGAAGTGCCACAGGGCACCGTAGCTCGTAATGCTGATCCCCCGGCCGGAGGCCACGGCGATGCCGGGTCGGAACACGGGACGCACGCTATTGGACCCGACCCCCACCTGTCCCGAGTCGGGGAAGGCCGACTGCACGGCCGTCACCTGCACGCCGATCTCGGCCGCCAGGGCTGCGAGGCGGTCGTGCAGCGGGTCGGGGTTGCGGGAGGTCCGCACGACGAACGTGCCCCGGGGGTAGCTGCTGCCGTCAGCCCGGAGGGACTCGGTGCCGACGTTCACGATGAAGCCTTCCCTCAGGAGCGCGAGCGCCAGCTCCACAGCAGCCTGGCGGTCGTTCGGGAAGACGTACGCCGACAGCGCCCGGCCGGAGGTGCCGCCTTGCGGCGCCAGGCTCCGCACAGGGTCGCCTTCGTCGGGAAGTGCTAGAGCGGTGCCAGTGATGGCTCGCGTGTCTTCGGTCCAGTACGCGTTGAGCCCCAGGGTGAGCGGCAGCGACCAGGCCGTGAGATCGTAGAACTCGTATCTCTCCGTTGTCGCTCCCGGCCCGCGGCGCCGGTTCCGCTCGAACCTGGCGACCTGGCGCTCATGGAACTCGGGATCGAGTTCCGCCCGGGGCTCCAGCAGGGCTTTGGCGATGCGGCCCTGTGCCTGGGCGAGGTCCACGACCAGGGCACCAGCAGGGAACGTCCGCCGCTCGGCCTGGGCCCCGGGGCCGGCCATGTAGCTGTGGGCAGCCGATGAGGTATAGGGAGCGGTGAGGCGTGTCACCTCGACGTCATGGTGTAGCAGCAGCGACGCCAGGCGAGCAGCGTTCGTCGCATCGTTCTCCGGTAGCACCACGATCCGCCTCATGCGACCGGCACGCGCTTCGGAGATGGCGGAGCGGTGGAATTCATGGAAGTCCCGCAGCAGCTGTTCTCGGTTGCTGGCCGCGGTCTCGATGGTGGCCAGTGAGGCCACGAAATGGTGCGCGATGCCCTCGGCGAGGGTGATCACCGTGCCATCGCCCCGGCGGCGCTTGAGCGCCTTGCCGCCGTCGGTCTCGTATGTCATTCCTGTGGCGCCGTGGAGCGAGGGCCCAACGTCGAAGTAGCCGGCGTAGAACAGGTCGAACACGTCCCGGGTGTAGTATTGCCACCCGTAGCGGTCGAACGCTGCCGCGTTCCCCTTGCCAAAGGTCTCCTGCCAGCTCACTGACGCCGCTGGGAGGTTACGGTTTACCGGCGGCGCCGGCGGTGGGAAGAAGAACTGCTCGGTGGTGCTATGGAGATCCACGTACACCTGCGGGTGCCACCGCATGACGGCGCCGAGCATCGCCCGAGTCGGTGCCTGCGATAGGGCGATGACGTCACGGTTCATGTCGAATCGGTAGTGGCCGTAACGGCCCCAAATCCCCCAGGGCTCGTTCCATTCGTAGGAATACGGCTCATCGGTGCCCACCGAGAGGGAGTTATACCACACGGCGAAGCGCTCATGGCCATCGGGATTGGCGGAGGGATTCAGTACCACGAGCGTGTTGCGAAGCATGTCCTCTGTCGCGGACTCCTGCGAGGCGAGTAGCTGGTATGCCACCCACATGGCTGCCTCGAAGCCAGCCGGCTCGTTGCCATGAATCGAGTAGGAGAGCATCACCACTGTGGGACTCCGCGCGGCGATCGCCGCGGCCTCCTCGGTCGTGGTCTGTGGAGGATTGGCCAGACGCGCGATGTCGGTCCGGATCTCGTCGAGCCGGGCCAGGTTCTCGGGTGCAGAGATCAGCAGCACCCGCATCACGCGTCCCTCCTCGGTGACCCCGATCCTCTCGGTGCGCACTCGGTCGCCGGCAGCGGCGATCAGCGCGTCGAGCACGGCCTGCTGCTGTGCGTATTGGGTATGCCGCGCCCCGGCGTCGTGGCCCAGGAGGTCGCTGGGCCTCGGGACCGAAGCTCTGTAGGGACCGCGGCCGTAGAAGTCGAACCGCTCCTGTCCTTGGGCGGCGCCCGCAGTACACAGTGAAACGGCCACCAGTGCGGCGGCGAGGGACTTGGTGCTGGCACGTGTGGTTCTCATTGTTCGACGGTGGGTTGAGGACGCTGGCAAACCTACGGTGCGGTGCGGGTCGGCGCGAGAGTCGAATCCGGGAGTTTGCTTGCGCGCATGAGGACCCGTGCACATCGTTGGGTGCGCAGTGCCGACCCCTGTCTAGGAGGCGACCAGGATGCCAGAGCAACTCTTTCCTTGGATGCAGTTGATCGGGCGAATTCTCTTCTCGATGATGTTCATTGGCAGCGGGATGATGCGCCTGTTCAAGCTCAACGACATGGCGGCGTATGCCCAGACTCGCGGAGCGCCGGCGCCCAAGGCCGCCACGGTCGTCACCGGCCTGATTATGTTGGTGGGCGGCGTGCTCGTGTTGCTCGGCTGGCACCGGTTCATCGGGGCGGGTCTGATTGCCATCGTCGTGCTGCTGACGGCGTTCACCCTACACGGGTTCTGGAAAGAGACCGACCCCGTCGTGAAGCAGAACGAGATGAGCCACTTCCTGAAGGACCTGGCCCTCTGCGGTGCAGCGCTCCTCGTCGCAGTCTACGCCGGCATCGAGTGGCCCATGAGCCTGGGAGGCTAACACAGTACTGGGTGGTCAGAGCGAGAACTGTCCAAGGGACGAGCGGGGGCGGCTGTCGCCCTCTGCCGCCGTCTCTTCACCCCCTGCCGGTACGCTCCTCTCCCCCTTCCCCCCCACCTCCCGCCCCCGCCGCTTGCGTGCTCAGAATCCAGACCGCTAGTTGACTCCCAAGATATATCTTGCGATATTACGCACGTTGCAACGGCAAGATATATCGTACGTAGTATCGCAGGGGAGGTGCCATGCTAAAGGGTGACAACCCGTGGGGATGCTTCGGCTTCGACCCGTTTGAGGGCTGGTGGTGGCCCTGGGGAGGCCGCAGGCCCGGGCGCGGCCGTCGTCGGGCCTGGTTCGGGTCAGGCGACATGAAATACGTCATCCTCAAGCTCCTGAAAGACAAGCCGATGCATGGCTACGAGGTGATGAAGGCCTTGGAGGAGCAGACCCATGGATGCTACAAGCCGTCACCGGGCACGGTCTACCCAACACTCCAGTGGCTAGAGGATGAGGGGCTGGTAGACAGCGAGGAGGTCGAGGGCAAGAAGGTCTACTCGGTCACCGATGCCGGCCTCGAGTTCCTAGAGGAGCACAAGTCAACCGTGGAAGACATCTTCGACCAGGTAGAGGAGACCATCGACAGCCTGATCAGCGAGCCGATACCGGAGGTGACCCGCCTCATGGGCCGGCTCTGGCAGCAGACCTATCGCGCCGCTTGGAAGCTGCGGCACGACGCCGAGAAGAAGGGCAGGGTGTCGGAGGTTCTCGAAAAAGCGATCAAGGATCTGGAAGAACTGGTGGCCTAGCTGTCGCACGGCATGACGGGATAACGGCATCACGGCACGATCGCAGGCAAGTAGGTCCCATCGCGTTATCCCGTCATGCCGTGTCGCTATGGTGTCGTCATGCTGTCATAAGCGTGTCGCCTGGCCAGGTGCGGGACCCCAGGTGCTGGGCATTGGGGCTCGTGCCACTAGGACCCAACACCCAGGACCCAGCACCTACTGATTGCGCCCCTCGGGTTCTTCCGCGTTCAGCTCCCCCATCTCCTCCTCCCCCCGTTTCATTCTCCCTGCCTGCCGTAACGATCGGCGGAGAATGAACTCGATCTGCCCATTCACACTGCGGAGCTCGTCCCGGGCCCAACGCTCGAGGGCGTCGTAGACCCGGGGGTCTACGCGGAGAAGGAAGGCCTTCCGCTCGGCCACGGCGGCGCTACCCGTAGAGCGAACCCGTGTTCACAACGGGCTGTGTGCCACGGTCGGAGCAGAGGACCACCAGCAGGTTGCTGACCATCGTCGCTTTGCGCTCCTCATCCAGCTGAACGATCTCCCTTTTCGAGAGCATATCCAGCGCCATATCCACCATCCCGACGGCGCCGTCGACGATCTTCCGTCGCGCCGCGATGATGGCGCTCGCCTGCTGCCGCTGGAGCATTGCGTGGGCGATCTCTGGCGCATACGCCAAATGGCTGATGCGTGCTTCGATCACCTCTACGCCCGCCTTGGCCAGGCGATCCTGGATCTCGTCCTGCAACCGCTCGGCGATTTGCGCGGTGTGGCTTGTGAGGGCCACCTCACCCGACTCATGGGCATCGTACGGATAGTTCGTCGCCATCCCCCGCACCGCGGCCTCGCTCTGTACGTGGACATATTCCTCGAAGTCGTCCACTTCGAACAGAGCTTCCGCGGTGTCGATCACGCGCCACACCACGACGGCGGCGATCTCGATCGGGTTGCCGTTCTTGTCGTTCACCTTGAGCTTGCCGGTCTCGAAGTTGCGCACCCGCAGCGAGACCTTCCGTTTCGTGTAGAACGGGTTCGCGTACCGGAGCCCGGGCGTCTTCACCGATCCCACGTACGCGCCGAACAATTGCAGCACGCGTGCCTCATTGGGATTCACGATGAAGAGGCCAAAGAAGGCGATGAACAGCGCGATCAGTACAAGGCTCGCCGCGATGATCTGCCACACGGAGACTGCTATGATGGCCTGGACCAGCCAGTAGATGACGATGGCCGTCGCGACCAACAGCAGAAACAGCGCGGCGTAGCCGGAAGCGACACTGCGGCGGGTTTCGCGGATCACGGTTACCCCCTAGGTGCGGATATCGGTATGATATCACTAAGATAGCCAGTTGTCAATGACTGAAGGTGTTGGGTCCNNAGGTGTTGGGTCCTGGGCGCTGGGTTCTGGGGGATGCCGCAGGGTTATGTTCCACGACCCTAGGACCCGGCACCCAGGGCCCAGGACCTAAGACTTAGGAGCCAGCACCTGTAGTAGCGGTCAGGTGCCCAGCACCCGTAGGTACTTCTTCCAGGGGCCAACTTCATCCCCGTACTGCTTGGCCATCACCCGGACGACCTGCCCGATGTGGCCGAGGTCGTGCGCCACCCAGGTTGACAGGAGCTGCCGAAGGGTCACCGACCCGAACTCGGGGTGGCTGCCCGTGCGGTCGAGGTCGGACGGGGTCAGCCGCCACTCCCTGAGAGTCCTCAGGTTCCCCGCTCGTAACGACGCAAACTCCTCCAGCAGCTCGTCCAGCGACTTGCCCTTCGACGCGTCAGACTGTGCGAACCGGTCGAAGGGCTCGAACACCTGCGCTTTACCGTGCTCCAGGATGATTCGTGCCCGGGGTATCCAGTCGGTCCTTTCTCCGTGAATCAGGTGCCCTACGACATCGAATGGGCTCCAGCTATCCGGACCTTCGGTGGCCTGCACCCAGGCCGTGGGCAGGCCGGACAGCAGGGCATGCAGCGTGCGCGGCGTACGTTCCAAGACTGCGACCGCGTGCTCGAGTTCGTGTTGCACGATCCGCTCCTTACGCGTGCAGAATGGCTCGCCTACTGGGGCGTGGCGTACAGATCGATGATGCGCTCGATAGCTCGCCGGCAGACCCGGCAGAAGCCCACTCGGTTACGCGTGAACATGATGCAGTCGACTTCGGATCGGTAGAGACCGCTGGCCTCGTACGCGGCGCCCTCGAACGCCCCTACCTTTCCCGCGTGGCGCATCGACGAGAGCATCTTGGCCTCGATCTCCCGCTGCTCGTGGAACAGCTTGTCGAACTCCGCTTCCGGAGCCTGCTCGGTGATCAAGTTCTGGCGCCGGGCTTGAATCTGGCGGGAGTGTTCCTCGAACGCCTCCTTGTCCCAGGGCGTCGGTAGCGGCGTACCTGCTTCCACGAGATCGCGCCATTTCAGCTTCGCCGGATCGTGCAGCGCCGTGACGTTCGGCTCCCACGGCTCGGGATGCTCGACCCCTCCGGTCTCGTAGGCGACCGGAGAGGTATAGTACTCGTCCGCCAGGCCGGCGAAGTGATGCCCGAACTCGTGGATCAACAGGTAGTCCGAGAAATCCGAGTCCACCGCGGCGGTCGCCTGGAAGTTGTGAATCCCGCCGCCGCCGTACTGCTTCTCGTTCACCAGGACGGCCACGAACTCGTAGGGCGCGGCGGACAACACGTCCCGCAGCGTCCGATTGTCCGGCGTCAACACGTACCGCTCGCTGTCGAAGATGCTGTACTGGGTCGCCACGGGATTGCGGCGCCAGCGTCCCGCGTGTGGTCGCGAGACACCAGACTCGGCCGCCGGGAGATCGATGGCCCGGACATTGAAGTCCGATTTGCGGCTCTTGAATGGTTCGTAGGAGAACAGCTGGTCAATGAGCCGTCGCGCGTCGCCGTGGAACTTCGGCATCTCTTGCGCCGCATATCCCTCGCCCAGCAACACGATGTCCACCTTCTCGCTCGGGGGGCCGTGCTCGAACAGGGTCCACACTTGGCC
>WVYX01000335.1 GCA_011772755.1 Gemmatimonadales bacterium
CTGGGCGGCCGCCACAGAGGTCCACAGGAGGACCGCTGTGGCCGCCAGGATCGACTGCGTCGACAGAGGGGGCATCCTCATCTCCAGTCTCTGTTACGCGTGGGCCCCCGTCTTCGCTCTGACTCGCTTCCTCGGCGGCGGCCTCCAGCTCGCCGAGCGGTCGCCCGGCGGCTCGGAGGGTGGGGCAACACAAGGATCGCACCCGCCGTTTGGGGCTGATCTCCACGCGCATCCGCGGTCATCCGGTCCACCAGGCACAAGTGTATCCGTCGAACTCTCGTCCTGAGGTCGATNNGCAAAAAGTCCCTAGAACACCGAAATAGGAAGTCCCCCAAGCACCGGCAAGAATGTCCCTTCTCACCCCGTATCGTGCCAAATCTCGGCCGACATCGTTGCGGTGGCTCACTCGCCCCGCCGAGGCCGCGTCGCGCTGTCGCCGGGCCGAGGATTCACAGTCCTCTGTCCCTGGCGAAACCTGCTGCCCCGCTGAAACGCCAACCGCAAGACGAGAGACGACCTCGACCAAGGCAAGTCGGCGGCAAGTACCTGCTGGGCTACGAGGCCGCCGCAGCTACTTTCCGGCCTCCGCTCGATCGGCGTCGAGCGACTTGGCTACGCGAATACCGTTGGCGAAGTAGCGGTGGTCGAGCTTACCACGGTTGGCAAAGCGCACGTTTTCGGGATCGGTGATCCAGGATCCTCCGCGGACGACTCGCTGTCGACAGTCAGAGCCATCAGTCCACGCAGTGCCATCGGACGGAGCCCCGCCATAGCTCGGATGCCAGCAATCCTCGACCCACTCGTACACATTCCCGAGCATGTCGTGCAGGCCGAAGTCGTTGGCGGGGAAGCTGCCGACGGGGGCGGTGGTCGGAAAGCGATCGAAGCACCAGGCGCGGAGTTCGTCTACAACCTTGATCTTCCCGTACTTGTCCTTCGTCGCGAGATCGGCAACATTCGCATGCTCACATGCATCCGAGACCTGACTCCAGTAGGCCGCACCGTCGCTGCCAGCCCGCGCCGCGTACTCCCACTCCGCTTCGCTGGGTAGCCGGTACTCCTCGCCGGTCTGCTCGCTGTTGCTCAGCCATGCAACGTAGGCCTTGGCATCGGCCCAGTTGACGCACACGACGGGGTGGTCGTCCTCCTGCTGGGAGTCCGGCGGAAAGCCGGGATTCTTCAAGTCCTTCCCGGTACCGCTCCTCGAGTACGCACCCGACTCCCAATTGTAGAAGGCACACCCTGACTCGACCGAGATACCGGCAGCTTCAAACTC
>WVYX01000342.1 GCA_011772755.1 Gemmatimonadales bacterium
CGACACCTCCAATGATCAACGGGTGACCATCGGATGAGTGCCATGTGTCGGGCCTCGAGTAGTCTGCAGCGAAGGTACGACGTACCGCCCGGAACCGCCAGCACATTTGCGACCGGTTCACTCGCAGAACCGCTGTGATAAGGGGGAGATGATGCGTCGAATTGCTGGATGTATCCTCGGGATTGCGATCGTCGGGGTGCTGGCGTGCTCGGACGGTCCGGAGATGACGGGCCCCTGCGTGGGTCCCGTGTGCAACCCGCCGCAGCTCGATGTCGTGGCGCTCTTTGAGACGACCTGCGGCAACAGCGAATGCCACAGCCTCGAGATCGTCTTTGCTACGCCCCTCTCGACGCACGACCAGGCGTGGGGGTGGATCCGGGAGATGAACGACAACGGCGTCACGCTCCCGGACTTCCAACACGCGGCGATCGTCGAGTACCTGTGCGACCTCAAGGGGTGCATCGACGATGACATGCCAAACGGGGACGATGATCGAGGGTGGTGAGATGACATCAGACGCGGGTGTAGCGGCCGCGGTCGAACGTGTTGAGCAGACCGCTGGCGGAAGGCTGAGCAGCCCCGAGCGTTGCCTGACGCCCGGGGGGGGCGCTGTCGTTCCTGGAGCGATCGCTGCGCAGACTCCCTTCCGCGAGCCTGTACGGCGGTCGGCGCGGACGCCACCACGCGATCTCTTCATGGTGCGCTCCCTGCGCCGCATACGGGTCGGCCAGGTGCTCAAGGGCCGAGGCTAAGGACCGCAACAGTCGGTCACGCTCGCCGTCCACCCATTGCTCGAACGCCGCGTTCGTCCCCGTCCGCGATCCACCACCCGCGCATCCGCAGCCCGCGCTTCCTCCGCCCCCAGCAGCCGGATGGCAAGCACCGCCCCACCTGTCGCGCATGACGCGCGACAGCTCAGGTGATCAATGGGTGACCGTCGGCTGACTGCCAGGTGTCGGGCCACGAGTAGTCTGTCGCCAAGGTACGACGCACCGCCCGGAAGCCCGATCACGTTTGCGACCGGTGCACTCGCAGAACCGCTGTGAAACGGG
>WVYX01000163.1:0-929 GCA_011772755.1 Gemmatimonadales bacterium
CCCTTGAACCACTGGGTCGGCACGGGGGGCTGAAAGCCGCCCGACCTGGAGCGGTCACCACCAATAGTGGCCGGCGCGGATCTCCCGACGATCGAGACGCCGGCCTTCCCGTTTCGCGTCCACGAGCTGGGGCCGCTCGAACAGCTTGACCAGGATCAGGCCGGCGACAAAGCCACCAATGTGCGCCCACACCGCTACGCCGCTGAGCACGCCGCCACCCAGCTGACCCAAGCCCATGACTAGCTGTATCACGAACCAGTATCCCAGTACGACGTAGGCGCGCATGCTGAACAACCAGAAGGGCGGGAAGAAGACATGCACCCGCACGTTGGGATACAGCACGATGTAGGCGCCCAGGATGCCGCTGATCGCGCCCGATGCGCCCNNGGAGCCACTCGCTGTGAGGATGTGTGCGGCGGCAGCCGCCACGCCCGCCAGCGTGTAGAAGAGCAGGAAGCGGACATGGCCCATCGAGTCTTCCACGTTGTTTCCGAAGACCCACATGAACATCATGTTGCTTCCCAGGTGCACCCAGCCGCCATGCATGAACATCGATGTGAGTAGCGTCTCCCACCGTAGACCACCCAGTGGGCATACCCGCGGTCCGACGAGCGGTCGGTTGGTCAGCTCGGCTGGGATCATTCCGAACTCGCACACGGACCGGTTCAGCTCCGTGCCCATCCCCTGAATCAAGATCCAGGCTGCGATGTTGGCGGCGATCAGGCCGATCGTGAATATCGGCGTCAGCTCGGCGGGATTCTCGTCCCGGTAGGGGAACATGGCGCGGGCAAGCTAGGCGGCCGAGTGCAGACCGTCAACCGCGACCCGCCTCCCCAACCCCCGATTCCTGCCGCTTTGGCATGGACAGGGCTAGCTGCGCCAGAATGTCGGTATTTGGAGGCGATTCCGGCCCGGGGGGCTGGCACAGG
>WVYX01000163.1:1021-1329 GCA_011772755.1 Gemmatimonadales bacterium
GTCATCGGGATCGATCTGGGTACCACGAACTCGGTGGTGGCTGTCATGGAAGGTGGCGACCCCGTCGTCATCCCAAACCAGGAAGGCTCGCGGACCACGCCGTCGGTCGTCGCCTTCACGAAGGACGGCGAGCGTCTGGTGGGTCAGGTGGCCAAGCGCCAGGCGATCACGAATCCGCAGCGGACCGTTTACTCGATCAAGCGGTTTATGGGGTGTACCTGCGACGAGCTCAAGGTCGAGATCGATCGCTACCCCTTCAAGGTCGTGTGCGACGAAAAGAACCGGCCTTTCGTCGAGATCGACAAGGA
>WVYX01000068.1 GCA_011772755.1 Gemmatimonadales bacterium
AGGATCATGTCGTGCTTCGGGTTCACCGGCACGACGCTGTAGCCGTTCTCCATCAGGTAGCGGGCCACCGAGTTGCTGTCGCGATAGGGCTTCGGCGAGCACCCAACCACCGCGATGGTCCGGGCTGTCTTGACGACTTCGATCGTGTTTGAATCGGTCAGCATAGCTAGGTGTGTTCGTTGCCGAGGTCGAGTGCGGGAAGCCCATACACACGATCCACTGCGCGGCGCAGCGGCCCACGGATGACGTGCAAGAAGACCTCGAGCGTCGGTCGGACCGTCGCCCGGCGCAGATGACCTCCCAACGCCGTGCCGTCACGCCGGCCCAGCATCACGTGCGCGTGGACCAAGGGCGCGTCTTCGTAGACGGCGACGTTGCCCACCAGCGCCAGTACCTCGAGCTGCTCATCGAGCTCGATGTCCTGGTACTCACGCGCCGCGGTATCGAAGAAGGCGATGACCGACCTACTGAATGCGCCCAGACCCGTGAGGCTACCTCCGCGAATCGACTGCGCCTCCAAGAAACTCAACAGCTGATCGGGGAATACGTCTCCATCCTCGAAGCGGATGATATAGAGATCGCCCTCGCGTTGATATCGCATCGGCGCAAGATCGCCTTCAGCCCCAACGAATCAGGAACGGCGTAATACCGAACAGCAGATCGATGACCATCTTCGCCAGCATGTAGGGCACGAAACCGGCCAGCGCCGTAGCCAGCGCCCGGCCGGTCGTGAAGTCGAGTGCCTGCCGAATCGCTACCAGCACCGTTCCGATCATCCAGATCAACACCACCACGTGCAAGGCGTCGCCCACGATCGGGACCAGCCCCAGCACCAGCAGCACGCCCGGAGCCTGCGCGAATCCGATCGTCCTCAACAGCTCGCCCCAGTCGGCGGTGCCCTCGAACAGCTGGACGCCCACCAGATAGCAGGTGCCCGACCAGAGCCCCCAGCCCAGGTAGGCGCCCAGCACGCCGGCGACGGGGCCACCCACCCCTTCGAACAGCCCCCCCAGGGCCGAGGCGACGGCGACGAGCCCCACGACGCCGGCCGCTTGTCCTGTGGCGCCGCGGTCGTGCTCGACCTCTTCGTAGATCGGCACACGGAAGGTCGCGGCGCCCAGCACACGCTGGACGAATGACGAGTGTGTTGCCGGCATCGGCTGCAGGTTGTCCAACGCCGCCTCTCTACCGCATGTGTAGTCGTCTTTCTGCCAATATAAGAGCTGTGGGTAAGCGGGCCAGATGACTGAACAGTCCGACGTTAATTCGTCGGCCGAGCCCGGACCTCGCTAAGAGAAAGGGTGGGCCAGCGGTTCGCTGCCCCACCCGGGTCCAGCAGTTAATAACCTTCGCTACGATTACGCGCCAAAGAAGAACCGGTATCCGGCCAGGAACTGGATGTTCTGGTTCTTGATGCTGACGTCTTCCGCGCCGGGGGCGTCGTTGATGTCGGTGAGACCGAGGTTGTAAAGAACGTCCAGAGTGATGGCCCCGGCGCCCAACGCGATGTCGAGGCCGCCACCAAAGAGGACGCCAACGTCGACGCTCTTGGTCTGCAGCCCCCCTCCGTTGATATCCAACTCCTCGCAGTCGATGTCGACGGAAACCCCGAGAGCCTCTCCGCCGATTTTGCAGCTCAGCTCGATACCGACCGCTGGGCCGGCAAAGAGGCGCGGCGTAACGGGGCTGTTCTCGATCGGTATGGTCAACGTGGCGGGTACCATGAACTCCAGGTAAGCGAGGTTGAACTCCACCGTGGCCGTAACACCATCCACAACGTCCTCTTCCTCCGCGCCTTTCTGCACGTACTGGCCTGCGAACTGAAGCCGGAAGTATTCGTGCAGGTCAACAGCGAAGAAGGCGCCCCCGCTGAAACCGAGACTGGAGTCCAGGCTGACGTCTTCGGTCGGGTCATCGATGCTCAGGTTCGAGAGATCGATTCCCCCCTGGACACCCGCGCTCAGGTTCTGCGTGAAGCCTGGCGTGGCGAGGAACGCCAGAAGCAGCGCCGCCACCAAGAAGCTACTTGCTCTCTTCATCTCCCCGAC
>WVYX01000319.1:0-2077 GCA_011772755.1 Gemmatimonadales bacterium
GGTTCAGAGCCCCCGCAGGCAGAATTCGCCCCCGGACAGCTCCTGATCCGCTTCTTGCCATCCGTGTCGCCCGGCCGAGCCGATGAGATCCTATCCGAGCGCGGCGCTGCCGAGATACGGTCCCTCAAGGCGCTGAATGTCCGCGTCCTCCGCCTGCCTCCTGGTCTATCCGTGGAGCGGGCTGTAGAGGTCTTCAGTCGGATCCCCGAGGTTGAGTTTGCCGAGCCCAACTACGTCGTTCGGGCCCTGGCGCCGTCCCGAGTGGTGGTCGATGTGTACGACCAGTGGGGACTGGAGAAGATCCAGGCACCCCAGGCCTGGGTGCCGTTCGGGGCTAGCCCAGATCCCGTTCTCATCGCGGTCACCGATACCGGGATTGACAGCGGCCACTCCGATCTCTTGCCCAACATCTGGACAAACCCTGGCGAGGAGGGGATAGATTCCGAAGGTAGAGACAAGGCCAGCAACGGTGTCGATGACGACGGAAACGGCTACGTCGACGACACGTGGGGCTGGGACTTCATCAACAACGACAATGATCCCACAGACGATCACTTCCACGGCACCGTGGTCTCCAGCGTTGCCGCCGCTGCCAAGGGTAATGGGGGCATGGCGGGGGTCTGCCCCTGGTGCCAGTTGGCGGGAGTCAAGGTCTTGGATTCTGGAGGAGGCGGTTTCATCGATACCGTGGCGGATGGCATCGTCTACGCGGCTGAGGGCATCGGGGCCAGCGTCATAAACCTGAGCCTGGGCGGTGCCGGGGGATCGCAGACGTTCGAGGACGCCGTCGATCGGGCCTGGGCCGCGGGGGCTCTGGTGGTGGCGGCTGCCGGTAACGATGGCGGCGACGTCCGTAGCTACCCGGCTGCCTACGCCAACGCCATGGCCATCGCCTCCACCAATGTGGACGACTACCGCTCGTGCTTCTCCAACTGGGGCCAGGACTATGTCTCGGTAGCGGCCCCCGGTGAGTCGCTGATCGGCGCTATGCCAGGTGGAGGGTACGAGACCTGGAGCGGAACCTCCCTGTCAGCACCTCACGTGTCGGGGCTCGGCGCCTTGCTCTTCTCCCAAGCCGATGGTCGCACTAACTCGGAAGTCAGGTCCATCATCGAGTCGGCGGTGGAGGATCTGTGGCCAGCAGGAGCCGACCCGTATTTCGGGACTGGACGGATCAATGCGTACTGGGCGGTCACCGGCCTCACGGACCTGACTCCTCCAGAATCCGGGATGTTCACGGATGATCTATCGGCCTCCGGCTACGCCCACGCCCGCAAACTCGTTCGCGACGCAAGCGGCAATCTGCACTTGGTCTGGCACGGGAAGGACGGCGGTGAGTATCAGGTCCTATACGCAACCTACCCGGCTGGCGGCGCCGCGTGGAGCTCCGCGGAGGTGGTGTTCTTCAGCACCGCCGAGACCTTCCACCCCGCCCTAGCCACGGACGGAACCACGCTCTACCTGGCCTTCCCTACCAAGGACGGCTCGCCCACGAGCCATTACCGCATCAAGTTCATGAGCAGGTCAGCGTCGGAAGGCGGTTGGTCCTCCATCGCCGTGCCGATCAGCGGCTCGTTCCACGCCGTGCGGCCGGACCTCTTCGTTGATCCAGGAAACAACAGGCTCCACTTGGTCGCCTCCAGCTTCGACGATGCGCAGTATGTCTACTACACCCAGTCAAGCAGTGCCGATCTGAATTGGAGCCCAGTCCAGCAGATCAACGTCGGCGGCTCTCAGCGCACCCGGTACGCCGATGTCCACGCCAGCGGACCAAATGTCTACATCGCTGGCCGCACAGTGCAGTTTGTATGGTTCGGACTGATCCCCCGCTACCGGGTGTTTACCATCCGCTCCACCGACGGCGGGGGCAACTGGGGTAACCTCACGGAACTCGCGGTGCACGATGGCCTGTACAGCGGCGAGTACGGCGTCTCCCTCGCTGGGGCTGGGGACGACCTTGATCTAACTTACGAACACAACGGCGCGATCTTCTTCCGTCAGAGCACGGACGGCGTAGCGTGGAGCGCGGCCGCTAACCTGGGCGGTGGTGTCTGGCCGAGCATCACTCAGGCCAACG
>WVYX01000319.1:2082-2396 GCA_011772755.1 Gemmatimonadales bacterium
CAGGCCAACGATGGACAGGCATGGGCCGTGTGGGAGGGTGGCGGCAACCTGACGCTGCGCCACTATGATGGGGCGACCTGGCACGGTGTGGAGACGCTCGGCGCAGGCAACTACCCGAACCTCAAGCTGGGCACCGGCGGCAGCGCGATCCAGTGGGTGAACACCCACTGCAGCGGCGCTCCCTTCCGCATCACCTCCGCCTCGCGCTCCCTCGTCGCCAACGCCCCTCCCCTTGCGGATGCCGGGGGGACGTACACCGGGAGCGAGGACGCAGCGATCGCGTTCGACGGTTCCGGCTCCTCGGACCCCGACGG
>WVYX01000319.1:2493-2660 GCA_011772755.1 Gemmatimonadales bacterium
CGGGGACCGGCGTCTCTCCGAGCCACACCTACGCCTATGGGGCCACCTTCACGGTTACGCTTACCGTCAGTGACGGCAGGGGCGAAACCGACACGGACACCGCCACGGCAGACGTGACTGAGGTCAACGACCCACCGGTCGCAGATCCCAACGGCCCCTACACCGGC
>WVYX01000319.1:2739-3537 GCA_011772755.1 Gemmatimonadales bacterium
TCACCTATTCCTGGGACTTCGGCGATGGGAACCCCGGCACGGGGGTCAACCCGACACACACCTACGCCTCCGCGGAGGAGTACACCGTGACCCTGACCGTGAGCGATGGGACGGATTCCGATTCTGCTGCGACAGCTGCTTCGATCACCGCTCCGAACACCGCGCCGACTGCGGATGACAAGAACGCAACCACCGAAGAGGACACGGCAGTCACCGTGACGCTCACCGCGGAGGACCCCGAGGAGTGCGAACTGACCTTCTCCATTGTCGAGCTCCCCACAAATGGCACGCTGAGCGGATTCGCAGACCAGGTATGCGGTGCCGGGAGCCCCAACACCGACAGCGGCTCGGTCACCTACACCCCAGATCCCGACTTCAACGGCACGGATTCCTTCACCTACAAGGCCAACGACGGACTCGCGGACAGCAACGTCGCCACGGTGACCATCACCGTCAGCGCCGTCAACGACCCACCGGTGGCGATGGGCGACAGTGCCTCTACTAGCCAGGATACGCCGGTAACCATAAGCGTTCTCGCCAACGACTCGGACGTTGACGGGGATCCGCTGACAGTCACCTCGGCAACCGATCCTCCCAAGGGGTCCGCCTCTGTAAATGGAGATTACAGCATCACCTACGCGCCGGACGCTGGCTTCTTCGGTACCGACTCCTTCGACTACTCCGTAAGTGATGGGAAGGGTGGAACCGACACCGGCACGGTCAGTGTGACGGTCACTCAGGCGGCCACTATGCACGTAGGCGACCTCGACGGCTGGAGCGCGAAGCTCCAAAAGGGCC
>WVYX01000189.1 GCA_011772755.1 Gemmatimonadales bacterium
CTCTACCACAAGGTCGACGGCACCAGCGGGTACGAGGTCGCGCTGGCGCTCGCTACGGGCCAGGCACCGCGAATCCGCCGCAGGTCGGGACCGTATTCCGTAGCCTCCAGTTTCCCCCTGCGCATCTTCCAGCCGGCCCGGGTCGAATCGGCGCCCGACGCCGCCACTATCCGGGAGGTCGAAGCGGCCTACCCGGGAACGCTGATCTGGTCGGAATGTGTGACAGGCCAGCCGCTCACCGACTTCGAGAGCATCGAGGATGGCCAGAGTTTTCGCTATGCGATCGTCAACGTGGGAGCCGCGGACCGCGAAGAGCTCATGCACCGCTTCCAGGAGATCGAGACACGGCTCGCTTACCGGTTCGATTCCCAGACGTGAACGGGTTCAAAGCCGTGCACGTGGCGAGCAAGCGCTAGCCGCCACCACCTTCCTTCCTCTCCTTGAGCGCCGCAGCACCGGGAGTGTATCCTCCGGCGAGAACTGCGACCGCTGCGCTGCGATCACACATCCAACCCCGGCAGGGAGGTCCGATGACTGAGCCACGCTCCCCCAAACTCGAGCGGCGCCTGCCCCTGGCGCTGGTGGTACTCCGCGTCACCGTCGGCATCTTCTTCTTGCTGTGGGCGGTGNNCCGACGTGACAGCCTCGATCTGGGAGCGCTTTTACAGGATCCCGATCTCGGTCAACCTCGCCTATCCGATCGGCGTGGTGAACGGCCTGATGGCTCTGGCGTTCATCGCGGGGT
The DNA here is from genome assembly GCA_011772755.1 of Gemmatimonadales bacterium. Taxonomy (GTDB): domain Bacteria; phylum Gemmatimonadota; class Gemmatimonadetes; order Gemmatimonadales; family GWC2-71-9; genus WVYX01. The sequence continues at coordinate 746 of WVYX01000189.1, forward strand.
TTCTGCGCACTGTCACCTACGGCTACTGGACCCTGTTTCACGCAATCTCGGTGCTCTCGACCTGGAGTTACCTGATCAAGCCGTTCGGGGGCCCCAACCACCTGTTCCTGGCCGGCGTACCGATCGTCGCCGCCATGGTGGCTCTGTTCATGCTGCGCGAGTGGGACGTGCTGTCCGTCGACGGATGGCGAGCGGGTCGGCTAGGCCTGGCCGCAAGGCCCCGATAGTTTATAAAGCGGCTTCAGAATGGCCAGCGGTAGGCCGCATTTCTGGCGAGTTGCCGATGGACCGCAAGGAACACTGGAACGGCGTCTATCAATCGAGAGATTCCGCCGAGCTCAGCTGGTACGAGCCCGAACCTGGCGTCTCGCTCCAGCTCATCGAGGCCGCCGGGCTTGGCCCGGAGGCGCGAATCCTCGACGTCGGCGGCGGCACCTCGACGCTGATCGACTGCCTCTTGCAGCGGGGCTACCGACACCTCGGTCTGCTCGATGTGTCGCCGACTTCCATCGAGATATGCCGGGCGCGCCTGGGCGAACGAGCCGTCGACGTTGAGTGGCTCGTTCAGGACGTCACGACGTTCCGGTCTTCTCATCCGTGGGATCTCTGGCACGACCGTGCGGTGTTCCACTTCCTCACCGACAAGCATGATCAGCTGGCGTACAGCGACGCGCTCTTGAGTGCCATCACCACAGGAGGGCAGGTGGTAATTGCCACCTTTGGTCCTCAGGGGCCGTTGAAATGCAGCGGTCTTGATGTGTGTCGGTACGATGCTCGGTCGCTGCAGGCCCGGCTGCGTGGCGATTTCGAACTTCTGAACGAACAGGTCGTTGACCACACGACACCGGCCGGGACCACGCAACAGTTCTTGTACTGCCGGTTTCGTCGGAAATGAGTTTCCAGGATGCTGGGACCAGGCCAACCCGGCCCATGGTGGCTCGACGAGATGTCCGGGGCTCGCGTGAGTCCAGACGCTCGCTCCGGCGCGCTACCGCCTTAGCAAGGCAGAGGCG
>WVYX01000288.1:0-1116 GCA_011772755.1 Gemmatimonadales bacterium
GCCGGTCCACAGCACGTCGTCGGGATCGGCGGGCGGCTGCACCGTGACGTTGGAGAATAGCACGACCACCGCGAACAGGACGACGAACACGGGCACCACGAGCCAGCGGAGCTGGTCCGCCTGTGCGGCACGCAAGAGCCCCACGCTCATGCCGAGGAACGCCGCAATCAGCACTAGATTGGCGTAGAAGCCGACGATCCGGACGTAGCCCGGCAGGNNNGCGGTGGCGGATGGTTGGGTCACGAGGCGCCGCTGGTGGAAGAGTTCATGGCGTTCGTCCGGGCTCGGTCGTCTCCGTGCCACCCCAGTTTAGGGACCGCACCCCCAAAGGGAACTGCCGGAACTAGGCCCACGCATCCTGCACTCCGCGCCGCGTCGGGACCGTGATGCGTCTCACGCGGTCGGCCGGGTAGGCGGTCAGCCGGTTGGTAGGCGCGCCGGGTCTGGACGGCGGCCCGCGACCTCTGTTGCACCGCTCCCGCGTCGACTGGCGAGGACCGTTTTCGTTCATCTCCACAGCTGCACGTCGATCCCAAGGAAGAACTGGAGCACCAGCTCGGCCTTGTCTCTCGAGACGTCGACGGTGAGCGGCGAAAAATCGTCGGGACCGAATGCAGGGAAGATATGGATACCCAGTCCGAATCTCGGAAAGACCGAGCCCGTCTTCAACCGCACTTGCGCCAACACCGGCACCGAATAGTGCCAGAAGGGATCCACGTCGCCTTGGAACCGATGAAACGCGACGCCGACAGCCAACTCCAGAGGAGCATTTTGCAGAGGAAACTCTATCGTCGGCTGCACGGTCCACATGGTGATCATCACGTCGGGCTGGACCACTTCTTCCGCTTCGTCGAAGGACCGCCGGTGCACCACCGACAGTCTCGCGCGCACGTGGGACTCCCCTTTCAAGGTCCCGAATGCGGTGACGCCCGCGCCAGCGAACTGCGGACCGCTCAGTCTGTGAATCCAATCCAGGAGGCCCCCGAGACCCGCGCTCTGCGCCTCGCCCGATACAGCGCCGGCGGCAGTCAGGAACGCCACCAGCATAGCGCTCACGGTCAACCGTTTCATACTTTCCCCCCGTGTGTGGCTCTGACCTAGCATCCGGAATTCGTT
>WVYX01000288.1:1166-1761 GCA_011772755.1 Gemmatimonadales bacterium
CTGCTGCGTCGATCGCTGCTCCGCGTTGTAGATGACGAGATCCGCATCACGCTCATAAAGGATGTACGCACGCTCACCATTCAACAGCGCGCGTTGATGATAGTTGAGGTACAGGAGTCGCCACGGCATCGTCATCATCATCACGAGGATGACCATCCAGGCGAGCCCACCCCACCGAGCCACGGCGACACCTGCGCCGCGAGCCCTCCGCCTGCGGAGATAGCGTGACACGCCAATCCAGCCAACGGCGAGGACGGCCAGGACGGTGATCATGGCGATCGTGTACGATTGGTGTAGCGGTCTGAACGAGCACGACAGCACAGCAGTCTCGTCTGACCACAGCGCGGCGAGCAGCCGGCGATACGGGAAGAGCACGAGGAGCGATGCGACGACAGAGACGACGAAGAAGAGCTCGGCGACGGCCGTCGTGTGGATGGAACCCCACATGGTTCGCCACCCCGTGGTGGTGCGGCGAACCCACTGGTCGAGTGCCGGCCCGAGCCCGAGGAACCGCCGCAGCAAGAAGATCGGGAACCGCATCACATACTTCAGGACGAGGATCACGAACAGCACGGCAAACCCGAGAATGATCGCG
>WVYX01000288.1:1792-2135 GCA_011772755.1 Gemmatimonadales bacterium
CTTCACGTCGTACACCACCGTGGTAAGCAGACCGATCGCTGCAAACACGAAGAGCGCACCCATGAGATACGCCGCCCCGTTGGCGATGACTCTCCAGCGTGACCGGGTCGAGTGCGGCACCGCGGGTTCAGTCAACCCGGGGAGCCACGGCTCCGGCTCGACCCTGACGCCCGCTTCGAGGGCTGCGACGAACTCGGCGGCCGTAGCGAACCGATCCGGAGCCGACTTGTGGAGCGCGATCAGGATTGCCCGCTCCACACCCTCCGGCACGCTGGCCCGCAGCATACGGACAGGCGTGGCAGGGAGACTCAAGACCTTCGCAATGACGGCGCGGGCTGACGGC
>WVYX01000086.1:0-594 GCA_011772755.1 Gemmatimonadales bacterium
GGACCCCCACCGACGGCGGCGGGCGCCATGCCGGGAGTCGGGGCACCATGCGTCCTCGCTGTCCCTGCAGCGGTGCAGATCCGAGCAGGAGGAACAGCAGCACCGTTCCGCACGACGCTCCCCGCATGTGCGACCTCCGTCCCCAAGGGTGGACACCGAATGTATGCGGGTTCCCCTGCGGCCGACCAGACGGCAAGTTTGGCGTTCCCATCGCGCACACATCGCTGCTTCCTGGAGGGTTCGATGCATCGCATTCTCGCCGTGTGTATCGCGGCCGCCGTCTGGATGGCCTCACCGCTCGAGGCGCAACCGTCGATCAGGCAGTACACGTCGGGCTTCGACAAGCGGGACGGGTACTTTCCACTCCACTGGGACCCCGCCACAGGGCGGCTCCTGCTGGAGATCCCACATTTCGATCAGGAGTTTCTCTACCTGACCTCCCTCGCGACGGGAATGGGCAGCACGCAGCTGGGCCTCGATCGGGGAATGATCGGCGACGAAGCGATCGCCCGGTTCGAACGGGTCGGCCCCAAGGTATACCTCGTGCTCACGAACCCGCGGTTCCGCGCGGTGACGACGGACAACTCCGCGCTG
>WVYX01000086.1:627-1020 GCA_011772755.1 Gemmatimonadales bacterium
AGGAGTCGTTTCCTCTCTCGACGGTTGCCGCCTTCGACGTGCTCGCCGAGGACGGCAGTCGCGTACTGGTCGACGCTACACCGCACTTCCTCGCCGATCACCTGGACGTGGCTGCCACGCTCCAGCAACGCGGTCAGGGAAGCTTCAGCCTGCATCGCGACCGCAGCCGCGTGCATCTGCCCCGCACCAAGGGGTTTCCTACAAACACTGAAGTCGAGGTTGCGCTGACCTTCACCGCCACGAGCCCGGGCCCAGTTGTCCGAGCGCACGCGCCGGAGGGAGGCAGCGTGACGGTGCGCCAGCACCACTCATTGGTGCGGTTGCCGGCACCGGCGTTCGTCCCTCGGGTGGCCGATCCGCGGATCGGCAATTCCAGCGTCGCGTTCTTCGACT
>WVYX01000268.1:0-250 GCA_011772755.1 Gemmatimonadales bacterium
AGCAACCGATCCCGGTGGAGGTGGGCAAGACGGTGCGCGTCTATCTCGTCAACCTCACCGAGTTCGACCCGGTGAACTCGTTCCATCTGCACGCCGGGATGTTCCGGGTCTACCGCACCGGCACCGATCTGGAGCGCTTCGAGCTGACCGACACCATCAACATGTGCCAGGGCGAGCGGCACATCCTCGAGTTCGAGCTGGAGAACCCGGGGCTCCACATGTTCCACGCGCACCAGAGCGAGTTCGCCGA
>WVYX01000268.1:278-1009 GCA_011772755.1 Gemmatimonadales bacterium
CGAGTTCGCCGAGCTGGGGTGGATGGGCTTCTTCGAGGCGCGCACCCCCACGCTCGCCGGCGGTGCACCGGCGCGCCAGCGCACATGAGCGCGCGAGCCCGACTCTGGCTGGCCGGGCTGCTGCCGCTGGTCCTGCTGGCCGGGATCACGGCGCTGTTTCTGCGGGTGGGACCGCTGGGCGTATTTCGGGCGGCGTTCCCACCGGTGGAAGATCTGACGATCCAGCGCATCCGCCTCCCCGAGCCGGGCCGCATGGAGGTGCTGGTGGTGAACGGTGGGCCGGAACCGGTGACGGTGGCGCAGCTCATCATCGATGAAGCGTACTGGCCATTTCAGATCGACCCGGGTCCCACGATCCCGCGTCTGCGCAGCGCGACCTTACGCGTCGCCTACCCATGGGTGGAGGGCGAGCCGCACGAGGTCACCTTGCTGACGAGCACAGGCTTGACGTTCAGCTCGGCGATCGAGGTGGCGACCCAGTCGCCAGAGCCCAGCGGCCGCTATCTGGCGACGTTCACCCTGCTGGGCATCTACGTCGGCGTCATCCCGGTGCTGCTGGGGATCCTCTGGTTCCCATTCCTGCGTCGGATCGAGCGGCGTTGGATCCACTTCTTCCTCAGCCTCACGGTCGGACTGCTGGTCTTTCTGGGCATCGACGCGCTGCACGAAGCGATCGAGCTTCACGAGCAGGTGCCCGAGGCGTTCCAGGGGATGGGCCTGGTGATTCTCGG
>WVYX01000214.1:0-286 GCA_011772755.1 Gemmatimonadales bacterium
CGTTCGCTGAGTACGACCGCTATGACGCCACCGGGTTGGCGGAGTTGGTGAGATCAAAGGATGTTCATCCCCGTGAACTCCTGGAGTCAGCGATCCGCCGTCTGGAGCGGGTCAACCCGCAGATCAACGCTGTCGTGTACGAGGCGTTTGAGCAGGCTCGCTCCGAAGCCGATCGCGACTCCCGGGAGGGTCCCTTCGCTGGGGTACCGTTTCTTGTCAAGGATCTCGGTGCGGCCTGCGCCGGGCTTCCCTATACGCAGTCGTCACGCGCCCGGCAGGCGTACGT
>WVYX01000214.1:354-608 GCA_011772755.1 Gemmatimonadales bacterium
GTACGTGCCAGCGGATGACAACGAGATCGTGCGGCGGTTCCGCCGCGCCGGATTGATCATCTTTGGCAAGACCAACACTCCCGAGTACGGGTTGGCCCCGGTCACGGAGCCGGAGCTGCACGGTCCCGCCCGCAATCCATGGGACACCGAGCGCACCCCGTGTGGGTCAAGCGGCGGCTCGGCCGCCGCGGTGGCGGCTGGTGTGGTGCCCATGGCCCACGGCAACGATGGAGGTGGCTCCATCCGGATGCCGG
>WVYX01000214.1:663-855 GCA_011772755.1 Gemmatimonadales bacterium
GGCATCAAGCCGTCCCGAGGCCGGTCGACCTGGGGGCCTGATTATGTGGACGGCTGGCTGGGGCTCGCCGAACAGCACGCCCTCACCCGGACCGTGCGCGACAGCGCCCGCTTGCTCGACGCCACCCACGGGGCACCGCTGGGCGCCACTTCATTGCCTCCCGGCCCCGATCGGCCCTTCGCAGACGAAGTG
>WVYX01000214.1:945-1170 GCA_011772755.1 Gemmatimonadales bacterium
CCTTTACCACCGGTCCGATCTTGGACTACCGGCCGCTCCACGGAGACTGCGCAGAGGCTGTCAAAGACGCCGCCTCCGTGTGCGAGGAGCTGGGGCACGAGGTGACCGAGGCGATGCCCGCTCTCGACATCGAGGAGCTGCTGTGGGCGTTTGTCACCCTGGCGGGTGCCGAGGCCGAGTTCCAGCTCGACGAAGCGGCCAAGCTGACCGGTCGCAGGGTCAACC
>WVYX01000280.1:0-210 GCA_011772755.1 Gemmatimonadales bacterium
ATTCGAGAAGATCCCAATTTGTCGGCGTATCGCACACCGACATGTGGGAGGCAATGATGAAACACATACGTCGCGTGGCCCTCTGTGCCTCGCTGGTGCTGCTTTCGCCAGCGCCGCTGACCGCGCAGACCGGCCACGACCTATTTCAGCAAGCCTTGGTCAAGGAGCGGGCGGACGGCGACTTGCGGGGGGCGATCGCGATCTACGAGC
>WVYX01000280.1:220-681 GCA_011772755.1 Gemmatimonadales bacterium
TCTACGAGCGGATCGCGAAGGAGTTCCCCCAGGATCGCGCGCTGGCAGCCAAAGCGCTCATGCAGATGGGCCGCTGCCACGAGAAGCTCGGCAACGAAGATGCGCAGCGCGCCTACCGACGTGTGGTGCAGGAGTATGCCGACCAGACGGAGATGGCGGCGGAGGCACGTTCGCGGCTGACGAGGCTCCAGCGGCTTGCCATCGGCGGGGCGCCTCCAGCGGGCGTCGCACTGGGTGACGCCGAGCCGTCGGGGCTCGTGCTGCGTCGGCTGCAGGCGGACCCAGGGTTCGTGGACGGCAGCCCCACACCGGACGGTCGGGGGTTCGCGTATGTGGATTATGAGACGGGCGACGTCGCCCTGTGGGACCTCCCCACGGGCGAGCACCGGCGACTGACTCACGAGGGCAGTTGGGCCCCGCCGGAGCAGTTTGCCATCAACGTTTCCGTCTCGCCGGACGGC
>WVYX01000280.1:757-1638 GCA_011772755.1 Gemmatimonadales bacterium
CGGTGTTCTACCCGATGTCGTGGTCTCCGGACGCCCGTCACCTCGCGGTCATGGTCTTCAACCGAGTCGACACCACCGGCGCCATCGCCTGGCTGTCTACGGAGGACGGCTCCATCCGGCGACTGGCGAGGCTACCACGGTGGCACTGGGGAGAGTTGGCGCATTCGTCCGACGGCGCGTTCATCGCCGTAGGGCAACCGGTCCAGGCCGATTCCGGTCGAAGAGACATTTACCTCGTCGCCACGGATGGTTCGGGCGTGGCTCCGCTGGTGAGTCACCCCGCGGCGGATCGCCTAGTCGGCTGGGTGCCAAACTCCGAGCACTTTCTGTTCCTCAGCGATCGGTCCGGTGACTGGGACCTGTGGCAGATCCAGGTGGTGGCCGGTCGGGCGTCGGGGGAGCCGCGTGTCGTGAGGCGAAGTGTGGGCGAGATCGTGCCTCTGGGATTCGCAGGAGGCGACGCCCTTTTCTACGCTCTGTCCAGTTGGCACTTCACGACGAGTGTTGCGCCGTTCAACCCCAGCACCGGCGAGATCGATGAGGCGGCGCGTACGCCGTTGCGGGACCCGAGCGTGGGTGCGCTCTGGTCGCCCGGTGGGGACCGTATGGCGCTCCTGGTTCAGACGGCTCGCGGCTACGCGCAGTTCTCCCTTGGGGTCCGGAACGTGGCAACCGGGGAACAGCGACTCCTTGCCCCGCAGCTGTACCCGGATCAGCCCAGCTGGTTTCCGGACGGACGAGCCATTCTTCTTCCCGGCTTCGAGCGGGACCGGCCGGCCGCGGGACAGGCCCTGTACCGGGTCGATGTGGCGACGGGCGAGGCGACAGCTCTCCTCGAGTTCGAGCGGGATCCCACCGAGTATGGCTTGACGCCCGTGGGC
>WVYX01000280.1:1778-1967 GCA_011772755.1 Gemmatimonadales bacterium
CGGGACCGAACTGGTCTTCGCTGTCAACGACTCGACGGACGCCGTGCGGCCCCACCCGATGCGCATGCTCTTCAACGCCGGAAGGCTGATGCTCGCGTCCCTGGAGAGCGGCGAGGTGCGTGACCTCGTCCACGTCAGGGGACCGGGCACGATCCACCGCGTGCACTGGACAGTGGATGGGCGCCACCT
>WVYX01000280.1:2068-2550 GCA_011772755.1 Gemmatimonadales bacterium
TGACGCGTTCTCGGAGTTCTGGGCGATGGAGAACCTCAAAGCGGTGCTGGAGCGCTGAGAGGAGGCATTCATGAACGCGATCTCGAGAGTCACAATTGCTCTTTCGCTCGCACTGCTTGGTGCAGCATCGGCGACCGCGCAGACCGGTCACGACCTGTTCCAGCAGGCGCTGGTGAAGGAACGGGCGGATGGGGATCTGCGAGGTGCAATCGCGATCTACGAACGAATCGTCGATGAGTTCACCAGCGATCGCGCTCTCACGGCGAAAAGTCTGGTGCAGATGGGACAGTGTTACGAGAAGCTGGGAAGCACGGAGGCCGAGCGGGCCTATCGACGGGTGGTACGAGAGTTCCAGGATCAGAATGATCTCGTGGTGCGGGCGCAATCACGTTTGGCGGCGTTGCAGCGCGCGGCGCGTGCGGAGGAGGACGTGCGGCTAACGACGCACCAGGTGTGGTCCGGGCCGACCGCCGGCGCCCATG
>WVYX01000108.1:0-509 GCA_011772755.1 Gemmatimonadales bacterium
ACTCTGCAGGAGCGCATCCCGGAACGACTGCTCGAGCTCAACCAACAGGCCTTCGCCGCCGGTCGCCAGCGCACTGTGGCCTGAAGTAAACGCTCGCAGCAGTTACTCCCCCGTGCGACACCTCTCCTAGCCAACTTCGCTGCACACTGAGTGGGGCGGTGGCCAAACGCGGGCCAGATCGCTGTTCAGAGGCGCCCGTGCGCGATGCTTATCCGATGAGGAAGGCCCCCGATCCTTGGCATGTGGCCGCCAAGAGACGGGGCTTCCCTACATGACTATTTATGACTACTATGTGACCATGACCCGCGTCGGGATCGCAGAGCTCAAGGCCCGCCTCAGCCAATACCTGCGCCGCGTGCGGCGCGGGCACAGCCTGACCGTGCTTGACCGCGATACACCGATCGCGCGTCTGGTTCCCTACGTCGAGTCGGAACCGCTGCGTGTTCGGCAGCCGCTGGGCCGCGCGCCGAGCCTTCAAGAAGTTCCTTTGCCGCCGCCGATTCACCTGG
>WVYX01000108.1:589-738 GCA_011772755.1 Gemmatimonadales bacterium
GGATCGTCTCCCAGCGTGGCCGACGGTCGAGTCTGGTGTGGCCAGCGCCCTCGTCGAAGTAGAGTGCTTGCGCACGTTGGATCGATTGCGGTTGCGTGCCGGGCTGTCATCGGAGGAACTGGCGAGCCGCCGGGAGGCCGTCTTTCGTC
>WVYX01000108.1:898-1581 GCA_011772755.1 Gemmatimonadales bacterium
GCTGGCCACTGCGGCACGGGCTTCGGGCTTGCGCGTAATGGGAGCGGGATGAGGAGACCGCACACACTCACCACAGTTGTGCGTCAAGCGTCGTTTGCGGTGCAGCGAAGCTGGATATATTCTTGTTAATCATTAGGGGTGGCTAGGGCGGTCGCGAGTCGTCCGTTGCTCTGGGAGCCGCCACTGTGCTCGGGCATCCACGTGTTATCCCCTTCCTAGCTGGTCCGACCACCCAGCCAAAGTCCGNNCGCCCCGGTCGCCGCGCAGGAGACCGACTGGCGCACGATCGAGTTCGAGACCACCCAGGTCACCTCACCCGACGTCGCCCTTTCACCCGACGGCGAGTGGCTGGTCTTCACGATGCTCGGCCACCTGTTCCGTCTGCCCGTGGAGGGTGGCACCGCCGAGCAGCTCACCTTCGGCCCCTACTACGATGCCGAGCCCGCCATCTCGCCGGATGGGCGACGCATCGCCTTCCAGTCTGACCGGGACGGCGGCGAGGGCAACATCTTCGTGCTGGAGCTGGCCAGCGGCGACATCACGCAGGTGACGCACGAGCGTCGGGCTATCCAACACATCTGGACGCCCGACGGCGGGGCGCTTGTCTACCTGCGTCGGCCCGAATGGCTCGTGGGCGGGTCGCCCGCAGAGATCCGGCGCGTGTCGCTGGCCGGGGGCGAACC
>WVYX01000108.1:1642-1881 GCA_011772755.1 Gemmatimonadales bacterium
TTGTTCCGAGTCCCACCGGCGATGGCGTCTACGGCAGCCGCTACCTGCCGATCGACGGCACCGAAGAATGGCCCAAGAGCCTGGTGTTCGTGCCAACGCCGGAGGGCGACGCGCGATACATCGCCACCCTGCCAGGCTCGTATTACTCCCCGCGCTTCGCCCTGAGCGCGGAGGGAAATGCTCTCTACCTCGGAGACGCGGGCAGGCTTTGGAAGATCTCGGTGCCGGAGGGCGAGTAC
>WVYX01000299.1:0-156 GCA_011772755.1 Gemmatimonadales bacterium
TGGCGGGCGGAGATTCCCGGGGATCCCGGTGAGCTCTGGGCCCGGACCAACGTGAACGGAGGCGCCATAGCCCTCGGTCACCCGCTGGGATGCAGTGGAGCGAAGCTGCTGACCACACTGGTCCACGAGCTGCGGCGAAGCGACGGCCGATACGGA
>WVYX01000299.1:238-853 GCA_011772755.1 Gemmatimonadales bacterium
AGTCCGCTAGGAAGGGGCAACCGGTCTGCTGATGTCTGCTCGGGAGAACAGCCGGGGGAAGGGGCCATGACCCTCCCGAAGATTCTGATCGCTGTGGCGATCGGTGTGGCCATCTTCTGGATCCTCCGGCGGATCCTCACCGTGCTCGCCACGCCGCCTCCCGAGATCGACCCCGGCGGGTTGGAAGCAGTGGAGGATCACTACCGCTGCTCGATCTGCGGGACCGAACTGACGGTCACGGCGGCGTCTCTCACGGAAACCGAGCCGCCCAAACACTGCCGCGAGGAAATGACCCTCACGTGGCGAGCCGAGTGACCCAATTCAACGACGTTCCGCCCATCCCGGTTGCGGAGGCCCATCCCGATAGCGGCGGGCAGCACCGGGGCGGGGGACTCTTTTCCACGACCTTCTCCACAGATGGTGGAAAGTTACGAACGTGTAATTCAACGGTAGTTTGTCGTCATGAGAAACCCGGCGGCAATGCCCACCAGTCCGACCCAGAGGCCCCAACCGCCGAACACGGTGGTGAACACGTAGTTGAGCACCACCAGCAACACCCCAACACCCATCAGCCCGAACATCGTGATCACATACCACGTCGGCGACTCGCCTTTT
>WVYX01000299.1:949-1138 GCA_011772755.1 Gemmatimonadales bacterium
CGAGTGGTGTCAGCCCTACACAGGATTAGGCTCACGCAGGCATGAGAGTTCTGGTCCTCGACAACTACGACTCGTTCACTTTCAACCTCGTTCAGTACCTCGGCGAGCTGGGAGCCGAGCCCATCGTGTTCCGCAACGACGTCCTGCCGCCGGCCGAAGCCGCGGCGCTGGCCCCCGACCGTCTGGTCA
>WVYX01000122.1:0-125 GCA_011772755.1 Gemmatimonadales bacterium
GCGCCAAAGCCGATGACGAGGACGGTGATCAGCTCCGCCGAGCGAGTGATCGAGCGCCGCCACTCGGCTTTGCTCACCCGCAGAATCGCGGAGATCAACGTGCCCGCGTGGCTGATCCCAATGAA
>WVYX01000122.1:251-1594 GCA_011772755.1 Gemmatimonadales bacterium
GCGGAAGCCGCGGGAGGTCTCGACCAGCGGCCTCAGAAGCACCTGCTCGTCCGCGGGCATGCGGGCCAGCTTGGCTGCCACGTCGCCGCGCATCTTCATTCCCTTGGCCTCAGGTAATAGACCTTCGGCTGCGTCCCCAGATCCACCATCAGCTGCATGGCCCGCGGATCTTCGATGAGCTCAGCCACGTGATGGTTCGGGTCTTCCAGATCGCCGAAGGTGATGGCTTCGGTCGGGCAGATCTCGGCACAGGCGGGCTGATAATCCTCTTCACGCAGCTCCCGACCTTCGGCGCGAGCCTGCTCACGCGCTTTCTGCAGCCGGTGGTGACAGAACGTGCACTTCTCAATGACACCCTTGGGCCGCACCGACACATCCGGATTCAGGTGGTGACGCTCCGACTCCGCCCACTCGGGCCCGTACCAGTTGAAATACTTCACGGTGTACGGGCAGGCATTCGCGCAGTATCGGCAGCCGATGCAACGCGGATAGATCTGGCCGACGATGCCTTCGGCGTCGATATACGTCGCCTCCACCGGACACACCTTGATGCAGGGCGGATTGTCACAATGCAGACAGGGACGGGGATAGAAGTGCAGCGTCGTATGCGGGAACTCCCCTTCAACGGCGGCTTCGACTTTCATCCAGCTCATCGCTCGCCCCATCGCCGCCTGCTCGGGTGAAACCGTCGGGATGTTGTTCTCGCTCTTGCATGCGACCTCGCACGCCGCACAGCCCGTGCAACGNNCCATACCCCAGCGTGCCATCGTTCCTAGCCCTTCACGCGCGCTCGAGCCGCACGAAAGTGGAATACCACGAGAGTAGCCCGGTCAGCGGGTCCGTCGTTTCGCCGAGCAGCTGTAGAGGGTTCGCCGGCGCTCCATCGGGCTGTCGAAGCCCATAGGGTGCACAGACGTTGTCCGGGGCGGTGCCCGGAAACACCTTGAGCCGTGCACGATAACGGCCACGCGCCGACACGACCCAGACCTTCGTCCCATCAGAGAATCCCTGAGCACGAGCCGTCTCCGGATGAACCTCCACCCACGGCTCCCAGAGCACGTTGGGGAAGATCGTGGGTTGCTCCGCCAGCCAGCGCTCCAGAGGTAGGGTGCCCGATGCGAGGGTTGAGACCCGGAAGGGGATCAGGCGCAACGGATAGTCGCCGCGCTCCTCCCCCTCATCCAGGGCGACGTCCAGGTAGAGCCTCCGGCCCCGGCCCTCCTTACCCAGCACGGTCTGCAACTCCGCCGGCATGAGGTGAATCCGACCGTCCGCGGTGCGGGCAAGTCGGGCGGGGTCGGTGTGGTCGTAGAACAGATCGGTCCAGCCACCGCGCGTGACGA
>WVYX01000016.1:0-40233 GCA_011772755.1 Gemmatimonadales bacterium
CCTCGGTCTGCTGTGCAACAGGGGGTCGTGGGTGGGCTGCGCGCGGGCTTCGCCCGTGCTCGCGTGCTGCGCAACAAATCCCACCGTCCCGACTTGGTAAGCCTCGATCTGACAGAGATTTGTTAGGTCGGGGCTTTGTGCTGCTGCGAAGGGTGGGGTGTGTTTCTCGAGTTCAGCCACCATGCATCGACGCATCGCTGACCTTACGTGGCTCGCTCATAACCCGAAGCAATGTTTCCTGATCCGGATGCCGGTAGCAGGTCAGCAGTGTCTCGACATCCTTCCATCCTCCGGCCTCGGCCACGTCCCTGATCGGTAGGTCGTTCCGTTCCGTGGCCCACTTACGCCGATAGGGATGCCAGAGCCCACCGTCGCGACGAGTGAGGTGTGCGGTAGTGTCCCTTGTCTGCGTGCCTCGGCTTGCGAGCGGAAACAGGGCGCTTGCGGATCAGAGCTCCCAGCCCTTGCGATAAGCACGGGTCATCAGTGCGTCGGCCTCGGGGGCGTCGATGAACCTGGTCGTGGCCGCATCCCAGCGCAGCTTGCCCGGGATTCGCAGGGCGATGTTGCCGATGAGAATCGCCTCACTGAACGGATACACCTTTTCGAAGCTGGCATCCGATGATGATCCGCCTTGGCATGCCTGGACCCACTGCTCCAGCGCGTCAACTGGGCGCGGCAAGGTCTGCTGAGGGGGCTGGAAACGGGCCATCGCAGCCTTCGGGATGAGTCGTGGCTCTCTGCCGCTGAATTCGGCCAAGATCTTGCCCGTGTCGCCCACGAAGAGCAGTCCCTCCTCGGGCATCTGCTCTCCATCCTGCTCCAGCTCGCTGATGAGGGGAGGGCGGAGACCGCCGTCATACCAGTGCAGTGTCACGGCAGGCATGTCATTCCGTGCAGGAAACTCCCATCTGATGGACGAGGCCCGGGGATACGCGAGGTCGGTCCGTTGCCTGACCCATAAGAGGTTATCGATTTCCCAGAACTGACTGCGGCTGGCTTCCACGCTTTGGGGAGCTCCCAGCTTCAAGATCTTGAAGATCTGGAAAAAGCTGTAGTGTCCCATGTCCCCTAAAGCGCCGGTGCCAAAGTCGTACCAGCCACGAAACACCGCGTTAGTGTAGGCAGGGTGGTAGGGACGGTGCGGGATCGGTCCCAGCCAGAGGTCCCAGTCGAGGCCCTCGGGCACCTGTGGGGTCTCGCTCGGCAAGCTGGTCATTCCCTGTGGCCAGTAGGGTCGTGCCGACCAGTTGTGTACCTCACGTACCCCTCCGATGGCGCCGTTCCAGATCCACTCGCACAAGAGCGGGGTGGACTCCATACCAGCCGCGCAGAACATGTGGGTTGCCAGACCGGTCTGGCGTGCCATGTCAGCCACCAAGCGGGCTTCACGAACGACGTTGCCTAACGGCTTGTGGCAGATGACGTGCTTGCCCGCCCGCATCGCTGCTAGAGCGATGGTCGCGTGCAAGTGGTCAGGCGTCATGATGTAGACGGCGTCAAGGTCCTGTTCCTTGGCGAGCATCTCTCTGAAGTCTGCGTAGGTGTGACAGCCGCCACCGGGGGAGGCACCGTAGTGGCGATCAACCAGCTCCCGCCCGGTTTCCCGCCCGCACGGGCAAGAGCCGGCCCCTCTTCCCCACGAGGGATCGCCGAGAAACTCCTGCACCTTGCCACGGAGCTCGTCCGGGTACCACTCGACATAATCGGCACTTTGTCGGTTGGGATCGCAGACGGCCGTGATCCGCAGCTGCTCGTGCTGCAACGCGGGGATGAGCTGGCGAATCCCCTGGGTTCCGAGGCCAACATACCCGACGTTGATTCTCTTACTCGGAGTCACCTGTCTTGAACCTGCCAAAACAGTATGGGGTAGCAGGGTTGCTGCGGCGGTCGCCACGCTCTTGCCGAGAAAGGAACGACGGTTCATCTGGGTACCGTTGTCTGCCATTCAATCCTCCAAACCTTGGTCTGCAGTGAGCCAGCAGATCGAAGCTGGTGTCCGACGGTTCAAATCACCTGGACAGGCGCAGCGATTTCTGTCGGTTTACGGTGTGGTACAAAACCTCTTCAGGCTGGGACGTCATCTACTGCGTGCAGCGCATTACCGGTTGCAGCGCGACCGGTCATTCAGGGAATGGAGTGCGGCCACGGCTGCGTGAGGAATGCCTACAGGCGCAGGTCGAACATCACGCCGGAGCCGTTAAGTTGACAATGCCCGTGCGATTAACCGGCAGCACCTGGCAATGCCCATTCCGTACCGCTGAACAGGCTCAGTCCGGAACCGCTTAGTTGGCAGCATACTTGGCAGCGGCGAAGCAATTTCCTATGCCGACTTACAGCAGTTGCTTCCGGTTTTCATATATCTTCTGAATGGCATGAATGATATCATCCATGTCTTCCCGTTCGGACAGCAGCATGTTCTGGTAGAACCAGACCGCCTCCCGGGTCAGCTGGTCATTGTCGGGCAGGTCGTGCAACTCCTCCCGGTACCGGTTGAGCCTCTGTTCCGAGAAGAGCCGCTTATACCCCCTTGTACTGATGGCTTCTTCAATCAACCCGTCAAAGTACTGCTGTCCGTATCCTTCGGAGCAGGGGATCCCTTCGGCCCGCAGTGCAGTCAGGAATCTCTCCCGGGGCAGACCGTCGAAGTGCTCCTTTTTGTAGCGGAAAGGATAGAGATGGTATGCCGATCGTGTGGCACCGTCGGACAGTTTGTAGGGAATGATTCCCGGGATCTCTTTCAGCCGGGCATCCAGGTAGAGGGCGTTCTCCAGCCGTTTGTCCGCATCCGCCCTTGCGCGCTTCATCTGCGACAGCAGGATAACCGCCTGCATCTGTGTCATCCGCTTGTTTGACCCACGGACCGGATTTTGGCCCATTCCTGCCATGGAAGCACCATAGGGCCGGCCGCAATTGTGGTACGCCTGGCAGCGGTCCATCACCTCGTCGTTGCTCCCCACCACGGCACCGCCTTCCCCCGAAGCGATATGTTTGGACTCCTGGAAACTGAAACATCCCAGGTCACCCAGCGTGCCGCACATCTTGTCCCCGTATTCCGCCAGCCACGCCTGGCAGGCATCCTCTATCACCACCAGCTGATGCTCTTGGGCAATGGCATTGATGCGGTTCATATCCGCCGGCAGGCCCAGGATGTGAACGGGAAGGATGGCCGTCGTACGATCCGTGATCCGCTCTTCGATCTTATGGGGATTGATCGTAAAGGTCTCCTGGTCCGTATCGGCAAAGACGGGAAGGGCTTTCGAGTTGAAAACCACATTGTAGGTAGCGATAAAGGTGTAGGGTGAAACGATGACTTCATCCCCTGCATCCACCCCCAGCACGTGGAGGGCGGTGATCAGCGCGGTTGTCCCGCTGGCTGTAGCCACCACCCGTTTAGCTCCAATGAGCTCGGCATACTGCTCTTCGAACTCACTGCACAGGTTGCCGCTTCCCCGCCACCAGTTGCCGCTCCGAAGCACCGACAGCATGGGGGCTTCCGCATCGGGATTCCAGATGGGCCAGCTCACCCATTCCCTGGTCCTCACGGGCTTCCCGCCCTTTAGGGCGAGCGCTGTTGTCAGCCCTGTTCCGGAATTCCCGAAAACAGGCAGGTAGCTTGTCAGCATGGCACCCGCTGTTCCTGCAGAGGCGCTGACAATGAATCTTCTTCTGGTTAAGTCGTTCTTTTTCATGCCCGAAACTCCTGTTGATCGGCTCTGTCAACTTAACGGCTTCGGCGTGATGCTCGACCGGTAGTTGTGGGCGTTTCTCACCCAGCCGTGGCCGCACTCCATTCCCTGAACGAACCGTCGCGTAGCAACCGGAGATGCGCTGCACGCAGTAGGTGGCGTCCCAGCCTGAAGAGGCTCTGCACCACACTGTGAACTGCCAGACATTGCTGCGCTTGACCAGCTGACTTGAACCGTCGCATCTGTCGTTATCGTTATCGTTGTCGAATCGGTTGATGTGAGACTTCAGCCCGATTGATTCGCTGCCCCTTCAAGAGCTTTCGAACGAATCGTTTAGCAGCGTGCGCATTGCGGTAACGCTGAAACAGGATGTCGATCACGTCCCCGTCTTGGTCCGCGGCTCGCCACAGGCAGTGCAGCTCACCCCTCATCTTCACGAACACCTCGTCCGGGTGCCAAATATCGCCTAGCCACTTCTTTCGACGCTTGAGCTTTCGTGCGTACTCGGGCCCGAACTTCCGGCACCACTGCCTGATGGTCTCGTAGGAAACAGCAATCCCTGGCTTCGCCAGGAGTTCCTCCATATCGCGGAAGCTCAGGGAAAATCGATGGTACAGCCAAACGCTGTGGTTGATGATTTCACGAGGGAACCTGTAGCCGCGATAACCGTTCGCATTCGTCTTCATCCGCGAGGTCTCGCCGGTACCGGCTCAAGTTGACAATACCGATTCGGGCCATTCCGGCGCAAGGCGGCGAGGCGAATCTCGTGGTTGCGTATGATGAGGCCCAAACCGTTGGTCTCCACTTCTTCTCCGTGGGTCGCAGGCACCTCTATGTCACGGTGCAAGAGGCCGAGGTCGACATCTGGGTGTGGATGCGGAGGTGGGGCGGTAGGGCTGCGCGTGACCTCAATCGCTCGCTGTCGGCTCGCGATCTCGGTCCGGCCGCGTTCGCTAACGCTCATGCTTACCCGTCAAATCCCGCCGTTGGAATCTTGTACCTCTGCACGGAGTGCGCGAAGGAACGAGGCCTCTCATTCAACGGGATGGCCATTGGGAGCGCTGGGACAGACGTCCCGCCGCCGGCTCCTTGAGTCGCCGGACAGTTGCGACGTGAAGGGATCATTGCCCCGCGCCAGGCTCCCCGCCACCGCTCTGCATCCTGGTTGCAGGGGCGGGTAACGGCAGGTAGGAGGTGTCTCCATGTACGTGGCGAGGCTTGTGTACGCGCGGTTCTCCAGCAGGGACCTCCCAGCCACACCGAACCACGTGTGTTGTGTTCTGCGCAAAGCGTCACTCCGCCCGCAACACCTCGACCGGATCCACCTTTGAGATCCGCCGCGCAGGTGCGAAGCTGGCAAGCAGACACACGACCACGATCAATGCGGCAACGACGCCGTACGTGGTAGGGTCCGACGGTTCGATTCCAAAAAGGAAACGAGACAGCAGGCGTGAAGCCCAAAGTGCGCCGACGAGGCCGACCGCGGTTCCCGCCAGGGCGGTCAACAGACTACTTCGTACGGTTGACCCGACCAGCCCGGACTCCGTTGCACCCAAGGCCATTCTGATGCCCATCTCTCGTGTGCGCAGCGCCACGCTACGAGCCGTGACGCCGAAGATTCCGGCGGCAGCAAGCAGGGCGGCCAGAATGGCGAAGACGTTCATAAGGAGTGTGCGGTAACGCTCCTGATCGGTAGACTGAGCGATGAGCCTGGCGACCGTTGTGGCATTGGTCACCCCGAGTTCTCCGTCCACCGTCCACACAGCCTGACGCATGAACGGAATAACGCTCTGTGCGTCCACCTCCGTTCGAGCGACGAAGCAGATCCTGTCTCGTGGATTCTGACTGAAGGGGATGAAGAAGGCCGGTTCGGTGGTTTCGTGCAGGTATTGTTTCTTCACATTCCCAACGATTCCGACAACCGTGACGGGCTCCTCGGAGCCGGGATACCTGAATTGAGCGCCGATGGGTGATTCACCGGGCCAGTAGCGCCGCGCCATTGTTTCGTTGATCACCACAGCCAAGGGAGCATCGGGCCCGTCAGTCTCGACGAGGCGTCGACCAACGAGCAGCGGCACGCCCAAGGTTTCCAGATAGCCCGGTGCCACGTGATAGCCGAATGGCGCACCGACGAACTCCGGGTCTCGCCCTGCGATGCGGATACCCCAGCCGGCGGTGCGACCCGGAAACGGTAGACTGTTCACTCCACTCACCGTACCGATACCCGGAATTTGCTTGAGCTGGCCGAGCACATCCCGAAAGAACGCAAGGCGAGCTTCGCGTGTTTGGTATCGGGTGTGCGGCAGCGAAACCTCGACGGTAGCCAGCTGATCTGTGTCAAAACCCGGGTCGACCGCCATTAACCGGGAAAGGCTCCGGGTCAGCAAGCCGCCGGCAACAAGAAGCATGGCTGTCAGTGCGATTTCCATCGCGATCACCGATCCGGAGAAGCGGCGACGACCTGAGCTAGCGCGAGCAGAACTAGCTATCGGCGGTCCGACGGCGCCACGGGTCGCCATCACCGACGGTACCGTGCCGAATAGAAAGGCTGTGCATGTTCCCAATAGCGCAGCGAAGGCTAGAACCCGGAGGTCGACCCCAACTTCGTCGAGGCGGGGCAGCGGTGGTGCCAGCGCAACGAGTAGCTCGGTTCCGTGGAACGCCATCATCGCACCGACGGCGCTCCCCAAAGCCGCCAAAACGAAACTCTCAGTCATCAGCAGGCGCAGGATCCTCCAACCGCTGGCACCTATTGCCGATCGCGTCGCGATCTCGTGCCGGCGGCTCAACACCTCGGCCATCGAGAGTGTCGCTATGTTTCCGCACGCGATGAGCAGAAGAAACGCTGTGGCTCCAAAGAGGAGAACCAGAGGAGCGGCAAAGCCGTGAGTCTCCTCTGCTGCGCGGGTCAACACCCGAACGTCACCTTCGGTATCCGGGTGTGCTGACATGATAGTCTGTGACTCGAAGCGAGCCTGCTCGAGGGTGACCCCGGAAGCGAGCCGGCCGATAGTTTCCCACGCGTACGCTCTCTGTAAGGCTCCAAAACCCGGTGCCCCAGTCGCAAACCACACATCTCTCCTACCCGGGTCGCGCTCGCCGGCTAGAGAGGTACTCAGCCAGTGGATTCGGAAACCCGGAGGCAGGACGCCGACAATTGTGAACGAACGGTCGTCTATCGTGATGATTCTGCCCAGCGCCTCCGAAGAGCCACCAAGGCGCCCACGCCAGAACTCGTGACTAACCACGACGACGGATGCCGCGTCGCCTCCCCTAAACGCTTCCTCTCCGGGGAGGAACCAACGTCCCAGCAATGGTTGCACACCTAGCAGCGGAAGGAGCGATGCCGTTGCGGCTCCCGCCCGCAGCTCAACGGGGTCGCCGACACCCGTTAGGGTGGCGTCGTCCCAAATTCCGCCCTGGTAGACCGCAAGACCTTCATAGACGGTGCTATTATCCGACAGATGTCTATACTGCGAGTACGTGAGCCTCGCACGGTCCCAGAGCTTACCTTCGGACCCGGTTCCACCCTCCCAGCTCGGCATTGTCTGCCACACCGACACCAGTCGGTCTGGCTCGTTGTAGGGCAACGGCTTGAGCAACACACCGTCCACCACGCTGAACATTGCCGTCGCCGCACCGATCCCCAGGCCAAGCGTCAGTACCGCCACGCTCGTGAACAGCGGGCGTCGGCGTAGTGTGCGGAGTGCAAGCCGAAGATCTTGAATAGTCGATTCTGTTGGGTTTCTCCGTGAGGGCTTCCTATCCTGCGAACGGGTGTAGAAGCGTTGGTTCTTGACACGTTCAAAGACATAACGCAGGCTCAATCTGGAGGCTTGAAACCAGTACCACGTTGCTGCGTACACAGCACTCCTAGACCGCACTCGCTCGTTGTGACCTTCTTCGAGGTCTCCCAGCACAAACTCCCTGAACAATCCCCCGGGGACACATCGAGCTAACAAGGCTTTCGCAAATCGTGGAGGTCTTCTCACGTCCAGAAGTCTCCCCATCCTTGGATGATTGCGTCCAGGCAACCTGTTGTACTGACGAGCTTCATCATCGACCCGTAGGGATTCGTCTACCACCGTTCCGGTATTTGGGCTCGTCCTGCGGGCCGCACAACGGTGGGGCGGGTCCCGCCATACGAGCCAGCCAACGGCGGCAACGCCTCCTACTCACTCCGCATCGCTGTCATCGGATCCACCCTCGCGGCCCGCCGGGCTGGGAGATAGCATGCAAGCAACGCGATCGCTGAGAGCAGGGCCGACACGGCGACAATGGTCACTGGGTCGGTTCTGTCCACATTGAACAGTAGGCTGTTCATCACACGTGTCACTCCAAGGGCTGCCAGGAGGCCGAAGGCGACACCGATCAGCGCCAGGCGCATGCCCTGACCCACGACCATTGAAGTAACCGCCCGACGTCCGGCCCCGAGCGCCATCCGAACGCCAATCTCATTGGTGCGTTCGGCTACGCTGTGGGAGATCACACCGTAGATCCCCACGGCTCCCAGGATCAACGCCACTCCGGCAAAGATGCCAAGCAGCGTCATCGTGAATCGTGGTCGGGCCAAGGAGCCGGCCACCACGTCGGTCATGGCTGCTACGCCGATGACTGGAAGGTTCTGATCGAGGTTGCGCACGGCGGTGCGCACCGCGGGGGCCACGGTTAGCGGGTCGCCCTGCGTCTTGATGGCCAAGCCCATGGAGTTGGTCATGAACGGCGCGGTTTGCGCAGCCTGCTCATGGCTCACGTAGTAGATGAACCTCGTCTCCGGAGCGACACCCACCCCTTGGTACATCACATCCCCTACGATTCCGACGATCGTCATCCACCCGCACTCTTCGCAGAACGAGTACCGCAGACGTTGACCGATGGGATCCTCGCCGGGCCAGAAGGTGCGCGCCATTGACTCATTGATCACGACCACCGGCAGCGAGCCGGCTCGATCGGAACCGTCGAATCCGCGGCCGCGCAGCACCGGAATCCCCATCGTCTCGAAGTAGCCCGACCGAGCCGTAACGCCCGCGGCGTCCCACATCTTGTCGCCTAGCTGGGGCTCGGGACGCCCCTCGATGAGAAAGCCGTAAATCGGGCGGCCGTATCTGACAGGCAAGCTCGAAATGGCGGAGGCCATTTCCACACCGGGCACGGCCTCGATGTGCTCGAGAAGCTGTGAGTAGAACGTCACCGCCTGGTCGGGATCGTAGTTCGCCTCCGGTAGCCGCACTTCGGCCACGAGAATGCCAGTTGCCTCGAACCCGGGATCGGCATGGACGAGCCTCCAGAAGCTCTTGACGAGGAGCCCTGCGCCGATCAGTAGCAGGATGCTGAGCGCCATCTCCGAAACGACCAGCAGTTGCCGAAGGCGCCGGCGCTGAATAGCAACCGTCGTACGGCGGCTCGCACCTCGGAAGGCGTCATGGATATCGGGGGACGTCGACTGCAAAGCGGGTGCGAGACCGAACACGACGCTCGTTGCGAGGGTGAGCCCCGCCGTGAACGTCAGCACGCGGATATCTAGCGCGATTTCCGCGGCGCGGGGGATGTTTCCGGCGTCCAGCGCCAGCAGCGCTTCAGTGCCGAGGTCAGCCAGCGCCAGGCCGACGGCTCCGCCGACGACCGACAGCAAGGCGCTTTCGGTCAGCAGTTGTTGCAGGATTCGACCGCGACTGGCGCCGAGGGCACGGCGCACGGCGATCTCGTGGCGGCGATGTTCGCCCACGGCCAGGAGCAGGTTGGCGACGTTGGCGCAGGCGATGAGCAGCACGAGTCCGACGGCACCCATCAGCAACAGCAAGGCGGGGCGGACCTGTCCGACCAGGTCGTCGATGAACGGACGCAGCCAAATGAAGTGGCCGGTGTGCTCGTCCGGGTAGTCAACCTTCCAGTGGGCCATCATCGGTTCGAGCTCGGCCTTGGCGTGTTCGAGTGTCGAACCTTCGGCCAGGCGGGCCACGGCGAGAATCCAGTGACCCGATCGCGTATCCCGCTGCGTCTCGTCCAACTGCATCGCAGCCCACAACTGTGTGCCGGAACTGGGGAACGCAAATCCGGGCGGCATGATGCCAACCACCTGGGAGGCTTCACCATTTACCGAGATCGTCTGTCCGACGATGGCCTCGTCGCCTCCGAAGCGGCGTTGCCAAAGGGTGTGACTCAACACGACCGTCGGTGCGGCGTTCGGATTGTCGTCCTCTGGGATCAACGCGCGGCCGTGGAACACCGGGGTTCGTAGCAGTGGGAACAGATTCGAGGTGACCCGAACGGCCGTGAGCCGCTCCGGTTCGCCTTCGCCCTCAGTGAGCGTGGCACCAAACCAGGAGTACGCTGCCACCGACTCCATCGTGCGATTCTGGTCTCGGTAGTCGAGGTATTCCGGGGCGGAGAGGGAAAAGATCGGGTAGTCGACGCCGCTCTCCGGCAAGAACTTGGTCCACACGGCAACGAGGTTGTGAGGCTCGGGATAGGGCAGTGGGCGCAACAGCACGCCGCTCACGACGCTGAAGATAGCCGCGTTGGCGCCGATACCGAGCGCCAGTGTGATCACCACCGTCGTGCTGAATGCCGGTCGCTTCAACAAGGTCCGAACGGCGTATCTGGCATCTCGCAGAACCTGAGTCACGTGCCTGTCTCCTAGGCGGAGCCGGCTTCTCATAAAAGCCAGCGGTGGCGCTCGATGGTGCTGACCCGCGCGTTGTGATTCCTGTCGCGGTCAGCCGTTGGCTCGCGCGTCGCAGCACCAACGCAACCCCAAAGCCCACCCACCGATTCACTTGGCAAGTGGCGTGCCCCTCTGCTGCTGGACATATGTTGTTACAGTTGAATCAGTTACGGAGCGCCGGCGTGGGTTGATCGAAGGGATCTGTGCGCGGGTATGGGACTGGGATGTGCGAATCCGCTCAACCTGAGGCGGTCTGATTCCTCATATACGCCTCTAATCTTGGCGCGTATTCCCTTGGCTTCCCCCCTCGCATACGAGGCCTCGTGCTCAGCGTAGATCTTTAGGGGCGTTTGCGGGTCGCTCCAGCCGCCGTGGGCCTGCAATCCTTTTGGGCTGATCTTGTCGCCTAAAGCGGCGTCCACCATAGCCGTTTTGACCGTGCAAAAGCCAAAGCCCCGAACGTCGGTGGGACGCTCGGGGCTGTGAGC
The DNA here is from genome assembly GCA_011772755.1 of Gemmatimonadales bacterium. Lineage (GTDB taxonomy): Bacteria > Gemmatimonadota > Gemmatimonadetes > Gemmatimonadales > GWC2-71-9 > WVYX01. The sequence continues at coordinate 10,842 of WVYX01000016.1, forward strand.
TTGAGACCAGCTACGTGGACTCAGCTTCCCCCTCTAGTTCCCTGTCCATCGGAAGTTGTCTATCAGGACGATTGAATCGATGATCCCGTCTCCAGAGTCATAGATAGCGAATCGCAACGTGATCTCGGACCCTGGATCTGCCGGTGCCTGGGCGGTCAACCATATCGAAGCACCATGGTTCTCGAATCCCGTCCCCTGCAATTCAGCTGTACCATCGGGACAGGTATAGTGGCCAGATGGGAAGCAGACTGTGATGGTTTCTGGACTGTTGGCGTTGGGGGCGAGACCTAGCGGGTCGAGTGCGATGTTTCCCGGCGTCTGACCACCCTGGAAGGGACTGAGCATTGCTACGAACTGATCGACATACGAGGTGCAGTCCCATTCTGGATAGTCTGCCGTGTAGAACTTGTAATCGAACGAGAATCCGGTTGCGTTCTCTGGAACGCGAAGCGTCAATTCCAATCCGGCAGGATCAGCGGGAGATGCCTGGAGGGGACAATTAAATGGTTGCGTCTGTGGAAAGCCCTCAGGAAAGTCCCCCGTTAATCCCTTGTCAGTGCTGGTCCCCATGTAGCCCGGATCGGCCGGCGAACGAGCCACTCCGCTTGAGAGGGCCAGGAAGCGCGAGCCCTCCAGCACGGAAACGTTGGGCCCGAAAGCCGCCAAGACGCCATGTCCTAGATGGAACCGCCCCAGTTGCTCGGGGTCAGTGGGTGGGGGCGATCCGTCCGCCATCACCCAACTCGCAGATACGAGACCCCAATCGCTTTGATCCTGTGCCACCTTGCAGATACCTACCGCGAACGCCGCCTCCACCGGGTTGTTGGTCGCAATGTCCAACTCCTCGTCGCACGTGGTCTTTTCTTCGCACCCATTCGTCGGGTCGCCATCCAAGTCGTCCCAACCCACCAGGCAGCTGTTCTTCCCGTCAGTATGTGGCGCCGCTTCACCGTCGATGCAGTACACCATCTCCTCGTCGATTTCGCCATCGAGATCATCGTCGACGCCATTACACACCTCTTCAGTCGGGATGACGGCCACGGCGGTGAACCTGGAGAAGACTTGCTTTTCGCCGGTACTGGGATGGACGGCTCGGACTTCAACGACGTTTTCACCGGCTTCGGGACCCAGGGTCCAATAATCCTGTGCAAGGCCGTGCTTGTCGGTGATGCTGGCTCCCGCGAACATACTTCCACCGCCAGCGATTACCCGGAAATTCACGAGCTGGTCTTTCACCCTCTTGCCCTTCTCGTCAAGAGCCCGCACGATCAGGGGATCGGGCAGCTCCTCGCCCACGGGGCCTGTCTGCCCATCTCCACTTACAACCTCAAACGACACCACAGCCCCGGTCACTTCGGTGAACGTTGTTTGTTCCTGACAAGCTTGGATGACGAGAGTACCAGAGAGAAGCGCGACGGGAAGGAGCGGGGCGCGTGTCATCATGCCACCTCCGTTAAGGACCCGTAGTTCTTTGGGGAAGTGGCCTTCAGCGGTCTCGTCGTCAGGCAGGCGTCCTACGGCCGGCGTCAGTCGGCGGCGGGGCCGGTATGGGCCACCGATGGTGCTGCGTGCCGCGATTATGCAGCGGGGTACGCCGGACCACAACCCGCCCGATGGGGGCTCCATTCGTGTCCAGGGGGCCCTTTTCGGGTGTGCCGCGCCCTTTTCTAGAACCGTCATGAAAGCCCTTTTCAAGGCGGTAGACCGCGGGGAGAGACCCCGTGATGCGACCCGCCCTAAAACGCCAAGGCCCCGAACGTCGCTGGGACGTTCGGGGGCTTCACAGCTTCACTACGGGCTAGAATCTCACCGACAGCCCAAGCGCAAACCTTCCGCCCTCCGCCTGGCCCGACGTTAGCGACCCCGAAGCTCTCTCGCTTCCGTCGCCCCCACAGGCGGCAACGACCGGCCCGGCGAATGCGGCGACGGTGGGAATGGCGCGACGGATAGGGATTTCAATCGCCCCGCCCCACGTACACCCCGGGCATCGCGGTGCCTTCGCGGTGTGCGCTGGCGCCTCACGAACTCGTCGGGCCTGCCGCCCGGCGTGGCCGTGACCGATGACCTCCGCCGGGCGCTGCCCATCCGGGCAGCCCAAGGCGCCCCGAACCGGTGGTCCGGGGCCCGCGACCGGCGGGTTGCCCCCGCGCGCCGGCGGAAGTGCTGGAGGATGCGGTCGATGACCGGGGCACGGTCACGAAGGCGACGATGCGGAGCGCGTGGCCGCACCGGGGACACGCGAGGGGCTCGACCTCGAAGATCCGGCGTAACAACTCGGCCCAGCGGGGGCGGGCACCGCGCGTGCGGTTGGCGTACCGAAGATCACATGGGAATCGGCGTGTCCGACTATGGGGAACAGTTCTTCGACCTGATGGCCGACCACCTGCCGGCCCCTGCTCCGGAACCGTTCCCCATAGTACCGATCATTGTCGTCACCGTCGTGCTCGGTGCGGCACTCGTTGTGTGGCGGGCTCGACGGCGCCGTGGGGGCTTGCGCCGGCCCTCGGTCCCCTGAGGCCGGCGCTCTGTTGGCGGCTCACCTCACCGTCACGCTCGCCGACCCCGACTTGCCCTCCGCCTCCGCCGTGACGGTGGCGGTGCCGGGCTTCAGCCCCTCCAACAGGGCAAACGTGGCTTGCCGACTGCGGAAGGCCAGTACGGTGGGATCACTCACGCTCCACGTGACCGACTGATCCAGGATCCGATTTCCAGCGGCGTCCCGCAGGATCGCCTCGATGCTCCCCAGGGCCGAGTCCCCACGGATCACGATTACCTGGTCGGATGGTATCAGCTCGATGCTCTCCACCGGCCCCACTACGACCGGGCCGATGTGCACCGTGCGGGAGCCGGTAACGCCCTGAATCGACGCTAGCACCTCGGCCGCACCGTCGCCCACGGCCTTGACCTCCGCGGAGCTGCCGTTGCCCGTGACGCTCAGCACCGCGTCATCCGACGTGGACCAGGTGACGTCGTCCGTGTAGGTGGAGTCGCCGTCGGCGGTGAACGCGATGGCGTGGAACGTGCCGCTGCTGCCGAGTTCCAAGTTGCCGGGCCCGATGACCTGAACCGAGACGACGGTCCCACCCCCCGCCTGGCCCGACGCTAGCGACCCCAAAGCTCTCTCGCTTCCGTCGCCACCACAGGCGGCAAGGACCAGCCCGGCGAATGCGGCGACGGTGGGAATGGCGCGCATGGGACACTCTCCTGTTGGCGAAGTTGATCGTCGCTGTCTAGTGAGACGACGAGTGGGGACGCCGGTTTCTGACGGTCACCGCGCCGCGCGCTCCGCCAGCGCGACCGTCCAGCCCTCCGCGGCCTGCGCGGTGTCGACCTCCAGCGCCGGCTCGTCCCCGATCGCCACGCGGATGGGTGAGAGTGTTCGTGGCAGCATGAGCACGTAGGACCCCCGGGAGGCAGGGTCGTTCTCGATTCTCAGGCCGTGAGGGAGCACGACCAGGCCTTCGGTGTCGGGATCGCCGAGGATCGTCGCCCTGGCGGTCGGGTCCTCGCCCAGTTGCACCGTGAGCGTTCCGGCGGCCTGACGGCCGGCCAGCGTGATCTCGAACCCACCGGCCGCCGGCACGAACGAGACCGAGGCCGCAGGCAGCTCGGCCACGGGGCTGCTGGGACTCTCCTGCCCGTTGCGGCCCACCACGAGATGCCACAGCGCCTGGCCGCGCTGGGCGATCCATGCCCGCACCGGCTGTACGCCTGCCGCGGTCGTCAGGAGCACGACGGCTGCGGCGGCGGCGTACAGCCAGGTGCGTGCGTGAGTCGGGCGGGCCCGCGGCTGGGGCTCCGCCCGCCGCAGCGCCTGCGATACCAGCCTGATCCGGCCCTCGAGCTGGCCGAGTCGGGCACGGCACTGTTCGCAGGCACCGGTGTGCTCGCGCACCAGCGCGGCTTCCGCAGCGTCGCACTCGCCGTCCAGGAACCGCACCAGCGCGCCATCGTCCATGTGCGTCATCGGTCGCCCTCCGGTCCCAAGGCAAGGGCCACCTTGTCCGCGGCCCGGGCGATCATGGTGCCAACCGATTTGGTCGTCGTGCCCACGGCTTCGGCGATCTCCCGGTGGCGGAAGCCCTCATGACGGAGCAGCAGCACGCTGCGTTCCCGCTCGGATAGTCCGTCCAGGGCGGCCCGCAGGCGATCAGCCAACTCCTCGCGCTCGAGCCGCGCCGCCGGATCAGGAGCGGCTGTCGGTGCCGGGAGCATATCGCCCTGCTCTGCGAGGAGCTCCCGGCGGCGCCGCGCCACGCGCAACATGTCCCGCGCCAAATTGGTCGCGACCGTGAACAGCCACCCCCGGATGGCCTCGGCCCGGCGCGGCGTACGCTCCCGCGCCCGCAGGAAGGTCTCCTGCACCACGTCTTCGGCCAGGTCCGAATCACCGGTGAACCAGGTCGCGTAGCGGAACAGCGGGGCCCGGTATCGCCGGAAGAGCGCGTCGATCTCACGGTCAGAACCGCGCACGCAGCCCCACGAGGGGAAGCAGCGGCAGGCCGCGGTCAAACAGGTCGCACACGCCGGCCCGCGGCATCTGAGTCGTAGGTGACGCCACAGCGCATGGCTCATCTGAGCCGACGTACGTCACGGCGTTGCGGCGATTGAGGACGTTCAGCAGTTGTAGCGTCACGCCCAGCTCCCAAGTGCGAAACCGCCGCGTCCACTCGGCCATGAGGCCGAACGTGACGTAAGCCGGCGCCAGCCCTGCGCCAGGTTCCTCGATTGCGGTGGTGGTGACCACCAGGGTGTCAGGACAGGTGATGCTGTCTGAGCCGGAGCACGGCACCGCTGCTCGGAGGAACCTGGTGAAGTGCGCGCCGCTGGCCGCGGTTACCGCACCGCCCAATCGGAGGGAGGATCCCACGCGGGCGGTCACCACACCGTCCAGCACGTGCCGGCGGGCGGAGGACGCCGGGTAGACCAGGTCCATAGCCTCGAGCTGCGAGCCGCCGTAGGTGTACGAGGCCGCCAACGTCACTGGACCGGCGAGCCGCCGCAGCGTGACCTCCACCCCAGCCGCCCGGTTCACGGCCGACACGAACAGGGGACGATCGGGCGCGGGTTTCCCCGGCGTCGGGTCGGGGACCGCCACACCGGTGGCGATGCGCCCGTACAGGGTTGCCGAGGCCAGCCACGTGGTGCTCAGCCATGCCTCAGCTCCGATGGTGGCGACGTCAGAGCGGATGGCCGGGATCGTGTCCCGCGCCATGAGCCACACGTCGGAGATGTGCAGATCCGGCCCGATGCCCGGCCCCGCCGGCGCGATGGCCTGCGTGTACTGATAGGAGCGGCCGTACGCGGCGGACAGCGTGATCCACGGCGTTACCGCGAACCGCACGCTGAGCCGCGGGGCCAGCGCTAGCGTGCCGAGGTTCGCCACGTCCCCCGGCAGCTCGGTCCGCAGGCCCGCCTGCACTGCAAAGCGCTCACCCGACCAGCGTCCCTCCCCCCACAGCGCCAGGCGGACGTTCCGTCGGGCGAGCTGCAGGGTGTCGTGGAACAGCAGCTCCGGGTAGGGCCGGGGCAGGGGACCGGTGAACTCCTGTTGCTGCACGACCAGCTCGGATCCCGCGCTCCAATTTCGGCTCCGCCCCGCCGCCAGCGGCTCGAGCCGCGACCGCAGTGCGAAGTACGTGATCACGTTGTTGATGGGTTGGTGGGTCGGCACTGCTTGCCTCAACGCCGTGTCGGCTACGAAGCTCGTCGACTGGATGGCGGCGCCGAACCGGCTCACCCCCACCGAGTGCCTGCCGTAGATGGAGCCGTGACGCATGCCCACGGTGACCTGACCGAGGACGTTGCCCCAGCGTCCCCGGTTGTTGCTCAGGAGGTCGGGCACGGTCCCCCACACGTCGTCCCGCTCCCACAGGGTGCTGGCCTCGAGACGCGCGCCCCCCGGCAGCGGCGCGTCCACCCGCCCTGCCAGGTCGAGGAAGGCGTAGGGGATGCGGCCCGCCGAGTCCGCCACGATCTGGCTCACGAGGTCGATGTGGGACCGCCGGGCGGCCACGCTCCAGCCGCCGGCGCCTCCGGCCAGGGGACCGCCGAGCGCCAGCCGCGCTCCGGCCACGGAGAGGCCCGCCGCACCGCCGAGTCGGGGCTCGGTCCACCGCCGGGACGTGAGGTCCAGCACCGCGGCGGCGCCCTCGCCGATGGCGGCCGACCGGACGCCTGGATGAAAGAACGCTCCCCCCAAGGCGTGGAGGTTCACACCCGAGAGCAAACCGGCGGCGTGCACCGGGTTGAACAGCGGGAGTCCGTCGTAGTACACCCGCGTGTGGCTCCACGGGGCGCCACGGGTCCACAGGGCCGATGTGAAGTCGTCGCGGGTGGTCACGCCGGGAAGCCGGTGCAGCGCCCGGAAGAGATCGGCCTCGCCGATGGTAACCGCCTCCACCACGTCGTCCTCGGTCACCACCCGCGCATCGCTCTCCAGGAACCGTTCCCGGCGGAAGGCCACGGCGTCGAGCCGCGCATCGCCCGCCCGGCGGGCTGCAGCGAACGCCGGTATGCGGGGAGCGCTCACGATCGCCCGCTCCAACCGAATCGGCTCCAGTGCGAGCCCAACGGACAGCCGGAGGGAGGGGGCACGCCGGAGATCCACGTCGATGGAGGCGGGGCGGAATCCGAGGAGCCTCACCGTGAGCCGGTACTGCCCCGGGCCCAGCCCGCCGAATCCGTAGGCGCCCCGGTCGTTGGTCCGTATGCTCAGGTGCGTCGCCCAGCGGCGGTCACCGGTGGGTACGAGTCCGCCGGGCGCCGGCTGGAGCACGACGAGGGCGTGCTCCAGAGGCTCGCCGGTGGCGGCGTCCAGAATCGTTCCGCCGACGGTGCCGGCGGCGGGCTCTGCCTGTTGGCCCCGGGCGGCCGGTGCCGCGACCAGTGTGAGTGCCGCCCCGAGTACCAGGACCCAGCCGGTGCGCCCGGCGGGCGGTTTCGCTGTCCCCATGGGGTCGCCCCTTCTCTCCCATCCAACGACTGGGCGGGGGATTCTCTGACATGTCTACCCCCCGGGGCCGGGTCCGGTCGCACCGGGCGTTGCCGGAGCCACGACTTTGGCCTTGGCGCCTCGGTATGCAGCGCCTAGCCCTGTGGGGGGCGCGGGGGGCCGCCGGTTCCCCTACTCCTTCCCAACGTTCGCTTTCGACTCCTCGAAGAAGTCGTACCGCGAACCGCAACGCAGCGGGCGTCGACACAGTCCGTCGGCGGGAGCCTCGTGATGTCGCACGTGGAGAAGATCCCGTGCTTGCAGTTGAGCTCGTGATCGAGGCCGTTGTGCGCCCGCACCTTATGGGCCAGCGAGACCGAATCTCCGACCAGCGCTCGCCCCGGACATCCGCAGTGTCCTGACATACTGTCTTGTGTAGATTGACGAGTATTCCTCCAGGTACCGCGCTTTCACAGGGCGTGCCCTTCCGGCTCGTGCACAATGGAGGTCTCTAATGACAAGGCTCCTCGACTCCTGGGGCGTTCCTTGCCGTTCAGGTATCATGTCGGGCGACGTCAAGCTTCTCCTTACAGTCCCTTGTCTCCTGACGATGGTATTAGGTGGATGCGAGAATGAGATGGAGGACGTGCAGGTTGGGCGTGTAGCCACCTTGGAGTTGGACGCCACCTGCCCGCAACCGTTCAGCTACCTGAGCGGAGTCAGAGAGCTTCCTGACGGGAAGATTCTCGCAGCGGACCCGATGAGCCAGGTCCTACTGCGTCTCGATCTGGATGCCGGTACTGCCGACACCCTCGGCCGTCATGGAGAGGGACCGCAGGAGTACCAAGGGCCGGACCAGGTCTTCCCGCTGCCGGGCGACTCGACACTCCTGGTCGATCTCGGGAATGGCCGCCTCACCGTGATCGACCCAGAGGGCACCTTCGTGGACTGGAGTCCGATGTCCCGTCCAACGAATGACGGGCGGGCACGAACCGTCCATCCTCGCTTCGTGGACGCTGCCGGGAACCTCTATGCCACAGCCCCCTATTCCCCGCAAGGTCCCCCGGACACGACGGCTGTACATAGGATCGATAGGGCGAGCGGGGAAGAGACGCCCGTCGCGTGGAGCTGGCGCACCGAATACGTCAGGCGCCCACCAGGCGCGAAGCGCCCCATGTTCGTGCCTTACGACGATTGGGCGGTGGGCACCGACGGCCGTGTGGCTGTGGTCCGGGCCAACGGGTTCTCGGTGGACTGGTACTTCCCCGACGGCAGAGTCGTCCAGGGCCCGCCGAATGAGCTGGAGACATTCCCCCTGGGCCAGCCCGAGATGGAAGCCGAGGTGGAGGCCATGTCCGCCAACGCAGTCACCGTCATGACGGTCGTCGGTGAGGGCGGGACGGAGAGCCTTCAGATGAGCAGGGGTTTGCAACCGGGCACCGCGCCAGGTATCGACGACCTCGCCTTTCCGGAGACCCTGCCCATCTTCCGAGTGGGGGGAACTCTCATCTCCCCCCGGGGGGAGGTATGGGTGGAGAGGTTGATGCCGGCGGGTGGGCCAGCCCGTGTGGAGATCTTCGACGAGCGGGGAATCCGCCTGGGATTCATCGAACTGCCTGCCCGATCGAAGGTCATCGCCTTCGGTGAAGGGGCCGAGGCGGGTTCCATCGCCTACCTGGCCCGGACCGACGATGTGGGGTTGATCTGGTTGGAGCGGTATCGGATACGAAGAGCCAGAGAGTAGCTCTGGACTCTGAGTCGCGGTCAGTTTCGGAGAGAGCCCCCTCGACGTGGCCCGCGAGCGGTACCGGGGCTGCGAGGAGGGACGACGTGAGGGGTACTCAGCTTTCTCCCTCCCTAAAACGAGAAGAGGCCAGCCATTTCTCCTCTGGCTAGCCATCTTCTTCTCCCTGGTTGGCCCATTGGGTCTGGTGACTTCGCTTGCCCCGCGGTCTCGTGCTCGCTGACGCTTCGCAACGAGCCCTGGCGGGGCAACTTGGCGACGGTGAGGAGTGAGGAGTGAGGAGTACCCCTCACTCCTCACTCCTCACTCCTTACTCCTCACTCGAACACCGCTCTACTCGCTCCCTCGACGGCCCGCTGCCAGAGTGATGCCCCACCGACATTTCGGCCCCCCGACCCGGCAAAGGACGACACGAACGCGCGTTTAGGGTGACGTATTGCCGGGTTGAGGCCCCCAGTGGTGCGCCTCTGGAGTAGGAGATCCCTACCCGGCGTCGGATCAGGATTACCTTTCTCCCCTTTCGGCTCTGGCCACGTCCCGCCGCGGGCCGTACTGTAGCCGGGTACGCACGTGAGGTCGCGCAGGGTGGAAGACCTCATTGGACGCCTCAAGTCTGCAGTCGGCGATCGTTACACCATCGAGCGAGAATTGGGCCGCGGTGGGATGGCGACGGTGTATCTCGCGGAGGACCGCAAGCACCGCCGCCATGTCGCCATCAAGGTCCTGAAGCCCGAGCTCGCCGCCGCCCTCGGCCCCGAGCGCTTCCTGCGCGAGATCGAGATTACTAGCCAACTCAATCACCCTCACATCTTGCCGCTGTTGGACTCCGGCGAGGCTGAAGGGCTCCTGTTCTACGTCATGCCCTACGTGGAGGGCGAGTCCTTAGCCAGTCGCTTGGACCGCGAGAAACAGCTCCCGCTCGAGGACGCCCTGCGCATCGCGGCCGAGGTGGCCGACGCGCTGGGTTTTGCCCACAGCCGGAACGTGCTGCACCGCGACATCAAACCGGAGAACATCCTGTTCGAGGGCGGCCATGCGGTGGTCGCCGACTTCGGTCTGGCCCGGGCCATCACCGCGGCCGGAGGTACCCGGCTCACGGAAACCGGGATCGCCGTGGGTACGCCGGAGTACATGAGCCCCGAGCAGGCAGGCGCGGAGCCGGAGCTCGATGCTCGTACTGACCTCTACAGTCTGGCTTGTGTGGTCTACGAGATGCTTGCAGGGGAGCCGCCCTTTACGGGACCCACGACGGAGAGCGTCGTCCGCCAGCATCTCACGGCTGAGCCCCGACCGTTGACCACGATGCGTAGGAGCGTGCCCGAGCCGGTCTCCCAGACTCTCATGAAGGCGCTGGCCAAGTCGCCGGCGGATCGGTTTCCGACGGCGGGCCAGTTCTCTCAAGCGCTCACCGGCCCTGCACCGGCGGTGGCTGCTGGCCCAGTACCTCTCGCCGTAAGAGAGAAAGCGCGGCGCAGGGTGATTGCGTATGCTGCAATCCTCATTCTGGTGATGGTCGGTGCCTACACGGCAATTTCCCGCACTCTCCGTCCGCCCGGGTCAACTGTGGCGTCCCAGCAACCCAGGCTTGCCGTATTGCCGTTCGAGAACCTCGGCGCGGCGCAGGACGAGTACTTCGCGGATGGAATCACGGAAGAGATCACTAGCCGGCTGGCTCGCCTTTCCGGGCTAGGCGTCATTGCCCGCACGAGTGCGGCACGGTACAAGGACACGGACAAGACCATCCCCCAGATCGGCGAAGAGCTCGACGTCGAGTACGTCCTCGAGGGCACCGTGCGGTGGGACAAGTCGAGGCCTGGTCCAAGCCGAGTGCGCGTGAGTCCGCAACTCATCCGAGTCTCCGACGGCACGCATGTCTGGACGGAGCCCTACGAGGGCGTGCTGGCCGGGATCTTCGAGATCCAGAGCGCGGTCGCCGAGCGGGTGGCGCAGGCACTGGACGTTGTCTTGCTGGACCCGGAGCGGCAGTCGTTGGCTGCCAAGCCGACCGAGGATCTCGAGGCCTACGACCTCTACTTGCTCGGCCGCCATCACTTGAGGACGCGAACCCCAGAGGGACTTGAGCGAGCCATCGCTTGCTTCCGTCAGGCGATCGCACGCGATTCAGGATTCGCGGAGGCATATGCGGGCCTGGCAGAGGTCTACGCCTCACTTCCGAGCTTCACTCAGGCCCGGGCGTCGGAGGTTCTTCCGCTGGCGCAGGCGGCCGCGCTCGAAGCGCTGGCCTTGGACAGCACGCTCGCCGAGGCCCACGCCGCCTCAGGGTTCGTCGCGTACGTGTTCGAGTGGAACTGGGCTGCTGCCGAGATTCGGTTGCGAGAGGCAATCAGGCTGAATCCCAGCTACGCACCGGCTCGGCTGTATTACACCTATTGGCTGATCACGTTGGGTCGCATGGCGGAGGCACGGGCCGAACTCGAGCGAGCGCAGGATTTCGCTCCGCTTTCCGACCCGTTTGGCGTCGGGTTCGCGTATCGGCTGCTACGGGAGCCGGAGCGAGCGATTGCGAAGCTCAAGCAGAGCCTCGAGCTGGATCCCGGGTCACCGGTAACATCATTCCAGCTGGGGGTCACGTACTATCACGACTTGTCCCGGGAAGACGAAGCCCGCGACGCGTGGCAAGTGCTCACGGAGACACCGTACTTCGGTTTCGGTCCCGCTTGGGCGCCCGTCCTCGCGCACCTTGGGGACCCGGACGAGACCATCGCAGCGCTGAGTGGATGGATCGAGGCCGCCGGGCCCGAGTCGATGCACTGGTTCATTCCGGCTACGCTCTTCGCGGTGTTCGGCGCGAGCGAACGCTCACTGGAGTGGCTGGAACGGGGCTATGAGGAGCGCAGCACCCTGCTGGCGTTCGCTACCGCGGATCCCGTCTTCGATGGCCTCCGGTCGCACCCCGGCTTCACGGACCTCGTCAGGAGAATAGGCGTTCCCCAGTAGTCTGTACTCGAACACTGCTCTACTCGCTGCCCCAACTTCTGACCGATCTCTTTCAGGTCTTGGGATCGGCTGACTTGCCGGCAGGTCAATCGGGTAGCAGTGTAACATCAGGTAGGCGCACTCAAACCCGAATCTCGACGATGAAGCATCTGCATTACGCCGTCGCGCTTCTTGCGGTCACCAGTCCGGTGACCGCGCAAACCAGTCACGACAGCGTGTCGGTGCGCATCTTAGTTGACCCGCGGATTGAGCTCATGAGCGCGATCCAGCTGCTGAGCGGGTACTCCCTCGTGACGGATCACGACTTCCCTTACAAACGGGACGTGCGGGTCTACTTCAGCCCGTATGCGGAACATCCGGCCGTGAAGCTTTTCGGCGAGATGAGCGAGCGGTTCTTCAGTTTCGATCGCGTTCCCAAGGCGATGCTGTCACTTTCGGAGCCGCCGGCGCTAACCCCGCGCATGAAAGTGTCGTCGATGATCTTGCTGGCGGCTGGCGGCCGCGACCAGTTCGAGCGGTTGGTCGCAGCGCTTCGCGAATTCGCCGTCGAAACGGAGTTCATGCGATTCTTCGAGGCTCACCGCGGCACCTACGATCTCATAATCGAGGGGACAAAGGACGCCATAGCGCCCGCACTTGCTGCGTTGGAAGCGTACGTTGGCTTGCCGATGGCCGGAGCGACCGTGGTCCTCGGTCCGTTGTTGCACGACGGTGGCTTCGCGGCCTCCTACGACAGCGCGCCCGGCGGTGCGGAAGCCTACGCCTTTGTCGGGCCCAGCGGAACTGCTGAGGGACTGCCTGACTTCGGGGGTGCCGATCGCCTAGAGGGTCTGGTAGCGCATGAGGTCGCGCACCTTGTCATCAATCCGTTGACTGCAGAGCACCGGCAGGAGGTCCAACGCTACAGAGCCCTCTACCTGCCCATAGAGGAGGTGATGCGACGGCAGGCGTACGGGAGCTGGGAAACCGCGGTCAACGAGCACATCATCCATGCGATCAATGTGCGGTTGACCGACCGCAGGCATGGAGAGGAAGCGGCCGAGCAACAGGTGGAGCGGGATCTTCAGCGGGGCTTCGTCCATGTGCCTGCGCTGGTAGAGCGGCTACGAGAGTATGAGCAGGATCGAGAGCGGTACCGAACCCTGGCCGATTTCTATCCCCGGCTGCTGGAGGTGTTCGCCGAGGCCTTGGAACAAGACGACTGAAAGTCCGAACCGTTGCTGATCCCTGGCGGGGCAACTATAAGCGAGTCAACCAGTTAGGTTGGCTCGCTTTGGTGTTTCTGAGGGTCCCTCCCCGAACTTTTCCGCGAACTCTCATTCACCGGCGATGACGGCCGTCGGCTCCAGCAGTCGCTCGACCGGCTCGAACGGACCATCAGGGACTTAGGCCGGAGACTGCGGCGCCGACAGCACGGCCTGTGGTCACCTGGTACCACAGACAGCGTGCTCTACCAGATCGAGGTGAGGCTCTCGCTGGTCCGTTACTGAAGCGACCCGCCTCCCCCCGTCAGCTCACTGGCGCACCGCCGAGCCGCGACTTCAGCCCCGAGTCGCTCCCCCCTCGGCGATGCCGAGCAGCCGCTCCCGAACCAGTTCCATCGTAGCCCGCGCGTCCTGTGCGTAGTTGAGATGGCCTGCGAGCAGGTCCTCCGCGTACCGGTTCGCCAGGAACGCCTCGGCCTGCTGTGCGAGATACGCCCGAAGCTGCGTCGGTGCTTCCACCGCCTCCCGCGCTATAGACGGTCGCGACGCGATCAGAGCCAGGACGTCCTCCAGGTCGTGACTGTTCAGTGGATCGTCTCGGCCACGATCGTGATATGCCGACCACTTTAGTGCCAGGAAAGCCGCTGCGCTGGCATGTCGAATGGCAAACCCCGGCTCGAGCATCGCCTCGACCGCGGTCGCGACGGCGATCTCGTCCCACGGATTGCCACTCGCCCCTGCGTGCTGCCCGGCGGGGGCGAGATCGAACGGGATGCCGGTCGGCCCCATCCACCGATGAGCGTGACGAGCGGTCGCCGGCGCCTGGCGAAAACCGAGCGCCACGAGCTCGTCCTGGACCAGCTGCGCCTCCGTGTAGGACGCGGTGGCGACCACTCCGTCCACATCGGACGTCGGTCGAGGCGCCGGAAACGGCGCTTCCTCCTGTAGCAACGGCGCGATGGCACCCCCGATGAAGACGATGCGCTCTCGAAGTGCGCCGAGCTGCCTGGCGACTGTAAGCAGCCGGTGGAGTGCGGGATATCTCGTCGCAGCCGTCACATATGCCCCAGCCGCGCATCGAGCAGTTCCAGAGCATAGCTCCGCTCGCGCGCCCGGCCCACGCGCAATGCGTCAGCCAGGGCCAGAAGCTCGTACGCGCTCGGGCAGCGCTCGGGCAACTGGGTGGCCTGGGGATAGAGCGGCACCACGGCTCGACCGTTCGCAGGGCCGTTCGCATCCGGCCAGACCAGCGCGTCGTCCGACACGATGTGATGGGCCAGCGGCGGAGCCGCGTGCGCCGTGGGAACCCCACGGACCTGCGCTCCCGGCCGAGCGGCGAAGGCGTAGCGCAGCCCGTGCGCCAGGAACTGCCGCAAGGCGAGCCAGTTGACCGTGCGGCTCCCCGGACGGAGCAGCCCTGAGACCCCCAGCCGCCGGACGGCCTGGTGTGCAGTGCTGCCGCTGATACCCAGGTCCTCGCCGAGGCTCCCATACTTGGCTTCGGGGCTCTCCGCCAGTCGTAGAACCACCGGAAGGTCAACTGAGTGGAGCGCCTGGGGTGTGCGCATAGCAGGCTCCTCAGCCTCCATTCTCCATTCGCGAATAGAGAATATCACACCGATCCTGTGTTACGCAAGGGCCCTTGCGCTGTCGCCACTGATCATATATCCTATACGATATATGATTTGCCGTTCCTATCGACGCAGGATCCTGCAGAGGCACGGATGATCATCCGGGAACCGGTACGAGCTACCGTGAAGAGCCAGGTATACGGCTGGATCCTCCAGGGCGATGCGACTCCGGGCCGTCCTCTAAGGCTGTCCGATGCCGCCGCGCGCCTCGGGGTGAGCGTCACGCCCATCCGGGAAGCCCTCATCGAGTTGGAGGCGGAGGGGTTGGTCCAGACGGAGATGGGCCGCGGATTCGTGGTTCGACCCCTGCGGGTGGAGGAGGTCCAGGAGTTGTATCCCCTGATCATCATGCTCGAGATCCGTGCCCTCCGATCCATGCCCCAGCCGTCCGAGGCGCGGCTCGATCAGCTCGACAGCCTGAACGCCGAGTTGGTGCGGGAGGGACACGATCCGCTGCAGGCCGTGATCCTGGACAATCGCTGGCACGGGCTGCTTCTCCAGGATGCCCCCGCGGAGATCACCCGGGAGATCCTGGGAATGCTCAAGCGGCGCGTGTTCCGATACGAGTTCAAGTACATGGCCTCGACCGGCGCCCGTCCCAGCACCGCTCAACACGGGGTGGTCGTGGAGGCCCTCCGGGAGGGGGACCGGGCGGCGGCGGCGGCGGCCCTGGAAGAGAACTGGCGCGCTGGCCCGGAGCTGCTGATCCCCTGGTTAGAGGAGGCCTAGACCAGGGCCGGTGACGGGGTGCCTCGCGCGATCCCCTCGGCCCGGCCGTCATCGGGTGACTGGACGGAACCATGAGATTGATCCCCTGCACGTGCAGAGTTCTCCTGGCGCTCTTCGTTTCCGCGGGCTGCTCACCGCAGGGTCCCGAACAGGCTGAGACACGGGACGCGGAGTCGCTGCCGCAACGCATCGATCACATCCTGTCTTCGGCCTTCCCGCAGAATGGGCCTGGAGCGGCGGCGATTGTGGCCAGGGACGGCGAAGTCGTCTTCCGAGGGGGCTACGGGCTGGCGGACCTGGAGCTGGGAGTCCCCATCGAGCCGGGGATGATCTTCCGAGTCGCCTCCATCACGAAGGAGTTCACGGCCGTTCTGGTCATGCAGCTCGTGGAGGAGGGAGTCCTCTCGCTGGACGACGAGCTCACCAATTTCCTTCCGGACTATCCCGTGCTGGGCCACCGGGTCACCGTCAGACACCTCCTCTCCCATACCTCCGGGATCAAGACGTTCCAGAGGATCCCTGGTTTCCAGGACCATGTCCGGGAGGACCATACCCTGGAGGAGACCATCGCGATCTTCGCGAATGAGCCGTTCGAGTTCCCTCCGGGCGAGAGGTACTCGTACAGCAGCTCCGGATACATCCTCCTGGGCGCAATCCTGGAGCAGGCGACGGGAACGACGTACGAGCAGTTGCTGCGTGAGCGGATCTTCGATGTCGTCGGCCTGGCGAGCGCCTACCTCAGCAGTCACGACCGTATCATCCCGGGAAGGGTGAGTGGGTACACCGCCCGGGAGGGCATCGTCTATAACTCCCCCATTGTCAGCATGACGATCGCCTTCTCGTCGGGCGGCCTGATGATGTCGGTGGACGACCTGGCAAACTGGGATGAGGCCCTGTACGGGACCCAATTGCTCGGGGAGCCAAGCAAGGAAGAAATGTGGTCGCCCCACGTGCTGAACAGCGGACAGACCACGGAGTACGGGCTGGGGTGGATGGTCACCAGCTTCCTCGGGCACAGGGTCCTCATGCACGACGGGAGTCTCGACGGGTTCCTGAGCGCGGCCATGCGGCTTCCGGACGACCACATCTTTGTGGCCGTGCTGACCAACTCCGATTCTCCGCAGACGGGGCCGAACGCGGTCGCACGAGAGATCCTGGCGGTGCTGCTCGGGATCCCCGAGAAGCAGGCGATCGCGATGAGCCAGGCGGAGCTGGACCGGTACGCGGGGACCTACGTTCGGCGCAACAACAGGGTCTGGAGCGTCATTGCGGAGGACGGGCGGTTGTTCATCGCCCCCAACGAAACGACCAGGCTGGAGATTGAGCCGGAGACGGACACGAGCTTCTTCTTTCTCGATCGGTCGAACCGATTCAACACCGTGACCTTCGATCTTGACGAAGAGGGAGCGGTGACCGGCCTCGTGCTCACGCTCCACACTGGAGACCAGATCCGAGCTCGCAGGGAAGGCGCTACGGCGAACCGATAGGAAGCTGCGTTGACCGTGTTGTGATCAGTGGTCGCGAAGGTCAGCCGAGCGGTGTGCGTCGGCTGATCTGTGTGCAGTCGCTAGCAGCGCAACTACCGGCCGCAACTCGGATGAGCGCGAATCGGCTCCCCGGGGCTACGCAGCAGTAGTCGCTCCCCAGGCTTCTTGCTTCAACTTCGCGATGATCTTGTCGGCCACCCCTCGCGCCACCGCCTTCCGTTCCTCTTCCGGTACATCGTCCATCGAGAAGATGTCGGTGTACCGCTTGTGCAATGGCAGCGCATCAATGTGAACGACTTTCTCTTCCTCGATCAGCTTCTTCAGAACGCGCCCGTGGCACTTGAGGAAGCAGCCATCGACCATGACGGCCTTGTCCGCATCCTTGACCCACTGTGCCATCGACGAATGAGGCACGAAGAACGCTTCCGCATGACAGGCGCGCGCGAGAGACGGCACGTCCTGCGCTACCAGGTTGGCTGCCAGCCTCGCGATTTCCCCCCGGATGCAGGGCCCCTCGCACGAAAGCACAGGGATGCTGTTGGCCTCGATTTGCTGCTTCGCATACGCCTCGCCAGCCGGGCAGAACCCTTTCACGCCCTGCACGTCCAGCGCGAAGTCGGCTGTGTAGCTTTCCACGGCGACCTCCATTCGTGAGATTGCGCCCGAGCGCATTTGCCGCTCGTCGAGCGAACTACCTACAGCACGGTCCGTCGGAACTGGTTGATGGCGGAGCTGCGAGACTGTCGTTCTGCTTCGCTTGAGCTGCGGCCTTCGCCAGCAGGGACGAACCCAGCCACCATCAGTTGGAGCCGGTTACCCTTGTCGCGTGTTGACCGTCGGTGGTCCGGCGGTTCCACGAATTTAAAACCAATGTATTCCCCTTCCTAATCGGGAAAAAGGGTAATTCCACTCGGGATTCGGCGGCCCGGGCGGCAGCGGGCCAGAAAGGACGGCGCCCGGCCGGGGCCGGGCGCGGCAGGTGTGAGGGTTTCTCCGGGCAAATGCGGGCTCAAGTAGCCCCTTGACTGGGCAGCCGATGCTCGAAAGTCGCTCTGCTTCGGGACGAGCCCTGGCGGGGCAACTTGGCGGCGGTAAGGAGTGAGGGGTAAGGAGTACCCCTCACTCCTCACTCCTTACTCCTCACTCCTCACCGCCTTCTCGTCAGCCTAATTCCGTTGCCTTGCACGAATCCGGGCCATCATCGTCTTCGCATTCTCGTTGTTTGGGTTGAGTTCCAAAGACCGCTCGTAGAAGCGGATCGCCTCCTCGTCGTGGCCGAGCACCATGTGCGCCTCGGCGAGGCTGTCCCAGGTGTTGAACGCTTCGGGGAAGACCCGCGTATTTAGCTCGAACACTGCCAGAGCCTGTTCCGCTTTCTCGGTCCTGAGCAGCGCATATCCCACGGCGTTGACCTCCCGTTCGATCCGGGCCGGGTCACTGCGCTCTGCGAGTTGCCGAACTCCGCGTTCCGCGGCCCGTGGGTTGCCGTCCAGCAGATCGACAAGCGCTCTCCCCACTCCGACCTCCATACTCTCATCGCCCTCGACCATGGCCAGGAGGCGTTCGGCCCGCTCGCTCGAACCATCGGCTGCGGCGGTGAGGGCGGCCCTCACGATCGAGCTCGCATCCGCGATCCCGACGAAGGAACCGGCACCGTCGCGGACCGGCACGTAGCGCTCGCGGCTGTCTTCCATGTGCAGCGAGCCGTCCTCTTGGAGATAGAGCTTGAAGGTGCCCGCGAGCGGGGCGAACGCCACCAGGTGGCCTTCACCGGCGGTGATGCGGATCTTCATGCGCGGCGGCAAGCCCAGGGGTGACGGAGGAAAGTCCCACTCGCCGAGGAACTCCTCGAGGCGGTCATTCGACACCTGGGTGATCTTCGGGTCGGAGCCGACCTCGAGGGGGACGAGCCGTGGGTCCGCGACCGGCGCGCCCGTCCGCGCCTCGAGGACCTGCTCGATGAGGTCGAGCAGCGCCGGCATCGGTGTCCCCTCGCCCTGATAGGTGTTGGCGCGATTCACGATCACCATATCAGTCTTGGGTAGCACGGCGATCATCTGGTTGCCCACACCGAGCGCCGCGAACATACCGTGACGGGTGAAGCGGGGCTCGCGCATCACCCACCACATGAAGCCGTAACCCATGATCTCGCTGTCGATCGAGTAGAGCGCCGAGCTGCGGCGGACCCAGTGTTCGGAGAGTATCCGCTGGTCGTGCCACATTCCGTCGCGGGCGTAGAGCAACCCGAAGCGAGCCGCGTCACGCGCCGACACGCGGAAGGGGTAGGCCGGGTACTTTGACTTGTCGCGTTCGTAGTGATAGTAGCCGTCCGATACGCGCCAGTCCTCCATTTGCAGCGGCTGGCCGAAGTACTCATCGAAGGCCTCGAACACGTCGGCTCCCGTCGCCTGCATCAGAATCGTGGCCGCGGTGTTGAAGTCCCAGTTGTTGTATGCGAAGTAGCGACCTGGACCTTCGCTGCCGCGCGGCCGTGTGTCGGTACGACCTGCATAGGCCGCGGGATGGAACACCCCGGAGCGCGCCTTGAGGAGATCGAGGATCCGCGCCCGTTTCTCGGTTTCCAGCAGCGGGTCCGGCTCATCGTCGATGCCGAGGTCGGCCAGCGTCTTGTTGAGCTCGATCTCTCCCCGGTCCCAGTAGATCCCATACAGCGCGGTCAGGAAGCTCTTGCGCACCGAATGACACATGAAGCGGCGTTCGACTTCGCCCCACGCGGCGACGACCGCACCGTCGGCGATCACCATGAAAGCGGAGGACGGAAGTCCGTCCCACGTTTCCCGTGCCGCCGCGAGTTTCGCGACGTCAAAACCGGCCTGCTCGACATCCGCGTAACGCATCCAGTGATCGCCGGGGACGCGCTCACCCGCGGCTTGTCCGAGGCTCGCCCCGGGCGCCGCGAGCAGGACAGCGAGGACCAGACCGAATACGGACGCCCTTCGCGCTGGCTCACTCCTGGTTTGCATCACTTGCCCCCTAGACTGCTGGTTTCGAAAGAAGTTCGATGATCCAGTGGACCCAACATGTGCATTTGAAAAGGGTCGAATGTCCTACCTCAACGAGTCATGTGGTCACTTGCTCTATTCGTCCTGCGATGCACGTCCGGCGGTGAGCAGGCGTTCTGCAAAGTCGAGGCGTTCCTGCATCTCGGCCAACTGTGCTCGTGTGTCGTCGAGATCGTCACGCAGCGCATCGACGACCGGTCCCAACTCCGGGTCGCTGCCTCGCACCTCCAGCTCTTTCTTCTTGAGCTTGAAATGGACCACGGCCCACACGGTCGAAGCCACGGTCCCGGTGAACGCAAGGGCGCCCATAACGATGCTGACCATCAGAACGTCGCCCGGCACGATATCTCCTCCTCACACTCTCGGAGGTGATTGGGCAGGCAAACGAGGCAAGAGTCTGCCTACCCTAAGATCCCCCACTTCCGTAGGTCGTTCAACACTAACATGCCCGGCGCGGGATTCGAACCCGCACGGGGTTGTCCCCAGGGGATGTTAGGCCAGCCAACCTGATCGGCCTTACGTGCCGGTACAGGGCGAGACCTCCGGATGCGCTGTCCAAGTGCCGAAAGCCTCTCCCGCTGTGGGCAACTCCACGACGGTCTTTTCTCCGGGCCGGAGATCAGTCCGCTGCGTAGGGCCCAGCTCGGTACCCGTAGACAGGTGGACCTCGACCCGAACGGCACAAAGCGTCTGTCGGGTTGTGTTCTCGACCGTCCCCACGAAGGCGTTGGACGCGGGATCGAACGACAACACGAGCCTCGCTCCGTTCCGCGTCGCGTCCCAGGTGTCCCCCGGTCCGATCTGCTGGCCCGATTCTTCTTCTGCTCCCGATCCGTGCTCACCACCCTCCCCGCCTTCACCATGCTCGCCACCGCCCTCGGACCTCGCGTGCTCGCCGGCTCCATCGGACTGGGCGCGCTCACCGGCTGCCTCGCGCACCGCGCCTGACTCACCCGCGCCCGCGGCACTTGCACGGGGTTCATCGGAGCACGCGGGGATCCCAAGAGATACGGCCATTGCGGTGACGATCGCGAGCCACTTGCACGTTGACTCCGTCATAGCCTGATCTCTCCACCTGTGCCGGGAATGCCGCGCGCCGGGTAGATTGCCGTTTCTCGCATCGTGGCAGCAAGGTATAAGATTGTCATTTCGTCTGCTGTCTCTAAGAAACCACTGCTGAGGCGACCGGGCAAAGGGACTGCCGAGATGGATCCTGGTTACAGAATACGAGAGGCCAACCGCGCTGACCTCGATACTCTTGTAGCCTTCACACTGCAGGAGGCGCGGGAAGCTGAGGGTGCTGAAAAGAGCATCGACGCTGTGAGGCGCGGTGTCCAGGCTGGGCTAGAGGATCCGTCCCGAGCCACCTATTGGGTGGCTGAGTCTGCGGACGGCCGAGTCATAGCGGGCACTTCAGTGGTGACCGAATGGAGCAACTTCCGTGGCGGGCACTATTGGTGGATCCAAAGCCTGTTCATCGTTCCCGAGCATCGTGGCTGCGGGCTTGTTGAACTCCTGCTGGAACACCTGGTGAAGGCAGCGAGAAAAGCTGGCGCTCTGGATCTTAGGCTTTACGCACATACTTCGAACCGCCGCGCATTAGAGGCATATCGTCGCTGCGGTTTCAAGGCCGCTCCGTACACCATCATGACGAGGTGCTTGAATGGCGACTGAAGCCCTGGTGGGGCAACGAAAGGCGGGTCAGCCGGCAGGTTGGCTCGCTTTCTTGTTTCACAGGGCCGCTCCCCCCAATCTCTCTTTCAGCCTCTCAGCACTGTCTCTGGCGCGAACACAAGGCCTCGGGACCATGCTGCGTGGAGTGACACCTAGTCTGCGCTCAGGTGATGGCGTTATGTGGTCACTTCGCAGCATACCGGCAATTAGCCAGACGCCCTCCTCGGAGCGCCCTCAACAACGCTGGCCGAGTGGATCGAGAGCCGGAAGGCGAGGAGTACATAAGCCGATGCCGACCGACCACGCCAATCACTATCGCTTCGGTTACAGCCGCGACGAGATGGAGCGGCTGGAGAATCAACACCGCGTCTGGGCCGAGGACAACCGGCGCTTCCTCGCTCGGGCCTGCTTCGGCGAGGGCGCAACCCTGGTGGATCTCGGCTGTGGTCCCGGATACACGACCTTGGATCTGGCGCGGGCTGTGGGGCCCCAAGGGCGGGTCATCGCTGTAGATCGGGATGGCGAACGGTCGCTCCCGCTGCTCAAGCAGCGAGTGGAGGCCGCGGGCTTCTCGAACGTCGAGACCCGGGAGGCCGACCTGGAGGTCTTTGATCTTCCGGAGGGCAGCGTAGACGGAGTGTACGGTCGGTGGGTGTTGATGTATCTACCCGAGAGAGCTGCGGAAGCACTGACAGGTCGCGTAGCGAGGTGGCTTAGACCGGGCGGCGTGTGTGCACTGGCGGAGTTCTGCAACTACCGCGACATCCACATCCATCCACCGAGCGCGCATCTGCCTATGATCGCGCAGGCGCTCATGCGGGCGGTCGCGGCCGACCGTGGCTGCAACCCGGAGATAGGGAATGTGCTCCCCGGGCTGCTCCAACGCGCCGGCCTACACGTCGAGCTCCGTGTGGTTACGAAGGCCGTCCGGGCCACAACCCCAGAATGGCGCTGGCCGGACGCCGTGTTCCGGGAGCACCTGCCAGGGCTCGTGGACGAAGGCTACCTCACTCGTGAAGTGCTTGACGCATTCTTCGCGGATTGGGACGAACGGTCACGGGAGCCCGATGCGGTGTTCTTTGCCTCGCCCGTGATGGAAGTCGTGGGGCGGCGTTCCTAGGTTTCGTGAAGGACGGGGTGAGTTGTGCGGTGTGTTTGTGCGCTCATGCTACCGGCGAAAGGCGGTATTCCTCTCCTCGTTCGAGGGCACACGGGTCGGCTCTGCCACCCCTATCCTGGGAGCAGGATTGGTTGACCTGCAACGTCTCCCGCGGCCGAGCCGCCTACTTCGTGGGATCGACCTTCCGCTGTGCCTTCCCGTCCACGATCCGCCGGCCGAACGCCAAACAGCGCGCGACGGCCACCTCTTCGTTGGGGTAGGTGTTGGGCGCGCGGCATCGCCGTACCCCCGTGCTACGGCCCGCGGGGGTGATGCGCACTTCGAGCGTCCAGCCGTGTGGGTTGTCTTGCAGCTTGGTGGTGGGCTCGATCACGTATCCGTTGTACTCAATGCGGGTGCTCATTGTCCTCCCGGGGGTCATTGTTTTCGGATTTCGCCGCCTCGCGGGCCCGAGCCTGCTCCTCCGCGCGCCTGGCGCGCCGCTGCTCCGCTCGCTTGGCGCGCCGCTGCTCCGCTCGCTTGGCGCGCCGCTCCTGCTTGAGCTGACGTTTCGCTCGCTTGTCGGCTTCCCGTTTGCGCTTCGCTGCCGTCAGTGGGCCGCGTCTCGCCATCCTCAGCCTCCGCTCTCGTCGACGGATGGGAACGCGTGCGCATCGAGCCACGCCGTGAACGCCCGATGGAGCTCCGCCTCATCCTGACCGGGGTGGAACGGCATGACCTCCCACCGCGTGCCGGCGCCCATCAGCCACCACGCGGGCACCGTGGCGGGTTGCGCCCGCTTCGGGTTGGCCGGCAGGCCGTCGTACGACACGAAATGAAACTGACGGCCGCGGTAGTGCAGCCGCCGTTGCTCGACAACAGGTCGGCTCATCGCAGGTCCTCCAGCGAACAGTACGGTACACGGCCGTCGATGATGCGACGTCCGAACGCGTGGCACCCGCGAATGGCTGCCTGCTCGGTCTGGAACGTCTTAGGTCCGCTGAACGCGCGCTGCTTCGTGCGGTACGCGATCACGAGATCCAGGGTCCATTGCCGGCTGCCGCGGATCTGGAACGTGCGGGGGGTGATAGTCCATCCGCGATAGGTGAGGGAGTTCACCGGAGGCATCGCGACATCGGCAGGAGGTCCAAGGTCACGAGCGCGCACTCATAGCGCGAGCCCGCCCTCCGCAACCGCATGAACAGGTGCTCCAGGCTCGGCAGTGACCAGACCGTGGCGTGGGTGGTTCCCGCCACCTGCCAACGGTCCCCTTGTGTATGCCCCACGCGGTCGGTCGTGCGCACGAATCCCGCGAAAGGTGTGTAGCGCAGGAAGTCCATCAGGCCGAGGGCCATGCGCTGGGTGGGGCAGTGGAAGACGAACGTGAACTGCTGCGGCAGCCGCAGTATGTCGGCGGCCAACAGATCGAGCCAGTAGCGGCGGGCCTTGACCAGCGAACCTGTTGAAGCGCCGTCCTGATACTCGTCGGGCAGCGCGGCGCTCACGCGGCCGTCCGCCCGACGAACCTGGGAACGGCGGCCGCTTCGGTCTCGGCACCGCAGGTGCGACCATAAAGCATCAGGGGCAGGGCGCTTCTCCTCGCAAAAGAAAGAAGCGGGATCGCCGCCTGCGGCGCATTCCCGCTTTAGGATCGGTGTCCATGGGGCGACACGCCACGTCACCCGGCTATGAAGCTTAGTCGGTGGCAGTCCCCCTGTCAAACGCGCTGACCGATGGCGGGACGCACCAAGCGCGGCCCATTCCTTTTCCGCACCGGCTCGACTATCTTGTGAGCAAGCCAAGAGGCGTTCATCGAAGCGCCACAGACAAACGCAACGGAATTGCAGGGGAACCGGCAACTGACGCGGTTCCCCTTTCTCTTGGTAGAACGCCGCACGATGCGGCACTCCACCGCGGGGACACATCCGCGGACAACACGATGGACGATCGGCCAGTGCGGACACTCCGGACTCCGACGTGCATCGAACACAGAGGAGCAGGTATGTCACGTATCACTGGCAAGGTGAAGTGGTTCAACGATCAGAAGGGCTTTGGCTTCATCACGCCCGACAATGGCGAAAAGGACTGCTTCGTCCACCATTCGGCGATCCAGGCGACGGGCTTCAAGACGCTCGGAGAAGGCGACGCCGTGGAGTTCGACGTGGTTCAGGGTGACAAGGGTCCCGCCGCGGAGAACGTCTCCAAGATCGGCTAGTCGCACTGCGTAGCACTGCAGGCGATGGAAAGGGGTCGCATCGAGGAATTGCGGCCCCTTTTACCGTCGTGCCGTCTAGGGCGGCAAGATACCGTTTCAGCAACACCAGCGCTGGCCGGGCACCCTCAGCGGGCGGTTCTGGGTCCTAGGGTGTTTGGTCCAAGGGCTCACTTTCTCTTTTCAAAGCGCCACTCCCCCAATCTCTCCTCCGACTTCTTGAGCGCTGTCACAGGCCGCGAAGACAAGGACTCGAGACCATGCTGCGTGGAGTGCCACCCAGTCTGCACTCAGGAAATGGCGTTATGTGGTTACTTCGCAGCATACTATCAGCTAGCCAGATGCAGAAGTCATGGAAACCTGAGGAAGGGTAGGTGTCCAATGACACGGAGCGAGGACCTTGCGAGCTTTGTCAAGGATGCGCTGACCCGAGGTGTGCCACGTACGGAGATTGAGAGCATTCTACTCCAATCTGGATGGAGCAAGAGACAGGTGAATGACGCACTCGCCTCCTTCGCGGACGTGACGTTCCCAATCCCTGTCCCAAAACCGCGGCCTTACACGGATGCGCGGGAGGCGTTCCTGTACGGTCTGCTCTTCCTTGCCCTTGCCCTGAGTGCATACCACTTGGGGATGTTGATATTCGGTTTCATAGAGAACGCGTTTCCATTGACGGAAAGCGAAGCCAGTTTGCGGGAATCCACGCGGTGGCCGATCTCAGTGCTCGTCGTCGCGCTGCCGGTCTATTTCTATGTCTCACGATTGGTCAACCGGGAACTCCGTTTGGATCCGAGCAAGCGTGCTTCGAAGAGTCGCAGCCAGATGACCTACTTCACTCTCTTTGTGTGCGCTTCTGTGGTGATTGGCATTCTTGCCGGTCTGGTTTACAGCTTTCTGGGTGGTGAGCTCACGATACGATTCGTCCTGAAGTCGCTCACGGCCGCCGCCATTGCGGCCGGCATTTTCGGCTACTACCTGAGGGATCTGCGGATTGAACGCGCCGAGGCCGCGCGATCCGGACCCTGAGGGCGGGCCTCGCCGACAGGGAGCGCCCGAGACCCCGCCAGCACCCCTCAGCTCGCTCGTGCATATAGTTTACGCTCGTCTGACGGAGGACCTACTCATGCGGTGCATATCAATGCCCAAAGCCGGCCGTCCCTTAGCCCACCTATCGGTGGCCGTCGTCATCCTCCTGAGCGCCGCCCTTGCCGCCGTGCCGGCGGTCGCCCAAGAGGCAGTCTATCCGGGCGAAGAGTGGGAGTACGTGTGGCGGGACGCCCGGGCCCTGCAGGCATACGGCTGGTCGCGGCCGGAACTCAGCCGTGCCTGGCGGTTCATCCGAGACAGCTCCAAAACCACGGGCCTCATGGTGATCGACCGAGGCCGCGTGATCCTCGAGTTTGGCGACGTGGAGGGGCTGTCCTACGTGGCCTCGGTGCGAAAGAGCATCCTGGCCATGCTGTACGGGCGGTACGTCGAGGACGGGACGATCGATCTGGAGAAGACGCTGGCGCAGTTGGGAATGGACGACGTCGGTGGTCTGTTGGACATCGAGAAGCAGGCAACGATTCACCACCTCATCACCGCCCGTTCCGGCGTGTACCACCCGGCCTCCAATAGCGGAGACAACCTGGCTGATGCCCCGGAGCGGGGATCCCAGCGGCCGGGTGAATACATGCTGTACAGCAACTGGGACTTCAACGCGGCAGGAGCGGTCTTCGAGCAGGAGACCGGAGTGAACATCTACGATGCGCTCGAGGAGCAGTTGGCCATCCCACTTCAGTTCCAGGACTGGGACCGCTCCGCGCAGCGGAAGAGCGGCAACCTGGAGATCTCGAGAAACCCCGCGTATCACATGTGGCTCTCCACCCGCGACATGGCCAGGATCGGGTACCTCATGCTCCGGGAAGGCCGCTGGGGTGATGAGCACGTCATCTCTCGGGACTGGGCGCGGCGCATCTCCAGCGTCGTCACACCGCTCGACGGGATGAACCCGGTGTGGCGACGGGACGGCTCTCTTGGTTACGGCTACATGTGGTGGATCTGGGACGGTCCCAACGCCGTCGGTCCGTTCGAGGGAGCGTATCAGGCGAGTGGCGCGTGGGGTCAGTGGATTATCGTGATGCCGGTGCTGGACCTGGTGATTGCCCACAAGACGAACGCGGTGTACCGGCGGAGCACCAGTGGTGCAACCCGGCAACGGCTCATCGACTTGCTGTTGGATGCCAAGCTGGACGCCGATGGGAAGCCCTATCCGTGGCGTGCGGAGGTGGCTGCCGGCGTCTTGAACGGTGCAGACTCTCTGGTGACGCACACCGACCGCTACAGTCTCGCGAGTGCGTTGGCCCACCGTGCCATCGCGATCGACAGCACGGAGGGTACACTGCTCCGAGCGCTGGGCGTCTTCAAGCGCATCACACAGCTCGACCCGCAGAGCATATACGCTCTATATGCGGTGGGTCGGACGGCGTTGCTGGCGAACACCGATCTCGATCTCGCGGTCCGCTCGTTCAAGCAATATCTGGAACACGAGCAGCAACCGGAAATCCCGTCCCATGCCGCTGCGCGCTGGCGACTGGGAATGGTCTACGAGCTGCAGGGCAGGATCGAGGAGGCGAGGGCTGAGTACGAAGCTGCCTTGAGGCTCGATCCCAGCTTTGCGCGGGCCGGAGAGGCGCTTGGAAAGCTGCTACCCAAGCGGTGAGCTGGCGAGTGTGATTTCTGGCCCCTGATTATGAGGTTATGGGTCCTGGGTATTGGGTCCTAGGGTGGCCGAGCTGCTCGAGTCTTTGGACGGCGGTTCACCCTAGGACCTAATCCAGAGGACCCAAGACCTTCCTCATGGGCGTCCCAGAGCTGAGCGCGCGGAAAGGTGTCCGGGTTGCCATGGACTGGATGACGCGCTCACCGCTCCGATCCTTCGTCTTCATCTTCCTCCTCTCCCTAGCGGTGCGCGGTTACTTCCTTACCAAGGTTCCGCACCAGTACATACTGCCGCACACCCGGTGGGAGATGGAAGCAGTGGCGTTCTCGCTCGCCCAGCGCGGTGAGTTCGCGGACCCGTACCTCCTGCCCACCGGCGCGACGGCGCATCTGCCACCCATCATGCCGGCTGTTCTTGCTCTGATCTGGACGCTGTTCGGGATGGGGCTCACCGCGGGGTATGCGGCCTGGTTGTTCAGGATCGCCACCCAAGCGGCGATGTATGGGCTGCTCCCCTGGTTTGCCGGGAAGCTCGGGCTCGGAAAACCAGCCGGGGTACTCGCCGGTCTCGCCGGCGCCCTGTGGGCGGAGTGGCCCGGACACGGCGAGGCGCTCACGGCCATTGCAATGGGCCTGCTCCTAGTGGCGTTCCTGCGACGTTGGACGATGGGGCTCGGCACCCTCTCCGGCTCGCTGCTGCTCGGCGTCGCGGCCGGCGCGGCCTTCCACCTGCAACCGGCGCTGCTGCCGCTGGCGCTGGGCTGCATGGCCTTCGAGCTGTGGTGGAGCCGCCATCGGCGGAAGTGGGTCCGATCGGCGGTGATGGCGTTAGGCGTGGTGCTCGCCTGCCTCCCCTGGGGCTGGCGCAACTACCGGACCTTCGACGCGGTCTTCTTCATCCGCAGCAACCTCGGGCTGGAGCTGCGTATGGGGAACCACGAGGGCGCAGCCGCTGCGATGGAAGTGATGGACGTGCGGCAGGAGCACCGCCATCCGCGTACGCACGAAGCGGAGGCGCGCGCGGTCCAGGAGCTGGGCGAGGTGGCGTACATGCGGCGGGCGGGGCGCGAGGCGCTGGAATGGATCAAGACACACCCAGCCGCGTTTCTCAGCTTGACGGCGCAACGCGTGGCCCACTTCTGGGTGGGACCGCTGTACGACCCGCTGCCGGCCTCGGCGGTGAGCCTCCTCACCGTTCTTGCACTGGTGGGCGCGATCCGATTCCTGCCGGTGCTGGCGATACCACAGCGGGCGGCACTCCTGATTCCCCTGGCGACCTACCCGCTCATCTATTACATCGTCGCCTACATGCCCCGGTACAGAGTGCCCCTGAACTGGATCGTGCTCATGTTCGCGGGCGCCGAGGTGTGGCACTGGATCAGGCAGCGATGAATGGGCCTCCGTGTGAGGTGCCCGGTTCGGGGTATGAGGTGCGAGGGAACTGCTGGGGCCCCGAACCCGGAACCTCGTCGAGTCCTCCACTCGCGACCACCGCCGAAAAGTGAGTAGGCCCCTCCCCTTTTTGGGGTAGCCGCACACCGCATGGAACCGTAAAGTAGCGCTGTACACGCGTGGGGTGCTGCGGGGTGGAAGACGTCATTGGACGCCTCAAGTCTGCACTGGCCGACCGCTACACCATCGAGCGCGAGTTGGGTGGCGGTGGGATGGCCACGGTCTATCTCGCTGAGGACCTCAAACACCACCGCCACGTTGCCATCAAAGTCCTGAAGCCCGAGCTCGCTGCCGCCCTCGGCCCTGAGCGGTTCCTGCGCGAGATCGAGATCGCCGCCCAACTGAATCACCCGCACATCCTGCCACTGCTCGACTCCGGCGAGGCGGACGGCTTCCTCTACTATGTCATGCCCTATGTGGAGGGCGAATCCCTCCGTCGGCGCATCAAACACGAGATTCAGCTTTCCATTGAGGAGGCACTGCGCATCACCCGGCAAGTGGCTTCAGCACTCGAGTACGCCCATCGCCACCACGTGATCCA
>WVYX01000016.1:40252-41945 GCA_011772755.1 Gemmatimonadales bacterium
ACCACGTGATCCACCGAGACGTGAAGCCCGAGAACATCCTGCTGCACGAGGGCGAGGCGATGGTGGCCGACTTCGGGATCGCGCTGGCGGTGGCCGCCGCGGGCGGTGAGCGGCTCACCGAGACCGGCTTGTCCCTCGGCACACCCGAGTACATGAGTCCCGAGCAGGCGACCGGCGATCCACATCTCGATGCTCGGAGCGATATCTACTCGCTGGGATGTGTTCTGTTCGAGATGCTGGCTGGTGAGCCGCCGTACACGGGGTCCACGGCGCAGGTTGTCATTTCGAAGCGATTAACCGAGCCACTGCCGCGCCTCGGCGCGGTGCGAGACACTGTGTCGGTAGCTGTGGAACAGGCAGTCACAAGGGCGCTGGAGAAGGTCCCGGCAGACCGGTACCGGACCGCAGAGGAGTTCGCCGAGGCACTGGCCCGGGCGAGCACGGGAGAGGCGGTGCCGGGTAGGGCGCTCGGGCCAGCGGAGGCAAGTGAGCCGATGCAGGGCCGCTCGTGGCGCAGGGTGGCGGCCGCGGTGATGGCGGGCATTGGGTTGATCGGAGCCACTTGGTGGGTGGTGACTACGATCGCCCCTGGGTCAGGGGCCATAGAGCGGCTGGCTGTGCTGCCGCTAGAGAACCTCACGGGCGATCCCGAGCAGGAGTATTTCGTGGAGGGTATGCACGACGCGTTGATCAACGAGTTGGGCCAAATCAGAGCGTTGACGGTGATCTCGCGCAGGTCGGCGATGCGTTACAGGGACACCGACAAGTCGGTGCCGGAGATTGCGCGAGAGCTGAGTGTGGATGCCGTAGTGGAGGGTTCGGCGCTGCAGGTCGGTGACCGTGTGCGGATCAGTGCACAGTTGATCGAAGCGGCAACGGACCGCCAGCTATGGGCCAACGACTACGAACGTGACATGCGTGACGTGCTGTCCTTGCACAAGGAGGTGGCCCGGGACATTGCCGACCAGATTCGGGTCACCCTCACGCCGCAGGAGGAATCAGGCCTGGAGAGCGCACCGCCGGTCAACCAGGAGGTTTATGAGCTTTACCTCAAGGGCCGCCACCTCTGCGTAAAGTGGACCCCAGAGGACGGGAATAAGGCCATCGAGTACCTCCAACAGGCGATAGAGATTGACCGCTCCTACGCGCCATCCTATGGGGAATTGGCCATCTGTTACGTGCTACTTGGGTTCTTCGATTACTTGCTGCCCCAGGAGGCTTATCCCAAGGCGAGGGCAGCTGCGACGAGGGCGCTAGATGCTGATGAGCGTCTTCCCGAAGCGCATGTGGCGCTAGGGGCAGTTAGCTGGTATTTCGACTGGAACGCGCCGGAGGCCGAGAGGGAATACAAGCGAGCAGTCGAGCTGAATCCGAGCCATTCGGATGCACACCTCTGGCTCGCCTTCTTCCTCGGGGAAATAGGACGGTGGGACGAAGCGATTGCAGCGGCAAGACGTGCCCAAGAGCTCGATCCGCTCTCGGTCATGGCGAACAACGCCGCGGGCGAGGTCTTTTACCTCAAGCGAGAATACGACCGGGCAGCCGAGGCGTTCGGGAAGAATCTCGATCTCGAGCCCACCAACGCCGGAAATCACTACTATATCGCTTGGCCGTATGAGCAACAGGGGATGTATGAGGAAGCGATTGCGGAGCTTGAAACGGCGGTGAGGCTTTCTCAAGGCCTCCCCATATA
>WVYX01000016.1:41974-43575 GCA_011772755.1 Gemmatimonadales bacterium
TCGCCATACCACGTAGCGCTCGTCTATATAGGTCTGGGCGACAAGGAGAATGCGTTCGAGTGGCTAGAAAAGGCCTATGTGGAGCGCCGTAGTTACCTCGTCTTTCTCAAAGAGGGGCCGCGGTTCGATACGCTGCGCGACGACCCTCGCTTCACGGACCTGCTGCGCAGGATGAACCTCCTGGAATAGGGCAGCGCTGGACAACGGTTCACCCTGATACCTTATCCCGAGGACCCAAGACCCACGTCACCGTCCATTCGTGAGATAACCGCGTGATCCGGTTGACGGTCTTCATTGTGGCTTCCGCGGGGCTCGCCTACCTGTCGAGGGCCTCCTTGCTTGCTCCTCGTTCTCACGGGTTCTACCGTTTCTTCGCCTGGGAATTCATGCTCGTGCTGGTCCTCCTCAACGCGGAGCCTTGGTTTCGGGATCCTCTCTCCTTGCACCAGATCATTGCGTGGCTGTTGTTGATAGCCGCGACCGCCCTGGCGGTGCATGGCGCGTACCTCTTGCACCTTGTCGGGAAGCCGGATGACAAGCGGGACGACGATGTGACTTTGATAGGGATCGAGAAGACGACCAGGTTGGTGACCGTTGGTGCCTTCCGGTACATTCGGCACCCGCTCTACAGCTCGCTACTGTTTGGCACATTGGGGGTCTTCTTCAAAGACCCGTCATGGCCAGGCGGTATCCTGACCTTGGCGGCGGCGGCCTTCCTGGTGATGACGGCGAAGGCTGAGGAGGCCGAGTGTATTCGCTTCTTCGGCCCTGCCTATCGAGACTACATGAAGCGCACCAAGATGTTCGTTCCTTTCCTGTTTTGAAGGCAGTGGCGATGTGACGCTTCTGGGCCTGGGCAGGTATCGCTGGTAGGAGCCCTAGCGCCCGTGTCGGCGCCTGGTGGAAAGGAGGGGGATGGAAATGCGTGCCAAGTGGCTGCTTCTGCCGGCTCTCGTAATGGGCTGCGCTTCCACCACAGAGCCGGTGCTGACCGGCGCCTTTGCGGCTGCCCCCGGCCTGGGCCAGCCGTTCGCGCTCAAGGTGGGCGAGTGGGCCCGCATTGACGAGGCCGACCTGCTGGTGAGATTCGTCGAGGTCGTGAGCGATTCCCGCTGCCCCAGCAATGCATTGATCCTGTGCCTGTGGGAAGGCGACGGGGCAGTGTTAGTAGAAATCGCCCCCCAGGACGGGGACGCCCTGCTCGATACGCTCCACACCGCGCTCGATCCCAAGGCCGTGGACCTCGGTGCTGTCACGCTGGAGTTGCGCCGGCTCGACCCGTACCCCTGGGACGTGACTCCGATCCCCGTCGAAGACTACCTGGCCACCTTTGTCGTGGAGAGCCGGTCCTGACGGCTGGAATCCCGGTCGGACACGTCAGGAGCTTCCTGCGCTCACGTTAGCCTGGAATCGGGCTGGCTACGTGGGCGCAGCAACTGCAGGCAGGCGCCTGAAGGGGTCACTCGGCCTGGTCGGGCAGCAGGTACCAGGTCCAGCGTCAGGGCCGTTGTCAGACTTCCGGCTGCGTGCCCTGGTTCAAGAGGTCGAGCTGCTGCTGGTAGGCAAACAGCCGGTCGCGCTTCTTCCCCGTTATCTCCCGG
>WVYX01000022.1:0-232 GCA_011772755.1 Gemmatimonadales bacterium
CACGCCGCGCGAACGAGAGGTCTTGCACCTCATCGGTCAAGGCTACACGAATCAGGAGATGGCGTCGCTGCTGTCTCTGAGCGTCAACACGATCCAAACGCACCGCAGCCGCATCATGGACAAGCTTAACCTTCACAGCCGTGCCGAACTCATGAAGTACGCCGTGAGGATGGGCCTCTCCCGAGATCCTACTGCGTAACTACGAAGCCGGTCCCAAACCCCTAAGGTCTCG
>WVYX01000022.1:284-602 GCA_011772755.1 Gemmatimonadales bacterium
CACATTCGCCTGCTAGGTTCGTGGGATGTCACCCCCGGCTGTTCAGGTACGATGTGGACACATGAAGGGAGGGCGGAAGATCGTGGCCCGACCCGTGCGAGTACCAGAGGGTCGTGTTCCTCTTCGCGGCCGTTTTGGCTGGAGCAGGCCTGGCGCTGACTCTCAGCGGCGGCCCTCGAGTTCAGTCTGGTACTGTTCGTCACTTCCGCCGTCCCGTTTTGGTTAGCGCCACGCTGGAACTGCTTGCCTTCCTGACCCCGACCGCAATAGAGGCCCCGGGTTCCGATCCGCCCAGCGGAACCGAACTGCCGAACGACC
>WVYX01000022.1:624-986 GCA_011772755.1 Gemmatimonadales bacterium
CGAGGAGATGGACGAGCCCAGCGCGCAGCGAGTTGTTCAGGGTGGAGACGGCGGAAGCCGATGAAACGCCGCCATACGGTAATCGGTCTCGCTGTTGTGGTCGTCGTGGGTGCGGCGTTCGTCCTACTGTCGGGTCGGTGGGCAGCAGAGGGAATCACCTCCTTCAGGACTGAATTCGTTAACAAGTACGGTCTCACCGGCACGAGGCTCGACACCTGCGGAGTCTGCCACTACGACTTTACCGGAGGTGGTACCCGCAATCCCTACGGCGAGGCCATCTTCACGCGGCTGGGTGCCGGCGACTCAATTGCGCAGGCGCTGACGAACGTGGAGTGTTCCCCGTCAGCAACTTTCGGAATCTG
>WVYX01000022.1:1002-1532 GCA_011772755.1 Gemmatimonadales bacterium
GACAGACACGACCGGCAACCCCCGAGGGTGGCCCGGAGTGGGCGACCTTGATAATGACGGCACGCCCGACACCGTCAATGACCTCGCCTACGTTGTAGACCCTACCGAAGTTCCCTGCGGCGGCGCTACGACACCGACACCCACGTCCACCGGCACGCCGACAGCCACGCCAACGCCGACTTCGACGGCCACCCCTACGGCGACGGCAACATCCACCAGCACGCCGACTCCGACGGCGACGTCCACCAGCACGCCCACGCCTACCGCCACGTCCACCAGCACACCGACTCCGACCACCACGCCCACGGCGACGGCAACAGACACACCCGGCCCGACCGCCACCGCCACCAGCACGCCCACGCCTACCGCCACGAGCACCGCTACCCCCACACCTACGCCTACTGCCTCTGCAACCCCGGCAGCGACGGCTACAGCCACCGCCACCCCAGGTCCTGGGCTTGTCGCCGTGCTGGACTTTGACAACGACGGCGAAGCAGACGTATTCCAGAATGCCAGCGGCGACATCCTCG
>WVYX01000329.1:0-262 GCA_011772755.1 Gemmatimonadales bacterium
TACTCCGGCCAGAAGCTCCTGGAGCACAAAGAGAATGACGGAGAGTTGTGGGCTGTCGCCTTCAGCCCCGATGGCCGGCAAATCGCGGTGGGTGGAGATGGGCGCAGCGCCACGATCCTGGACGCGACCACGGGGAGCGAGCTTCGCACACTCCGCGGGCATGCGTGGGAAGTCTACGGCGTCGCCTTCAGTCCGGACGGGAAGTTCCTGGCGACGGGCAGTCGTGATCAAACGGTGAAGATCTGGGATACCGCAACCTGGA
>WVYX01000329.1:278-1844 GCA_011772755.1 Gemmatimonadales bacterium
CCATCTTCGCCGTGCAATTCGTTGAAAGCGGGGAGAAGACACTCCTCGCCAGCGCCAGCGCCGATCGGTCCGTCAAGCTCTGGGACCCGGGCAACGGTGAGGAGGTCATGGCCCTGAGCGGGCANNGCTCTGGGACCCCGCCACCGGTGAGGAGGTCATGGCCCTGAGCGGGCACGCGGGCATGATCCGCGACCTGGACTCCTACTCGGCATCCGGGCGCCTTGCCTCTGCCAGCGATGATGGCTCCGCAATCGTGTGGGAGCCCTTTGGCAACCGGGATCTCGTGACGTTGGCCGGCCACAACGCACAGGTCTGGACAGCGGCTTACGACACGAGCGGTCGGACGGTCCGGCGTTTGGCGACCGCCGACCTGGAGGGCCGCTGGAAGCTGTGGGACCTCGACACCGGTCGCGAGCTGTTCTCATCTCCCGACCACACGGGTGCCATTCTCAGCGTCGCCTTCAGTCCGGACGGAAGACGCGCGGCCAGCGGCAGCGTCGACAAGACAGCCAAGTTGTGGGATGTGGCGTCCGGCGCGCACCTGTTCACGCTGAGCGGACACACCGATCAAATTTCCACCGTGGCATTCAGCCCGGACGGCGCTCAGCTCGCGACGGGAAGCTACGATGGCACCATCAGATTGTGGGACACGGCGAACGGCGCTGAGCTCTCCGCTGTGTCGAGCGGGGGCACGCGCGTGTTTCAACTCGCGTACAGTCCGGATGGTAGCCGCCTTGCTGTCGTTCGAAGTGAGCCCAGCGTCGTGATCTGGGACTTGGCGAATCGTGACTCGGTCGCGCTCACCGGGGCGAGCGCCAATGTCGTCGCCGTGGCGTTCAGCCCCGGAGGCGCGCGAGTGGCCGGGGCCAGCCGCGACGGGACGGTGAGGCTATGGGACGCCGCGACGGGTCAGGTCCGCGATTCGGTAGTGGGCCACGACGATGTGATCTGGGACTTGGCGTTCAGTCCGGATGGGCGACGCCTTGCCACCGCGTCCGCCGACGGCACGGTCAGGCTTTGGGATGCTGGCACGGGTGACTCGCTTCGAGTGCTGGGCAGGAGCGACGTCGAGTTCGACGCGGTCGCGTTCAGCCGGGCCGGAGATCGCTTGGCCGCGGTCGGCGAAGACCGCACGGTCCGCGTGTGGGACGTCGAGAGCGGCGAGGAGGTTGTATCTCTGAGCGGCCACGCGGCAGAGGTAGTATATGATGTCGCTATTAGTCCGACAAACCTCGATGTCCTCTCCGGATCTGATGACGCGGAGCTGCGCTTGTGGGAGTCTCGATCCAATTATGAGGCGATCGTGCTTTCGGCGGGACACAAGTGGGGAATCCTCGACATCGCTTTCAGTCCCGACGGTCGTCGCGTCGCCACGGCGGGCCGGGATAACCGAGCGAAGGTTTGGGACGCGTCAACCGGAAAGATCCTGCTCACACTGGCCGACCACACATGGTCGCTCAACGCCGTAGCCTTCAGCCCGGATGGAAAGCTGCTGGCCACGGCGAGCCGTGACAGCACGGCCAGACTGTGGGATGCGGCATCGGGTCAGGTCAAGCATACTCTCGC
>WVYX01000206.1:0-1075 GCA_011772755.1 Gemmatimonadales bacterium
CAGGAACCCGTCGCCCCACCCCAACCGACTCTACACGCCGAGGGTCCGGTTCGATTGCGCAGCGTCGAAACTCCCACGCTCTCGCCGGACGGCCGAACCTTGGTCTTCGTCGCGGCGGGCCAGCTCTGGCAGCAGCCGCTCGACGGCGGCGACGCGCGGCGGCTCGTCGAGGGGAGCGGGTTCNNACGGGCGCGGGTTCGTCTGCTGCCCCAGCTTTTCCCCGGACGGGAAGCGACTGGCGTTCCTGCACTCGGAGTACGGACGCAACGACGTCAGGGTGGTGAACGTGGAGAACGGGCTGATGCGGACGCTGGCGACCGACGCCGACGGTTGCCATTCGCACTTGAGCTGGAGCCCGGCTGGGAAGCAGCTGGCCTACATAGTGTGGGTGGATGACGAGGATCACCGTGTCGTGGCTGTGGGCCTCGATGACGGAAAGAAGGACACGTTGGTCGCGACAGGATCCTGGGTTTCGCACCCGAGCTTCTCGGCAGACGGGCGATCTCTCCTATACACGAGCGAAACGGCAGGCGTTGGCACGCTGAATCGTCTCTCCGTCCGTGAGAAGGCCGAGCTTGGATCCGTGACACGACTGGACCGCCATCTGGATCTTGGGCTCGTTTCGCCCGACGGGAGCTGGCTCGCTTTTCGACGGAATCGAGAGATTTGGGTGGCGCCCCTGGGTGACGAGCCGGTTACGGAGGAACAGGCCCACCGGCTCACGCGCGACGGGGGCAGCACCTTCGAGTTCACACCGGACGGATCGGCGCTGATTTATTCGGCCGGACCACGGGTGTGGCGTCATCCGTTGGATGGCGGTGAGCGGGTTGAGGTACCGATTCGCTTGGAGCTGTCGCGTCCCACACCGCAACCGCTGCTNNCGGGCGCTTTTACGCCTGAGACCTCGCTGTTCATCGAGCGGGGGCGCATTCGCTGGGTCGGGCGGGAAGGCGAACGTCGGCTTCCGGCAGGGACGATCGTGGTGAATGGTGGCGGCCGCTTCGCCATCCCCGGCCTCTTCGATATGCAGTACGACGGGTGCTCGTATAGCCTGGCGCATCACGCGGTCCTGGCG
>WVYX01000206.1:1218-1430 GCA_011772755.1 Gemmatimonadales bacterium
CCAACAGCTTCGCAGCCAACGCCTACCTCCAGATTCACAATGCGGATGAGGCTCGCGCTCACGTGCAACTTTGGAAGGAGCGCGGCGCACATTTTATCAAGGCCTACTCATCGCTCCCGTGGCCGTTGCACCGCGTGGTGGCGTACGAGGCTCGGCGCCAGGGTCTCCCCGTGGTGGGGCACGGGACGAGCCTCGAAGAGGTCACCAAGAGC
>WVYX01000143.1:0-931 GCA_011772755.1 Gemmatimonadales bacterium
TTCAACGTGCTCTCCTACTACAAGCTCGGCTACAATCTCGCGCGCCTGCTCATCGGGCTCCTCTACCGCGTGAGCTCCGAGTATCAGGACCGCAAGAGCCTGGATGCCATCCCGCGCGGCGACGTCGTGGTCTATCTGATGAACCACCGCTCCAACGCGGACTACGTGGTGGTCGCCTACGTGCTGGCGCGCGCGGTGAGCATCAGCTACGCCGTGGGCGAGTGGGCCCGGGNNCGTGTTCAAGTCGTTCGGGGCATACTTCGTCCGCCGCGGGTTCCGAGACCCGCTGTACCACACCGTCCTGGAACGCTACGTCCAGCTCATCACGCGCAACGGCGTCACCCAGGGGATCTTCCTGGAGGGCGGCCTCACCCGTAACGGTGCCATCCGCGGCGCCAAGATCGGCCTGCTCGACTCGATCGTCCTCACGCTCCCGGAGCTCGACCCACAGCGGGACATCTGGCTCGTGCCCGTGGCCCTCAACTACGACCGTGTATTGGAGGACCGCAGCTTGATTCTCGAGCTCATCGATCAGGACCTGCGTCCCGGGCGGCTGCGTCAACTGGCCGGTGTGACGAGTTACCTGCTGGGCAACCTCGCGCGCCTCTCCACCGNNCGCCTCTCCACCGGGAACCTCCGCCGGTACGGACGCGTCGCCGTGAACTTCGGAACTCCGGTGTCCACCCGGAAGTGGGTGGCAGCGCATGGCCGGAT
The DNA here is from genome assembly GCA_011772755.1 of Gemmatimonadales bacterium. Taxonomy (GTDB): domain Bacteria; phylum Gemmatimonadota; class Gemmatimonadetes; order Gemmatimonadales; family GWC2-71-9; genus WVYX01. Next base: position 715 of record WVYX01000143.1, read on the forward strand.
CATGGAGCGTTCCCGCGAGGCGCGCGCACCCGAGCTTCAGGCACTGGCCGACGAGCTGATGGGCCGGGTGGCGGCAATCGTGCCCGTTCCCCCGGTGCCGCTCGTGGCGGCCGCCCTGCTCTCGTTCGGCGAGACACTGATCGGTCACCAAGCGTTGCTCGAACGGCTGGGCGACTTCCGCACACATCTGTTGGCCACCGGAGCGAAACTGATACAG
>WVYX01000143.1:1022-1462 GCA_011772755.1 Gemmatimonadales bacterium
TACGCCAATTCCATACGCCACCTCCTACCGCGCATCGAGGCCGAGCCGGCCATGCACCCCGCCCGCGAGCCCGACCCGAGCCTCCCAAAGCTCAAGCCCTGGAGACCACGCTAGGTTTCACTCATGTCATCTCCGGTCCACCTGCCGTCCCTCGGCATCGGCGCGCGGGTCGATGCTCCACTGCTGGTCCTCGATGTGGCGGTGAAGAGCCAGATCGGCGGCGATCCCTACACCCTGCTGACACTGGGCAACCGATCCGGCCGGATTGGCACGGAGCCCTTCTGGCAGGAGCGGCAGGGCGAGGTGGCGGGACTGCGATCCGGCCACGTGGTGCACGTCATTGGCGAGGTCGCCACCTTCAGAGACCGCCGCCAGCTCAGGGTGTCGAGCCTGCGCCACCTGCCGGAGGGCGCGGTCGACCCCGCGAGCCTGCTGCCGTC
>WVYX01000266.1:0-185 GCA_011772755.1 Gemmatimonadales bacterium
GGCGGGCGGCGGCGAGCGGCCTGGCCGACCGGGTGGCCAGCAGGCTCGAGAAGGGATTCGAACAGCAGTTGGGCCGGCGCTTCGATGGCGGTGTCGAGCTATCGGGCGGGGAGTGGCAGAAGGTGGCGCTTGCTCGGGCCTACATGCGAGACGCTCAAGTCCTCATCCTCGACGAGCCCACTGCG
>WVYX01000266.1:274-485 GCA_011772755.1 Gemmatimonadales bacterium
TCCGCTTCACCGAGCTCACCCGAGGCCGGGCCGCGGTCATCATATCGCACCGTTTTTCCACCGTTCGGATGGCCGACCGGATCCTGGTGCTCCAGGGCGGCGCCATCGTGGAGCAGGGCACTCATCTCTCGCTGCTCGAGAACGCGGGGCTGTACGCGGAGCTGTTCAATCTGCAGGCGGCCGGCTATCGGTAGGCGTGGGGTGCCATGCG
>WVYX01000266.1:553-793 GCA_011772755.1 Gemmatimonadales bacterium
CGGCCGCGCCTGCGTGGGTGCGGGCGTACCGGCCGCTGTTCAGCATCCACCGTGCACATGCGGCCGCGCCTGCATGGGTGGCGGACTGCGATCCGCGGAGGAAACTCACCTCCCGGCAGCCAATTGACATCTCTGGTCCCGCCGGGCCAACTTCAGCGTCCCCGCTGAAGGAGGTTTGGCACTATGCGTGTCTATGCGACTGACGCCATCCGCAACGTGGCGGTTGTGGGTCATGGCTCG
>WVYX01000266.1:913-1098 GCA_011772755.1 Gemmatimonadales bacterium
GACGAAATCGAACGCAAGTACTCCATCAATCTCGCGCTCGCGCACGCGGAGTGGATGGATACCAAGATCAATCTCATCGATACGCCGGGTTATCTGGACTTCATTGGCGACGCTGTGGCGGGTCTCTATGCCGCAGATTCGGCACTGGTAGTGGTGAGCGGGACCGCCGGTGTGGAAGTCGGGAC
>WVYX01000266.1:1228-1416 GCA_011772755.1 Gemmatimonadales bacterium
AGGAAGCAGACGTTCCCGACGAATACCAGGAACGGTTGGAGAAGTATTCGCAGGAGCTCATCGAGACGATTGCCACGACCGACGACAGCCTGCTGGAGCGCTATTTGGGCGGTGAGGAAATTCCGAGAGAGGAAGCGCTGTCCGCGATGAAGGCCGGAATGGCCAAAGGTGAGTTGTTTCCAATGCTG
>WVYX01000040.1 GCA_011772755.1 Gemmatimonadales bacterium
CGTCGGCACGGGTGACCTGGACGCGGAAGAAGACCTTCTGGCCCTCGATGAGGGTAAACTGGCTCGTGACGCTGAACGGGGAGGTCGGCGGCGTGATGCTGTCGCCCTGAATCTTGCCCGCGTAGCGCCAGGGGCCGGTGTAGTAATTGATGGTCGGGTTCACCGGGCGGCCGCCGTAGACGAGCATCGCCGCGTCGTCCTCGCCGGCCCAATCGTCGGTGTTCGTGAAGGCCGCGCCGAGGGCCTCGGAGTCGTTGGCCGTGGGGCTGGTGATCGGGGTGAAGTCTCCCAGGTCGAAGATGACGGGGGCGTCGTCCACTCGAGGCTCGCCCGCTTGCAGGCGGGCCAGATTGGACCGCACGTACATTCCGAGGCCACCGACGTTGCGGGGCTCTCCGAGGCGGTCCGGCAGGGGGACCGCAGAGGCGTAGGCGTCCCACAGGATGCGTTGGGCGTCCGTGAGAGTGTTAACCCAGAGGTTCGTGAGTTGGCTCATTCGGTTTCGTACCTCGGTTTGCCGGATGGTTTGGGGGTTCGTCGGGGTGGCCCGGGCTCGGGTGTACATGCCTCCGCGGTTGTGTGCGTAGGTAATGCCACCGATAGAGCCGCTTGCCTGGGTGTATACGCTCGACTTGAATTTCACGATTCTGACTCCAATAAAGGCGAGACCACTAGGAAACAACACGGAGACCGGCGGGAACGGAGCGGGACACCGCTGGCTCGTATTTGGAGCACCACGCGCCGGTTTGTCAAGCGCCAGGCGACCGCGAGGCGACCGCCAGGCGAGCGCCGCGGGGCGAGGAGCGGGTAGGCCCCGCCCGATCCCCGTAACCGCTTCCGAGGGGGACGGGCGGGGCCGGGCCGGACCTGGGGACGTTGTTGCGTCGGTTACCGGGCGTCGAGGCCCTGGCAAGGGGCATGACGCGACGGAGGAGCGGCAGGACCCTTGCTAGGGCCGGTCGAGTTTGTAGAGCTCTGCCGCCGAGCAGGAGGCGAGGCAGTAACGCGGCATGGATGCCGCAGCGCGTCCCTGGGGGGTTTGGGGGGGCCACCCCCCAAGAGTCCGGTCGTAATACGTGCGTTATGTTGCGGCGCTCCGCAGACTCCTCTTTGAGCCGCAACATAACGCTCGTATTAGGACCGGACGTTCTGCCGCCGTAGGCGTCGGTCTGCGAGCCCCCGGGCCGCTGCTCGCCGGGTAGCCTCACGGAAGCGCTGTGGTTGGCATCACGAGCAGCGGCCCGGGGAGCGAGCAGACCGAAGTGGGAGCGGAGGGGGCGTACATTGCAAACCGGCGTGCGTCTTTTTGGGCGAGCGGGAGGGGACTCTCCGCACGACAGACCGCTACAACCGCGAGCCGTTAACACGGCGGCGTCCGAGGCGAGCAGATGCACGGAGAGTGTCCTTGCGCGTAGTAGCTCGTACGCAACCGCTCTTGCGAGCGAGCGTAAGCGAGCGAGTCGACGGGGCTTCCTACTCGGGGAGTCGGAAGGTACCGTTGCGCTCCCATGTTCCGAATAGCGTTTGTTGCTTCTGGTTCGGTACGGGTGCGGTTGCGGGTTTCGGTTCGGGTGGTGCTCGGATCAGGAACGGAGTTAGTGGTGCGTCTGTCAGCGCACGGAGTATCGCTAGTGCTTCGGCGTCCTGGTGGGCCGCTCGCTCGAAGAGGTGCTGGAGCGAGTCGACGTACTCCCACTTCTCGCCGTCGAGTTTTCTGGCGACTACGAGCCCCCGCCAATCACCGAAAGTCACGACCAACTTCCGGCCTTTGAGTGCCTCAACGCACTCGTCTAGTTGCTCGGGCAGGCGCGTGAACGTCTTGTTCAGGGGCTTGCTACAGTATTTGGTGACGTATTGGGTGCACTTCCGGTGGTCGCGAATCAGCCTGATGTCGATTACGTGGCTGTCGGCGGTGACGGCGTACCAGTATTTGCGTAGTTCGGCGTAGGGGAGGTATCTGCCCTCGACGAGCACGTGGAAGTGCGGGTGCCACCGCTGTGACACCGAAGACCATTTGACCTCTAAGAAGGCCATGCCTCCGGTGACGCGTTTGGTCCAGAAACGTCGGCGTCTTAGCTTCTGGAAGGAGTTGTACAGGTGGTCCAGGCGGTTGGCGAGGCTTTCGCGCTGGCTACGTACGGTGAGTGTGAGAAAGCGGAGGGTCTTGCCCTTTGTTGCGTCGGCGACGTTCAGGGCGATTGCCCGGCTCCGCTCGTTGGCACAGGGCAGGCAGAAGCGGTCGTGACAGGAGGAGCCTGCGAGTTTGTACCTGGGCGGGTCATCGGTGCTCTTGACGACGTAGGCGTGGGCACCGCAGTGAAGAAACTCGTATTGCCGGTGGGGTGGTTGGCAGGTTCTGCGGAGTGAGTCGTAGACTGCTCGACGGGTCCTGGCCCAGCCCGAGTGACGAAAGCTTACAGTTGCCGGTTGCCGTCCGATGTGATCGAACGCGGAGGCACAGCGGGTAGGTTGCGACTCTGTTTCTGCGGAATCAAGGGAAGTAGGGTCGCTTTCCTCCGGCTCTTGGTCGTAGCAGCTCGCCGGGAGGGTACCCACGACAGCTGGAAGTGCGTCTGGCATGTGCGGCACCGTCAGGAACACAGGAAGGACCACTTTGGGACAGGCCCGGGACCACGGGCCGCCGGGTGGCCAGCCCGGCGGCCCTTCTACCGGTCCTGACGGGGACGGAGAGTGGTCGGAACTCCACCCCGCACCTGGGACGTACCAGATGGGGGGGGTGCCTGTCAAGGGAAAACCAGATTT
>WVYX01000113.1:0-221 GCA_011772755.1 Gemmatimonadales bacterium
TGGAGGTGGCGGTAGACGACGTCAGACAGGCGCCGCTTCAACGACCGGATCGCTTCCTTCTTCGTCTTGCCCTCAGCGAGTTTGCGTTCGTAGAAGATGCGTCCTTCGGTGTTGGGGTAGCGCAGCTGAGTGATGGCGATCAGGTGCAGCGCATGGTTCAACATGCGGTTGCCTCTCGGGTTGAGCCGATGCCGTTTCTTCGCTCCGGAGGAGGCGTCGAT
>WVYX01000113.1:395-1049 GCA_011772755.1 Gemmatimonadales bacterium
ATGGTGTTGGGTCGGACCCGGCGCAGCAGCGCCGCAGCTTGGCGGGGCACCATCTCCTTGCCCAGGCCCCCAGGAATCAGCGCGGCGAGCACCGCGTGGAGACGAGCGGCGGCCTGAGTCTTCAACGAGGCGAGTTGCTTGTGGCGCTTGGCCAGCATTCGCAGCACCGCCATATGATCCTCCCGGGTCACCACCCGCAGGCCCGGGTTGCGCAGCGCCACGATCGCCACCGAACGGGCATCATTGGCGTCGTTCTTCTGCGACCGGGTCGAATCCAGCACCCGCACCCGGGCCGACAACGTCGAGGGAACGNNAGCGCTCACCAGCTGCTGGGCCAGCAGATACCCGTGGCCGTTGGCGGACTCGATCGCCCAGCGTCGCTCCGGAAACCTCTCCGCCCACGCCAACAACTCGCCAGCTTGGCGTCGCGTCGCTCGCACCTCCAGCTCGGCCACCGCCACCTCACCACCATTGACCGCAGCCGCGGCGTGGGAGCCCTTGGCAGGGTCGATACCGATCATCACCGACATCACACACCTCCTCGTGTCTCGACGGTCGGCGGGTTCTGACGGTGGGCACTCCTGATACGGACAACGGTGCTACGCCTGTTTCGAGCCACACCGCCAGCAGCGATCCCAGCAGGCACGACAGCTC
>WVYX01000053.1:0-185 GCA_011772755.1 Gemmatimonadales bacterium
TGCGGTGACGAGCGCGGGCCGCCCAGCTACACGGTTGGGCGTCATGTCCGCTACCGGCGCACGGAAGTTGAGGCGTGGCTCGAGAGCGTCAAGGACATCCCCATGGAGTAGCCCCGCTATCCGGCAATGCCGAGCGGACTGCGTCCCCGACGAAGTCGTGGTGTCTCGTGACGTTGCGTGCCGGC
>WVYX01000053.1:280-2132 GCA_011772755.1 Gemmatimonadales bacterium
TGGGGCGCTCGATATGTGCCTGATAGGTCTGTAGGGGTGTTGCGGGAGTTGGTTCCGTAGCGTTGTAGGGGTCTCGGGCGGGTTTGGCTCTCGATGTGCCTGCCACCTTGCGGGTTGGCTTTCGAACGAGCGGCTGGCCCGCCTGGGATTCCTGCTGACGGTGTGGCTCGAAACAGGCGTGGCACGCAGATCCGTATCAGGAGTGCCCACCGTCAGATCCACCGGCCTTCGAGACACGAGGAGGTGTGTGATGTCGGTGATGATCGGTATCGACCCGCACAAGGGTTCTCATGCTGCGGCCGCGGTCGACGAGAGNNCTGCTCGGCTGGGCGGAACGGTTCCCGCAACGCTGCTGGGCGATCGAATCGGCGAACGGGCACGGCTATCTGTTGGCGCAACAGTTGGTGGCGGCGGGTGAGCATGTGGTGGACGTGCCCTCCACTCAGGCCGCCCGGGTCCGCCTGTTGAGCTCGACCCGGTCCCAGAAGAACGACCCCAACGATGCCCGCTCGGTTGCCATTGTGGCGTTACGTCAACCCGGACTGCGAGTGGTGACAGCAGAGGATCACGTGGCGGTGCTGCGCATGCTGGCCAAGCGCCACAAGCAGCTCGCCTCGTTGAAGACCCAAGCCGCGGCGCGGCTCCACGCCGTGCTCGCTGCGCTGATCCCGGGTGGGATGAACAAGGAAATGGTGGTGCGACAAGCCTCACAGCTTCTGGCCCGGATCCGACCCGCCACCATGGTGGAGCAAGAACGCAAACGCATCGCCCATCAGCACCTGACCGACCTGCGTCGCCTCGAGAAGGAGCTCAAAGCCTCCAAGCAACGCCTCGCAGTTGCGGTCGAGGCCTCCGGAACGACACTGACCGACATCTACGGGGTCGGCCCGGTCGTGGCCGGCCTGCTGATCGGCTACACCGGCGACGTCACACGGTTCCCGACCCGGCATCACTACGCCACCTACAACGGCAGCGCCCCNNGACCTGTCCCGGTTCCCCACCCGACATCACTACGCCACCTACAACGGCAGCGCCCCCATCGACGCTTCCTCCGGGCCGAACCAGCGGCATCGCCTCAACCCGCGCGGCAACCGCATGCTGAACCATGCGCTCCATCTGATCGTGATCACCCAGCTGCGCTACCCGAACACGCAGGGACGCATCTTCTACGAACGCAAACTCGCTGAAGGCAAGACCCGCAAGGAAGCGATCCGGTCGCTGAAACGGCGCCTCTCCGACGTCGTCTACCGCCACCTCCAGGCGGACCAGCAGACGCGGTAGGGCCCGGGGGGCAGCCAGGAACGTCTCAGTCGCGTGCGTGACCGGCCTTCCATCCTGACAGCCGGCTCTTTCGCGCAGCCACCCCGGGCCACCCCCAAGCCTACGCCACCAAGCTCGCTCTCCAGCGAGACAACTCAACCCGCCCGAAAGCCCCCTTGACAACCAAACAGGCCTCGCTCGGCGTGGTTTCCCTGCATGCTCGCTATGGCGCATAGCGGGTGATCGGCTCGGCGTGCGGGGGCCCGGGTGGTGGGCCGGACGGGACAATCCGCCCCGACGTACACCATGGCGTTGACGGCGACGTATCTCAGGGATGTGCCTTTCGCCTCTTCCCATGGGGCCAACAACCAGGCCATAGTGAGTGGGCGGCTCGAAGATCGTTGCGCGCGAGAGAGGGGTTCTTATGGGTTTACGCAAACTGCTGATGCTCACCTTGCTTCTGGGCCTGCTGGTTGGAATCGTCGGTGCTGTGCCGGCGGCGGCCAGCCACGACGTGAACGGCAAAGTGTGCCTCGTCACTCTCGAGGGGGACGCACTTGACAGCTCAACCGCGGCCGGTGCAAAGGCGGCG